>NZ_CP037422.1:5618333-6218333 GCF_007748175.1 Gimesia aquarii
GACCAAAGAAGTTTGATTGGTAAGGTCTTCATCAATGAATTCTTGAGCTTTGATGGTCATTTCAGGACCTTCAGCCATAGTCGCCATTTCTGGTCCCCAGGCAGAATTCATGGTTGCCATGAGTTCTGGCGGAACATCATCAGAGACAAGAGTGGCATCGATGTCGAGCGGTTGATTCCCATCTTCGATTAATGTGGCATTGATGTCCGAATTTTCTACTGGTTCGTCGAGCACCAGTGTTTGATCGTTCTCAGCATTTGTGTTCTTTGTTGGAAATTCACTGACTGTTTCTGTTTCCGATCCTTTAGGTTGACTTCCTTCTACGTGCGATTCATCGGCATTGGCAAGCTCGGGATCAATGACCGTTGCGTAAATATCATCTGATGGATTGATTTCGGCAACCGTTTGCTGATTCGCCGAGAGATCATCCACAGTGTCTGAGTCTGAAAGCGATTCATCATGTGTCTGATATTGATCTCCTGAAGCGACTTCTTCGACCGTTTCCTGTCCTGCGCTGGAGAACTCCTCTGAAGCCCATTGATCCGAGATGATGGTCTGGTCGTTTTCTTCACCAGAATTCTCTGAATCAGATTGTGATTCGCTTTCAGACTGCGCATTGTGTGTGTTCAGTTCGTCCGGCGATTCCTCATTCTGTTCTTTTTTGTCCGGAGTGTCGTTCATAAGGTTACCCGCATGTTGCCGTTTCGTTTGTGTAAGAAAAAACGACAGTCTCTTTGAGATATAATGTAAGTTGTTTTGACCCGATTCTCAATGATTAAGTTATACCAAAGATGATATCATTTAAGGTCTTGGATTGTTAATTTCTTCTGAAAATGTTGTAGTGACGACTCATTAAACGTTGGCCATATTTTTCCATCGCAGATTCATATTCTTCCGGTTTCGTCGGTTTTTTGAAAACCGAACGCCCGTGGAAATAGCCTGAGAGCAGAGCAGAGCTACTCCATGCTTTTTCTACGGCATTCGTCTGTGTGTTGTTTGAGTGAGAGTTAGGTTCTGGAATATCTACAGGAGCGTAAGTCTCTTGCAGAGCTTCGGTTGTATAGGCATCTGTAGGCTCAAATGTATTTGGGAACTCGGTTCGTTCCGAGATTGTGTTAATGACAGTTGTGACTCCCTCAAAAATGTCTAATGGAACATTTTCTGAAGAAGAAGCAACGGTTGACTTCATGGTCTCATTTTGCGTTGTACTGTCAGCTTCTGCTGAATTTTGATTACCAGTTGAGGAGGGCTGATTGGGTTGATCTTCCGTAACATCTGTCGCTTTTCCACCCCGAATGTCTACGTCCATCAGAAGACGGATACGTTCTTCACCGGCCTCTTTTAAGTAGATTTGGTACCGTCCATCAGGCAGTGAATTGAATAATTTTGGCAGATTATCAAGATCTGTTTCTTGAAGGGGGACATCTTCAATCAGATTGCCATTCGGCGCCAAAATTCTTAAGAAAACAAGACGCTCGGCATTTTTATTGGCTTCCTGAAGTGCGCCTTCAATCGTCAATGTGTCCTGGATAATAAATAAACTTTGCTGATTGGAAGTTGAATCTAGAATCACTTCAGCTTGCGGAAATAGCAGTTGAGGAACCTGAGGGGTCGTGTCGATGGCGATGTTTGCCAGTCCTTCCCCAGGTGTTTCCAGAAGACCTGCTTCACTGGTAAAGTCGAGGCTTCCATTACCATCTGTAAACGTAAACTGCATGTCTCCCTGCATGGTCACCAAAATGGGGATATCGGCGGCTGGGTTTTGAACATTGGGATTTAATGTGTAAGTATGATTAAATACAAACGAACCTGGGTCAGAAAAATTGAAGGTTTCGACTGTGCCATCACCCCAGTCAATGGTGATGAAAAAGTTTTGTTCTGTGAAACGACCAAAGTCTCCTGTTACAGTTGCATCTCCTGTTGCCAGTATTTGAGGAGTTCCCAGGTTTGTTAACACAGGAGGGACTCCTGCAATGGCGCCTGTTTCCGAATTCAGAGTGGTGTTATTATCAATGATCACACCACTCGTACCATGACCAGAAAAGACTCCGGTTCCCGCAACACTATGATCCGAAGCAGCTCCTGTATCATTGATGGCTAAAAATCCGTCATCGGCATTCACATTAATATTGCCATTACCGCCAAATGCTCGCACAGAGGCGTTTAAAGTTAAGTCTCCGGGGCCCGTTGATTCCAAGCCAATATTCCCACCGGAGCTATTTATAACTGGAGCATTCACAGTGAGTGGGCTTGCGTTTGAAATGAAAATGTCACCAGGTGTATTCGCCGAATTTGTGACACCTGCCAATCCATCAACTGTGCTGATAGTTAATAAGGCGCCACCCAGGTCATTGTGGATTTGAATATGGCCTGTATCAGTATTCAAAGCGGCAAGAGTCGAAACGGCTGTTTCCAGTGGATCTGCTGAGCCAGCGCCGGTAGCGGTTCGGAGGACGACTTCCTCTGCAATGATGTCTCTGCCACCCGTGTCACCTGCATCCACAACGCCTCCTGCCGTACTGGTAAGGCGAGTCAAGGTTGTGGTAATCAATTGACCGATTGCGATATCATCGCCTGCCTGCAGGTCAACAGTCCCGGTTCCCGCATTGAAGATGGTGCCATCGGACATGGAAATGCCACCTCCCCCGGCTCCCAGTGACGCCGAATCTGCGAGTAATGTGATAGTTCCATTGGAGGAGTTGATATCTCCTTCGCTACCGAAGGTCAGGCTGTTTTGCGCGGTCAGGTCGATGGTGCCACCAGCCGTACGGAATCCATCATTGATCTCGATGGAAGAGTTCACACCCGTCGCAATGACTTGAACTGTGCCTGCTCCATCCGTTGAAACGACATCTGTCAACACGCCCGGATTCTCAAAGAGAATCGAACCATCGTTTTCGATTGTTATATCAGAACCAGTAGTGGTAATTTCCTCGAATGTCGTGTCTTGTCCACCCGTTTGCAGATAGTCAATTGTTCCATTGCCGGTGGTTAAACGCGAGACGCCAACGGGACCTGTTGAGAGAGAGGATGTGTTGGATACATCAATATTCTCTGTTGTTGTATTGATGGAAAGCGTTCTACCTGAAAGTTCAATCCGTTCGTTATTCCCGATGCCATTGATTGCCTGTAATGTAATGGAGCCGGAATCGGCATTCAGATCGATTTCAGGTGCAGCTTGATCATTGACGGCATCATTGATTTCTCCCGCGGAAATGACCGAAATCATACCATCCAGACCGGTGACACTGCCCAGCAGGATATTTCCAAAACCAATGGTGGAAATATTGATTTCTGGTGTCGTTCCACCGGCAGTGATTGAAGTTAAAGTCAGAATGTCCGTCTGAGCATCACCCTCATTCGAGATAGTAATGTTTCCATCGAGGGTAGAAGCAAAATCAATCGTCAGTGATTCATTCCCGATTTGTTCCAGCTCAATATTTCCAGTACCTGTTGAAATACTGGAAGCGGTAGCAGAATTTGTCGCCGTGTTGTGAAGCAGGATGTCACCGTTGGTTGTATCAGCCGAGAAAGTATCCACGCTGAGTTCCAGTGTGTCGCCTACGCCAATTCCCGTGATTGCGTTCAGGTCCAGATTGACGGCATGGATATTTAAGGGATCTGGTAAGCCGTCGTTTTGGTCGATAATTGTACCCTGCGTATCAAGCAGCACGTCACCTGTCGTCGTTTCAATCAAACCGGAAAGCAGAATGTTTCCACCGGCAACAACGCTGATGTTACCAGCGGTAGTCTGCAGGATGTCATGTATGATGACGGCATCTGTTTCAATAAGCCGAATTTCACCCGACGTCTGGTTGGTAATATTGACTTGATCGATTTGTGTTTCAATTTCCCCATTGATGTCTGCTAATTTACCGGCACCCAAAGCGGCGATGATCGTAACGCGAGCCCCCACTTCGTTCGCGACCAGGTCTTCTCCCGTACTGTCACCAGCGTCAATCAGGCTTCCGTCTGTCTCAAGATGAATCGCAAGGTCCGTTGCATTGGTTGTTACTATATGACCAATCGTAATGTCATCAGTGGCAGTGAGATTGACGATTCCATCACCGGCGTTGATGAACGAACCATCTGCCATCGTGATGCCACCGAATAAGCCACCAGCACCACTATCTGCATCAGCGGTCAACAGCACACTGCCTGATGTACTCGTCAGATTTGTGACACCATTGAAGATGATGTTATTGGCAGTCGAAATCGTCACACCGCCTGTGCCACTTTGAATGTTCTGATTGAGGACCAAATCGGCGTCTGTGTTTGTGGTTTCCAGGTTCAGAGTACCTGCCCCGAGTACCTGAATCAGATTTGTAACTGTGATGCCGCCTGCTGACGTCAGTGAGATATTTGTGTCAGCGCCACCTGTGAGGGCAGTCGCATCGGAGTCCAGGTCAATGAGCTCCAGGGCAGGGGAGTCGTTGATGATAATGAAATCACTGCCTGTGGCCGTGCCATCAAATTGTTGAGCGGTAATTTCGACCGTTTCTGCCGAACTGGAGTGAAACAAAATAGCATTGACCGCATTGATGTCAATATTTCCACCACCAGCATCGATAATATCAGGAGCGTCCAAACGTAGATTCGAGGTCTGTAATCCGGTTGGTACTGTGATGGAAGTGTCAGACACAAAGCCGATATGATCCTGTGTATTGCTGATGCCTGTTGTTAAAGAAGCGTCCAAGGCGCCGCCGGTTGCTCTGATAAAAGTCGTTCCGGCAGTGCCTGTGCCAGCATCCAGATTGATTAATTCAGGTGTTGTACCTGTATTGTGAATGGCAATAATATTGCCACTGGTCAAATCGAGATGATCTACTGAGGTTTGCAGCGGATCAAAATCCGTTTCTGTAAAGATACTTGTGATTCCACCAATATTGCGACCGGCAACCGCTGTCAATTGATCGCCTGATGTAATGTTGAGGTCAGAACTGTCAGAGTCAAGAATGTCACGGTCTGAATTGAGTGTGATGTCTGCCGTATTCTGAGCAGTCAATGTTGTGATGATGATATCACTTGTTGCTCCCGTTGCAGTGAGCATGATACCGTTGTTCGTATCGGAAGCGGAATTGTTTTCAGAGACTACGTTTAATACTTGGATCGTGCCTCCCGCATTGACGGTGATGGGGCCATCGGCTGTTGTAAGCTGCGTTAAGATAATGTCATCAACTTCATCAATGCGGATGCCACCGGCATTAGTATTAACAGCAGCGGTGACACTATTCACAGACGTGTCGACGTCAATCCCATCTTGTGTACCGCCAGCACTGGTGGAGGTCATCATCAAATTATCGGCTGTAATCCGGTTTGTATCGGCACCGTTGGTGTCGAGAATGCCGTCATCGGCTGTCAGGGTAACATCTGCATTACCAATGGCGGTAATTGTTGTCACCAGGATATCACTGTTGGTACCTGTGGCTGTGAGTGAGATATCGTGACTGTCACTGCCCGAATTATTATTGGAAACCACAGATGTAGCGGTAATTGTGTCTGTCGCATTGACTACGATTTCTCCATCGAAAGTCGAAACGTCCAGCAGTTCGACTGCAATGCTGTTGTCGATAAAGAGACCACCAATGTCCGACACTGTTGCAGAGAGTATACCGATTGACGTTTCCAGTGGATTGCCATCACCAATACCAGTGACTGCGTTCAACACGGCCGTGGATGCGATGATATCTGTGTGGGTGTCACCGTTATCAATGATGGCTGCTGACAATGATTCCGCGTTCACCGTACCGGTAGTCAGCAGACCTCCCAAAAGAATGTTGCCATCTGTGGTGAGGTTAATGTCTCCCGAGCCGGCATCGATCAGAGTACCATTGGCCATGGAAATGGGGTTGCCATTATTACCAGCGGCATTGTCGGCCGTGACAGTCACAGTACCGGATGTCGAATCAATCAGCGCCACACTGCCTAGGATCACATCGTCTTCAGAAGTAAAGGTAACCGTTCCCGAATTACTGTTCACAGCTGCGTTAAATTCAATACCGCTGCCTGTTCCCGTTGATTCACCCAGTAAATGAAGGTTCCCCGTACCAGTAATGGAAATGCTGGAACTGTTTGAGATTTCAATTCCATCATCACCATTCGATGTTCCGTCGATGGTAATATTGCCATTGGTGGAATTGACCTGGCCCGCAACCGTTTGGATTAATACACCTTCCGAGGCAGTTCCTCCACCAGTTGAACTACCTGTAATTGCGATGTCCCCATCCAAAGATTGCACATTACTGGTAAGCGTCACACCAGCATTATCAGAGGTCGTGGTACCATTAATGGTAATGGTCGCTGCGTTAGCACCCGTACCGGTGGAAACAACTGCTGCCTGATCGGCTAGCAGAAACCCATCGCCATTGCTGCTGTTGGCAACAATCTGAATATTTCCGTCGACACTGGTTATGTTGGTCGATGCCCCTTCAATGAACACGCCTCTGTTGTTGTCAATTCCTGTACCGCCCGTCCCGTTGATAGTAATCGTTCCGGCTAAGGCACCTGTATCGGTTGACGTTACAGACGTTCCTGAATGTAGATGAACGCCATAATGGTCACTTGTCAGAGCACCAACTCCACCAAATCCGGTGAGTAAAATATTTCCCTCGCCGGTCGTTTGAATTGTGGCATTTTCTGCTTCTATACCACTGAAATCACCGGCAGTGACTCCCCCATCATTGGCCAGTAATGTGATCCCGCCGTTGACAGTTCTCAGGTTACTACCACTGTTGAGTTTAATGTTGCGTGTGGAGGTGAGTAACAATGCCCCGGTTCCAAACGTGGCTATGGTAGTTGCGACGTCAACTGTAAGTGTATCTGTGGCGTTCAATTCAACGGAGCCTGTGGTGGATTGAACATTTTCGGTAATGTCGAGTGTGCCCATGACATTGACCAGAATATCTGAATCGGCGTCTAACCCAACCTGTGCCGAAATGTTACCGATAGTCAAGTTGCCCATGTTATCCAGGAAAAGGCCGCCTGTACCAGCATCTGCTTCCAGAAACGAAATAGCCGTGTCAATCGCATCTGCTAATTGACCAATGCCCGTATTGGAGTTCAGGACCAGTTGATTGGCGGTAACATTTTTGGCGGTCGTGCCATCATTGTCTGTGATATTCCCATTGGTTGAAGTGATATCAACGCGACCACCTGTGGTAGTAATCACAGAGACAGCGATATTATCGTAGGCCGAGAGCTGAACCAGGCCTCCCTGAGATTCCACGGTACTACCGGAATCCATAGTAATACTACCCGCATTAGAGCCATCATTGTCGGCCGTCAAGGTGATCGAGCCACTCGCCTGACTGACAATTCTTGCGTTCGAGCTGAGAGTGATATCATTATCTGCCAGAACAGAGATGTTTCCGTCCACGCTGGACAGTTCTGATGCGATAAGAATATCGGCTGTTGCTCCCTGAGCACCCAGCAAAATGGTACCAGAACCATTAACGGTGATCCCACCATTGGTAATCGAAATATTACCGGCAGAAACATTGACGTCAACACTACCACCACCTGTTCCAGCTGTGGTAGTAAAGCTGCTATTTAGCGCTGTGAAACCGGTGCTGGCATCAATGTCAATGATGCCACCATTCCCCGTCAGAACTGTGCCGTTTGAGAAATCGACCATTCCCGCATTGGAAGTGACTGCAATAGAGCCTCCTGAAAATGTGCCGACGGTTGTATCGATACCTGCACCAGTAGAGGTGATATCACCTTGTGCCTGGATTGTGACACCACCTCCCTCACCAGTATTCACTCCATCGTCTTCGAGAGTGACCATGCCGGTGGCATTGATTGAGATGTCACCAAGAGAATTGACACCAGTATCTCTGGTCGTGACGTTTCCGTTGTTGGCATCTATTGTGATCGAGGTGGCGGAAGTGTTGGTCGTTGTCAATGAGCGTGTGACGACGTTGGCACCATCAATATCAATCATTCCCGAACCAGCATCCAGGTTTGAGCCGACCTGCATGGTAAAGTCACCAGTCCCTGATGTGTCTGAATCAGCAGTTGCTGTAACATTGCCATCAGTTGTGAAAGAATCGTTCAGAATGATATCGCCGGTCGAACTGATATCGACGGAAATCCCGATTCCCCCAGTCACCGAGGAATTAAATGTGATGTCACCGGTGGTCGTCGAAGTAAAGTTCGTAGACATTCCCAGTAAGACGTCATCATGATAGGTTTGCGCGCCAGTTGTGATAATACTGCCGCCGTTGATATTCGTCGTTCCGTTCACGTTGGTCGTGAGGCTGGTTAACGCGGCACTGTTCCCGACTGTGTCATTGAAGGTGGTGTTACCGTCGGTATTGATGTCGAGTGTAAAGGTCCCATTCAGCGTCGAATTGAATATGATGTTTCCGGTTGCGGTGCTGGTGAGGACCGTGTTGGCTCCTAGCAGAACCGCATCATTGAAAGTTTGATTGCCGGTTGTGTTGACACTGCCCCCGTTGAAATTGGTCGTTCCGTTCACGTTGGTCGTGAGGCTGGTTAACGCGGCACTGTTCCCGACCGTGTCATTGAAGGTGGTGTTACCGTCGGTATTGACGTCGAGTGTGAAGGCCCCATTCAGCGTCGAATTGAATGTAATGTCTCCAGTGGCGGTACTGGTGAGCACGGTGTTGGCTCCCAGGACAACCGCATCATTAAAGATTTGATTGCCGGTCGAATTGATACTCCCACCATTGATATTCGTCGTTCCATTGGCATCAGTCGTGAGGCTGGTTAACGCGGCACTGTTGCCAACCGTGTCGTTGAAGGTGGTGTTACCGTCGGTATTGATGTCGAGAGTGAAGGCGCCATTCAGCGTTGAATTGAATGTAATGTCTCCAGTTGCGGTACTGGTGAGAATCGTATTGGCACCCAGCAGAACCGCATCATTAAAGACTTGGTTGCCGGTTGTGTTGACACTGCCCCCGTTGATATTCGTCGTTCCATTGGCATCAGTCGTGAGGCTGGTTAACGCGGCACTGTTGCCGACTATGTCGTTGAAGGTCGTGTTGCCGTCGGTATTGACGTCGAGAGTGAACGCCCCATTCAGCGTCGAGTTGAATGTGATATCGCCGGTTGCGGTACTGGTGAGGACCGTGTTGGCTCCCAGCACAACCGCATCATTAAAGATTTGATTGCCGGTCGTATTCACGCTGCCGCCGTTGATGTTGGTGGTGCCATTGGCGTTGGTGATGAGATTGGTTAATGCAGCATTGTTTCCGACCGTGTCGTTGAAGGTGGTGTTCCCATCGGTATTGATGCCGAGTGTGAATGCTCCATTCAGTGTGGACTCGAATATAATGTTTCCCGTTGACGTACTGGTCAGAATCGTGTTGGCTCCCAGGACAACGGCATCATTAAAGATTTGATTGTCGGTCGTATTCACACTCCCGCCATTGATATTCGTCGTTCCGTTCACGTTGGTCGTAAGACTGGTTAACGCAGCACTGTTGCCAACGGTGTCGTTGAAGGTGGTGTTACCATCCGTATTGATATCGAGTGAAAAGGCCCCATTCAGCGTCGAATTGAATATGATGTCTCCGGTTGCGGTGCTGGTGAGAATCGTGTTGGCGCCTAAGACAACCGCATCATTAAAGATTTGATTGTCGGTCGTATTCACACTCCCACCATTGATATTCGTCGTTCCGTTCACGTTGGTCGTAAGACTGGTTAACGCAGCACTGTTGCCAACGGTGTCGTTGAAGGTGGTGTTACCATCCGTATTGATATCGAGTGAAAAGGCCCCATTCAGCGTCGAATTGAACATGATGTCTCCGGCCGCGGTACTGGTCAGAATTGTGTTGGCACCCAGGACAACGGCATCGTTAAAGACCTGGTTGCCAGTCGTATTGACACTGCCGCCATTGATGTTTGTCGTTCCGTTCACGTTGGTCGTGAGGCTGGCTAACTCAGCATTGTTCCCGACCGTGTCGTTGAAGGTGGTGTTGCCATCCGTGTTGATGCCGAGTGTGAAGGCGCCATTGAGTGTGGACTCGAATGTAATGTCTCCCGTGGCGGTACTGGTGAGAACGGTGTTGGCTCCCAGCAGAACCGCATCGTTAAAGATTTGATTGCCGGTCGTGTTCACGCTACCGCCGTTGATGTTGGTGGTGCCGTTGGCGTTGGTGGTGAGATTGGTTAATGCAGCATTGTTTCCGACCGTGTCGTTGAAGGTGGTGTTCCCATCGGTATTGATGTCGAGTGTGAAGGCACCATTCAGTGTCGAATTGAAAGTGATATCTCCGGCCACGGAACTGGTCAGAATCGTGTTGGCTCCCAGGACAACCGCATCATTAAAGATTTGATTGCCTGTCGTATTGATACTCCCGCCATTGATATTGGTCGTTCCGTTCACGTCAGTCGTGAGACTGGTTAACGCGGCACTGTTCCCAACCGTATCGTTGAACGTGGTGTTGCCGTCGGTATTGATTTCGAGTGTGAAAGCACCATTCAGTGTCGAATTGAAAGTGATATCTCCGGCCACGGTACTGGTCAGAATCGTGTTGGCTCCCAGGACAACCGCATCGTGAAACGTCTGGTTGCCGGTGGTATTGATGCTGCCACCATTGATATTCGTCGTGCCATTGGCATCAGTGGTGAGACTGGTAAGTGCATTGCTATTTCCAACGGTGTCATTGAACGTGGTGTTACCGTTGGTATTGACGTCGAGTGTGAAGGCGCCGTTGAGTGTGGACTCGAATATAATATTTCCCGTTGCCGTACTGGTGAGAACAGTACCGGCTCCCAGCAGAACCGCATCATTGAAAGTTTGATTGCCAGTCGTATTAATACTGCCACCATTGATGTTAGTGGTTCCGTTGGCATCGGTGGTGAGACTGGTTAACGCGGCATTGTTCCCAACCGTGTCGTTGAACGTGGTGTTGCCATCCGTGTTGATGTCGAGTGTGAACGCCCCATTCAGAGTGGAATTGAATGTGATATCTTCGGTTGCGGTGCTGATGAGAATCGTGTTGGCACCCAGAACAACGGCATCGTTAAAGGTCTGGTTACCGGTAGTGTTGACGCTGCCTCCGTTGATGTTTGTGGTACCACCAACATTGGTGGTCAAACTGGTCAGGCCAGTGTTACTTCCAATGGCTCCATTGAAAATTGTATTACCTGTCGTGTCGATATTTAAATCGATACTTCCGTCGACGGTTGAACTGAATTCAATAGTGCTTCCACCGGTACTGGTGAGCGTGGAATGAGTGACGAAATTGACGGCGTTGTTGTAAAGCTGAGAACCCGTTGTCGTGACAGTCCCGCCATTGAAGGTTGTGCTGGTGACACCTGAAGAGCTGATGTCGGTTGAGGCTGCGTTGATGTCTGCCAGAATGTCAACGCTTTCTGCAGTGACGAATAAATCCCCCGTGCCCAGATCGACTGCTGTCTGGAAAGTAACCGGGTCATCACTTCCGGCGAAAATCGTCAGGCTGGCATCAAAGAGACTGTCGAGACTGTCAACCTGAACGGTATCGACTCCGACTGGTGTGCCCACGCTGTCAGTTCTAACAGTGAGGGAGTTAGTCGGATTCAAAAAGAGAACTGATTCACTGAGTGTGGAATCAATGAAAGAGTAATTATCCCCGGCAACACCGTCATCAGAGAGCGAAATCGTTTCAGTGGCATCGGTGAAGTCGAAATCACGGTCTGCAACAAGCAGGTGGTCAATAATCGGCTCAAGTCCCGTGAAGGTGATCGTTGTGGAACCATCGCTCATACTGGCATCAGTGATTGTGATGATTCCATCTTCTCCCTCGGCTGGTACAGCATCCGGTGTGAAGACATATGAAACGGAGTCGGCTTCAACAGGCGTATTGTGATTGATGACAAGTGTATCACCATCTAATCCGACCGTTCCCAGAGCATTACCATTATTATTCTGAGATCCTCCATTGAAGAGTATCCCACCTGTTGGATTAGCAAACTGATTATCGGGTTGATTGATAATCATGACATCGTCACCGCCCAGTCCGTTAAAGGTGATGGATGTAATGTCAATCAGTATGACCGGATCTAAAACGGTTTCGTTGAGACCTCCCGCATCTCGCGTTAACACGAATGTGGCTGTGTTTTCACTTGTGAATGTCAGCTCCAGCAGATCATCTTCATCTGTACCGAAAATGACGATATCGCCAGAGCCAAAGACTCCGGGAAAGAGGGTCGGTGGATTTTGAAACGCGCCAATGTGAGGTGTTGTCGTGTTCGTGTCACTGGCAAATTCTGAAGAGGTGTAGGCAGCTGAAGAGCCAAAGCCGATTGTGAATTGCTCTTCAAGGGAATCAGGGTCAGTTGGTAAAAATTGTGGATTACTTTCGTAAGCAAATAGAGGGTCACCAAAAACATTAGTGTTATCTAACGTCACATTGGAATCGAGGTCGTTGTCGTTAAATGCATTGAAAGTGACGTTGGAGTTGAGAGGCGCGATGACTCCAAAGCCTTCAATCGGTGGTAAAGGTGGTTCGGCCTGAATATAAAGGTCAATGTTGGTTCCGCTGTTTCCGGAAACAATCGTCGTGCCGGGGGCATCGTCCAGGTTCCAGTGAGCGACCAGACGTGAATCTCCCGCGAGGTCTGCGACGCCGTTTAATCTGATTGCATCCCGGTCTGTTTGGTCTAAAACGTCATTGAACCAGCCGATGTCATCCATGAGTCCTTCAAAGAAACGTCCACCGTCACCCGGATCACGACCGACATTCATTAGACCGTTGATCGTGTCGGTGAAATGTGTGCTGTCGAATCCAGCCAGATTTTCATCAAAAGAGGAGAGATACGGCTCTTCAGAACCATTCAAGTAAATATGCATCTCGCCGGTGTCGGCATCCCACGTGTATTGGACGTTGGTCCAGACACCTTGAACGCCTGACTGACCACCTTGCTGAATTGTGAAGTCGGCACCGTCTTGTGTTCGGCCGAAGAACTGACCGCCACCGTTAGAGCGATACTGAAACTCCAAGCCGCCATTATCGGGACCTTCAAAGAACTGGTTGCGGCGTCCAGTATCGTCCATATTGACCCAGAAGTTTAATGTGCCTTGTCTGCCAACATCAAAACTGGCATCCTGGAACGTGGCAAAATCGTCGATTCCGTCGAATTGTAACGCGCCACCAAACTGACCTGCAGCAGTCTGGAATTCAGGTCCAAAAGGAACGATGCCATTGGTGGCAATCAGCATCTGAATGCCGTTTTTGTTATCGAGGGCGATCTCCCCTGATGCCTGATCAAAATCCCAATGAGCGACGAGTCTCGCATCCGCAGCGAGAGCAGCAACACCATTATTTCTGATGTTGTCGCGATCAGTTTGATCCAGGGCTTCGTCAAACCAGCCGACATCATCCATTAGTCCATCGAAGTATCTGTCACCGCTGGCATCGCGGCCGACAGTAATTAATTCATTCACCGTATTAACGGTTGCGACCCACTGAGTGAGATCTGAATCGAAAGTTGTATTGAGGTACCCGACTTCTACACCATCAATGTAGATGTGCATTTCAGGATTCACACCGCCATTGAAGTCCCACGTGTATTGGAGATTCTGCCAGACACCTTCTGTACCACCAGCGCTACCGTCTTGAATGACAAAATTACTGCCACCATTGCCAGCACGGCCGGGGCTACCAAAGAACTGCCCACCACTGTTGGTACGAAACTGGAATTCAAAGCCAGCACTATTTAAGCCTTCAAAGAACTGATTGCGGCGCCCCTGGTCATCCATATTCACCCAGAAACTGAGTGTTCCCGATTCCCCAACATCGAAGGCAGCGTCCTGGAACAGTCCAAAGTCATCAACGCCATCAAATTCCAATGCACCGCCGAAGACACCACCGGTGGGATTCCATAAAGGCTCGGTAGTGGGTTGTGGTCCCAAATATGTGAATCCGTTGAAAATGTTATCCGTAATATTGACCGTTCCCACGGGGACGGAGAGGGAAGGATCAAAGAAAATTCCACCCGGTTGTGCGAAAATGCCGTTGGCGTTTGTCGTCGCGGAGTCCTGCCAGTCAAAGGTGTTATGGATAATGTCAATTCCGTCAGCGGTCATACCACCATTGGTGATGGTGACAGTATAGTTTTGATCGCCCGCTTCCTGGAAAGCACCAGCTTCGAGGCCGTTGCCGAAGTAATTAAATGAGATCACACCACTGAAAGCAAAGTTATTAGGATTACCAAACGTTCCCTGAGGCCCAATAGCAATCGGTCCCCAACGGAAATGGTCTGCCCGAAATTCATTGCGCGTGATCAGGAAGTTCTCGCCGCTGCCACCGCTTCCATCACGAATCGCCGCACGTCCGAATTTTCCTTCGAAAATGGAATCGGAGACTTCCAGATTATCAGCGCCTACAAATACGACGGCGCTTCGGTAGTTGTCCCCAAATAACAGGCTGTTGAGTGTGGTATTATCGGCCGTTGTGAGAACGACATAACCTTGGTAGTCAGTCGCTGACGTATGCGTTTCCCAACCAAGCTGAGCCCCTGAGATCGTGACATTATCTGCTGTGATGTTGACGGCAACGTCAAAATTATTTGTAGGGTCACCCGCTTTTCGAATTTCAACGACATCACTGCCTGCGCCCAAAATCGAGACCGATTCGTCAATATCGAGTGTGTCAGCTGTTATATAAACGCCCGAAGCAACATTAATGGTTCCACCATTGCCTGCTACATCGACGGCGTCTTGCATGTCGGCGCCTCCGGTCGATCCCAATACATTGACAGTTGTAGCATCGCCGGAAACGTTCGTGGAAACGAGGTCGCCATCCAGATTGACTTCGTTTGCGTTAAAGGCAATTCCGGCTGCTGTGAGTGCGATACCATTGGCCACATTAATCGTTTCAACGTTGAATTCAATATGATTGCCGGTATCGAGTGACACGCTGGCATTCGCATTGAGCGTGTCCGCGCCATCATTGCCGTTGATGATGAGTGACGCCGTGAAACTAGCGGTTAACGAGTTGATGTCAATAATGTCATCGCCATCACCAGTGTTGATTGTCAGTGAATTCGTGGGGTCAGAAAAGGTCAGCATTTCTCCGGCCGTGGAAGTCACAGTAGTTTGACTACCGCCTGCATCGGAAATGGTAATCGTTTCAGTGACATCACTGTAATTCAGTGTGACGTTCGCAGCATTAATGGTTGATGTGATTGGCTCCAGGCCAGTGTAAGTAATGAAGTCCGTCAATGCGCCATCAATGCGGATACTGCCAGATGTGATATCGGCGAAGAAGTATTCCACCGAGGTCGCCGTTCCCAGCAAATTCAGGACATCTCCCGGATTTGTAGAGGTTTGGCCTTCACCATCGTAGTCAACGGTAATGCCTTGTGCTGCCAGGGCACTATCTACAGTCAGACTGTCATCTCCGTCGCCGGCATTGACTGTGATGCTGTTCGTTTGAGTTAAAGAACTGGTGCCAATCAGTATTCCACCAAGGCGGTATTCAATGTCTGTTCCGACGACCAGGATTTCAATTGTATCGTTGTTTGTTGTTCCATCAATTTGAACGTCTACGATTCCCGAAATCGCGAAGTCTTCAATCTCAATATAAGTAATTGTGGGAAACGTGCCAGATACGGAACCAGAACCATCACTATTGGAGGTAACCAGAGCAGTACCAGCAGCAGAAGTATCTACATTGAGTTGATCGCCGAGCGGATTGCTGGTGGGATCGCCGCCGACAATGTTAAACGCTTCGGTGTCAGGGATGACATTGAAACTGTCGGAATCACTACCCCCTATGAGATTGATAAAGTTACTGAATTCGAGTGTGTTGGTGCTTTGATAGGAGTTGGTTCCGTTGATCGTCCAGTTGGCAGCACTGTCGATTCCAGTCAGAGAGTTGGTGCCGGTGCTGCCGGTGATTTGATCGATATTCTGGAACGTGGTGGATGTTGCCGATTCGTTGCCATCAAAACCATCTGTACTTCCCAGACTCGTTAAGATAACTGAAAGATCTGTTGTTTCGTTCGACAGGTCGATGTGATCTATGCCAGCTCCACCATTGATGGTTCCATCAATTTGGCCTCCCGCCCGCATCACGAAAGTATCTGAATCGTCATTGCCGGTTAAATTTTCCACACTCATAAATGTGACTGAGTCAGACAACAGGCTACCGGTGTTGACTCCATCAATATCCCAGTCATTCACCTGCTTTGAAGCCACTAGTGTGTCGGATCCGATACTACCATCAAAACTGATTCCCCCTACAGGAATGATGTGACCTCCGCTTGCATCGAGTCGAACCGTATTGTCGAGTCCATTTCCGATAATGACTACACTGGAAACGTTGGTGAAATTGTGTGAAGGGACGATTTCGTTGAGTGTACCCGTTTCCAGAACACGCAGTTGACTGCCATCCCTTACAAGAGTGATATCGTTAACAGACCAGTCAGCAGAATCAACGACCAGAGTTTCAACGAGGTCGTTCAGATTGATCGTAATCGTGGCAGGGGTAGTTAGACCGGCGTTGTCGTCGACCAGGATGTCGAGAGTGAACGTGGGATTGGTCTCGAAATCGAGTAAGCTCTGGTCGGCAACGACGATCTGTCCATCTGAGGTAATGTCAAATGCCGCAGCACCCGTGCCTCCGGTTTCACTAAACGTCAATGTGTCTCCCGGGAGATCATCGTCAGTGGCAACGATGACAGCTCCCACATTCGTCCCGTTGATGGCATTTTCATCGACACTGCGTATCTGATTGGCGACAACGGGAGCATTATCGTTCAATGGATTAAGGTCGATCGTAATTGTAGCAGGGGTTGTTAAACCAGCGTTGTCGTCAACGAGTATATCAAGAGTGAACGTAGGATTGGTTTCGAAATCGAGTAAGCTCTGGTCGGCAACGACGATCTGTCCATCTGAGGTAATGTCAAATGCCGCAGCACCCGTACCTCCGGTTTCGCTAAACGTCAATGTGTCTCCCGGGAGATCATCGTCCGTGGCAACGATGACAGCTCCCACGTTGGTGCCATTGATGGCATTTTCATCGACACTGCGTATCTGATTGGCGACAACAGGAGCATTATCGTTCAATGGATTAAGGTCGATCGTAATTGTAGCAGGGGTTGTTAAACCGGCATTGTCGTCGACCAGGATGTCGAGAGTGAACGTGGGATTGGTCTCGAAATCGAGCAGGCTCTGGTCGGCAACGATGATCTGTCCATCTGAGGTGATGTCAAATGCCGTAGCACCCGTGCCTCCGGTTTCACTAAACGTCAATGTGTCTCCCGGGAGATCATCGTCCGTGGCAACGATGACAGCTCCCACGTTGGTGCCGTTGATCGCGTTTTCATCGACACTGCGTATCTGATTAGCAACTACAGGAGCATTATCATTCAGTGGGTTGAGATCGATCGTAATCGTTGCGGTATCGGTTGCTCCAGCACTGTCGGTGACCAGGATTTCAAGATCAAAGGAGGTCGTGGTTTCGAAGTCGAGTTGACTCTCGTCAGCAACAGTGATTTCACCGGACGTACTGACGTTAAATGCTGTCTGGCCTGTACCTCCAGTAACGCTGAATTCCAGACTGTCGGGAGGTACATCCGGATCAGTGGAAACGATGGTTCCCAAAGATGTTGAGTTGCTCGTGTTTTCATCAATGTCAAACAATTGATTGTTGACAACAGGCGGAGTATTCACGGTCAGGGCAACATCATTGCCATCACCTCCTTGATAGGTGATGTAAACCTGGTTTCCATTGAAGGAAAGCAGAGTTCCTTCCGCCAGCCCAGCAAAGGTTCCTGTGATGGCATCAGCGCCGTCATTCTCAATCAACAGGAATTCATTCCCCGCTGCTGCGGTAAACGCACTGATGAGGTTAAGTGTTGCTCCTGTGAGATCGACGGTGCCGGTCACCTGAATTTGATCATAGTCTGTTCCTGCCGTTGTGCCATCGATTTCAATGTCTAAAGTGGATCCAGCACTGAGTGTTAAATCTCCAGTACTGATGATTCCGGGGCTGGAACCGGGAGTCAATACACCACCGTTGTTGACGGTGACGGGCGCGTCTACCGTGCCATTTCCTCCCAGCACTGCACCCGTTGAAACAATGACTTCCGAAGTAGTTAACGATCCTTCGATTCTGAGTAAACCACCTTGTACGCTTGTGGAACCTGTAGCAGAACTTGTTCCAGAGAGAACGACGGTACCCATACTATTTTTGATGAGATTCGTTCCATTCAATTGTGCCTGGACTGTTCCAGACCGAAGATCCAGATCGGATTGGGCAGACAGGATGCCGCTGGTGGCGATGATGGTTCCTTCTTCCAGCACAAAACCATCAACAGTTTCGTCGAACGCGCCCAAGTCTAGAGTTGCTCCACCTGAAAGCGTCAGCGTTACTGTATCAGCCAGCAGGTCACTACCAGTCAATTGGTAGGTATCACCTGACTGTCCCGATATGATCAATTCATTGGGAGCAAAGGTGGTATCAAACGAATTCAAGGTTACGACGGAGCTACCACCGGCTGTATTGATTGTGAGCGAATCTGTGGGCGAAGCAAAGGTGGTGAATTCGAAAGCCGCACTCAGGCTGCGGATTTGCATTTCACCCGAAACTAATGAATTTTCCAGAACGGCATCCAGTGTGGCATTGGGTAGATTGATTACAATATCGTTTGCGGTGCTGGTTCCACCAAATACCGGTTCTAAGCTAGAATAAGTGATTTCCGTGATTCCATTCCCACTGAAATCAACCGATCCTGCGCCTGGTCCTGTCAGATTATGGGTGATTGTATCGAATACACCATTAGAAAATTCGAGCGCATCGTTTCCGCCTGTTCCACCATCAAAAGAGATGGTGATATCAGTTAAACCTGATGAGCTATAATCAAGAGTTAGAAAATCAGTTTCTAAATCAGTTCCAAAGACATTGATCGAACTCAAAGAGCCTGCAGGAGTGGAAAAGAGCAGGGGATTAGCAAGATCAGGATCAAGAATTTCCAGGTTGGGACCATTGATCTGAATAACAAACGCGTCATCGGCATTTAATACGTTCGGCAGAATGACATTGAGCTGGTCAACCGAGAGGTCAAACTGTCCCAAATAGGTTACCGTGGAGGCTGAGTTGAACTGTGGGGATTCACCAGGACCGACAAGAAGTTCGATACCGATATTCACATCACCAGTAAAACTGGTAGTGTCAACTGTTCCAGAGAGAACCAAATCTTCCTGACCAAGGAAATTGACGATTTGTGATGAATCTGTTCCAGTCACGAGGATTGAAGAAATCTGACTCGCATCAAATTGCAAAATACTGTCAGGGAGTCCAAGTCCATCGTCAACTTGAATCGTTGCCCCACTGTCGACTACCGAAACCGTCGCTTCATCATTGGCTGTATCCAGATTCAATTCGAGTACGTCGCCAGTGACACCTGCACTCACACTGAGCACGATTCGATCTTCCAGGCGAATCAATTCCAAGTTCGCATTGCTGTCTTCTCGAAAGCTATCAAATCGTAAATTGGGTGTTACCTCGGTCTTGCTGAGGTATCGGTTTAGCCACTTTAATAATCCCACTCTGAGACTCTCCTTCGAGTTCTTTGAAAGCTTTATCTTTTGACAGCACAAAACTTGTAACTACTTTTTGTAGCAAAGCTTTGGAGGAGATTGAGAAAAGGAGAAATCTAAGTTCAAGCTGGCCTGAAGGTCTTCTGCGCTGGCTGATCGTTACCCAGAAGTGTACTAAAGGATATGCTTAAGGTTTTGATATCTTTCTCGCCCCCCATTATCTTTACTCACTAAAAGGTATGTCAATCATTATTAACGCAGCTTAACCATCTACAAAAAATGTAAAGCTCATGGTTACACAAACGTCACACTCGGTCTAATCAATTAGATTGATATTCTTTATCACGAACTCCTATTTCTTAACTGGTATACGCTCTATTAACGATAAATTGAGAGCTTTGACCATTGTCTATTCATTTTTAAAGTGAGAATAACTCGTAAACACAATGATTTTTATTAAAAAGTGACGTTATGTATACTTTCGGTTCTGTGTGATATCCATCAGGTTTGTCGAGGATAGATGGGAATGATACAAAGACCTTACTGCTTAGAGTGTCATAAATATCCCGCAGAGTAGAACTGTGCCGATAAAGGACAGTGAGTACTCATATACATTCGATTCCAGCTATAAAGCTAAAATAAATTACCGGAGCACCTAAATTGATGAGGTGGCTGACAATTCATTTATGGGTCGTTACATACCTGAGCTGCCTTTTCATAAGTGGTTGTTCTGTAAAACAAGGTGCGCATTTTTCTATCCCTCCCGAACTAGATCAACGCAAAATCGAAGCCATTTCCAAATCTGCCAGTCTGAGAAATCAATCCCATAAAAATAAGACGTCTGATGTCGCAAAAGCTGACCATTTCAGGGTTACCGGCTTCAATAAACAAGCAGAAAATCGTCAAAGACATCAGAACGTTTCAGAAAAAACGGAGCCCATTCTTGAATTTGATGAGTTTGAAGATTTTCATTCCATCGAATTAGCGGAACGGGAATTCAATCCGCAAACTGAATCTCAAATGGAACTGGAAATTCCGCTTGTAGCGCAGAAGCCTGTACTATCTGATCTCAAGCCGACTGAGACGCCCGAAATCCTCAGTGAAAGCGAAGTGACTTTTAATACAAACATCAAATATGAGACCGAAGAAAAAAAGACAGAGTTACCGAAATCGAAATCGCCTCAACTGGTTGAGCTTGGTCTGACACCACTTTCTCAATTAACGACCAATATAAAACAACCGGCAGGAGACTTGCCCCAAAATACCGCTGCAGAACATTTAGATAAGATTCCAGCGCGTCAAGTTGTGATGGGAGAATCACGAAATTGGGCGGTCACAACAAAAGAGTGGGAAGCACCCGGGCTTGTTTATAATCCGCTTTATTTTGAAGAGCCTTATCTAGAAAGATATGGATATAATTACGGCGCACTTCAGCCATTTATTTCAGCAGGTCGCTTCTTTGGACGAATTCCTGCTCTACCTTATATGATCGGTGCCTATCCCATACACGAACGCAGATATCCTCTGGGTTATGCTCGTCCAGGAGACTGTCCTCCATATCAGGTTGAAAAACTTCCTTTCAGTCCCCGTGGAGCATTATTTGAGAGTCTGACTGTCACAGGTCTGGTGTTCCTGATTCCTTAGTTGGATCGTTAACTGAACTTCCAATGCTGTTCTCGACACGTGAGTTTCTTGAGCCGATCTTCGTTGACCGTGATGCCCAGTCCGGGGCCTGTTAATGGGGGAGCAAACCCTCCCCATTTAAACGAAATATCTTCATTAATCACGTTTTCGGCTAATAGATAACGATCATAGCTCCCCTCCAAAAACGTAATTCCTTTGACGGCTGATGCGAAATGTCGACCAACTGCCGAAAGAATTCCCGTTTCACCAACCTGACACCCGAGTTGATATTGCCGTCCTGACTGCTGAGCCAGATGTGCTATATCCAGAGTCGGAATGATGCCTCCCAGCTTTGAGATACGGAGATTAAAAGAATCACAATAGCCATTCGAAATAGCCGTTTCTGCATCAGACATGCTACATAATGACTCATCGAGCATGACTGGGATCGAGATCTCATTTACGATATTTTTCAGAGATGAGATTTCACAATGTGGTACAGGTTGCTCTAGAGAGCTAATCTGAAATGATGTGAAGTCTTTGGCTTTTTGTTCGAGTATTGCTCTGGTCCATGCTTCATTTGCATCGACTCGCAAATCCATCTTGCTGCCAAGAAATAATCGACAGTGTTTCAATAACGTTCGATCATCAATCTCTGGAATTCCTACTTTCACTTTGCAATGTTTGAATCCAGTGAAACGATACATGATTGATAGTAAATATTGTTTCGCAGGCCGCATGGAAGTGAGCACAGCACTATAACGAACAGGCTGATCGGATTGAAACAGGTTTTGACGCTGTTGCAGATGTTTGAAAATTGACGAAAAGGATTCGCCACTTGCTCGAGTCGCTGCATCAATCAGACTGATTTCCAGAGCACAACGTGCAGCGTTTCCAAAGCAGCCTCTTCTTGTGTATTCAGGATCGGCACCTGCTAACTTCGGTAATGTGATCTGCTGGCAGATCTCGACCAATTCATCCGATGAATTCCAATCATCACCCAATAATGAATGAAAATCGGTGTTTTCATAGTGAGAAAAAACAGAATCGACAGTCTCTCCCGTTACATATTCGCGTGGAACAGACTCACCCCAGCCGACCGTCCCATCTTCTAATTGGCAGCGAATGATAATCGAGTCCGATTCCGAGCGACTGAATGATGCGTGCTTGATTTTTCGACGTAATGGGATTCGTACCTGATATGCCGAAAGTTTGGCAATTCTCATAGTCTTTGTTTTAGGACCTTCTTTAACTCTATATCTTATTGAGACATACGTGAAATATTGGGGGTGACATGGTTTCGTAAAAGTGCTATGACTCTCCTATTCTGAATGGATTTGGATGTTTTCGCAAGATGGAGGCGATCGTGGGCGTTCCCCTTTCCCAAATGTGGACCGTAGCAAAGTATGTTTTGACACAACGCATAAAAGGTGTAAAGCGTTATCCGTTGGTATTGATGCTGGAGCCACTGTTTCGTTGCAATCTCGCTTGTGCCGGTTGTGGTAAGATTCAATTTCCCTCGCATATTTTGAAGCAGCATTTGAGTCCTGAGCAATGTTTTCAAGCCGTTGACGAATGTGGTGCTCCGATTGTCTCAATTCCTGGTGGCGAGCCATTATTACATCCTCAAATGCCAGAAATAGTTGCTGGGCTCATTGAGAGAAAAAAATTCGTTTATCTTTGTACAAACGCAATCTTACTCGAAAAACATTTAGCGAACTATCCGCCTTCGAAGTATCTTACGTTTTCGATTCATCTGGATGGGATTCGAGAAGACCACGATGCTGCTGTTTGTCGAGATGGCATCTACGATAAAGCGATCAGTGCCATCAAAGCTGCCGTTAAAGCAGGGCACCGTGTGACGACTAACTCGACGCTCTTCGATAATGCAGATCCAGAGCGTGTACGACAAATGTTTGATGAGTTAGCAGAATTAGGGATTGAAAGCATGATGCTCTCTCCCGGGTACCAATATGAGAAAGCGCCTGACCAGGAGCATTTCTTAAAACGTAATCAGACGATTCAAAAATTTCGAGAGATTCTGGCAGTTCCGAAAAAACAGTGGAAATTTAATCATTCGCCATTATTTTTGGAGTTCTTAAAAGGGAATTGGGAGTTAGAATGTACGCCGTGGGGTAATCCGACCTATAACATTTTTGGTTGGCAAAAACCCTGCTATCTGTTGGAGGAAGGCTATGCAGATACCTTTGAAGAGTTGATGAGTTCAACTCGGTGGGAGCAGTATGGTCGCAAAAGTGGGAACTCGAAGTGCCGTGATTGTATGGTGCATTGTGGACATGAACCTACGGCAGTGGATCAAACCTTTTCCTCATGGAATGGCTTTTTGAAAGTAGTTTCGCTTACGTTATTTGGAGCGAAAGATTCCAACAAAGCAATTCAAGACTACTCGACTGATAATATACCGGCCCCACA
The DNA here is from genome assembly GCF_007748175.1 of Gimesia aquarii. NCBI lineage: Bacteria > Pseudomonadati > Planctomycetota > Planctomycetia > Planctomycetales > Planctomycetaceae > Gimesia > Gimesia aquarii. The sequence continues at coordinate 5,641,888 of NZ_CP037422.1, forward strand.
TTATACTGTAGGGGATCGTGAGCTAGTTCAACTGGAATTCACGCCTGCGGAAGATGAATCATGTGAAGAAGAAGCATTGAATCTTTCAAGCTAAGCGTCAGTACTTTTTGTTTTTAAACTACGAAAAGCATTTCGGCTTGTATTTAACTTTCGTGCAGTTCGTGGTAGTAACGCAACGGATTTTGCATCAACGATCATTTTCAAAGTAGAATATGATGCACTCACAAGTCTGGAGCGATGAAGGAGAGTTGATCAAAACAGTGATATTCTCGCTCACGTGCTTCTGAATTTGCAGCTAAGCAAATCAATGCATTTACGATTCTAAGTGCAAGACGAGGTATGTCGCTCTTGCATGAAATGGCAAAACAATAATCTTTTCGTCAGGCTAGACGAATTCCATAAGTCAGTCGAATGTAGGCTTATTCTAAATGATGTCACTACTCATCTAAGTGGGTTTGCTAGTTGTAAGATTGGTGCAGGATATATTAGTATTCTGAACACATTTTAGTCACCAGTAAAAAAGTACATCGGTCTACATTCTTAGTTGAAAAGATAAAATGAAAATTCGTCAATTTGCTTTAGGTGGAAGTCAACTCACTGATGCATTGCGATATTTTGCATTAATTATGTTGACAGTCGGAGGATTTACATATTACTCGCCAGACTTGATGGATCTGTTACCGAAACACTATGAAGTTAATGAAATTAATTATCAAGAAGAAAAATTTGAATACTTGGTTGAACAAATCGGAGAAAATACTGGGCAATCTGTTTCTGTAAAATTCAAACCTCATGAGTATTACTATAGCCTCGCACCAAATGAAACTTCGAGAGCGATTCAACCTGCTGAAGTAATTTCTCTATTCTCAAATCAAGAAAAAAATGAAAAGCTGGAAGTAAGATTTCAAACATTTTACTATGGCCCTGAAGATCATAAAGAACGTACAGGCGATGATGGAAGCTATCTCGCACAACTAGACAAACATAAAACTCTTTTTAAGCGATTATGTTCCGAGAATAGAGATATTAAAGTAAGAGGGTATGTAAGTAATGAGAGTGGAACAGTGCTTGTTAGAAAAAGGGATTCTGAAAAAAAATATACCGAACAAGAAATAGAGGAATTAGTGGTTGAAAAAATATCCAGATTAGTACTTATTTGTCAGTATTTAACGTACGAAGATGTTAATGGGGTCGAGCATCGCGTCGATATCACAACAGGTTCAGATGAGATAGAAAACGCGATACTACACTGTGACCGGTTTGCAAATATATCTAAAATTAGAGTGAAGTAGTATCAATAGCCTCTAAACGATCCCAAGCGAAAGTATCGTATATCTCAAACAAAGTGTTTGTAGTTTCTATTTTTAACCATGAAAAATTACGAATGGTGACGACTTAAAATCATAACTGGTAACCTTAAAGGATAGGTTCTGAATTTAAGATTTTTAAACTCTTTTCCGTCGTTGAATTAAACTCGTTGCCGCAATTTGTAAGATTCTAGCAGGCTGAGTTTCTGCGGTCTTGGGTTCAGTTTCTGTGATAACCCACACAATTCATAAAAATTATGTTTGACAAGTTGCAGATTTTCGAATACTATAAAACCAAATCTAATAAACCAAATATTGTTGTACCAATCAGAAATCAGTCAAGGATGCCCTATGGCCAGACCAAAAGCGAAAGAACTAACTGAACGCGAATTAGAGCTCATGCATGTTTTCTGGGATCGGAATCAGTCAGAAACCGAGACGGAATTAACCGTCTCTGATGTGCGTGACGCCCTGCAAAAGAAGGGACGCGATTTAGCTTATACCACTGTAGCAACTTTGGTCAGGATCCTGATGGAGAAGGATTTTCTGGAGCAGACGAATGAGGAGCGTCCTTTTCTGTACCGTACAGTCCGTTCATTTGATGAAGTTTCCGGCAGTATGCTGGGCGATATGATTCAGAAAGTGTTTGGTGGCTCGCGCGAAAAATTACTGGTGCGGCTAATGGAGGAACGAAGGCTGACGAAAAAGGAACTCAAGGCTCTGGAAGAAATTTTACGGGAGAAGTCCTAATGCATGACCTTGGTGTAAGCGTTGTCTGGTTGAGTCTGCAAGTCACCATTGTTGCTGTTGCCTCAGCTTTCTTATATCTGATTCTGCGCAGTCGAGGCCCGGTGTTACGTTCGCTCGTGATTTCTTCATCGATGTTAATAACCCTGTTTTTGGCGTCGATGGCATTCAGTCCCTGGCCCAAATGGAGTATTGAAAGAACAAAGCAGTCGATAGGTGAAGCCCCGCAAATGAATCAGAGGGTAATTGCTAAAGAAAACGCGGTTGTAGCTGAATCTGATTCGAATAATTCAAATGTTGCGCCCGTCAAGTTAGAATCAGTGTGGGGTTCCGCCTGGAGTGGATTTGTAGCAGGTCTTGAACGAAAACATCCTGTTGAAAATTTAGAGGAACCGTACTCGTGGCCTGCGATCATTGGGTTCTTGTTTCTGGGGGGGATTTCACTGGGGTTCACTCGTCTCTGTGTGGGCTACTTCCTTTTAAAACAAGAATTGAAGCATACGACTGATTTAGATGGTACCGACGTGCGGGAGCTCCTGGATGGTCTTTTAAGGGAGCACAATTACTCGTCAACAATTCGTTTGCGCGAGACTCAACGATTAGCGACAGCAGCGGTTGTCGGCTGGTGGCGTCCGGTGATCTTGTTGCCCCATGTTTGGCGTACATGGTCTGCTGATCAAAAGACTGCAGTATTGACACACGAACTGTCACACATTCTTCAGAGAGATTTCCTGTCCAATCTTTGTGCAGAGATTAGCCGGTCGATCTATTTCTATCATCCATTAATGCATTGGCTGGCGGCACGGCTACGGCTGGAACAGGAACTTGTCGCTGATGCGGAGGCTGCACGTTCGTCAGGAGGCACAGATTCGTATTTAGTGATTCTCGCTGAGATGGCAATGGCACAATCCAATCGAAGTGTGCGGGGACCTGCCCGCGCATTTTTACCCACACAGTCCACTTTTTTAAGGCGAATTGACATGCTTAGAGATAAAGCTCCTTTTAGAGGAACCGTCACTCACACGACTCGTGTTGTAGCTATCACATCTATTATGTTAATTGGCATTGTGGCTGTTGGAATTCGGGGGGATCGATTTATTCAGGCACAGGACGCTGCTACCAAAGTGGGGATCTCTTCGAAACAAAAGGTTGAAGAGAGCAAATTGAGCATGGATTATGTTCCCAATCATGCTCTGGGAGTAATCGCAATACGACCGGCAGAGATTCTTTCAGAAGAAGTGATGAAACCAATTCGAAATTTGATTGATGCAGAAGAACGTAAGCAGAACGACTTTAGTGTGTTAGGACTGAAGTTTGCAGAGATCAACGTTGCGACAATCATTTTTCTACCTCCAGAAGCTGATAAGAAATTACCTGAGTCAGTTGCCGTGATTCAAACAAAGCAAAAAATCGATCGCAAAAAAATGATGGAGAAATTCAGTCGGAGCCAACTTGTTGAAACGATCTACCTGGATAAATCATATCACAAAACCAGAGCTGTCAATGGTGAATCATTGTTGTTTGTAAATGATCGAACGGTGATCATTGCCAACAAAGAGAAATCGCTTCAACAAATTGTTCAGGCGATGCAGCATGGTGGTTCAAATCGCTGGTCTAAGCAATGGAAGACTGTTGAAAATGATTCTCTGGCAGCACTGTTTAACATTCGATTGGCTCGTGAGATTGTCTGGAACAAACAATCAAATCTAATCGTCATCAATCCCATGATCCAAGGTGTTATCTCGCCGATCTGGGAAAATACAGATGTTTTATTGCTAGGCTTAACTATAAACAAAGAGATTGATCTGACATCTATGTTATATCAGGAAAAAAATGGTGAGAGCATCAAAAAAACTCTGGAAGCAATTCTCACGCTTTCATCAAATATGCTTGAACAAATGAAACAGAATATCGGTAGTGACAATGTGCAAGAGCGATTGTCACTGATATCTTTGATGGAACTTGCCGAAAAGGTTGTTAAGTCAACAAAGGTGACTCAAAAAGGTGAAAACGTCAGTTTCACGATATCGCTGCCAGACGATTCTGGTATTCAGATGGTTGCTTTCCTCTTACCCGCAGTTTTGCAGGCGCGTGAAGCAGCCCGCCGTACCCAGTCCATGAATAACCTGAAACAAATTATGCTGGGTTTGCATAATTATTATGCAATTCATAAACACTTTCCTCCAGCAGTTGTCATAGGACCGGATGGCAAAACTCCCCACAGTTGGCGAGTGGCAATCTTGCCGTATCTGGGACAAAAAGCATTGTACGATGAGTATCAAAAGAACCAACCATGGGACAGCGAGCAAAATCTCAAAGTACTCGCGAAAATGCCGGATGTGTATCGAAGTCCTGCTGAAGACGGCAACGCAAATAATACAGCCTATTTTGCTGTCGTAGGTAAGAATACAGCGTTTGGAAAGAGTTCGAAAGTTGCTGGTTTCGGTGCAGCGGGAGGGGACGGCGCTGCCGGTGGTTTTGGAGCATTCGGTGGTAAAGGAGGAGCTGGCGGTAAAGCAGGAGCCGGTGGCGGTGCAGGAGGAGTTGGTGGTAAAGGAGGGGCTGGTGGCGGTGCGGGAGGTCCAGGTGGCCTATTTGGTGGCGCAGGAAGGGGCGGGCGCCAGAGAGGAGTGAATAATAAAAGCGGAGTGAGATTTTATGATATCACCGATGGTACATCGAACACCATTGCCATTGTCGAAGCGAAGCGAGATATTCCATGGACAAAACCGGAAGATATCAAATTCGATGGTAAGAAAATACCGAATTTTGGTGGCTTTTATCAAGGTGGTTTTATTGCCGGGTTCTGTGATGGTTCAGTCAGATTTCTTTCAGAGAATATTGATCAAAAGACATTGAGGAATTTGCTTACGATCAACGATGGTAACCCTGTAAAAATCCCATGAAATTAGTGTTGATGTAAATGGGATTTTATACTCATCCGAGAACAATGAGTGGGTATGATCAGAGCAACTACTAACTTAAGTCAACTCAAGATTCAGTCACCGGGAACTGAAAAGATTGATGTGGTCACCATATGATGACTGCTAAAGTCGAACGCGTCCCGGTGCTTCTTCTGGTTCACTGAATGAATCAGGAGAGCGAAATGGGTTTTCTAATGGTTGGTCTTGAATAGCATTGACTGGAATAGTTTCTGGTTCTTCAAAGCCGATTTGCGTGGGCTTCCATTCTGGTTCAAAGCCTGGATTGCCTTGCGACCAGTCTGGTTCTTCGAGTTCAGCAACACGGGACTCAATACGTGTGGGGCGTCTGAGGGAGGCTTCTCTTTGGGGTGGCTGATTGGGGAATCCCGATCCAAGATCTAAAACCGGGTATCCAGGAATTTGTGGAAGTCCCCAAACTTCATTGGGAATACCTACGGGATTCACATCAATGTTCGCCATGGTCATCGTTAAAACAATTCCAGCTTGGGGCCAGTCCAGTTTGATCACATGCGGTAGTGTTGCCCCTGAGTTATTACAAACGCGGTATTCACCCAACGTCGCAGTCGCGATGCGTTGTCCCCGACTGTCATACAACGATTGCTCAATAATATTTCCCGTGCAAAGGTTAACAACCAGGATTTTCTGAACCAGTTTGCCATTTGGTAGCAGACGGTCTGAGATCAGTTTGATGTTTGGAGAGTTCTGACCTTCTTTTTGAATGGAAAGTTCTTTTTCATTTAATGGTACCACCCGCAGGGCTTCAAGTAACCAGTTTGGTTCAAAGGGAATATTTAATTGTGAACCCATTGATTGATACTGGTCATGCCGAATTGTAAAGACTCGTTTTTGTTCATTCCGCTTAACCCAGAACCAGAACCGTTCATTATTCGATCCAAAGTCCACTTCTGCTCCTAAGGGAGAGCTGGCACGTAAGCGGAACCGTTTTGGTTGTTCCACAGCCAACATGGCATTTAAACTAATCGGAATGCCGCCTTGCTGTCGTGCACGAATTTTGACATTCGATGCTTGCCAACCATAGACGCCATTCGTTTGCGAGTTCAGGTGGTTGATGATTTGTGTGTAGCTGGCATTGGGTGGCAGGACACACTCAGGGGCTTGTTGTGGAAGAAATGTTCTTACGGAGGAACAGGATGTAAGCAATAGAATGAAGAGGATCATGACAGTGCTGTGCACGACACTGAAAAGTCGAGCATACCGCTGCGGGTGCGTTGCTGTTTCTGTTCTTCCCTGAACATTCAACATAGTCGTGATCCGTTATCGGGGATGAACCCCTTATTCCCAGTCTTCAAATAATTGTGTATTTAGTTGTTGTTGCAGTTGTTCAATTTCAGATTCTTCCAGGCTCTGATCACGAATCTCGAAGTTTCCTTCTCCATGCGTTCCTGATAATTGGAGATAAGATGTCTGATCTTCATTTCGTGAGCCATCTAATTTCAATCGGCGTTTTTGCACCAGAAATAGAGCAAGAACGTAGAGGAATTTTTCCTGAATCTGGTTGGGGTTTTCGTATAGTTGTTCAAAGTATTGCATTAACGCGTCGGCATCGACTTTTTTAGGGCCTTGTGATGTTGGCTCCGGCACTTGCAACTTCCATTCACCTACTGCACCTTCCGGAGGTCCGTCCCACGCATCATGTGAATAATCAAGTCGTACTAGTTGTCCATTTTGCTCGACAATCACGGAATGGACTGTTTCACCTGGAGTAAATTCTTTTCCTGTAGCCGAGCACGATTTTCCTAATGGCTTTAAATGATAGTCCATTTAAAAAACTCGAAGCTAAAAACCCGAAATCGAACTTCGTGAGGCCGTTCTAAGCCAAATGATGGGTTCGTTTGATAATCTTGGTCGAATACTAGCCTATAACACGATTTAGCTCAAGATGAGTCTGGCAGCTGTAAACAAGCCCGTTTTGCAGGAACTGGAGTTTTATGCTTGCCTTAAAGTATTGTAAATCAGAGTGTTATGAACCCGTAAAGAATTTGTCTGAGGAGCCACCCTCTTTGACAATAGGGATCTCGATCCGGGAAGCACATTTAGGACAATGACCGGCATAAGCAGACTTATCATGATTCATATAGATGTGGGAATAGACGTTACAGCACTTGAAATGGACACCAACATGTGATCGTTGGGGAGCATGCGAGTCACGTTCCTCTGTCATGATCAACTCCAGTCAAATTCAATAAAGTGAAATCACTCCAATGAGTTTCACATTATTTACGAGAATTTGCTGAATAAATCAAGAGGCATTGATTCGAAATGAGGGCCGACTACTTTTGATTCGCCAGCGTCAGCATGGCGCGTGCACGGTCTTGATCTCGTTCGCGAGCATCACATTGATCGTCGCCAATAGCCGGTCTGGCTAGCGCTTCTTCCAGAAGTTTCTCAGCTTCTGCAGCATCCAGTTCGCTGATGGGAAGCGCTTGTTCTGTCAAAACGGAAATGACGTTGCCTTGAACTTGTAAAAAGCCACCATCAATAAAGTAATTGTTCTCTGTTCCTTCCGTAGACTTGTAGACGAGTTCACCATGGCCGAGTCGACCGACCATCGGCATGCGGCCTGGTAGAATCCCGATTTGTCCATCAAACAAAGTACAACGCAGGCTCTGAATCGAGAGATCCAACAGAGTTGTTTCCGGAGTCACTAATAAAAATCGAAATTCTTGTGCCATTGGTGGTCTAACCACATTTTGAAACAGGTCGTCAAATTGAATTTGTGGTCGGAATGGCCGATCACAATATTAAATTAAAGTCTATTTATTCTTCTGCCATTTTCTTGGCTTGTTCTTCAGCTTCTTCTACAGAACCAACATACATAAATGCGGCTTCAGGAAGATGGTCCCACTTACCAGCGCAGATTTCTTCAAAGCTGCGAATCGTATCTTCCAGTGGAGTAATTTTTCCTGCTTTACCGGTAAACACTTCAGCAACCAGGAAGGGTTGTGATAAGAATCGTTCGATACGACGTGCGCGGTGAACGACCAATTTATCTTCTTCACTTAATTCATCAACACCTAAAATGGCGATGATGTCTTGAAGTTCACGATAACGTTGCAGAGTCTGCTGAACTTCACGTGCCACTTGATAGTGACGTTCTCCCACATATTGCGGGTCCAGAATACGACTTGAAGAGGCGAGCGGATCGATCGCCGGATAAATACCCTTTTCAGAGATCTTTCGTTCCAGATAAATGAACGCATCCAAGTGAGAAAACGCTGTGGCAGGAGCAGGGTCGGTGGGGTCGTCAGCAGGTACATAAACTGCCTGCACACTGGTGATCGCTCCATTTTTTGTTGAGGTAATTCGCTCTTGGAGTTCACCCAGTTCTGTTCCCAGGGTGGGCTGATAACCCACAGCACTCGGCATACGTCCCAACAGCGCCGATACTTCACTTCCTGCTTGTGAAAATCGGAAGATATTGTCAACGAACAGTAGGGTATCAGTCCCCGTGGTATCACGGAACCATTCTGCCATAGTCAAGGCAGAGAGAGCAACTCGCAAACGTGCTCCGGGAGGCTCATTCATCTGACCAAAGACCATACAGGTTTGCTCAATCACAGATCGATCTGTCTGACCAATTTTTGTTTCCTGCATTTCCAACCAGAGGTCGTTTCCTTCACGGGTTCTTTCCCCCACACCAGCGAATACAGAATAACCACCGTGAGCACTGGCGATTCGAGCAATTAACTCAGTCAAAATCACAGTCTTGCCGAGTCCGGCTCCACCAAACAAGCCCGCTTTTCCACCACGAACAAAGGGAGTGAGCAGGTCAACCACCTTGATACCAGTTTCAAACAGTTCTGTCTTAGCACTCAGGTTATCCAGTTCAGGCGAATGACGGTGAATAGGCCAGCGTTCCTCAGTCTTCACCTCACCGCGACCATCAACGGGATCACCAAGCAAGTTAAAAACGCGGCCTAATGTTTCTTTACCGACAGGAACTGAGACAGGTGCACCGGTGTCGGTGACGTTCATTCCCCGGACCATACCATCGGTTGACCCCAGGGCCACACAACGGACACGGCTACCACCCAGGTGCTGTTGAACTTCACCAGCCACTTTGATTTCCACGCCTTTAATCGTCTCATCTACAATAAGTGCATTGTAGATTTCAGGCAATTGGTCTTCGGGGAACTCAGCATCGAATGTTGAGCCAATGATCTGTGTGATTTTACCAACTGTTTTTGTTGTACTGGCTTCCGTTGTCGCCATTGATTTGTCTCTACTTTCTGATGTTAATCAATTTGTAAAAATACAAAGTGCCTTCTCAGGGCAGGTCGGAAATTACTCCAAGGCAGCGGCACCGCCAATGATTTCAAGAATTTCCGAAGTAATTTGTGTTTGTCTCGCACGATTATATTGAGCAGATAAAGTTCCCACCATTTCATTCGCGTTTTCGGTGGCACCTTTCATCGCAACCATACGTGCGATCTGCTCGCTCACTGCTGCATCCAGGAAGCACTTAAATAAGCGTGCTTTAAATGCGGTCGGTACGATTTCCTCTAGTATTTCCTGTGCGGAAGGGAGAAACTCATAATCATATTTTTGCGATGCTGAAGACTCGGTGTCTGACGATTCCAAAGCACCAATTGGAAGCACTGAGTGAACGACAGCCTCTTGTTTGGATGAAGAAATAAACTCGGTGTATGCAACATCGAGTCGGTCAATCTTACCTTCAATATATTCTGTAATATAACGGCTCGCCAGCTCATCCACTTCTTCAAATGTGGGGCGATCTTCGAAGTGTGTATAAGTATGAGAGGCAGTGGTTCCCTGGAATTTCAAAAAGCTGATCCCACGTTTTCCAGAGACTTCCAGCCGGACGTTTTGACCCTTGGCTTCCAGTTCCTGATGGCGTTTCAAGGCACTTTTTAAAACGCTTGAGTTATAACCACCACAAAGCCCACGATTGGAGGTGAGAACCAAAAGCACAGAATTTTTCTCAGTTTCATGCTTTTCCAGTAAGGGGTGATGAAACTCGAGATTAGCCTGTGACAAATCAGAGACAAGTTCAGAAATCTTTCGCGTATAAGCGGCTGCTTCCGAAGCGCGGTCCATAGCTTTCTTGAATCGCGCAGTGGCGATCAATTCCATAGTCCGTGTAATTTTACGGATATTTTTAACCGCTTTTAAACGTTTTACGATGGCACGTGCTTTGGCCATTAGATTTTGAACCTGTTTTTGATGATCTATATCAAGTGATTAAATCACTGAGTCGGTTTACGGATTTTTTCGTTGAAACTGTTCGATGAACGTGGTTAATACTGATTTCAACTGTTCGATCGTGTCGTCTTCCAGTTTGCCTGTCTCTGTAATCTTATCTGTAATTTCAGGGTATTGATCACGAATGAACTGGAGCATCTCAGATTCTGCTTGTTGAACCTGGGAAATGGGTACTGTATCAAAGTAACCATTGGTTCCAGCATACAAACTCACAACCTGATCGGCCATCGGCATCGGCTGAAACTGTGGCTGCTTCAATAATTCAACCATTCGATATCCACGATCCAGCTGAGCCTGAGTCGCTTTATCGAGTTCGGTACCCATCTGAGCGAAGGCTTCCAATTCACGGAAAGCGGCAAGGTCTAATCGCAAACTTCCCGATACACTTTTAGTCGCTTTGGTTTGAGCATTACCACCCACACGTGAAACACTGATCCCTACGTTAATCGCAGGACGAATTCCGGCAAAGAATAAGTCCGGTTCCAGATAAATCTGACCGTCGGTAATCGAAATCACATTCGTCGGAATATATGCGGAAACTTCACCTTCAAGCGTTTCAATGATTGGTAGGGCAGTCATGGAACCGCCGCCAAGTTCATCACTCAAACGAGCAGAACGTTCCAAAAGGCGACTATGACAGTAAAAAACGTCCCCAGGGTAAGCTTCACGTCCGGGAGGACGTCTCATCAATAATGACAACTGGCGATATGCTTGAGCCTGTTTGGAAAGGTCATCATAAACAACCAGAGTATGTTTCCCCTGGTACATATAATGTTCGGCAATCGCGGCACCAGCATAAGGTGCAATATATTGTAACGGGGCAGGGTCACTGGCAGAAGCACTGACGACAACCGTGTAATCCATTGCACCATGTTCTTGAAGCTGATTGACAACACCTGCAATGGTCGCAGATCTTTGCCCACAACCCACATAAACACAGATGACGTCTTTGCCTTTCTGGTTGAGGATTGTGTCGATGGCAATCGCCGTTTTTCCTGTTTTACGGTCCCCAATAATCAACTCACGTTGACCTCGACCAACGGGGGTCATGGCATCGATCGCTTTGATCCCAGTTGCCAGCGGTTGTGTCACTGGCTGTCGGGCTGCAACACCGGGGGCAGCCACTTCCAAAGGTCTGGATTCAGTTGCGACTATGGGGCCCTCTCCATCAAGTGGATTACCAAGAGGATCAACAACTCGTCCCAGTAAGCTGTCACCGACAGGGATCGAAAGTAGATTGCCCGTACTCCGGACTTCATCACCTTCAGCGATGGATAAATAGTCGCCGAAGATAATAATTCCGACAGAGTTCTCTTCGAGGTTGAAGACCTGTCCTCTAACCCCATTGGAAAACTCAACCATTTCACCAGACATGGCAGAGGAAAGACCGTAAACGCGTGCGATACCATCGCCCACTTCAAGGACTCGTCCTACCTCACTCGTCTCGATTTCGCCGCGAAAGTCTTCAATTTCCTTCTGGATGACTGAAGCGATCTCGTCCGCTTTGAATTTCATGTATGCTCCTATTGCTCAATCGTCCGCGTAATTGTTTTAACCGCGTACGCAGTGAACCGTCATAGACTGTGTCATCAACTTGAATTACAAGACCACCAATTACAGATTGGTCTATTGATGTTTCTATTACTGGGGAAAAACCGAGTGCTTCGTTCAAACATTTCTCAATGTTTGTCAGATTTTGTTCTGATAACTCAAATGCAGACCGAACAGAGACTGCCTTTTTTCCGGCTTCTGTATCGCGCAATGTCTTGATTTGAGTAAAGATCAGAGGTAACAGCTCCAGTCTTTCATGACGAGCCAGAACTCTCAGGAAGTTTGTGAGAAGTTCTGAAGCATGGGGAGCGAAGACACGATCCACCAGGCTTAATCGCTCGTCTTTGTTGAGTGCATTTGACATCAACATTCTTCCAAACACTGGTTGCTGAGTCATAGCGAGGTCGATAACTTCAGTAAACTCTTCGATTACGGAATCTCTCTCCGATTCTTTAATCGAACCAAGAAATGCTTTGGAATAAACCTTCGCGACCGATGTAGCACTCGGGTCTTCCATTACACTTGGAACATGAGTTTTTACTTCTTTCTGATCGTTCACGCGAACCATAACTCACAGTTAAAGGAATATTGATTCAATCTGCACCCACTTCATTTGAATAAAATGGGTCTCTTAACTCTTAATTAGAACTTCCTGAAATCTGAGATAAAGCCTCTTCAATCAGCCGTTCACGATCGGATTCATTTAATGCTCGTCCTAAGACTTGTTCGGTTGCATCAATGACTCGACCATTTAATTGATCAAACAGATCTTTCAAGGCCAGTTCGCGAGCTCGCTCAATCTCATCAAGTGTATGAGTCTTGATTTTCTCCGCTTCCTGTCGTGCCTGTTCAAGGATGTCCTGTTTGATACGATCTGCATCAGAACGAGCTTCAACCATCATTGCCTGAATCTCATCCTGAGCAGCTGCTATTTTTTGTGCATGTTCTTTAACTAATTCTTCTGATTCTCTTTGCTTTGATTCTGCTTGATCAATTGCGTTGACAACTCTTAATTCTCGGTCATCTAAAGCTTGAATGAGCGGTCCCCAGGCAAACTTTTTGAGCACAAAAATGAAGATGACGAAAACAATAAATGACCAAATGGCCAAGTCCGTTTTCCAGCCCAGCGGAGCCCCTGTCGCATGTCCTGCATCTTCAGCCGCATATAATGAGGCTGAAGAATCAATGAGTCCACTGCCCAATATGATGCTGCCCATTATGATCAGCATAATGAAACAACGGCTTGTACAAAGACTTTTCAACATGATTAAAGACTCTCGCATTGTCATCAGAAGAATTGGTTATGAAATCGTTCTCAAATGCTTGAGCACGGGTTTCTTCAGTAAAACATGGACACAAAAATTGGAATTCATCAGATCATGCAGATGATGAGGGCGAAGAATGCTGCACCTTCGATCAACGCTGCAGAAATAATCATTGCTGTCTGGATTTTACCAACAGCCTCTGGTTGTCGAGCAATTGCTTCTACAGCGGAACCACCAATTCTACCGATGCCGAAACCAGCACCGATAATGGTAATTCCCGCACCAAGGGCTCCTAGTGAAATTCCACCACCTTCTCCTGCTTGTGCCATTGCAGGAACAGCTGTGGCCAATACAACAACACATGTCATGTACATAATCCGTAAAGCCTGGATCATTGTTTTTATCCCCTGACCTTTCTCAACGAGGAACACTCAAACGAAATATACTAAGCAAGTCTGTAATAAAGCTCTCTGCTCCTCTAGTGAGGATGTACAGCGGCTCCAATAAACAGAGTTGCAAGAAACGCAAAAACATATGCCTGCAGGAACGCAACGAAGAGTTCCAGCAAGCCAACTAATATTTGGGCAATGATGCTGGAAGGCATCACGATCGCCCATAATCCGGAATCCGCGGTCATCGCGATGAATCCCAGAAAAACTGCAATCACAGTATGACCAGCCATAATGTTGGCAAATAAACGAATTGCCAATACTGCATGTTTAATCAAAAAGCCGGCTAACTCAATGACCCAGATCATGGGTAATAAAGTGAGTTTCATGAAAAATGGCAGTTCCATGGAGGGCGCTAAAGATAACCAGAATTGAATAAAACCCTGTTCTCGCGTTCCATACATGATAACCGTACAAAACGTCGTAAACGCCAGTGCGATTGTCACATTTAATTCTCCTGTAGCAGATCCCATCCATGGGAAAACTCCCAGAAGATTACAAATCAATACATAAAAGAAACAGGAGAGCACAAAAGGCAAGTATTTATCAGCAGAGTGCCCAACTTTTGGTTCTTCATGGTGCCCATGATCATCATCATGGTGGTGGTCAGAGCCAATTGTGGGTCGAACGACTTCGTCGCGCATATAGATGACGAGCGATTCCCAGAAGTTCCACCAGCGACCTCTTACGACTTGACCACCAGCAGCTTGTTTGGCTAATCCACGAAACACAAAGAACAAAAAAGTAACGGCTACTAACTGTAACAGCATGAACTTTGTAATTTGGAACCCAAACAGGCTCGGCAATTCGAGGTGAATTCCCCAAGGGAGCTCGAAGTGCGGAAAATCGCGAACATGATGAAAATGATCAGTGTGACCGGCGGCCATTTTTTTAGCTCAATTCCAAAAAAATCTAACTCAATACGTTGTTTAGGCTAATTAACTTCGGCAGATTACCGAATGATCAACAAGGTTTCAACCAATAGAGACGCAAAGTAACAAATCAATAACCAAATCAAAAATTCGGGTAAACCAAAATCAGATCTGAGGTTCAATATCAACACAGTTCCGATACCAACGATCATTAATCGAACTAAAGTCGAGATCGCCATTACCGCAACGGGAGCCGCTTCACGGAAGAACAATCCTGAGATGAGTAATACGATAATCCCGGGTATCAGGCAGAGTATCGTAGCGTAAGTGAGTCCTTCAACTGCTTTTGTTCCGATGCTCAAATAGGCAGGTAAGCAGAGAAGTACAAACAGGCCAATTAAAACGCCCGCAAGAATGCCACACTGTTTTATCGGGTTTTTACTTTGCGAAGGAGCTGAAGAGAGCATGATGTTAAAGTTGATTCTTGCTGTCTATCTAGTCGATAAAAATTCGTTTTTAATGAGATTCTATAATTGCGAATTATTTATATATTGATCAGTTAATCTACTTCTATCTTTTCATCTGAGCTTGACTCAGGTTGATTCGATGAGGGACTTTTACTCTTTCGATCTTTACGCTCTGCTTCTTTAGTCATTCGTAATAAATGTGTCAATCCACAGCCAAAACCCAAAAAGGCACCAATGGCCGTCATCACAGGTTTTGTTTCCCACTTTGTATCGAGCCAATGGCCTAATAAAGCAGGTAATGCCATTTCTAAACTGATTGTTGTCAATCGACTGACCCACAAATGGGCCTCGGCGAATGACGAACGTTTTTGCCGATCAGGAGTAGGGTCAGGATGCGGCATTTTTAGATGCTTTCAATATTGAAGCAGAGCAATATTAAGCTTGCGAAATCAAATACGAAGCAAACTTGAGAGTGACTTTAAGTAGATCGCCTTGTTGAGTCAAAGTGATCGGCTTATCGAAATTGCTGAATCTAAATTTTCTCAAAAATGAAATTTCGTATGTTGAGGTCCTGAATAGATTATAAAGCAAGAACAATCGTCTTGGAACAAGGTGCGGGTACACCCTCAAAATCTTCTGACAGGCTTTCAGGCGTTTCGTTTTTTAGAGATCTCAAATTCCTGTGATGAAGCGATTTGTTTAGTGTCGCTACAATTGAGCTTACCAGCGAGGACGATATCTGCTTGTATTAGGTTTCTATGAAATTTTGACAAGGCTAAAATTATAAGTGCCATTGATGTAAAGGGATATGACTAAAAGCGGACTTGTGTTATGCAAATCAGGATAGTCGAATAGTTGATTTTTATGACCTTTCGTGTTAAAAACGTTTTTCATGTTGTTAAGAGTGATTTGAGTGTCGCAAACTTTGCGAAGACACAAAAGTCATTGATAATAAGTTCCTCTGACTAGCCTACTTCAGGTTGTTGGGTGAGCGAATCAAAACTCTTAAAGTGGCAATTCTGATCAAGGGAGTCAGCCTAGTAGCCTTTACTTTAGCGAACAGCGGTTCCTGATTATGAGAATTTTTAATAGTGGCTTTCTGTTCTGGGGAGAGTAGCGTCCTGGTCGAAATTTGATTTGACGTTTACATATTGTTCATTACATTCTGATCGTATGAAATAAAGGATTCGATATTACTGCGATATTCTGAATGTATTGGAACGGGGCAGATGTGCTAAAACTTAACCTGATTGTCATGGATGACTAAGGCGATATTAAGACACCGACCAGTGTCTTGGTTGATACTTGGGAGTCCGTTCCTAATGTCCCCGGCAGTCATAAAAGCTTTAGAGTGTCAAACGCGTCGTGATCTTGCTGCAACTGCTAAATCTCATGGAATTGCCGGCTGGCATGGCATGAGAAAACAAGAGTTGGTGAAAGCAATCGCAAAAATCAAAACTGCAAAATCAAAGTCGAAACCCAAAAGTAAAAGCGTTCCTGTTACCAAAAAAACATCTCGTTCTGTTACTCCTAAACCTGCGGCGGTACCGGCTTTACCCTCACAATCTTCTTCAAGCCATTTAGCTCCTGCCGAGCACCAGGCAAAAATACAAAAACTGCTCAAATCAAATGGGCAGAGTTCGCATAATGACAAAATCCTCCCGACTTCAGAATCTTCTGAAACCAAACTGACAGCGGTAGTGAAAGATTCCCATTGGTTACTGGCAACATGGACAGTGACTCAGGGAAGCTTAGACCGTGCCAAAGCAGCATTAGGGGCATACTGGTATCAAGCTGTTCCCGTCATTCGCATTTATGATATTACCACGAATGAAAACAGTCGCACTAGTAAAGCGTATGTCAAAGATGTTGAAATCAAGATCGACTCCGGTTTATGGTTCGTGCAAATCGATCAACCAGCTCGGTCGTATAAACTACAGCTTGGTTTTGTGACGCCACAAAATAAGTTTTTCGGCTTAGTTTACTCTCATAAATTAACTCCTCCGATGCCTGAAGTCTCTGAAAAAGGAGGCAAAACAAAACGGGCACTCGACAGTAATTACTCAGCCACTCGATCCAGACGTTATACGTCGCGGAACGAGAACGGTGGTAGCGCTGCCGCTAGACTCGCACTGCCTTTGACGCTCGATTCGAATGGTGGTTCCAATGGATCCCTTAGCAAAAAAGCAAAGCGAGAGTTCCATGTGGAAACAGAATTACTCATTCATGGGACCTCAGACCCGCAAGCAGAGGTCACATTATTAGGAGAGAAAATCCCGGTTAGCAAAGAAGGGCGGTTTGCCCTGCGTCTCAGCCTTCCCAATGGTAGGCAGGTGATCCCAGCCGTTAATACCTCTTCGAATAAACGTAAGCAACAAACGATTGTGCTTGCGATTGAACGCAATACCAAAGATCTCGAGCCCGTTCAGCTCGACGAGTAAGGAAATCGCGCTCGCAACGCCAAATGACTGACAGAGAGCGCTTCTCTGTCAGTCGGCGTTTCCGTAATAGACTTCAGTGGTGAGCCCCGTTTTTTCCTTCACCTTTTCCGCAATCTCATCAACCTGCGCAGAACTAAGCGAAGTCACATAATCTTCAGTTGTACGACGCGCAATCGTATAAACCTGAACCAGCTTAATCTCGCCTCCTGACTCAATGACTTCGTTGAGCCGATCACAGAACGCTGCGATTTCTGCTGCATCAGGTGGTTGCTGATTCACCAGCATAAACAAGCTCTGAATTACAATCGGTCGCTGTTTCGCGACGAGTGCGATGTTATCCAGAATCTGTTGAAATCGAATTTTGGTGCGATCGATGATTTTGAAGTAGCTCTCCGTGCCGGCGTCAAGCTTGGCCCAGATCTCTCCTTGATTTTCATCTAATAGTTTGAGTGCGTTTTGGGTACTTTCCCGATGGAACATACTCGCATTGGTGATCAATACCATTTTGACATCATGCGCTTGATGCTTCTTTTTCAAGTCGGCCACTTCCTTGACAATGTTGTCAAAGTTTTTGTAGGTTGTCGGCTCTCCATCGCCCGAAAATGCGATATCGTTCAGCCTTCGCAGCGCTTCAGGCACCGTAGCAAACTTCGGATCCTGATAAATTTCCCCACTCATGACGAACTTCAGCATGTGATCAAGCTCTGTCAGCAGCTGTTCGAAACCGACAAAGCGGGTTTCCGACTCTTCTCTGCGATCAACTTGACAGTAAATACAGTCAAAATTACAGATTTTGTCGGGGTTGAGATTAACGCCGATCGAAATTCCCTTACTCCGCCGGGATAAAACCGGGTAGACAAACTTATTCTCGTGATAAGTTCGTTGATGCTGCGAATGCAGGGGAAGTGATGATGACGGCATAGTTCAATTTCCAGAACGAGGTAGTCGACTTACTCTTTTTATATGACTGATATCTCAGAAAGACAAGTGGAACTTGATTAGTTATCACCCGAGGCAAACAATCTGTACATATTACTGCAATTTACCATAAAAAATGCGGTAACGACCATGCTAAGTCGCTACCGCATTTAAATTTTCAATTTGTATCGCAGATCGGATTAGACTTCTTTCGAATCAATCCAGCTCATCATGCGGCGAAGCTCTTTACCGACCGCTTCGATGGGATGCTGTCGATTCAAGCGTCGAATCGCTTTGAATGAAGCCTGGTTCGCTTTGTTTTCCAGCAACCAGTTCTTGGCGAATTCACCATTTTGGATCTCAGCCAGGATTTGCTTCATTTCTTTGCGGGTTTCCTCAGTGACGATGCGGGGACCACTGGAATAGTCGCCATACTCGGCTGTATTGGAAACGCTGTATCGCATGTAGTTCAAACCACCCTGGTAGAACAGGTCAACGATCAGCTTCAATTCATGCATGCACTCAAAGTATGCCATTTCAGGCTGATAGCCTGCTTCAACCAGTGTGTCATAACCGGCTTTGACCAATTCACTGACACCGCCACAGAGGACAACTTGCTCGCCAAACAGGTCGGTTTCTGTTTCTTCAGCAAAACTGGTCTCGATCACACCACCACGAGTTCCGCCGATTCCCTTCGCGTAAGCCAGAGCCAGTTGGCGGGCACTATCAGAGGCACCTTCAACCAAAGCAATCAATGAGGGAACGCCACCGCCTTGAACATATTCGCTACGAACCAGATGCCCCGGACCTTTCGGAGCGACCAGAGCAGCATCAACACCGGTAGGTGGCACGACCTGGTTAAAGTGGATATTAAACCCATGCGAGCAGAGCAGCAGATTTCCTTTGCTCAGATTAGGAAGAATTTCGCTTTTGTAGAGATCGCCCTGAACTTCATCAGGCAAGAGGATATTGACTAAGTCACCCGCTTTGGTGGCTTCAGCAAGAGGCACGGGATCAAAGCCATGGCTGACAGCCAAATCGTAATTTTCGCTCCCTTTGCGTTGTCCAATAATGACATTGCAGCCACTGTCGCGAAGGTTTTGAGCTTGTGCATGTCCCTGGCTTCCATAGCCGAGAATCGCGATCGTCTTGTCTTTGAGCAGCGACAAGTCTGCGTCATCATCGTAATAAATTGTAACTGCCATAATCCTGATCTCTTGTATTGATGTAATGCTGAAAGAAGCAGAACCGGTTCCACTTCGATTAGAACTTCTTTAGTCAAATCGCTGCCATCAAACATTCTTTTAGGCAACGCTCTGCGTTGTGGGACAAAACAGCCGTGAATAGTTAGTCTGCTGTTTGTCTGGTGGAATGATTAAACAGTTTCCACTGCCTTTGAACCAGAGTCTGCTTTGACTGTTTCGGAACGTAACAGTGCGATTCGTCCTGTACGCACGATCTCCAGAATTCCAAAAGGCCTCATCACATCGATGAATGCATTGATCTTGGATTCCTGACCTGAGATTTCGATCATCACGTTTTCAGAGCTCACGTCAACGATTTTCGCACGGAAAATGTCGACTAATTCACGAATTTCTGATCGTGACGTTCCCGAGGTCGAGACTTTCATCAGCATCAGGTCACGCTCTACATAGTCCTGGCCGGAAAAATCGACCACTTTGACTACGGTTACCAGCTTTTCCAGTTGCTTACGGACCTGATCCAGTTTGTTGTAATCCCCTACGACAAAGGTAATTCGGGAAAATTCGGGTTCTTCCGTTTCACCGACAGCCAGGCTCTCGATGTTAAACGCACGCGAAGCGAGCATGCCTGAAATATGGGCCAAGACACCCGGTTGGTTCATGACTAATGCAGAAAGAACGTGTTTCATCCCAAAACCTTAATGTGTAATTCAATCAAAAACAGGGGTAACGTGAAAATCACCGAAGCGTTTAGTTTAGTCTTGTCCCAGAGCACGAGCAAGTCCCGACGTTGATATCTCAGTGCACTCGGTTGAGGATCAGGCGGGTTAGACCGATTATGTGCCTCTCTCACCAGTGGACTGGACAGGGGAAAGCCGAAATGGGTTCGTTTTGACTTCCCGGCGGGAGGAGTCTTTCATTTTGTACATTCAGCCAATACCATGGTTTTGACAGTCGAATGCGACTCTGTTTTAATGGTCAATCAGTTTACCGCTGATTTTTTCTCCTATATCTGATCGAGAGCACGGATGACTCAAAACTGGCGATTTGCTCCTCACGATGAATCTCAGGTCCGCCGTCTCAGTGGGGAAATGCGGATCTCTCCACTTCTTGCCCAGGTCTTAATTGCAAGAGGACTTCACGACGCAGCTTCGGCGCGGAGCTTCATTGACGCCAAAATGAACGACCTGCTGGAACCCAGTTCCATGCCGGGCATCGAAGACGCAGCCGAGCGAATCATTGCCGCGCTAAATGACAAACGTCGCATCACCATTTATGGCGACTACGATGTGGATGGCATGACCTCCACCAGCATTCTGCTCCAGTGCTTAACATTAGCAAACGGAGAGTGCGACTATTACATTCCCAACCGTCTGGAAGATGGATATGGATTAAGCTGTGACTCGATTCAAACATTGCACGAGGAAGATCCTCAGCGGCTCGTCATTACTGTCGATTGTGGAATCACCAGTGTGAAAGAGGCGGCGCTCGCCAAAGAACTGGGGCTGGAGCTGATCATCACCGATCATCACCAAATGAGCGATGAACTTCCCGAGGCGGCGTGTCTGGTTCATCCCCGTTTGCCCGGCAGTACATATGCATTTCCTCATCTCTGCGGGGCAGGGGTTGCTTTAAAGTTAGCCTGGGCCGTATGTCAAAAGCTGGGCGATGGCCAGAAAGCATCGCCTCACATGCGCGAGTATCTTAAATGCGCAGTCGGGCTCGCAGCGATTGGAACCGTCGCGGACGTCGTTCCCCTACTCGGGGAAAACCGAGTCCTCGTCAAATACGGATTGAGCGCCTTCACAGAAAGAGCGCCGTTAGGTTTGCTGGAACTCTTGAAAGTCGCGGAAATCAAGCCCGACCAGAAACTCGATACCGAAGATATCGGCTTTGCCATCGCGCCGCGCTTGAATGCCGCAGGTCGACTGGGGCAGGCAAGGCTGGCTGTCGAACTCTTAACCACCACAAATCAGGATCGTGCGATTCAGTTAGCGGCTTACCTCGACGAGTTGAATAAAAATCGCAGAACCGTGGAACGGCGGATTCTCAAACAGGCCAAAGAAATGGTGGATGAGAATGAAGATTGGGCCGACCATGCGACACTGGTTTTAGCGCATGCAGACTGGCATCCCGGCGTGATCGGCATCGTCGCCAATCGAGTCGCCGAGCATTATGAAAAGCCAACCGTCATGATTGCCCTCGATGCGAATTCACAAACCGGCCAGGGTTCGGCGCGGTCGTTCGCAGGATTTGATTTGCATGCCGGATTCACCGGCTGTTCCGAACACCTGATCCGCTACGGTGGTCATCAGGCCGCCGCCGGACTCAAAATCGCGGAAGACAAAATCGAAGACTTCCGTCTCGCGTTTGCTGAATTTGCC
The DNA here is from genome assembly GCF_007748175.1 of Gimesia aquarii. Taxonomy (NCBI): domain Bacteria; kingdom Pseudomonadati; phylum Planctomycetota; class Planctomycetia; order Planctomycetales; family Planctomycetaceae; genus Gimesia; species Gimesia aquarii. The sequence continues at coordinate 5,663,680 of NZ_CP037422.1, forward strand.
GCCTCTGCGCCCCAGCCCTCTGATGAAGAGTTACAGATGCGGATCGACGCCGAAGTCTGTTTAAACGAAATCACAAAACAGTCAGTGCAGGAGCTGGACCGCCTTGGACCATTCGGCCAGGAAAACCCACGGCCCCAATTTGTAGCCACCCGCGTCGATCTCGCAGAGCCGCCGCGCACGATGGGAGAAGGGGGGCGGCATCTCTCATTGGTTTTCCAGCAGCACAAAACCAAGATCCGCGCGATCGCCTTTGGCAAAGGCGAATGGGCCAGCCAGATGCAGGAAGACGGCGGTCCGTTCTCTATCAGCTTCGCTCCCAGCATCAATAAATTTCGCGGTTTCGAAAATGTGCAGTTGCATTTGAAAGATTGGATCTCAGAAAAAACAACCGCGTCAATACCCTCCTGATTTTCAGTGCTCATTTTGAACTTGACGCCGTCGAGCAGAGAGTGAAACTCCTGATTTATGTCTCGCGCGCGCGAGGGAAAAAATTCGGAATGCTGAAGACTTCTGCTCCTGTGGATGCTATCACTATAAAACCTCCTCGTTTGAGCAAGCTTTCAAAAATCGCCAGCAAAACCGGTTCCCGGACTTCACTACTTTGAGTACTGATTTGCACCCTGGATGAGCCCAAATCGTGTTTCCACTCGTCACGAATTAACCAACTCTCAGACAAAACTGCGCAAATATCAAACTTGACCACCCCCCGCCATTCGCGATGATAGTCGAAGCTCAAACAACGAATCTTCCACCAACAAAAAAGCAAAGGGAACAAATGAAAAACCAAACACGACATGCCTATCCTCCTTGAAAGGAATCAAATCAAACACACCAGGCAGCAGCAAAAAGGCACAGCAACTGAAGCAGCACAAAGACCGCCCAACAGATTCTATCCAATAGACACGAACTCATCGTACGTGAAAATAAAGCAGGTGTTATAAGAGCAGCATGTTAAAGTCATGACTTCCAGAATTCGTTTTCGTGTATTTCGTGGTTGCACTAACTCATCTTTTATAAAGGGAATGAAACTGAAAAGAGTAGGGAGGAAGAGTTACATGGAACCGAAAAAACTATTTTGTTTTCTGTTGTGAAGAAATGGTGCTTTGTCATCGGATTATTAGCTCTTTCAACGCCAATAAGATCGTTTCACCTGCGAAAAGGTTCCGGACACCTTAAATTAATTCGTGAATGGTTTATTAAACCACTTTGTAAAAAACACCGTCTAAACTAGTGACCGGGTAACTCTTATTACCCCGACATTTATATTCTTCATTTACTCATCTCAATCATATTAAAAACGACTGAATATATAAGTTAAGCTAATTTTGATTTTCGAGATAAGTTTATCAGACACATTAGTCCCAAGTTCGAGTAAAAATTAGAGTAGGTGTAAGCTTTTCGAAAATCGAACGTTATCTGTTTTAGTTGCTCAATGAGATTCAAGTTATTTTCGTACCTTGTTGCGTTTCTGTTTTTTCATATCAGCAGCTACTGACTATAACTGTCTAATGTAAATGAATTTATAACTTGTAAAGCGAATTCCCTGAGGTATCATATACAGCATGTTGGCTTCATATCCAGCATCTATGTGTGATATGAAGCCCCTGGGGCGTCATATTAAAACAAAAACCGTTTATTTTGCGCGTATTTGTTTCATATCAGCGTCATATCAGAACAAGGCCGTGCAGGTTAATAACAAGTTAGCTGCAGAATTACATAGGAGCATCAAATGAGAAACATATCGCTTATCGCCGCCTTGGCCTGCATGGTTCTCGTTAGTCTTCCTCGGCACGTTGTGACCGCTGAAGAGCCGAAGGAGTTCAAGTACGCTGGCGTGATTGCATACTCCGTTGACCCAGACACACGGCAGTTAGTTGTTTTGCTCGGAAAGGAACACCGCGGGAGGCGTGAACTCAAGTTCTGCCCCGGATTGAAATGGAAAGGGATTGGCGGCACACGTGATGGCAATGAAACTACAGTCGAGACTGCCTCACGTGAGTTTGACCAAGAAACTGGGGTTGACGCCAAAACTGGTAAAGGTGCCTATGGCAGGGGCTTTCTCTTAAAACCGGGGCAACTCAACCCAGAACTTCGGATAAAGCACCCACGTCACAAGAGCTACATCTATCTGGTAGAAGTCCCATACAAGAAGATCGGTGACTTTCCGGACGAACGCGACGAGGTCAAGCAGTTGGCGTGGGTTCCCGCAAGCGAACTATATGCGGCTATTGATGCAGTAAAGAAACAACATCCCGGGCGATTTCCTGACGGGATGATTAAAGGTCGGTGTTTTGCTCAAATCCCAAAGAACTACGTCGGAGAAGATCGCGATTTGTACCCTCCGCTCGTGGATGAGCTTGAAGGCGATACACTGTTCCGCAAGAAACTAAAGGTTCCACCGCCAAAACCGTAGTGCAGCTAACAAATCGCTCAACCGGAGCGGCGGTTGGGTGCGGAATCTGAAGTCAAAGTCGCTAGCCGCCGCCCGGTTAGCTAAAGCGTTAGCCGATCTTAGGTCGCATCAACTCATACCTATTCTGGAATTGCAAAAACCCACTGTTTTTAAAAGACACTCTTTAAAATAAGTGACCTGGTAACGCACGTTACCAAGACATTGTTCGATTTAGGCATTGATAACTAATGACCGGGTAATAGCTGTCACTTGGACTCTGCTCTTTTGGATAAGCTTGTTAACGTTTAAAGTGTCCGGTAAATACCTATTAACCGGACATTTATTGCTACGGTTCCGCAGTGCCTGCGTTTGTTCTTCGGACTAATTATTCAGGATAGACTATCAATTGCCAGTCGGCATCACAGTCTTTTTTGCGATTGCAGTAACAGTCAATTCGGCGGGCCAAAGCGAAAAATGGCCACAACCATTAAAACTTTTTTCTGGCGCAGCCAGTATACCGTCGACCTGTACATGGCGTCCGTCGAATTGATCCAACCATTGCTCGCATTGATTGATCGCCACGAAATCAAAGTTCACCCAAATGCTGGATTGATATGTGCCTACCACATTAGAACGGCATTCGGATTTTGGGATGTGGTTTATAGATGTTCCTTCAAAGTCTAATGATAGAACGCCGACCAGACTCACATCTTGCCCTGCAAGTTCTGCCAAACGATCAATCGCATCATTCACCGATATCGGGTTAAGCACTTTCACAATTGTCCCCGAACTTGTTATTCACCTGCATGTCGTTGTATATGATATCTACGAGGCATTCAAAACATGCTCAAACTACTTATTGTTTAAAAGTGACCGGGTAACAATAATTTCCCGGACATAATTTCTGCGATGTCTGGGTAACATGCACTACCCAGACATTCTATCAGATCTTCTCTGCCAGTTGCGCATCAGTTCTCTCTATTCCAGTATGTTTCTGCTTCGGTCTGTATGTGAGTGTTGAGAAGCTCAGCAAGTTCATGCATTGGTCTTGCATTGGCTCCCTCGTAAATAAACCAGAAATCGTTCTCACCATCGACCTTGGGACCAAGGCGAAGTCGGTTATTGAGGTCGTGGGCAGTTAGTTTCTTGCGTTCAATGATTTTGCCCCAAGATGTTTCGAACGGACCTGCGGAGGCAAAAGCAACCTCCACAACGAATTTACCACCGGAAGTACTGAACTGAAACGTCAGAAGGTCAGTTTGCTCGTCTCTCAGGCGGCGAAAATGTGGCATGCTCCCACGAAATCCTATACCTCTCAACTTCGGAATCACAAGTTCCTTCAGGACTTGATTCATTTCTTTCCGTTTATCATTCATCTCAAATATATAACGCCGGAATTCAATGGCGCTCCATAGATCAGTGAGCAATAGTTTGTTAGGGAGTTGGTTGTCAGAGGATCAACAATGTCTGGGTAATACGTGTTACCCGGTCACTTGTTTGGGTATACATCGTTTCCCAGACACTTTTAGCATTGTTGTAAAATCATTTCATTTTTTAAATAATCAAACAATAGAAAAAATATCTAAGTTGTAAAATCAATAAACCTTAATTGTTCTTACATTGCTAAAGTATAATTAATATGACAAAAAACAAAGCGTATAAACTAGCTGAGTTGATAATTCAAGGAGCCATTGGAAACAAGGAAGATTTTCTTTCACTGCATGGGATGGACATTGATGAACTCCCAGAATCGATAGGACAACTTTCTCAGCTAACAGATTTAGATCTTGGTGGAAATATACTTACATCGTTGCCTGAATCATTAGGAGAACTTACTCAATTAACAGAGTTAGACCTTTCTTTAAATGATTTAGAATTGCTTCCAGAATCAATTGGCCAGCTTACTCAATTAAAAAGTTTGGTAATTGATGCCAAAACAATAATGGACCAGGTCTCTTTTTGACGCTCCGATTTGCAAACTAAGATCATTCGATTTCATTTTCAATCCACTGCTTAAGATATTTTCTGATCTTGTGTTCGTCTTTTACGCTAGTGGTATATCCAGGGCGAAAGTTTAAATGTGTCACAACTTCGGAACGACACCAGACTTCATTTTCACAAAATCCATATGCATCGATCATTCTCTCACACTTGCACCCATCTGTGTAAATCTCAAAATGAGAAGGTAAAACGAAGGACTCAAGAAAGACTTTATTATTGTCAATATCCTCCTCTGGCAACTTATGCGCGACTGGAACTTTATCCCCTTGCTGCCATATTAAAAGCATGCAAGGTCCATCTTTACCTTGCCAACCTTCGAGAACTGAATTGCAGGCAGGGCAATGAAGAGGTGGATCAGGAATGTAATAATCGAACATGCCCATGAATCATATAGCCTAAACAAGAATCCTTAGATAATGAAGTCTTTTAACAGAAACAATAATAGACTAGGTTTTTTTGGTATTCCATATCTCATTTCATATTGAAATCCAACGCATTACACCCATTGAATTTGGCGAATGCCAACAATTTTGATTTCATTTTTTTCTGTAATAAGCTCGGGTCCACATTTTTTTCGTAGTGAATGGATAGAATCATCAGCCTATGATTGCTTCGATCTGCTTTGCAATCGATCCGGACGACAAATCGGCTGCCCTGGAGGACAGGCAGCGAAAAATAGCCATACTTTCGTTTGGGGCGGGGTCAGCCATTGTTCTCCATCCGCTTGTTCGGTGTCCCCGCGAGAAGCCAGAAGGCGATTCCGAAGCTGAAATACTCGATGAGCAAAATAAGCCAGTTGATATCGAAGAAAAACGAGAGGGGTGGAGAAAAGGGGTCAGACCCAAAAGTGTTCCCAAAGCATTGAGATCCAGAATTCGTTTTCGTGAGGTTCGTGTATTTCGTGGTTACACTAACTCATCTTTTATAAGGGAAATAAATTTGACAATTCCTTGAAACCTGCGCCTGAGATTTGCAACTTCAAAAGCACTCTTTAAACCCAATACGAATAGATCAGGCCTCCTAAAGTTAACTTTAAATTAATTGTATATTAATGTTTCGTGATAATGTGAATTTTGTACATAATGGAATTGAAATAACTGTACTGAATAAGTACATAAGATCATTTTCTGAGGCATTTGATAACCAAAATCAGAGAAAGGGTATTTTAATTATGTATACATTTAAAATAGGTGGTTTTTGTTTACTGTTAACAAGCTTTATAGCAGTCACTGTTTATTGGAGCTTGGGTGTTTTGGATATTAGGACATTATATGGAGCTGGTTTGACAGCAGCAGAAAATTGTAAAGAACCATGCAGTGATACTGGTTTAACTAGTGTCATTGAGTGTGCAGACTACAAAGGTGAAGTCGGTCAATGCGAATTAGATAAGTGTTTTTTAAACACCGTACGATTGCTAAAGTGTACGCCACCACCAGGACCGGCAGGTTCAGGAAACCAAGCTTGTCAGTGGGGAGAAGACCCATTAGATTGGCAACGATGGATTATAGAGAGAGAAGATGATTGCACAGATGGTGGTCCGAATACAGATACGTTTGGAGTGTGTGAGGGATCGCCATATTCTGCTGCATACACTCCATGTACGACTAGTTCTTGTACAGGAACTCTTATTGCAGATCAAGCGTGGGAGTTAGATCGTCCTATTTGCGGTACTCCTGGGACACCCATCCCTTAGAAGCATGCAATCAATAATGATGCTCTTATTATTCAAAAGAAAATCCCAATGGGACCTCGTAGTTACTAGTTAATCATAATGGAATTGTTTTAGAGAAATTGCTACTCATTTGGTCGGTCAAAATTTTTCTAGAGTTTAAGGTTACTATAAATGAGATCTTTTTTCTTGTGTGTATGTATTCTAAATTTCTTTTTAGTCCCGTTAAACGCATATGAAATAGATGAATCTAATACGTTGGAGAATCTTAAAAATTATGACTCAATTTATATGTCTGGTTTTACTGTTTCGGGAACTCGACAAAGCAAAGACCGGCACCGTCGTAGTCGTTCAGTGTTTGAAGTGAGTCGCAGCTGGAGACTGACCTTTGGTGGTGATCGTGTTGGATATTTAATGGAGGTGATCGATTACGAGAAACCAAAGTACCAAAATCCTAAATCCAGACCTAAACGCCCTAAGAAACTATCGAATTCTGATGAAGTTTTACGAATTCCACTGAGAACCAAGCAATGGGGATATTGGGGACATGATCTCTCAGGAAATCACTATGAAGATACAGTTATTACAGTAACTCCCAGCGGCAAAGTGACTGATACGGGAAAAATGCACAATTCATCCTTATTTGCACCTAGAGGTGAGGGACCACTTGCTCCGAGACGAGCTGTTTTGTGGTCTTTGGGCCGTTTCTTTTCAAAACATATTGATAAAGTTACTCAAGTCGAACATTCTGCAGACGGCCTTATTCGTGTATCAGCACTGGGAAAGAAAAATGAACTGCAAGTTGGCCGGTGGGAGTTTGAGATTGAGCCTAACGCATCTTGGATGATTAGGAAAGCGCGGTTTTATCGAGATCGATATCCCGACCGCATCAATGTAGAGATGAAAAATGAAGGAACTGTGTGGAGTGGAGCCTACTGCATTCCTAAAACAGCTACTATTAATCATTGGGGCCCAATTGGGAATGTTGAGACAGAGTATTTCACATTTGAGCCAGTGGTCGAAAGTTTCGACGAGCAGTTATATTCTGATACTCAGCAAGCTGTTGTAGGTAACCAAATCTCAACATTAACAGTCCATGATTATCGTGTTTCACCGCCAATAGTCACTCAGCCATTCCGGCCATCCAAACAGACACCAATTACCTTAAAGAAATCTAATAGAATGTGGTGGCTAATTATTGTGAATTTGGTTGTGTTTGGTGCCATGCTAGTCTACTACATATTGTGGAAACGTCAGCAAACAAATATTAAGGATCCTTAATATGAAACACTTACACCTTTGGGTAATCGTGTGTGCGTGTGTTTTCATTGGTGTTTCTTCTGGCATTATATTGAGACTATTTACTACCGTTACAGATTTACCACACACAGAACTAACATCTCAGCTTAATCCATCTGACCCCAAATATCAGGATGTGATGTGTGGTCCCGTGAGCCTGTTTGTTGCTTTGGGACTTCTTGGTATTAGTAGCTCTCAGTCGGATATTGCCTCTAAATGCAAAGTGACGCACCGAGGTGTAACTTTTGCAGAGCTAGAAAGCATTGCTAATAGTGACAGTCGGGTTAGGGCCAGGATCCAACGACTTAACTGGGATGAATTGAGCCTATTAGACGGCGTAGCAGTATTATTTGTAAAGGGGGACCATTTTATAACAGTGGACCCGCGTGAGAAACGGTACGACATTATTAAGAGTGTTGGGTTGCGGGTTTATGAACCTAAACGCCCGGCACAGTGGTGGTCACGTGAAAAATTGGAAGGAGTATGGGATGGGGAGACTTTAGTAATTTCTTCCCAAATAATTCCTGACCACGAGATTCCTTTAGGATCATTAATCGATTGGGACAAGTGTTTTCTTGACCAAGGAATCGTAAAAGATACTCCTGTTGTTAATTATCGGTTTTCATTTTGTAATATTGGCAATAAAGACCTCATTGTTTATGAAGTTCAAACGAGTTGTGGCTGCCTAGACTATAACCTAAGTAAAAAGCAGCTTAGTCCTGGTGAGTCTGCCCACATCGAAGTGAGACTAGACACTAAGAATAAAGAAGGATATGTAGAGCAATATGTGACTGTAAAGACAAACGAATTGAGAAATCCGATATCTATGCTGACGATGGCAGGAGGGATACCAAGAGCCCGTGTAATCTCCAGTGATGCAATTAGTTTTGAGGATTTACCTCGGGGAAATAATACATCCAAAAAGTTTTACGTAGCCGATCCTGGATTCAACGGTGCTAAGATACTTGATACTCGTTTTGTGCCTAACCCTGATTCAAATGTAGGAGAACATTTGAACTGTTCGATTTCCTACGAGTTGATAGGAAAGGACACCGGCCGTGTTGCATCACTCGCTGGATTCCATACTAAATCTGATGATTATGAGGTACAGGTTTCGTTTGAAGCGAATAAGATGTGTCCATTAGGTGCTTATCAAGGAGTGGTCTATATAACTCTCGAAGTTAATGGCGTCCTCAAAACACATAAAGTGTTTGTAGAAGGTGTAGTTGTGCAAGATGTACGCCCAGTCCCGCGCGTAGCATTGATTACACTTGATCCAGAAGGTACTGGTAGCGTATCTATTCAATTGCATAGCTATTCGAAACAGGAAATTCGAGTCGTAAAAATGTGGTCGGATGGCAAGAACTCATTGAAGGTTAGGCCGGAAGATGAATCGGAATCTGCAAACAAAAAGTATGTAATTACGGCGCAGACCTCCGACATTGTTGCTGGTACTGCTCCCGTAAATCAAACTGTCGTATTTATGCTCGAGGGGGGGGCTGAGGTTTCTGTGCCTGTAGCTTTATTTATGCCACCAAAAACAAATTAATAATAGACCAGGTCTCTTTTTGGTATTCCATATCTCATTTCACGTTGAATTCCACTGCGTTGCATCCATTGAATTTGGCGAATGCCAATAATTTTGATTTCATTTTTTTCTGTAATAAACTCTGATCTACATTTTTTTCGTAGTGAATGGATTGAACGATCAGCTTGTGCTTGCTTCGATCTGCTTTGCAATCGATCCGGGCAACAAAGCGGCTGCCCTGGAGGACCGGTAGCGAAAAATAGCCATACTTTCTTTTGGGTGCAGGAACGTAGCATTCAATCTTATAATCAAAATCAAACAAGGTGATCAGCTTATTTCTTTGAATGATCAAATTGTCAAACGGGGATAGAATGTGAATTTTAGGGCCGACTCTGGGGATGTTCTCTAATGCTTGTCTGAGAGCAAAATAAGGCTCGTCAACTCCTTCTACGGCGACTTGTGATATCTCTCCCGCGGCCACCATTTCGTTGAGGGTCGTCAAAACGGTTTTCTTGGTTTGCGCTTTGCGCATGTAGGCAATTTCGCTTACAGAGGCTAATCCATGATGCTGCAGCGTTCTTTGAATCAGAAATCGGGCATAGTCGGTTTCGCTGGGTAGTGTCGTGTCTACAGAACCGGGAATCACATTCTCGGGGAGATCGTATACTTTCTGAAACCCTTCTCGGCGGGTAATTTCCAGCTTGCCTTCAAGAAACAGTCTCTCTAACGCTTTTTTGGCTGGTTTCCAATCCCACCATCCCGATTTGCCTTTCTTTGTCATCTCAAAGTCTTTGGATCGCAGCGGACCTTCTTTGCGGATCCTGGTTAAAACCTGTTTCATCATTTTCAGGTCTTTGGGGTACCAGGAAGCCTCGCGTTTTTGAAATTCTTTCTTCAGTGGTAAAGAATACCGGTAGTCTTTCATCGGCAGGTAAGAGGCGGCATGACTCCAATACTCAAACGCATCTCGTGATTCAATGAGATTGTCCAGGTCGGTTGGACTGTATTTTGGGTTTCGACTCCAGAACACATGGTGATGAGCACGTTCCACGACAGAGATGGTATCAATCTGAACGTACCCCAGATGCTCAATGATTTGCACGGGATCTAAAGCGGGTCCTGTCAGCTTCTGACTAGCCACCATCAAACGCTGTGCGGATTTCAATGGCAACTTGATGGTTTTCATCTCGGGGATTTTTTAGAGAACCTAAAAGAATAATTGATCGACACAATCAGGCATCGTTCATTCTGCACCTGCCTGAGAATGATAAAGTTGCGTAGAACACGTCAACGAGAGCGTAGAAAACGAAGTGTGAAACCTCAAGTAAGAACTTGACTTCGATTCTCTTTTTCCTAAAAACAATTTCTTTATTGTTAAGATGGAAAAAAGAAACCAGGATTCTTTAATTCAGAAAAAATTATTGGATCAGGTCTCTTTTAGGTATCCGCAAAGCATCGAACCACTATTGGGGCTACTTTCGGAAGGGTTCACCGAATAGAATCTCGTTGCCGTCGGGATCAGAGAGATTAAAGTCCCGCAGACCATATGGTGAGTCTTCGATCTTTCGTGTAATCTTCGCACTCGCAGCAATACAGGCCTCGTACAGAGCGTCCACATTGGTGACAAATACACAACATCTATTCGACCCCGCCTTATCGCCATCACGATCAAGAGCGAGGTGGATGGTGACATCGTCTCGATGAAGCGTTGCATACACAGGGGGATCGGCTTCCAGGTAGCCAGGTTCACAGCCCAGAACACATTTGTAGAATTCAAGCGAGCGAAGTATGTCTCGGACTAACAGGCATGGCGCGGCACTGTTGAATCTCGCTGTGTCAGGCATGTCGTGCTCCTGTACGAAAGGGAAAACAAAACCAACTCTGTAAAGATTTTGGCGGCGTACTGATTTTCATGCCTTCTACTCAGAACGCGCAAAGAGAGAACTCATTTTAGAGGCATCAATTTACAACGTCAATTGACAACTGTAGCGCCCTTTTAAATGAACGACTTCGAGTTACAAGGTATCTTTATCCTCACCAATTACTGCAGAATAATTATGAAATAATAAGAGACAAAGTTTTTTGTAGAACTTTGATTAGTGGCCCGATATCAGCAATCGCCGGTATCACAAGATGGGTTGCCTTCTGCCTTGCACTTGAGTATGTTTCCCTGTCTGTCGAACAGGAACTGGCAGCACTCTTTCGGCATCGTTTCAAGAGTTTTGCGGCCGCGTTGGACTTGGGATTTTGTTCCGAAGAGAAATAAGGGACAGCCTCCCTTAAATTGAACTGAGGCGCGTCTGAATTGATAAAATTACAAAAGTGACCGAGATGGGAAAACCAGAACATGTTTCAGGGCCTATTCGTTCTGTAAATATGGCTTGGCTGATTTTTTGACGTTAGTGATTCGCCACTCCGCTCTATGGACCTGTTGGGCCACATTTGCGCGGTGACGAACAGCTTTGAGTACCCTCTTGCTAATCCTTTTCAAGTTCTCGCGAATCAAGTGGCCCGTAGTCAACGAGTCGGTATCCAGGCCACTTTTCTTTGAACGAGCGATCGAACTTGCGAATACGGGAGTGCTCGAAACCGTCTGCAATCGGTTCCATCATGTTGAAGGAGAAAGAAGGGCCGTCCCATTTCTCGTACTCCAGTCTCCCTATCTTGAAACGATCTTCGTTGAGTTCGACCTGTCGATTTGCTGATTTCACACCGACGTCGCTCGTCTCAGGATTCATCCAGTCCGAATCGATCTCTCTAAACTGCCCCAACGATGCCAGCAGTTGCGTCAACTCGTCATAAGAAATTCCATTGAAAGAGAACTGAACCGACCATACTTTGTGTTCGTTCGGGATACGTCGCCGGATGCCCCGCTTCACCTTGACGACAACCGATTGAAGCCAGTCGCCAAAGTCCTTGCGTTTCGAGAGCTTGCGGGTTTCGTGATCCAGGAAGTGGATCCGGCATGGAACATCCGCGGCCGTCGGCAGGCAAAACACGTTTCCTGCGCCGTCGTCACCGAAAGGAAAGAAATCCTGTTTCTCGGGCGGAAGAATCTTGCAGAGGTACTGGTAGGTGTTAATGAATTGCGAAGGTCGGTCATAGACCTCAATGGACGAAGTATTCCAATTGGTCAAATCCTGAAAGAGTCCGACCGCCATCAAGTAGTCTCTCAATGGGGCCGGCATCGGGTGACCAACCTGCTGTTCCAAGTCGTCAACCGCTTCGCTTGACATCGGTTGACGAATGATGCGATCCCAATAAGGATCAAGAGGGGACAAAATGTCTTGCACAGAAATGGTCATCTTTAGTGGCCCAACTTGAATGAGACTGAATGATTTCTTACAACCCAGTAAGAGTAGGGTTAGTGGAATTTTGTTTAATCAAGATTGGATTGTCAAGAAAATATTGAGGGAGCAGATCTTACAACGCTCATATTTTCTGAATCCAGAAATACAGCTAAGTTGACATGACAGGGCGACAAGTTAGCAAAGACTGACGATCGGGATCATTGGGCAGCGAGAGTTGACGTTGATTTAATAAAGTCACGCACCACTGTCGTTCCGTGTGCTTCCAATCGCTCGCCATCTCTAGCTCGACTTCTTATTCTCGTTTTGGCCACTTTTCTTCTCTGGCGGAAACGTCAGAATACTCCCCCGAACATTGACTGTCTTTGACCGCCAGATCTTCTCAAACTGATTGTATGTGTATTTTCGCTGCCCTGGCGCAGGTCGGTTCGGATCGATCACCGAAATCAGTCGTCGTCGTGGATCGATTCCGTTGACAAGCATTGTATGCCCATTCGGCGCCAGATTTGTGTCAATGAGGACGGGGCAACCTGCAAACAAGCTTTCACGAATCGTTTTTAATCCCGTTCGAAATCCCTTCGAGGTTGTCGGATGTGGATTCCGTTTCCAGTGAATCCCTTTCTTTGCCAACCCGTTAACCAAATCGACGTAATACGTCCCGACAAATTGTGGATTCTTGCTCACAGACGCCGCCAGTTGCTTAATCAACACTTGATCCATCTCAACGCCATAGTGTGATAATGCCATCGATGCGGAAGCCGTTGCGCAAAGCTTCTCTTTTTGGCGAATATGTTTAATCTTCAGGAACACATCACTTTTAACGGGTTTCACAGTTTGCCTGTTCCCTGGAGCCACAGCATGATCCACGGCAACTTCCTGTTGAGCGAATGACCGTTCAACGAGCGGGTTGAGTACGACAAAAGCAATTACCATGACAAAGCGTACGAACATATCTGGGTCCCTTTGATCCGAACGACTGCTGAGACACAAACAGGACAAAAAAGAGGCGAATTTTAAAGAAATGACTCTTCGATTTACAAAGATCTTGCCTCAGTCCTATTTTATACCTGAATTTGAATCTCATGTGTCTGAAAAACTCATCCTGAACATCAAATTTCACTTAACTTATTTAGCCAGTTGGTATCTAAAAGACTGAAACCGAGAAAACATCAATATCCAGGAGAGTAAAAAGAGGGAGGCCCCCCTCAATGTTTCTCCGTAAAGTCCAAATCGAAAACTGTGACTCAACTGTATCAGAAAATTCTGATATATTCTTCTGAAAGTTGAAAATGGATGTCCACAAATTTCATGAGTAGAGCGGCTGTTATATTAAAGAGAGTTCGATCTCTGTCTGATTATGCTGTGAGGTTCATGTGGATCGACCAACAAGCTACGACAACTTAATTCGTCCTATCGAAGACAAGATGCTGGCAACGGTTTGGCGTGTACTTCGCTCGACTCAAGATGCTGAAGATACGCTCCAGGATGTGCTCACGACAGTCTGGCAAAAATGGTCGAAAATCGAACGACATCCTAATCCGCGTGCTTTCATCTTAAAAATTTGTGCCAATGCTGCCATCGACCAACTTCGGAAACAGATTCGTCTTAAAAACAGAGAATCCGTCTCTGAGTTATCTCATCTGTTGCCATCGCCACATATCCCTCCGCAGGACGAAGCGATCGGACAAGAGACGTTGAAAGAGATCATGGGGGCTGTCGCTCAGCTCTCAGAAAACCAGGCAACCGCATTCGTCATGCGATTTGTCCAGGTAGAACCGTACGAGAACATCGCTATGGCCCTTGAGTGTGAAGAGGCAACCGCCCGCAAACATGTGGCTCGCGGAAAGAAGAAACTCGCTGAAATTCTTAGTCACCTCAATCCCAATTTCACTGAAATATGAATCGGAGAGTCTCATGACATCTGACAATGGCAGACCGACCCCCCTCAATTCAATCCTTGACCAAATATCGAACGACCCCGTACCGGCTCATGTGGAATCTCGGCTTCGGCCACAGTTTGATGTCCTTCGTCGCCGATTGAGTTCCCAGCCTGATGTAACTTCTCCCTCTGTCATTCCTGCAAATTGGTCTCGTCTGCCAGTTCTGGTGAGTGGAATCGTAGTCGCTTCACTGTTGATTGTTTCTCTGTTCTTCACGCTGGGTAATAAAGATGCCTGGGCACAGGTCGTCAAAGCTGTGCAAGCTAAGCCCTGGATGCGGGGTATCATCAAAGATTCCCAAGGGCAGAAGCGAGTCGAACTCTGGTTCTCCCCAAACAGTGATGTTGTCGCATTAAAATCCGGGCAGACCGCCCGGTATGCTGATTTACGAAAACAGCATACCTATGAGTACAAACCGAAAGAGAACCTCATCTATCTTGTCGGCACCCGGAAAGACGATCGCGAACGTTTGGCTTTTCAGAACACCTTGTTTCAGGCATTTTCGCATTTGAATCAACAGATTGTGCAACCCAAATCTCAGATAAAGATTGTCAAACAATCACAGCAGGAAGTTCAGGAGGGGAACCATCGCTGGATCGATTATAGGTTTGAAATCAATGACCCTGCTCGTACTCCCAATGAATATCGCGTCACATTTCGTGTTGATGCGAAATCGAGTCTCCCGCGTTCCATGGAAGAGGAGTTTTTTGTCGAAGGAAAAAACAGGATACGGAAGATCGAATTTGATTATCCCAATACTGGCCCTGCCGACATCTATGCACTGGGCGTACCCAGAACAGCCAAACTGGTAGATCGTCTACCATCGGGGAACCTGGTCAAAATTCTCACAAATGTTGAGGAAATGCGTCGGAGGCCGATGGAGTCTTATTCTGCTGTCGTCTTGCAATCAATCACGCGAAATAATGGTCAGAGACAACTTGTTAATGCCTATCGAGTTCTTAGAAATGGATTGGACCTTGAGATTAAGCAGGTTGATCCCGAGGAACTGCTTGCATTCCAAATGAAAGTCTATTCCACCAAACATATCGATCCACCCGACGACGTCGATTTGACCTTGTGGTGGAAAGAGCAGGTGGCAAATCTGACTTTTTCTGATGTCCCAACATCTGATTCAACCTTAGAATCGTTGGTTGCGTCTTATAAGTACATATTACCCGAATTCGCTGGCTATCCTGCTATGGGAGGAGAACCAAATGCGAATCGGAAAGTCTCGGTCACTAATGGGTCTGATTTGGTTACGGTACGAGTTCAAACAAATTATGAAACGCCTGTAGAATATGCCTACTGGATCGACCGGACGCGAGGTCACACGGTCATTCGCTCAGAACAGGAAGATACCGCAAACAAGGAACAGAATGGATGGATACATACGACAGTGATCGACAAACTGAAGAAATCTCCCAAGGGACGCTGGTATGCCACCCAGGCACGCCGCGGAATGGTCGAAAATACCGGTGACGAATTATCTGACGGAATAGGAGTCGCTCCTGTCTCTACAACCACCAGCCACTACTTTGTGGAGTTCCAAGACGATCCCGATGCAAAATGAACGGTGTCGCAAAGCAAAAATAATAATGAACCAGGTCTCTTTTGGGGTTTTGTTTACACGACACGGATGCAGACAGTGTCTCGGCTGTCGTTGTTGTTCGATCAATAAGCTGATAATACGACATTTGTCGTTTTTAGTGTTGACATAAAGACATTTGTCGTTATTAATGGAAGAATGAATCATCAAAAAGAAAAAATTCCGGATGCCGAACGCGATGTTCTAGTCTGTCTCAATCAGTTGAAAGAAGCCACTGTCAAAGAGATCTGTGAAGCGCTGAGGACAGTTCGGAAGATGGAACCCTCTTCCGTCATGACGTTATTGAAACGGTTGGAGTCCAGAAAACTCGTCACTAAACGCAAGGCTGATAAAGGCAAGGCGTTTCTCTTCCGCTCGACTCCAGAGTCAACTCAAGCATACAGGCATCTGATGAACGACTTGTTTCAAGGCGTTTTTGGTGGTGATACGCTCTCGTTTATGGCTTCGTTCTTCGAAACACGTAAGCCGACAGAAGAAGAAATCGAACAGCTGCATCAACTCCTTGACGATGTTCGGACCAAAAAGCAAAAGTCGAAAAAGAAGGGGAACCAGTGATGAACGTTCTCAATAAAACTGCCAATGAATTGAGCCATATCATCCTGCACGCCAGTTGGCAGGCAGCGCTCATCGCAGGATTCGTGTTCGTTTTATTAATTTTGACACGTCGGATCATGAGCTCACAACTTCGATATGCACTTTTGCTCGTAGTCCTGGTAAAATTCGTGACACCACCATTCTTGGATCTCCCCACCGGTGTCATCTCGCACTACTCGCCCATTCGTTCCACAGTAGTCAGCTCTGAAACGATCTATTTGGTTGACTCAGCAACGACGAATGCTTCAGCAACTTCACAACACAGCAATCACACCGAAAATAAATTCCCCCTGGTCGCAGTGAAGCCTGATATCACAATCACCGAACCTGGTTCAAATCGTTCAACTATGCTTGAAGTCTCAAAGCCAAAGACAGAATTCCCATGGTCAACTCTGTTGATGTCCATCTACTTGTTCGGTACAGCAGTCTTTGTAGCATTACTAATTCATCGCTATCGATTAGTACGACAAATTATGCGAGAAAGTGACATCCAGAGCGACGGAGTTTTGTGGTCTGAACTAAAAAGAATCTCGAAACAATTAAAAATGAAATCGCTTCCGGAATTGCGCATCTCAGACAAAACAGACGCGCCATTCGCGATGGGAGCGTTCCGACCGGTCATTGTCATGCCGCGTCTCATTGCAGAAGAATTGCAACCGGATCAACTTACCATTGTGATGGCACATGAACTGGCTCATATCCATCGGCGTGATCTATTAATTGGCTGGTTCGAAACTCTGGTGAATATTCTCTGGTGGTTTCATCCAGCGATGTGGTGGCTCAGAAAATCTCTGCGAGAGACCCGCGAAGATTGCTGTGATGATATCCTGCTAGCCAATCAACTTGCCAACCCAGATCGCTACTGTGAAACGTTGATCGATGCCGCAAGCCGACAATCAACCAAATTGGCGGAACCGCTGGTTCTAGGGTTTGTACACCGAGAACATCCCATCGCCCGACGGATTCGCCGCCTGATGGATGGTTCTCTCTTCAGAGCAGATCGCTTGCGTTTTCCAGCCATCATCCTGACTCTACTTTTGGCTCTCATCATGCTACCCGGTATGCGGCCCGAGCGTCAGTCTGTAACTAAAACAACACTGGAAGGACTATTCGGTTGGACGAATCTTTCGTTTCAGATCGATGCCAGCGAAGAAGCGACCATTAACGAATGCCGAAAGATAGCCCAGACATACTTCAGCATGAGTAGTTACAAAAGAATATTCTCTCAATTGGAAACACGTGTGAGATTAGAGGCAATTTTGGATGAGCACCCGAAATGTTTTTACGCACAGTATCTGCTTGGAACCTGGTACCGTCTGAACGGCGATCTCGAACTTTCGACCCAACTTTTGAATGAGTCGCTAGCCAATGCTCCGGTTGTTCTTTCACAAAGATATAGACTCGGCAATGGTAAGCCAATTCGAGGAGTCGAAATTTCTGAGATAGAAATTGAGTGCAATCGAGTTCAGAATCACTCTTTGGATCCCAGTCTGAATTTGAAGTTTGTGGGCTTGATCACTGATTCAAAAGGCATGGTCCACCTGCCAGTCTACGACACCGTATATCGCATCAGCACTCAGTCATATCCCGAAGGTTATTATGCAGAATTCAAAAATCTCGGCTGGTTTAAGTCGAACTCACTGAATGGCGAATTACCAGATGTCATGGTCTGGCGGCCCTGGTCACAACCCCGAAATTTCACAGGCACGGCCGCCGAGTCTAAGTGGCTTAACAACGCGAGAGGAACAGACACACGCGAACTCACATCAGGGCCTAATTCGTACAAGCTGGGAGGAATCGCACGCAGTCAGGCTGACGGCACATTCACAATTGAAAACGGAAAAGGAAAAAGCCTGCCTTCGCTCCAGACAGAATTACCAGATATCAAAAATGCGAAATTTATGGATCACGCCTTGGTCAATCTTTCAGAACCGGCGCCATCACGTTTTGAGATTGCAGAGGTGCAATTTCTTGATTCACAGACAAAGATTCCTCTGCAATCGTTTCAGAGCGGCGCAGGCTTTACCTGGACAGACAAATCGAACATTCACTTATTCTCAATCTGGGATACGTTGCCCAATATTGTCGACCTTGTTCTGAAAGTCTATAACTATGACGAAAATATCTTCCGCTACAAAATTCAGCCAAAAGTCGGCGCAACCGCGCAACATGCAGGAGCTTCATTCAAAATCACACATCTGACCGCGGGAAACCATAGCGGCTGGAGTTCAAGAGATGGGTTTTATGGAGAAGCGCAGAGTCTCAGTAGCACATCTGAGATGATCGTTGACATCACGGGAAGCAAGCAGTCGCGTTTTTCGCTATGGGTTGTGTCGAAGGACGGACGCAGGCAGAATCTAAAGGAAGGTTGGTTCTCTATCAGTGTTGGCAGCTCACCAATTCGTATCATGATGCCACTGCATGAAATCGACCACTTTGAACTGCTGCCTTACGTCAAGCCAGTGTCGATCTACTTTGAAAAGATCCAGTTGCCTGCTCGTAAAACCCCTTTGGAACAACAATTGCCTGTAATCGAGTTTCCCATCGGAGGCACCGCTCGCAACATGACATCAGATCTGTTTAGCCCGTTGCTCGTGAATTTCGAAAGTCAGCGAGGAAATGTCTTCTCTGGTTGTGGTAGCAGAATGAGAGGCTTTGAGCTGAGAGAGCGTCCGGAAGAGGAACGCTCTCCAGAAACCAAATCAACAGTGATGTGGAATTACTGGGCTAACATTAAAATGAATCACCAGTTGGACTTCACTTTCAAGTCTGGCACAGCAAAGAAGGGCGGACGCAGTTCCTATAACTGTAGCGGAGCTTGGGGTGTGGTTAACGTAGCTTCGTTGAACAAACCTTTAGAATCGATTGATACCGTTCGTTTACAATTCCTGCCGAAGACAGCCGACGACTAGTATCCTAGATGATAGAGTAGATCATAATGGACCAGGTCTCTTTTGGGTTCCATAATGCGTCTCCCCCATATCAGCAATCGCCGGTATCACAAGATGGGTTACCTTCTGCTTTGCATTTGAGAATGTTTCCCTGTTTGTCGAACTGGAACTGACAGCACTCTTTCAGCATCGTTTCAAGAGATTTACGGCCACGTTGAATTCGGGATTTTGCGCCGGAAAGGGAAATCGATTCGCGCTCGGCGATCTCTTTTTGTGAAATGCCTTCCAGTTCATACATCGAGACGGCCCGCTTTTGATCTTCAGGTAAATGGTCAATCAAAGCGGTCAGGCAACCGGCAACTTCTGTGTTCAGATTCTCGACGCTTTTCATTTCGGCAACTACGTTCTGCGCGAGGTCATCATTTGGCACATCTCGTTTTTTGCGAAAATGATCAATCACGGCATTACGTGTGATTTGAAAGACCCAGGCTTCCAGCCGCTCGATTTGGTGGAGGTCCTCGATCTTTTGATGAATGCGGAGGAACACCGTTTGTAAAATGTCATCCACATCCGTTGCTGAATTCACGCGTGACCTGACAAACTGGCGCAGCCGATCACTCAGCTCGCGCCAGATTTGTTCGGTTGTGATGTGGGAGCTCTGGTCTTTCATTGCTAGCAGCAACCCGATTGATCAGATTGAGAATGCACTTTGTTTGGGCAACAACATTGTGCAGCACAACAACAAATACAGCAACAGTGGATTGTACAACACGCGCTGTTTTCATCACACTTAGAACTGTCTTCATTCGTTTGGTCAGTCATTTTTTCTCCTTTTCGAATTCGTGAAAATGGGACAGTTATTCGTCCCGTCACACATAGAGACGTACTAAATTCGAAAAAGACGCAACTCTGACCAGTTTTTTTGTCAAAGTTCTTCTTGTTGAAGGGAACGATTTAATCTTCGTTTAACAAGATAATAATGAGACGGATCTCTAGTAAGTATCTTACGATTACCGCGCGCGATCCACTGCATCGTTTCACGCGCCGGGTATCTCTTTTTTTCGGGAGAATGGCCACCAGGATCGCTTTGGACCGATGCGGTTAAGAACTTGCCAGGGTTCAGGGACAGTATCTGGAATGTCTTCATTATAGCGAACCCCTCCCAGTGTAACGAACAATTCGATGGGAATATCAAAAATGTAATCTGTGTCTGTCACGCCATTCTGTTCCGCAAACAGGCGATCGCGTATTGCGGTGAGTTGATCGGGAACTGCTCCCGTCGTTTCAAGATGAGTAAGCCCCTGCTGGGCATCATGCCAGACGGACCATTGCTCTGTACCATTGAACCACGATGAAACATAGCAGTCCATTATGGTCTCGTTCGCGTAGCAGGCGAGCAGCGCTGCATTTTCTGACAAACGAGCGAATACTTTTTCATTTGGAGTAATATCATCGTTGACATACAAGAGATACGCGCCATTCGGAAGAAACGCGCCCGTAACAGGGGATTCCGCAATCTCTTCATATTGTCCCGTGGGGGTGACACGATATTCTGAATGAATCGTTTCTTCGTCCTTTCCAGTGACAGCAATGAGGAGAACACGATAGCCCATTTGAAGAGATCTCTTTGAGGAATGACTTATAGTTCACTTCTACGTAGTAGTTTATGATGTCCACATGTTATTAAAATATGCAATACTTTTTAGTGATTAAATTAGACGCCTATTCGAATTAATAATGAATCAGGTCTAATTTTAATTACGCGATACTTCGGCTTCTTTCTTACTCCTGGAATTATAACCGGAGTTCACGGCACAACAGAGGTCATTTGAAAAAAGAGCGAGGTATTACTCGACATGGAAGCGAAATATGAGATCAAAATTGTCGGCGGCGTTTATGACATGTACACCAGCGAAGTCACATTGCTCGAAGAAGACTCGAAGAGTTGAAATGAAAAGTGTTCGGGTAACCTGAGTCGCCCGAACACTTCACTCGTGCCACGCTTGGTGGTCTTAAATTATGGCCTGTTCGTCAATACATTTTTTCTTTTTTTGTAGCGAGGCATAATGAGCCACTAACTCGATGAGTTTATCTCGATCAACCGGTTTGGTTGTGTAATTGTCACAGCCAGCCGCCACACAGGTATCTCGATCATGGCGATCCGTATGAGAGGTGATGGCAATAATCGGACTGGTATAACCTGCATCACGTAGTTTTTTTGTGGCTTCATTTCCATCGATTGACGGCATCTGAATATCCATGAGAATGACATCAAAGGGGAATCCGTGGTCCCGCGCTTCCAGAGCAAGATCGTACGCAATCTGCCCGTCTTCCGCGATGAACACTTCAGCGCCTGCCTGTTTCAAGTAATATGAGACCAGCCTTTGGTTATCGGGCATATCTTCCGCTAGTAGAACTCGGCATTCGAGTTGATTTTCCTGATCTGTGGATTTGTCTTGATCGTTCATGACGAGGTATGGCCTTTCTTCCGATACAAATGAAATTTTCCATCTGTTGAGCGTATCAACTCACGATTTCCGTATGTTCAGACACTGGGTATCAAACTATAGAACACAATCGATGTCCGTGTGGGGAGGTAATCATCTGCATTTGCTCGGAAAAAGAGAGGGTTTAGTTCCTTTGAATTCCATAAGAGATTTACCTCCATTCTGAGGTCCGGAATTCGAAAAGTCTTGAGAAACGATGATCCCGTTCTCTTCAGGTGCCGTTGGATTGCTATTGAGAAAAAGACTGAATCTTCAATGCTTCCTGATCTTCAATGCTTCCTGGTGGCTATCATTAGGAAACGGCAATCGACTCCAGCTCAGCAAGATGGCTGTCGGTATGGTGAAACATTTCTGTGAGGTGTTGACCAATCTGACCGTCGCCTTCTTCATCAGTCACAGAACCAGTGACATTCATTAACAGTTGTCTGGCGTGATGCAATCGATCCAGGACCTCAGTGTGTGTATGGCTGCGTGCCCATCTTGCTTCGCGTTCATTATGCGTATCAGCATCGGGCCACGGGGCGTCTGGTGCGATCTCAAGATCGGTGCCCCCATACCACTCTTCCACAGGGATTTCCGGACCGCCACGAAACAGACCTTGAATGACAGGCAGGCTTGTTTCTTCCCAGAACGCAAGATGAGCCAACATCTCCTTCACAGTCCAGCCATCACGGATACGTCGGTCAAGGCCTTCAGTTCCTAAACGATTAATAACACCTGCCAGACGTTCCCGACTGGATTCAAGAAGTTTCAGTTTTTCGCTCGCCCACTGACCCTGCGCGCTCATAAGTTAATTCCTTGGGAATGAAAGAAAAAGAATTATCTCTTAGTCTGGATAGCAATGAGCAATGTTAAGCCTGCTTTTGTCGATAACGTTCTAGCACGGCTTCAGCCATCTCCTCTGGAGTTTGTTCACGTGAGTTGTCCCCATCACCAAAATATTCTCCCGGCCAGAACACAAGATCTGATATTTGGTGATCGCCAAATGTTTTCTTGATGGTGGAAAACATAAATTGAAGGTACGCATCATCCGTGGGGTTTTCACATACTCGCTTGAACATCTCTGTTAAGTCGTCTCGTGTGAGTGAAGAATCAGCGTTTGTCAATTTGTCAGTGAGCACGCGGCGTACGTAATCGATATGATCCTCAGCACCATAGATTCCCTGAAACTCTGCAAATGGAATGGAAGTACCCGCGAGTTCATTAAATTCCTCTAGTAACGGCTTTGCGTCATGCTCGTCTGCCCCATCTAACTCATTGGCGAGTTCTGCAAGCCTTTGAACGAGGGCTTCGTCGAGATGAGGTGGTGTTTCATTCGTCATGATGCTGGATCCTATCATAACATAAGGGGAATTTCATGCCCTGCAAGTTCTAAAAATCGTATCAAACTCAGGTGGGCTGTCAACAGATGGTTATAATCAAATGCTGTGATTAAGAATGAGTTGTTGATGTTAACCCGAACCTCGCGACTCTTAGCGATGTCAGAAGATTCGAGTAAGCCAGTATGCTGGTCTGTTCAATCTCCTGTTGTATGCCTCCTTTGCCTCGTAATAATGAAAGCCCATCTTATGACCTGGTTAGAACCGATGACTCTTAACGGCCCTGGTGTCCGACTGGAACTGCTTGATCAGAGACATCATGACGATCTTGTTGAGGCAACGAGGGATGGCGCACTGTGGAAGCTCTGGTATACCTCCGTGCCTGGACCCGATGGTGTGGCAGCAGAAATTCAAAGACGACTTGATTTGTTCGAACAGCAGCAAATGCTGCCCTTTGCAATCATTGCAGAATCATCGAACAAGGCCGTCGGTATGACCACTTTCATGAATGTCGATGCAGCGAATCGGCGGGTTGAGATTGGATCAACGTGGCTCCGCAAATCGGTGCAGAGGACAGGACTTAACACGCAATGCAAGCTGCTCTTACTGACACATGCGTTTGAAGTGTTGGATTGTATTGCCGTCGAGCTCCGAACGCATTTTTTTAATCGACAGAGTCGCGCTGGTATCGAACGTCTGGGAGCGAAGCTCGACGGAATCTTGCGAAACCATCAGATCTCACCGAACGGCACACTGCGTGACACGTGTGTTTATTCCATTATCGCCGGCGAATGGCCTACGGTGAAAGCACATCTGACATTTCAGGCAACACGTCCGAGTTGAACGAGATTCGTAATACGCACTTGACTCGCTGTATGTGTTTCTGGTGATTCTTTCAAATGCTAGCGTTATTTTATGCGTCGAACAGAACCGTTTTGTGTCAATGACTTATTACGGTCTTTGGGGGGAATCTGATCTGCGTAAGCTACTGCATCTTCAATCGCGGTGTCGTGAATTGTAACGAAATCGACAGTCGTAAGTGGATCATACTCAGTCATGAGGTCCACGAAACCGTCGTTAAATGGTTCCGGATCGTGACCGCTTAATTTGTTATGTACTGCTGAGAGGAAAACGTACGCGTAAACTCGGCATTCCGCGATTCGTTCTGGTGATGGATTTTCGCCCAACGCGTCTTGAGGACGATGTGTTAACAGCGCATACACATGCAATAGCGGCCCCATGGTTGGATGAGTCCATGAAGATTCAGCGTAGTTATCAGTTTTTACGAGCGCCTCAGATTGCGATTCAGCAATCTTGGAGAGTTCGGGTAAATCGTAGGGTGCAGTCATATCTCCTCCCGAATCGTATCTATGTTGGCAAATTTGTGATGATCCAGCAATGTTTACAGAGGTTGCTGCAGGAAATTCGTAGACAGCCAATTCTCAAGATCGTACCAAATTAAAGCCGTGTTTCAATCTCTTTTCTGATAAGCTCGATACTCAAACTAGTTCGTGATTGATCATTCCCGGGAGTAGAAAGGTAAAATTAGCCAATTGCATTTCTTTTGAAATCACAAATTCATGAACAGGTCAAACAAAGAAGAACTAACGGTTTCTGATTAATCTTCATGTGGTAAGTGTTGCAGAACAGGCCATTCCGCAAAAGCCAGGAAGTACAATAGTATTACATTTACTATTGGGATTAAGATACCGAGGCTGATCCAGCCGGGGAACCCCGCTTTGGAACAGATCATCCAAAAAGGAGTCACTAGGAAAATCAAAATGATTCCGATGGTAATCACTTCTAAAATTCCGGGCATGAGAATGAATACGGTAGGCATAGAAAGAGTTTCCTTTGAGTTTCGTACAGAAGCAACTTGATGAAGATGGTTCGTTGCTTTGCTTAGACTTTATTAATGATTGTCAAAGCGATTTTGATCAAGAGTCAATCAAAAAATAATTAGTCATGCCATTTTGAATCATGGTAATGTCCTGGTAGTAAACGCTAGCCGCATTGTATATTTTTTACTGGCTTATTAAGCGTCCCTGTGATCAGTCCAACCCCAGGGAATTCGTTTCTGTTCGGCCACAAGTTTTTGATACAATTCCGTTTCAGGGAATTCCTGGTTCCAGATTTGTTGCATTTCTAACGGTCCCGTAATACGATCGCGTTCTATGTCGCTTTGAACAAGACGTGCGATTAGCGACCGGCGAATCTGAGAAGCTTCTTGATGATACTCATCGAGCATTTTCTTACGATCTATCCAGTTGTCGCGATGTAATCTGATTTCACGGCAAATTTCATCATTCCAGGGTTTGCTTTCGATGACATTTATTGCCGATTCACGTAACCATGCTGTAAAGGATGGGACAGAATGAGTTGGTTCTGAATCTTCCTCAAGGTAATGCCAAACGCTTGGATCATTGCCGTCATCGGTATAGAAGAACAGGAATTGATATCCCTGATGTTCTTGAAAGGGAATGACATTCTCCGGTAGTTGCCAAGGTGAATCTTGTTTTTTGGTCAGTTCAAGTGCGACTTCTCGTGCAACGTCAAATCCTGCAATGCCAAATGCATCACCATCCATCAGATGTCCACATTTATGACCGAATTCATGTAAACACGCGATAAAAGCCAGCGGAAGGTTTTGTGATATGCGACGTTGGAAATGATCGATTTCTGATTCAGTGCATCCTCGTATGTTGTCGGCCGTAGAAATGCCCGTGTCAATCAAGTACTGGCTGATTGTTGACATAAATTCTACATACATGACACTAGTTCCATGCAACCGCTTGTGACGCTTAAGCTGCCATTTTTTAGAAACTAAAAATCACTTTTACTTTTCTTTTTCAGTCTCTTTTATTTTTACCAGATTGGTTGAAGCCAATCAAAGATCTCTTAAGGCATAGATCCGATGAACTGGTTGTTAGCTTGATTTTTTATACAGCGTCTTCCAATTTGTTTCGAAGGGTTTTTCAATCGCATCGAGATACCATGATTCTCTAACATCAAAATAGTGATGCAGTTCACTTATTAATTCTTGGAACGCAGAATGACCTTCTAAAATTTCATGTTTTGCATTTTCGGTTTTAAAAAGGAGAGCAACCTCATCATAGATCATCAAATCTACTTTATAGACTTCGATTTGATCTACATCAGACCAGTGAAAGCCTTCTACAACCGTTCCGTCTCTTTTTTTACAAAAAACACCTGAATCAACCACAACATAATCTATTACGTCATTTTTTCGCATAAACAATTTAGCGAATATTTTGGCCAACATTTAATTACGCTCATATCTATTAATACCAGAATAAAAAAGTGTCATGAACCGCCTTCATTTTCTTCCAGCACAACCTTGACTTTGACGGGAGGCGTCTTGACTTCGTATTTCTGTGGCTTGCTTTTCTGCTTTTTGTCATTCGGAAAGGGAAACGCCGGTAACCCTGTGTAAACCGTGTACGTGGCGGTGATCGTGTATTCTCCCGATTCACTCCAATAGAACCAGGGTGTGCCGCCGTTTGGGTTGAGTGAGTCAATTGAGAGACGATAACTTTTACCCGGCGCGATAGTCGGCTGGATGCTGCTGCCTGAAGACGCTCCTGATATTGATTTCAAATTATCCGGTTGCATGACTCCCGGTCCCTTAACGCTCAAGTCAGGGTAGCTAATCGCCCCTTTGGGCCAGATCATTACGTTCTTTTTACTGATATTCTTGAGTTCCAAAACAAGATCGACTTGCGGTGCAGCGGGTAGCTTGTCGCTGTCGGTTTCGGCTTTGATTCGCTTACGAAAGGCTTTTCCGCGGCGTTTTGGGGGCAGGATGTATTTCGATTGATTCACGATTAATCTGGCTTCCACAGGCGAAGCCTTCGATTTTTTTATCGGTTCCTCTGCCAACAGGGGGACTGAGGTCGATATGAGGCAAACGATGACAGACAGTGATATGAAGCGGTTTGGATACAAAATCATGATCCCTGTTAGAATATTGACCGACGACTACACGCAAATGAAATAAAACGCATGCTTTCGTTCTTCAATTTACGCTATCTGATTATAGATGAGCCGTCAAGAAAATTATCCTCCAGATCACAGGCGATGAACTGTTGAGCGGACATGAAGAGATGATTTCGCTTTAAGATGCCGTCACACACAAAAGTCGTTATAATCCTGGACTGAAAGAATGAAGTTGATTTCATTTCAAGTAACAAATGAGTTGATCAGGGAGGACGACCAATTCCGTTTACACCATTTCACTTTTGTCCGGGATTGCTCGCCAAAGCGTTTAGCCCTCGTTATTTCTGGCTCACATCGTTTGTGTTGGCAAATGTCCTCATTGATTTAGAAGTTCTTTACTATCTCAGCAAAAATGATCCACCAATTCATCGATACCTGCACACCTATCTTGGTGGCATTTTCATGGGGGTATTCGCCGGTCTGCTGATGTTTGGTGTCATTCAGATAGCATGTCGGGTTTTACCAGCACATTCGCGCTGGAGAGCAAGAGTAATACAGGCACCAAAATTACAACTGCTTTGGCAATCGCTAATTGCCGGTCTCATCGGTGGGGTGACTCATATTTTTCTGGACAGTCTGATGCATGAAGAGATGAATCCGTTTTGGCCAATTGCGGATGGAAATGGATTGGCTGGGATGCTCAGCGTCGGCACGCTTCATATCGGGCTGGCAGCGGCTGGCCTCTTCAGCCTGATATTCTGGCTTCTGCTTCGCGAATCGTAAGAATTCCGTTTTCTTCGCTGCCTTTTACAGCTATAAACGGAGTTTCAGAAAGTTTGATCTACTGCATCTTGCAGCCTGTGAAACTGAGGCAGTATTATGCACTCGTATTCTGTATGATCAGGGATTTTGAGTCGGGGGACATCCAACTGATACGCGAAGTGAAGGAAGAAGATGCGGCAGGGATTTGTGAAATCTATAATCACTATGTCACAAATTCCATAATCACATTTGAAGAGAACGTGGTGACTGCTGCCGAAATGGAACGACGCATTCGGGATATCACTGCAACCTTGCCCTGGCTCATCCATGAAAATCAGCAAAGGATTCAGGGCTATGCTTATGCCAGTCAATGGAAGAGCCGCTGCGCTTATCAATACTCGGCAGAAATTACGGTCTATCTGGCCCATGATTCAGTTGGAAACGGTATAGGTAGTTTACTTTACCAGGCGTTAATAGATCGTTTACGAAATCTTTCTTTTCATAGTCTGATCGCAGGAATTGCACTCCCCAATCCAGCCAGCATTGCGTTGCATGAGAAAATGGGATTTGAAAAAGTGGCACATTTCAAAGAAGTTGGCTGGAAAATGAATCGATGGATTGATGTGGGTTACTGGGAATTAATCATGCCGAATACCAATCCAGTACAATAACTCTTTGACGTCAATCAAATACTCAGTCAGCAGGTGCCTGCATATATAGCGCGACGAAACCAACGACTCCTTCAGATAACTCCCTCCAATCATGTTTGTTAGAGCGTTGAAACTAAAAAATAAATTCAAGTTGAGTAATCCTCATCATCGATAAATTAACAGACGTGTACCTGTGTTAAAAGTTGGTGATGCAAACTGGTGGTTTTTGTGATCTGGGGGGGATTGCTATGAATATTGACTCAATTAACTCTAGTAGTTTATTGACTCAATCACAAAAACGAGAGCAGGATCATCAAATTCAAAATCTCTTTAGTGCGCTGCTGACCGAAGCAGGACGTAAAGGATATGCCTCGGCTGAGCCTGTAGATAACCAGCAGACGCTCACGAAAAATATTCAAAAAACCTGGGACAGTTGGTTTACAGGGGAATTGGGGGGTCGTTACACGCAGGTTCAAAATCCTGACGAACTGAAGCACACCTATGGCGAAATCCTTGTGCGGGCACACAACGAGGGGGGATACGTTGATCCCAAAGGGTTCTTGCAAAGTCTGTCTCA
Organism: Gimesia aquarii; assembly: GCF_007748175.1. NCBI lineage: Bacteria > Pseudomonadati > Planctomycetota > Planctomycetia > Planctomycetales > Planctomycetaceae > Gimesia > Gimesia aquarii. Next base: position 5,692,680 of record NZ_CP037422.1, read on the forward strand.
CGACGAATTGGCGGTGATTCAAAAAGTTCAAGCGTTAGCCAGTGGAATCAAGGTTGAGTCTTTAACGGAAGAAGGTGCATTGAATTTGCTTTTGCCACCGGCAGCGCAAGTCGACTTGAACCAAGATGGATTGACACGCAGTGGTTTGGCATACGGAATGAAGTTTCCCGATAGCAACACTCCTGCTGCAGTTGTCAACGCCTGGGAAGATGCAACTGAGGATATGAGTTTTCGCGAGCTTGCTTTCGCTCAGCTACAGGTGATGTTACCAAAGCTTACCTCAAATATAGTACTCGATGAGAATGGCTCATTTTTGCACCGGTATGAACCTGGAGATGCCGGGTTCAAAAATCCGATGGCAGCCTCTGATTATTCATATATAGCAGCGGCAAAAGATCAATTAGCAGCGCTCGAATATATGAAAAACGAACTGCCCGCTGAACAATATGAGCGTCAAAAATCGTTTTGGAGCAAGTTCCAGCAGTCACTGATTGAGAATGGTGCCTCTTAATCAGTTCATGTAAGAGTTGTTGCTCTTTTCCTTTCTCTTTTTGAGATAACCATACAAAAACAATCCGGGCAGACTTAAGAGGGTAAGCGGCAGGAACCAGCGATCCATAAACGAATTGACGACTCCTTTCTGTTTGTTTTCAGGATTGATCAGGACGGCAACCGTTTTCCCCTTTTGCTGCTCACAATGGGATTTGCTGCCATACCAGCGTCCGGTAATACGTGCGCCCTTTTTTGTTTCGACCACATAAGCATACTTCGATTTGTGTTTGAACCGTTTTCCCGTACATCCCACCACGGTCCCAGTGTCATGTTCGAATTGAGTCAGGTACCAGGTTGTTTTTCCCAGTTCATAAATGCCAAAAACGGGGACAGCGCAGACCATCAGAATGATCACGGCACTGAACATGTAACCAAAAATAGATAAAAGCACTTTTTTCATGTTGTTATGTCGAGTCGTCCGTGAAGATGCAGGGCTACTCAGGATTATAGTCGAGTATGAATTTGGTTACGAAAACAGATCGCCCATGCTCATCATAGCTCCAGGCAAACATTTCTTGAATACATTCCATCACACGTTCATATTCGCCAACGACTACAGTTGATGTGGGGCCGGGCATGACGCGCAGGTCATCATACTCCTTCAATTTTTGGATAAAGGCTTGAATCAATTCCCGATAGCCTTCTTGAAAGGGATACATGCTGATTTCGACTGTGGTTATCATAGTAGCTTTTTCATCCTTTGCGATTGTATGTTAGTTGGAAACATTCCATGAAGTCGGCATCTTAGACCCACCTTTTGACAGCTTCGACAGAATCAAAAGGATTGCTGTTGAATGCGATCTTCGCATTCGGAGCTTCTGCATGTATCGTATTAATGATCTTCTCAAAGAGCAGGAAGTGATCGGGATCAGTGCGTACGCCGGCACCGACTAATACAATATCAGGGGTAAACTCTTTGAGATCTGTGGTCAGTTGTTGCTCTGCGGTTTCTCCGGTATCCGTCAAACACCATTTCGCCTCATAGCCGAGTTCGATTAGATTTGTGTGAACATCAGAAAAGGCGGCTTCTAATTTTTCCACTGATAATTCTGGCCATTTCTCGAAATTTACGACCGATGATTTTAGGCCGACTAAAAGCACAGATGTTTTCTGCATGAGGGCATCCTTTCGGTTACTTGCAGGGTACGATACAATTCCAAGCACAAAAATTGTATAACGAATGTCACTGAGTGAAATGATTCAGAACGTTTCAGTGAGTTGATGCATCGAGGAATTAAATTTCACTGATCAACTCAATTCCCGAGATAACAGGTGGATGTGCTGAATCATTTACTGGAATCAATTCAATCTCAATTTTGTCTGATGCGGGAATATTTTTAAACTCTTTGACCAGACTGTGCATTGCCTGACCGGTTTCTCTGAGAATATCCAAATTTTCAATGGCAGGTATTCCCTGTAAGCGAACCTGGAATTGTCGGTTTCCCGGTTTCATGTTCTCATCAGGCTCGGTAAACGTCAGTCGGACAGTATAACGATTTGCTGGAGGAGTGGCTTTCGTTTTTGCGACTGTTTTTTGCTGCTGACTTGTCATTTTGGTTTTGAGAACAAGCCGTGCGGAGCCTGATTTCGCCCCCTTGTACGATTTGGCGATGCGTGTGCCCGTTCCCGTAAAGAGAAACGAAATCGCATTTCCTGGTTTCCAGTTTTTATTTGACAGGACACTTTTGATAATGGAAGTCAAATCAGGTGTGGCTTGTGCTGTGCCCACGGCGCCGACTTTTGACCATGCAGGGGGAGTCCATTCCACATAAGCTCTGGATCGTTTTCGAGAGGAAAGATTCCGTTTCGTTTCCACGTACGCTTTGGAATTGGCAACATCTTCTGTTTGAATTTTTAGTTGACAGCGCGAATCGCCTCTTTCATCAACGGTAAACTGGATGTAGGCAGATTCTAAATCGTCAGCCGATAACAGTGGAATGTCTGTAAAACGGAGTGCGACCACTTGCGGGTCCCCGGCATCGAGACCGAGTTCCAAATCGCTACTATGCAGTTTGACTTCCCCTTTCGAATCCTCTTCTGCATCATCTTCGACACCGGCGATTGGGATTCCCTCAGGTGTCATCGTGTCCTTGTTCTGATTGATGGCGATGGTGATTTTTTGGGGGTTTTCAATACCAGAAGCAGCGACCCAGTTCAAACTGCCAGAGGGAGCCGGTTCTCTCATTTTGAGAGTATGGTGCCGAAATGGGACATACTTTTTATTGGAAATGCTGACTTTAAGGTCTGGAGATTGTCCACCCACGCTTGGATAATCGAGCCAAAGGGTACCATTTTTTGCCCGACGATCACCGGGAGCACCAAAGTTAATGCCTGCCTGTTTGACCAATGAAGTAGAATTGGAACCGGTGCCTAATTCACTATTAGTCCAGATTTCAATTTCCGGCATGTGAATCAACGCCAGAGAAGTCTGGTTCTGGTAAGAGCAGCTACAAGTGCGGGTGTAGTCCGGCGCGTTTAAGACTCCATTGGCGACGACCAGATTGGACGTGCAGCTGGATTTGAAACCACCAAAATTTCCGGTGCCGCTTTTTGATTCCAGATCATAAAATCCGGCGGCTCCCGAGCGAAACGTGAGCAGGTTTTCGCTGGCAATGACGTAATTACAACCATAGGTTCGTGAAAACTTAAGCGACTCCTTTTGCTTCGTAATCGGATTGATAATCGAATATGGCGTTCCATCTAGAATATTGAACGCCCCGCCTGAGACTTCGTAAGAATTAGCTGAGGTAATGATGAGGTCGTTATGCAATACACAAGGTCCTGTATAACGTTGGTCTTTATTCTGCCAGATGATTGATCCGTCTTTACCCTGGTAGGCTGTCATGCCTTGTCCGACTTCATCACTCAAACGGTCTTTGGCACGCGCGCCCGCCTGAAGTAGCAGGTCATGTTTTTTCGAATAGCCCAACCACGAACCGAAGATACTTTTATTGGTCGACCACAGTTCTCTTCCAGTGTGGATATCAAAACAGACAATGCGATATTTTGTGGGATCTGCCATTCCGCGACGCGAAAGTTTTTTCTCAGCACTGGCAGGGAGCTTATCCAGGCAATAAACTCGATCACTTCCCACGACGATTCCATTATGTAAAAAAGAATGGATCGCGTCGGTTTCCCAAAGTTTCTTGCCAGAATGACGGTCATAGGCAATGAGCCCGTTGCTGGCGGAAAGATCGGCTGCCGCAGGTCCATCTTTCCCTGGTTTCTCATCGATTTTCTTGCCAAAATGTGCAAATCCATTACCGGCGAATAAAATGTCTTCATAGACGGCGATGAAGGCCCAGTCATTTTTGGGATTTGGTAGTTTGATGATCCGCCACGTTTTTCCATCCGTTGCGTTCAACACATGGCATTCCGATCCAATCGCCAGATAGACTTCATTGGATGTCGCAATATAATTAGTGCCGCGGGCATTGGCACCTGGAATATGTTTCTGATTATATTGTGTGCTGAGTGGAGTATCTGCATAGGTCGTATTAAAATAAATTCCGAACGTTCCCAGATCGTCAAATTCTCTTCGCCAGAGAACTTCTCCCGTATAAACATCGCGTGCGCTGAGACTGTTCATCCCTTCCAGAAACGTCCGACCGCCGACAACCTGCTCGGGAGGGCCATGTCCATGCCGGGGCAGAATATCATCGTGTGTGTTTCCGCCAAACCAGAGAACTCCCAGGGGAAGCTTCACTCGTTTGTCGTTTGACTTGACGGTGTTGGCGATATCACCATATTGGTGGGTCCAGTCGGCTGAGTCAGGTAACGCTCCCTTGCGCTCGATGAGAAACTGTTCTGCACGTCCGGTATAAATTGCCTTCGGCAGTGCAGCCTTGTGAAAGATTGCGACGGTTTCACGCGTGGACCTTTTCTCATTCTGCGGCATCCAGATCAAGCCGCCATAAGGTCGAACGGAGCGGTAGATTTGTTTGAGTAGTCTGGCATTGAGGGATTCCATGAACGCCTCGCTCAATAATGTCAGCCGTGCGATATGTTGTGGTGCCTGGAATGATTCAGGGGTTCCTTCGTGAACGGTAATTCGGGAGCCGTACAATCCGAGTGAATTATATTTGGTTCGTAACCTCTGGACTTTGGCTGGATCCTGTCCGATGACGATGAAACGTAATTGAGACTGATCCAGAAAGGCATCGAGTAGCGATTCTTGATCTGCGCCATAGCAAATTGCGTAACCTTTTTTTGTTCTCGCTTTTTCCAGCAGGGTGTTTGCCGTTTCAATAGATTGAGGATCAGAGAGTAATGATTCTGGTTTTGGTTGCGTTTGTGGCGACAGTTTCGCTGGTTTACCAAATGCTTTGATGTCTCCATTTAATGTCACGGCAAACAATTTCTCATCGGCTGCCAGCAACCGTAAAACCTGACTCTTTAAAGGGAGTTGCCAGGCGATGTGTGGCTTTTGTTCTGGTGTGGTCGGGAGAGTAATCGCGGAAAGTGTTTTTTCCCCTGCCGCATACAGTCGATTTCCTGCGCGAATCAGATCGCCCTGACCATCAGCGGCGAGAGACCATAATGGTTGATGGTTCTTCTTGTAGGCCTGAATTAAAGGTTGTTTGTTTTTCAGAATGGCAGAGTAGAGCATTTTGTCATCAAGCACCGGCTCATTATGCACATACAGACTGGGTAGTCCCGTTTTGAGATTGTAGGTTCGCACACCGCGATAACGAGTGTGGACAAAGAACTCACTATCGTTACTAATGACAAAAGAGCCACCATTTCCTTTACCACCGAGGTGAAAATATTTGAGTTTCCCCGTTTTACGATCAAGTGCCGCGGGAACAGATCGACCACCGGGAACTAACAAAAGCGCTTCTGTTGCAACTAAAGTTCCCTGTGGTGCAACACCCGCAAACGAAGGGGCACTGTGTGGCTGTTTGATATAGCTGGCACTGGTCGAGTCATTGACCCAGACGACATTCCCTGTTTCCGCATCAAGGGCATAGATGAAAGTGCCCATGAATGGCCAGATGCTGGCGGCAAAATAAATCGTATCATCATACAGTACGGGACCACCTCGGGCAGGCCATGCAGAAATCACACGTTTATTCCCCAATGCCTTTTGCGCAGCCGGAGCACCACGGAATTTCCAGACCAATTTTCCCGTCTTTGAGTTCAGACAATATAAATAGCCATCATCACTGACCGTATAAACGCGGTCTTTTGTGGCAACAGGGGAAAATCGAATGGGGCCATCGGCGTAAAATGTCCAGAGTGTGTTGCCATCTTCGGTATTAATGGCGATTAACTTATCGGAATCATTGAAGCCAACAAACATGCGTTTGCCATAGACGACGGGTTCGAACACTTTGTCGTAGGTCATCAAATCGTTATTGAGGGGATCATCCCAGACCTGCTCACGTTGACCGAAAGAACGCGTCCACAGTGGTGTTAATTGATCGGGTAAACCATCTGGGGATGCAGCGGTGTGCCCCGCGTCGTAACGCCACATCGGCCAGTTACCGGCTACTGCTGATGTCGGTAACAACGAGAGTGTCAACATCAGGAGACTGAGGACTCGGATGGTATTTAATGAATTTCGCATCAATTCTTCCTATGAGTCTATTTACGCGAGCAACTTTTTCAGAGCCGTTGTTTATGGTTTTTTACCGGATTTGAGGTGGATACAGACCGTCAGGATTCCCCAGATGAGTAACAAAAACCCTGTAATTTTCCAGAACAGGGCCCATTCTTTGTCCAAAGTCGAAAAGTAGAGAAAGCTGCCACCGGCCACGATTGCAAACAGATCATCCTTATACTTTTTCATGTACGCTTTCTGATTTTAACAAGGGAAGTCCCTCACTATGGTTAATTTATGAATAATTTGAAAGTTGCTAAGCAAAAACAAGGAAGTAGATCATCTAAACTGATAGTTTTTTGACAGAAAATGGGAGGTCAGTCTCAAAAGTAGCTAAGATTAAGGGTTTCTTGGCGATTTTAGTATTAGGGAGCTGGAGGGCGGATCAATGAGATCACTCTTGTATTGCTCCAAGTTGATTGTACAATTGAATATACAACAAATGTAAGTGATCACAGTCTTCTCTTTTCTGATCGATCTGATCATATTTTGCGGCCAATCTAAAGGACTGTATTAAAGTGTTGAGTGTTTCAATACATCATCACAGGCGACGTTTCAGGACAGCGACTGCCCATCTCTTTGTACTCCTGTTGGTTCTGCTTGCGTTGGCGATTTTCCCATACGGCTCCATTTTTGCGTCCGAACCAAAACCCAATGTTCCCAGTGAGAGTCTCTCAGGCCAGATTGACCAGCTCATCGATCAAGCGAAACAACGTGAAGGAGTCGTTTCCGCACCTCGCTCGACCGATGCAGAATTTATGCGACGGGTCTCGCTCGACCTTTCCGGGAAAATTCCGCCTGTTTCCGAATTACGTCTTTTTCTCGCGGATCCGGATCCCAAGAAACGCGAAAAACTGATCAATCGCTTGTTAGACACTCCCGGTTTTGTCGTTCACTTTACTAATATCTGGCGTTCCATCCTTTTGCCGGAAGCGGGAACCGACCTGCAGGCACGGATACAGATACCCGAATTTGAAGCCTGGTTGCGATCTCAGTTGAGAGAGAATACCCATTATGATGAGATCGTTCGGCAAATTATCAATGCTCCTCTTGCTGTTAATCGTAATCAAGCAGAATCAGACACGTCACAGGGGTTAACGCCGCGGGCGTATTATATTGCGAAACAATTCAAGCCAGAAAGTCTGGCGGCCAGCACTTCACGCGCGTTTTTAGGCGTGCGAATTGAATGTGCGCAGTGCCACGATCATCCGTTTGATAAATGGAAACAAGAGCAGTTCTGGCAATATGCGGCTTTCTTTTCAAACGTGACCCCTGCGCAACAGGGAGGTGTGGGCGCTGTTTTGAACGTCACAGAAGTGGTTGGAAAACCGCAAATCAAAATTCCCGATACAAATCGGCTCGTTGAAGCCAGTTTTCTTGATGGAGTCCAGCCTGATTGGGAACAAGAACAACTCAATCCACGTCTGCGACTCTCCGAGTGGGTCACCTCACATGAAAATCCGTATTTTGCGAAAGCAACAGTCAATCGCGTTTGGAGTCTCTTTTTTGGCCGTGGTCTGATTGATCCCGTTGATGATTTTTCAGCATCGAATCTTGCCACTCATCCCAAACTGCTAGATCTATTGGCAAAGAAGTTTCAGGAACATGATTACGATTTGAAATATCTGATTCGTGAAATTACAAACAGCCAAACGTACCAGCTGACCAGTCGCCAAACGGATCCGAGTCAGTCTCGTACGGAATGGTATGGAAAGATGCCAACACGCGGATTAACGGCCGGACAAATCTTTGCCAATCTGATTCAAGCGACAGGCTTTTTTCAACAAACGACAGAGGCGAATGGAAATCTGTTTGGCCCTGGAATGAATGACCCCCAGACCGAAATCTTTGAGTTATTTAAGTCTGACTCTGAGAGTCGACTGGAACCCAGGGCAACTATTTTACAAGCACTGGCACTGATGAATGGTAGCTTTGTGACGAATGCGACCAGTCTGGAACAATCAGACGTATTTACGGCCATTGTTGATTTTCCAGGACTTTCTGTCGAACAAAAAATTGAAGCTTTTTTCCTGTCTGCTTTAAGTCGTAAGCCTACGGACGCGGAATCGCAGCGTCTTGCAGATTATGTGAAGTCACAGGCTTCGGAAGAGGACAGAACACACGCTTATGCAGATTTATTTTGGGCGTTATTAAATAGTAGTGAGTTTTTGTTGAACCATTAAAATGCAACACATTTCCAGAAAAATTTGTTGGACATTGGTTGTATGTCTGTGGGGAATGATTGGAAATTCCCACATGCTGGCAGGTGAAGTACGACCTGAAGTTGTTGATGATCAGCATAAACATGCAGCACAAAGAATTGTGTTACTTGCGCCTTCTGCACCCTTTATCATTGAATTAAGTGTGCTGGTTGACAAAGAAACTTTTCGTACAACGACGACCGATTACATTGACAGACTGTTTCGCTCACTGGATCGTGATCAAAACAATTACATCGATCTCAAGGAAATGGAAAACGTTCCGGCCTTTGGCATTAAACAATATGACCAGGGGACTCCTGCCCAGCGCATGAAAAAACTTGAGTTTCCGCCAATGGATAATCGACTCAGTCTGGCTGAATTTGCTTCGTACCTGCACAGCGCCCAGGGAACTGCGTTTCGAATTACAGGCACTCCGTCACGTACTTCTCAAGCGATCGAATTGTTTCGCAAGTTAGATCAGAATGGCGATGGTTCGATTAGCGATGCGGAATTCATGGCAAGTTCGAAAACACTTTTCATGTATGATCGCGATGAAGATGAAGTCTTTAATGTTGCCGAGCTACAGCCGTTTGGAAGTGATCCCAATAGAGTCGGTGCGCAACCGGTTGTCCGTCAGGTTGTGGAAACACCATTTCGCCGCTTAGACAATGATCAATCGATTAAAGATTCGATCTCTGAGTTATTCAAGAAATATGTTGAGCACGCGAATGCTGAGAAAACTGCACTCTCAGTGAATTGTTTCAAATCGGGAGATCCTGATGCCATGGCGCGCGTGCAAAGTTTTGATCGTGACAGTGATGGTTTTTTAAGTCACGATGAACTGTTTGTCTACCTCCAAAATCCCGTTATCGATGTCCAGTTACAAATTACACTCCCACGGAAGCAGAGATTTCGTCCCCAACTGAAATTACTTAAAAAACAGTCGAATCGGATGAGTGAGATTGAACCCGTCTCGAATTCTAAGTTAAAATTACGGGTAGATGGTCTTCTTTTGGAACTGAGAGCGAAAAGTTCGCGTCACATGTTTGCGGACAACGTCCGTTTTTATCAGACACGATTTCGTGTCGTCGATGCTGACAAGAATGGATATTTGAACCAATCTGAATTTATGCAGCTCAATATACCAAAGCTGGATTATAAGAATGTGGATCAGAATAAGGATGATATGTTGACCGTGAAGGAGCTAACAGATTCTCTCATCAAAGATACCTCAGCTGTACAGAATCAGGTTGTCATGACCGTGCAAAATGATGGGAAATCGTTATTTGAAATACTGGATACCGATCTGGATCGGCGTTTAAGTCCACGTGAATTACAAAAAAGTGTACAACGTGTGCGAGAATACGATGGAAATCGTGATCGTTCGCTGGATGTGTCTGAACTCCGCGGGCATTTCAAATTAACATTTGAGTTAGGAAAACCTGAGTTATTTGTATTTGATCCACGAATGAATTCGATGGCTATGGGGCAGGGCAGAGCGGTGCAGCGCACATCAAGCGGACCACGCTGGTTTCAACGTATGGATCGAAATCGCGATGGTGATATTTCTCCCAGGGAATTTCTGTTTGATCCTTCTTTATTTATAAAACTCGATACGAATCACGATTCACTGATCAGCCCTGCGGAAGCAGAGGCGCTAAAAGATAATCAACAAGACACCACTAATTGATAGCAGGTCATCCTTCTACCAGATGAGGGGAAGCGAAAATGGAATCTATGGATAAATCAAATCATCTCATTCAACAGGTGCAACGACGTCTGGCCATCGCGAGTTGGGGGCGCAGCCTGTTTGTTGCATTCGTTTGCTCTTTATCTGCTTACCTGGCAGTCTTGTTGTATAGTCGTTTTTCGGGCTATCTCAGAGACTGGTTTACTTTGGAGTCGGCTGGTAGTGTCTTAGTCGGAACAATCTTGTTGGCCTGTCTGTTCTATCGCAAGCCAGGCAAAGAGCAGGCCGCACGGCTCATTGATCAGAGCCAAGGAACAAAAGATCTGTTTTTGACCATGACAATGTTGGAAAGTGCCGTCGGCAACTACAAGCCGCTGGTTGTGAAGGACGCAGAACAGAAAGCGGGAAAAATCAGGCCTGCTCAGATTGTCAGTTTTGAGTGGGGCAAGCGTTTAGCCGTTTCATGCGCGGGAGCCGTTTGTCTGTTTTTAGTATTACAATATGCACCGCAGTTTGATCCATTTGGCAAAGTTGAAGCCGCGGAAATTGAAAAAGAAAAAGTAAAAGAATTTGTGAGCTCCAAAAAGGCAACCAAAGCAAGGATGGCTGACTTAAAGAATAAAGATAACGGAGAAGGGGATGAAGAGTCTAAAGATGTCAAAATGGCTGTGGAAAATTTGAAATCCGATTTTCGAAAAATGAAGCCTGGAAAAAAACAACAGAATTCGAAGACTCTCGCCGGGCATCAGAAATCTCTGGGTGGTAAGTGGCGGAAGATCGCTGAAGAGAAAATGAAAGGTCTGATGATGAAAAGCGATCAGGCTCAGAAATTTGGGGGAATGTCGAAAAATGAAGGCATGAAGAAGTGGAATAAGGAACTACAGGAAGGTTCGACGCAATCTCTCACAAAAGAAATGGATGAATTAAAAGAACAGCTGAAGCGATTGATGAAAGAGACTGATCCTGTGAAACGGGAGCAGTTGAAAAACGAAATCCAGAAAAAACTAAAAGAAATGGAATCTTTCGCACGCGAACAAACAAACTCCAAAGCGATGGCCGCGGCATTGAAACGCGCTATGAAACAAATGCAAATGGCACAATCCAAAGGAATGAATCCGGATGAAGCATTCAAAGAAGCAATGCAATCTATGGATCTGGCCAAAATGGAACTGAAAGAAATCGCACAGTCTGCCAAAGATATGAAAAAGCTCGAAGAAGCACTGAAAGTGTTACAAATGGCCAAAAAGGCAAATGATAAATCTGGTCTGGATGGGGAAGCATGTGAAAACTGCATGACTCTTGAAGATTATGAAGAACTGTACGCAGAGATGATGGGAGAAATGGCGGGCGAAGGGGAAGGAACCGGTGGCGAAGGCCAGGGAGGCGGAGCCAAAGTTGATGAAGATGATACTGGCGACAAGGGATTCAAAACTGAAAAATCGAAATCGGCTATCACCGCTGGTAAAGTTCTGCTCTCATTCAAAACTAAGGGGCTCAGCGACCGGGGAGAGGCCAAAAAGAGCTATAACAAATTGATGACCGATCTTAAACAGGGCATGAGTGAAGCAATCATACAGGAGCAGATTCCCCCTGGTTATCATGAAGGAATCAAAAAATACTTCAATTCACTTGAGAAACAACCTAAAGAAACAACATCCAAGAAATGAATCAAAATGTAGGGGGGCGACCTGTTTCCGGATGGCGCATTCTGGCAATCGTCGAGTTTGTTGCCATATTAGCAATCGGATTGGTCTTTTTTTATCGCCAGCAGGACGAGGCTCTCGTTGTCTATTGCGCGCATGATGCCGTATTCTCCGAAGAGATACTCAATGCGTTTGAACAAAAAACCGGAATCAAAGTCGAACCGCGCTTCGATACCGAAGCGACAAAATCATTGGGTTTGACAAATTTAATCATCCGGGAGCAAAATCATCCGCGCTGTGATGTCTTCTGGAATAATCAAACATTGGGGACAGCAACTCTGAAAGAACAGGGACTTTTGGAAACGTATCAAGGCGATGGGTATCAGAGAATTCCCGCAAAGTTTAAAGACCCTGATGGAACCTGGACAGGCTTTGCCGCACGATTGCGAGTGTATATTACCAACACTGAAAAGCTGACAGCGACCAGGGAGAGCATCGAGCAGAAACTCTCTGGTCCGTTAAATGACGTTGCTATTGCCAAGCCACTCTATGGCACCACATTAACTCACTTTACTGTTCTCTGTGATGCGTGGGGATTGGATCGACTAAAAACGTGGTATCAGTCCCTTCAGGAAAGAAACATTCAGGAGACTTCGGGCAATGCCGGTGTAAAGAATCTGGTGGCCAGTGGTTCTTGTGCCTTGGGGTTTACCGATACAGATGATTTTTTTGTTGCCGTCGATGACGGAAAACCAGTCGCTTCATTACCGATTACGGTCGACGAACATACAATTCTCATTCCCAATAGCGTGGCCATTATCAAAGGCACAAAAAGACGAAAGCAGGCGGAAACTTTAGTCAATTATCTTCTGTCTGAAGAAGTGGAACTCAAATTAGCTCAGTCACAATCACGACAGATACCTTTAGGAGATGTGAATTGGGATCAAGTTCCGGCTGAAGTCAGAGAATTACAACCTTATGTTAAGAATGCCTATCCTTTAGCGAATTTAGTCAAAGAACGAGAAAAAGTATTGGCCTGGCTCGAATCGGAGTATTTGAAATGAGCTTGGCCACAATATGTGGCGTGACCGTGTTACGCAGTCTGGTGATTTCGATTCTAGCAGTCTTCGTCTCCAGGCATTTGTCAAAACTTGTTGAAGCGAGGCATTCAAAACGTTCGTTTTTGTTGTTTGCCTTAATATTGGCTCCCTTATTGGTGCCTGATTTGATTGTGGGTTATGTCTGGTCGTTGATGGTTTTAAAACTGTCACAGTATCCTTTTTTAATCGAGTTGGTGTATTCAAGTCTTGTGTTCCTGAAAGTGGTTCCTGTGGGAATTATTTGTTTCTGTTTTGCTGCTCCACCTCTGGTGACTTCAGAGGCCGACTTCATCCGGAAATCGGTCCGGTCCGCCTCTGCTCAGATTTCGGGAGTCGCTGCGCAATGGAGTTTCTTCTTCTGGAAAAATGTGTTACGTTCTTTTCCCATCTGGGCACTCCTGTTTCTCCTCGCCTTTCAAGAATTTGAAATGGCGTCTCTTATTTACCGGGATTCATGGACTGTATCGATCTTTGATGCACAGGCAAGAGGCGTTCCTCTTCACGAAGCACTTTCCTTTCTGACGGTTCCCCTCTGTGTTGAACTATTGCTCGTTACCGGAGTCGCACTTTTATTAAGTCGTATGCAAAAACAACCGCAATTCAAGCAGCACCCCGATTCCAGAAGCAATTCGGTCTTTTCGCAAATGAGTTCGTTAATCTATTTGCTGATTGCATTCTCAGTGATCGTGCTGATTCCCTTCAGCTTGACAGGGGGAGGTGGCTTGCGTGCGATCGGTAGTTTGTTCCGAAACCAATTGCAGTTGCTGGGCATCCTGCAGGAGAGTGGTTGGGGGCTGCTGTATGGAATCACCGCTGGAATTGCAGCCTGGGGGCTTGCTTCATTTTTCTTTTCGGAAAATCGATCTCGTCAATTAAAAATGCTCGGCTTGATATGCTGCCTGCCGGGGTTGTGTGGTTCACTGACACTGGCACTGATCATGGCGTCACTCTTTTTAACAGACTATGGCCACTGGTTATACGATACCCCAGCGCCACTTTTTATCACGCTCGTATTGTTTCTGTTTCCCAGAGCTGCGTTCTTGAAGTTGATATTTCGATCGCAATGGCAGCGCGAACCTCTTTTTTTAGCTCGTGTATTAAGTCACTCCCCAAATCAGAGTCAGATGAAAAACGGAGGGCGTTTACAATGGATTGTGAGTGGGCGGATGCAATATTGGGCGGTGGTGTTGCTCGCATTCTGGGCCTATTGGGATGTAACGATTAGCTCTATTCTGGCCCCCAATAATGCAATGACATCTTCTGTTCGATTATATAACTTAATGCATTATGGCCAGAATTCTATTCTGTCGGCGATGACCTTTCTGAGTTTTTGCATCCCCGTGTTAGTCAGTCTTTTACTGTTACCCATTGTCAAAAAGCTGTGGATGCTTACTTTAGATCAAAAGCATGTCACTAAAACTGTGTCAACTTCATGAATATGAGAACTCAACAATCTGAATCTTCTATATGGTCGCTGAAGAATGTCAGTCTGCGCGGGGTATCCGGTGACCGTTTAGTTGATGTTGATCTTGAGATCCCTCAGGGCATCACTGCCATTATGGGGTATTCGGGAGCAGGAAAAACATCTTTGCTGAACCTGTTGGTCGAGTATGAGTGTCCCCATCAGGGAAGTGTAGTACGTAGGGACCACTCTTTTCCGTCAGACTCTACGGTCGAAACTTTTTGGGTGCCGCATTCATTGGGTTTATGGCCCCAATATGATGTTCAAGAACATCTGGCGCTGGTTCATCCTGACCCCGAGACACTTGATGAAACCGTAGAAGAATTGTTGAATGCATTTCGTCTGACATCAGTCAGGAAAAAATATCCGGGTCAACTCTCTCAAGGAGAAGCGTCCCGTTTATCGGTGGCCCGTGCATTGGCCAGTCAGGCGAAGGTATTAGTCATGGACGAACCTTTAGTGCATGTGGACCAGGCACATTGGCCTTTATATTGGGATGCCATTCGTCACTATTGTGAAAAAAACAAAACTTCGCTGGTATTCTCAACACACATGCCAGAGTTAGTATTGAAAGAAGCACAGCATGTTGTCTGTTTAGATGAAGGAGCCGTGGTCTATGCAGGGGCAGTGTATGATCTTTATTATGCGCCCCCATCGTATCAAATCGGGATGTATTTAGGACCGGTGAACGATCTTTCTGATGTGAAGGCAAAATCAAGTCAAAATCAATCAGAAACGATCACACTCGTCCGTCCGGAACAGCTAACGCTGATAAAAGAGGAGTCCAGTGAATGGGAAGTGCGCCAGACAACATTCAGTGGCGCGCTTGAGAAAGTCGAAATGGTTCATCGACAAACTCAATCAAATCAAACCTTTTACCATCGACCTCCACGTGCAACGTTGAAACCGGGGGATCGCATATCGATTCATTTGTTACTGCTCCTTTTTTGTTTGTTGACCTGCTTTGGTTGTCATTCGGATTCTGCTCCCGAACTCTCTTTTCCAAAGATTGTTCAATGGTCCCTTCCTTCTGAGGGAACTAAGGTTCCTGCGCCGCGCAGTGTGAATGTCGGACCGAAGGAAGAACTTTATGTACTTGATAACGCCGGACGTGTCTTAGTTTATAATCCTGAGAATGAACTTGTCAGGAAATGGATGATGCCTGACTATGATGTTGGCAAACCGGAGGGAATTTGCTTCTTGAAGAATGGTCAAATCGCAGTCGCTGATACCCATTATCACCGGGTTGTGTTTTTTGATGATCAGGGAAATGTCCAAAAAATGCTGGGGGAACAGGGAGAAGGGCCTTCGCAATTTATTTACCCGGTTTCCATTGTTCAAGACCCCTCTGGTAACATTTATGTCGGCGAATATGGAGGCAATGATCGAGTTCAGAAATTCTCAGAAGAGGGCGAGTTTTTGTTAGAATTTGGAGAACATGGGACTGAACCGGGGCAGTTTGAACGGGCTTCCGGGATGGTCTGGCACCAGGGAAAAATCTACGTGGCAGATGCCAGTAATAATTGCATACAGGTATTTTCAGATGAAGGTGCCTTTTTAGAAGTTTTAGGCACGAAAACTGGGGGAATTCCGCTCTATTACCCATATGACATTGCCATTGATCGTTCCAAAGAGGAATTTTACATCGTGGAATACGGAGCAGGCCGTATTACAAAAACAGATTTAGAAGGCAGAGTTTTAGGCAGATTCGGGAAGACAGGCAGTAAACAAGGCGAATTCGTCACTCCTTGGGGAGTTACAGTAAATTCAAAAGATCAGGTGTTCGTGGCTGACACTGGTAATCGTTTAATCGTAAAATTAATACCATGAAGATCAAAGAACTCTATCATCAATTGGTTCCGAAACCACGTATCGCCGTGACCTGGATGCGTGCGCTACCTTTGATCTTTTTTCTTGTCTTTTATGCCGCTCTTTGCATCAGCCTCGAATTGTCTGGTGTTTTATTATTTGCCCGCCCCTGGGCCTTTGGTTTGATTCTGTTTTCAATCTGGATCTGGTGGCTTTCGGTTGCCGGTTATGGAGGCTTGAGTAAAGGTAGAGCGCTGGCTGCTCTAGTCTCTCGGCTAGTAATGTTGGGCCTCTTTGTGATGCTGATCGCCGAACCTCGCTCGGTTCGTGTGCGGGATGTCATCTCTGTCGTCTATGCCGTTGATCTTTCTGATTCGATTGGTGAATCATCGGTGGATTCTGCTTTAGAATTTGTCACAAAGACAGTTACTGAAAAACCACAGACCGATGAAGCAGGTTTAGTTGTATTCGGGCGCAATTCTGCCGTGGAGCTTCCACCTCGTGTCTCTTTTCCGTTTGAAGCACTGAATTCGCGAATTGACCGCGACGCGACAAATTTGCAGCAGACGCTTTCCTTGGCAGCAGCGATGTTACCCGAAGAAAATCGCGGACGTATCGTTTTAATCAGCGATGGAACGGAAACCGAAGGTTCCATCTCACAAATCCTGGATGAGCTGAAGTCGCGCGGCGTTGCCGTTGATGTCCTTCCCATCCAGTATGAATACGATAAAGAGGTCTGGCTCGAAAATCTGGAACTGCCGCGGTTTGTCAAACTGGGTGAAAATTATGAAGCCGCTGTTGTGCTGTCTTCTTTGAAAGATGGCACTGGCAAACTCGTGCTTCGTGAAAATGGCGAGCCGATATATGAAGAGGATGTGACTTTCAAGGCAGGTAAGAATCGTTTTGTAGTTCCCATTTATTTACGGTCTGCCGGCTACTATGAATATTCGGCAACGATTGAAACAAAACGCGATGAAGATCAGATTCGCGAAAACAACACAGTGATCAACTACCTCTTTGTAGAGGGAGAAGGCAAGGTTCTGGTTGTGACGGATCCCGCTGGAGATGATCGCGACTGGGAACCTTTAGTCAAAGCGATTCGTGAAGGTGAACGCAATGTGGAGACCATTTCCGCCTATGAATTTCCCGGTGATTCGCTGTCTTTAATGCCCTACGATGCGATTCTGTTTGTCAATGTCCCCGCCGATGCCTTTAATGTGATTCAATTAAAAGCCGTGCATGATTCCATCTTCAATCAGGGAATCGGATTCATGATGGTGGGGGGTGAGAATAGTTATGGTCCGGGGGGATATCATCGGACGGTCATCGAAGATGCGCTCCCAGTAACGATGGACATCACAAAAAAGAAAGTGCTTCCCAAAGGCGCCCTTGCCATCATCTTACATACCTGTGAATTCCCGGAAGGGAATACCTGGGGAAAACGGATCACAAAACAGGCCATTAAAGTGTTGGGAGCACAAGATGAAGTCGGCGTGTTGGTCTATGATTACATGAATGGCGAAAAGTGGCTCTTTGAACTGATGCCCGCCGGTGACTACGAAAAAATGGTGCCCAAAATCAATGGCGCTCAAATTGGCGATATGCCGAGCTTTGTAAACACCATGGAGTTAGGGTTGGAAGGGCTCATCAAAAGTGATGCGGCCACAAAGCACATGATTATTATTTCAGATGGCGATCCACAACCACCCTCTCCCAAGTTAATCGGCCGATTTATCAAAAATAAAGTCAGCGTCTCAATGGTGGCGGTCTTTCCGCATGGAGGCCGTGATATCTCAACCATGCGAGGAATCGCAAGTGCGACAGGGGGGCGATATTACTTTCCTTCAGATCCCAATCAACTGCCGTCGATTTTCATCAAGGAATCAAAAACGCTGAAACGGAGTATGATTCAAAACGAAACCATTACACCTGAAGTCGGAATGATCTCCTCCGTTCTCAAAGGAATTGAAGCGATTCCACCTCTGCACGGTTATGTGTTAACAACAATCAAACCCAGGGCAGAAGGTGTTTTGAACGCACCCGAAAAGAAAGAAGCAGAAGGTGATATTGATCCCGTCCTGGCGTTCTGGCGTTATGGACTTGGTACAACCGCCGCATTCACTTCTGATTTATCCCCGAACTGGGGAGCGGATTGGGTGAATTGGGATCATTACAGTGCGTTTATTAAGCAATTAATGATAAAAATCTCGCGTGTTCAAAAGCAAGCCCATCTCAAAATGTGGAGCCACACCAATGGGAACAACGCGACGATCATGGTCGAAGATTTTCATCCTGAAGAATCGTTTTTGAATGTGGCGGCTCGCATTTCAGGTCCTCATGATAAAAAAGAAACGGTAGTGCTCAAGCAAGTCAGCCCCCGTCGATATCAGGCTTCAGTTCCTCTTTGGGGCAAGGGGCGTTATCAAGTGATGGCGATTGGAAAATCAGGAGACCGTGAAGATCATGCCAATGGTGGTTTTATCGTTCCTTATTCTCCGGAATTTCTGCGGTTTCGTTCGAATCCCATTGTGTTGGAAGAAATTGCAGAAAAGACAGGCGGGCAAAGGCTGAATCCAGACAAGGCAGCAGAAGTGATCTATGGGCGTCGCGCGCCCAAACAAAGTTCCAATCCTATATTCGATTGGTTTCTGATTGCCTTGGCCATATTAGTGCCATTGGATGTTGGCATCAGACGCGTTCAACTCGATTGGTATGTGATCAAAAGCTGGTTTGGGTTTGGTTCAGAACAAAAAGCAAGTACGGTAACGATGGGAGCGTTACTGCAACGTAAGCAAGGCGTTGTGGAAGAATTAGATTTACGCAAAGGGAAGACATCGGGTGCAGTAGAACAGATGACTTCGCAATCCACGATTTCCCAATTGCAAGCACAAAAGCAAAAAACGACCAGACCAAATTCGCAAGTGGAAACTAGTCAGAAGAAAAAGACAGAGAAGACGACAAATCCTCCGGGTACGAAACCCGCGACTGATCCGGGTGATAAAACAACCACAACTGGTCGGTTGCTGGATCTCAAACGAAGACGACAATCGGAAGATGAAAAGTAATACAAAAATTATTCTGCGGAGAGAGCAATATGAATCAGCCAGAAGTCACTGAAGAGCCTACAGTTTTGCAGGCTGAAGCCGACCATTTTAAAAAGGTCTTTACCGAAGTTCGTTCTGAAGTCGGCCGTATGATTATTGGCCAGGAACGGGTTGTCGAATCAACATTATATGCGTTGTTCTGTGGTGGGAACGTTTTACTGGAAGGAGTTCCCGGACTGGGAAAAACAGAACTCGTCAAAGCACTTTCCAAGGTATTGGAATTAGAATTTCAACGGATTCAATTTACACCTGACTTAATGCCGGCGGACATTATCGGTACCAATATCATGAACACCGATGAGACGGGAACTTATCGGTTTGAATTCCGTAAAGGTCCGATTTTCACTCAACTGTTGCTGGCTGATGAAATTAACCGTGCGTCTCCCAAAACACAGTCTGCTTTATTGGAAACAATGCAGGAGGGGACTGTCACAGCCGCAGGAACCCAATATCGGCTTGACCAGCCCTTTTTTGTGCTGGCAACCCAGAATCCCATTGAGCAGGAGGGGACCTATCCACTACCCGAAGCACAATTGGACCGCTTTTTGTTTAAGGTCAATGTGCCTTTTCCCAACCGGGCTGAGTTGAACACAATTGTGCAGCAAACGATTCTGAGGCAGCCTGTAGAGTTGAAGAAATTACTGGATAGTAAGCAAATTCTTGAATTAAGAAATCTCCTGGAGAAAGTCGTTGTTGTCGAACCAATTCGCGACTATGCCATTCGGCTGGTGCTCTCGACACATCCCGGAACCGACTTTGCCACCGAAGAGGTCCGTCGTTTTATTCATTGGGGAGCCAGTCCGCGAGCTGCACAATCTTTGATAAAATCTGCACGCGTTCGTGCACTCAGTGAAGGGCGGGCACATGTCGCCTTTGAAGACATTCGTTATTTTGCCAACGAAGTACTCCAGCACCGGGTGCTCTTGAACTACGATGGCCAGGCAGAAAATATCAATGTGACTGACTTAATTGAGCAGAACTGTAAAGAACTACCAGAGAAGGAATAATCAGAAGTGTCGGAGGGAACTCAAGCGAATCAATATACTTCTTTGTTTGATAATAAAACATTATCAAAGTTGGAGAGGTTGCGTTTAAATCCAACGCGGCGCCTAACAAATCGAAGTCGTGGTGAGCATCTTTCCGGCAAAGGGGGAACGAGTACAGAATTTTCGGATTATCGGAATTACGTTCCCGGTGATGATGTGCGCTATATTGACTGGAATATCTTTTCCAGGCTGAATCGTCCCTTCATGAAACAATATCAGCATGAAGAAGAAATGCATGTGGTGCTGATTCTCGATGCCTCTTCTTCCATGGACTACGAAGATAAGTTTTTGCGCTGTAAGCAACTGGCTGCTGCGTTTGGTGTGATGGGGCTGATGAATTTTGAAAAGGTCAGTGCCTATTCCTGCAATCACAAAGGAGGACGCCCCGTAAGTTTGTCGCCTTGCACCGGTCGCATCAGTATGAAGCGTTTATTTGATTTTCTCTCTTCGATTGAAGCCGGTGGTGATTCTCCGATTGAAGCAGCAGTCGAAGATGTTTTACGTTCACATCGCGGGCGTGGCGTGGCCATCGTGCTTTCTGATTATGAATCATTTGGTGATTTACAACGGCCTTTTAACATGCTTTTCAGTGCGGGTTTGGAAATCTTTGGGGTGCAAATATTAGCACCTTCTGAAATCGATCCCGAAATTAATGGTGATTTACGTTTAGTTGATAGCGAATCCGGGCAGACTCTGGATATTTCTTCAGCCGGAGATTTGTTGGGATTGTACCATGAACATCGTGCCTTGTTAGAGGATCATCTGGCGATGCTCTGTCGCCAACGTTCCGGACGATTTTTGACGACCAACAGCGGTGATGCTTTGGAGCATGTTCTCTTTGATGTATTGCGTCGGAAAGGGTGGGTCAGATGAACTTTTGGCCTGGCTTTTACTCACTACCAGGAGCCTGGTACCTGTTATTGCTGATACCATTGGTGGTCTTTTATTTTTTGAAATTAAAGCGCCCCCATAAAAGTGTTCCCTCGTTGGCCCTTTGGAGCCAGGTGATCAACGACCGTCGCGTCAATTCGCCATTTCAAAAATTCAAACGTAGTATCTTACTGTTGCTGCAAATTCTTTTATTGCTGTTTCTGGTTCTGGCTCTGATGCAACCCTATATTCAAAGTGGAGCAGAGCGGGCGGAATATTTACCAATTCTGATTGATTGTTCTGCCAGTATGGCGGCAACAGATCCGGAAACAAAAAAATCACGCTTGGAACTTACGAAGGAACGTGTTGGCGAAATTGTCGATAACTTACTGCCAGATCAACGTGTTTCCTTAGTCGCTGTTAGCTCGACAGCACGCCGATTGACCGACTTCACGGATAATCAACGCATACTGAAACAATCGCTGGCTGGACTAACCGTTGATGATGTCCCCAGTAATCTGGAAGATGCCTTGCGGATGACACAAGCCCTCTCTAGGACCGTGCCTATTAATACGGTGCTTTTTTATTCAGACGGAAATTTCCCTCAGGAAGTCAATTTTGATCTACCTTTTGATCTCAATTACCAGTTGCTTCCCTCAGCAGGATCCAATGTGGGAATTACTTCATTCAATGCACGAAAAAACCAGACGGGAAACTGGGATGTTTTTATTCGGGTTGAGAATTCAGAAAAAAATGATAGTCCTGCCACGGTCGAGTTATTGCAAGATGGAGAGAGCATTGCCAAAGAGGAGATCGTCTTAGGGAAAGGGGATTCACAACGCCTGGAATTTTCCGTGAATGCCGATAAAAAATCGTCTCTGGAAGCGATTTTGACTCCTGGTAGCTACGATAGTTTAGCTGCTGATAATCGCGCCTTTCTCAATATTCCTCAATCACGCTCATTATTAGTGTTCGTTGATCCGGATCTCGCCAGTTATCGTTATGCGTTAGACGAGAACAAAGATCTGGTGTTATATCCCGAGCAGGATGGCTCTGCGGGCCCTCCGGAATATGATCTGGTCATTTCTTCTTCTGAAAAAAATATGGATAAACAGGCATTGATCAAGCTGGGCGTCGGTTTTGTGCCTGAGGATTTAAAAAATTATGTTTTGCTCGAAACAAATTTAACAGATGTTGTTGACTGGAACCGTAGTTCGGCATTATTGCGGCATGTGGAATTGGGTGATGTGCAAATTACGGAGCAGCCCGTTTGGGCAGAGAATGCCAAAGTAGAAAACCTGGAAGAACTGGGTTATGAAGTCTTAATTCATGGTCGATTAGGGCCACTCTTATTACAAAAACGTAACTCGGACGGGCTGGAGTTTTACTTTCTGTTCAATACAGATCGTTCCACTATGCCTTACCGAGTTGGTTTCCCGATTATGGTTTCGAATCTGATACAGCTGACATTACAGGAAGCCGGTATTGCAGAAGTGCAGGCCTCAGCAACCCCACTCTTACCTGCCGTCGAGTATGTGCCAGAACAAAAATACAACATTAAAACGCCGGGTGGGAAACAGCTGACTGCCGAAAGTAACAAGAATGGCATTGTTTCCGGAGTCGCCGCTTTGCAAGTGGGGAAATACACAATCAGTGGTGAAGGTGCAAAATCAGATGAAATTAGTGTAAGTTTATTGAACCCTATGGAGACATCCCTCGTTTCCGTTGACGAAATTCAGTTTAGTGAAGTTCCGGTTTCTGCAGCACAAACGCAAATCGACAGCGATAAACCACTTTGGAGCGAATTTGCATTGATTGCCTTTGTATTACTTTTGTTAGAGTGGTGGTATTTTCAGCGTCGACCAGGTGGGATTCCTGCATAGATAACGTAAGGAAAGAGAGAACTTACCTTTATGATTCAGAAACGTCTGTTTTATTTATGGTTGTTTTTCTTTTTAACGCCCGGGGTTTTGCCTGCGCAGTCCTTTCCATTAGTGGTCGATATTCGGCAATTATCACAATTTCCCAAAGGTAATGGCCCGGTTTCGTTTGTCTGGCAATGTCAAGTGTCAGCGACAGGACTTCTTGAGGGGTATTTTCTGGTTACCGTACATGACGGCGTCGAAAAATTTGGAACATTCAGATCACATGATGTTGCCATGCATGCGGGCTTCCATGAAATCCCGATGATGCTGCCTCCCATGAAAGTGGATAATCCCTATTCGGAGGTGAAACTGAAGCTCAGCTTCGTCACTCCGAATCAACAGTATGACTTTAAAGATGAATATTCATTGCGAGTTGGTCAGCGTTTTCAAAGAACGTTTGCAGTGGGAGTCTGTGATCCATTTGATATGAGCATGTCGAAAGACCTGAAGGAATTTTTGGAACGACTGGATTTTGAGTCAATCAGTCCTAAAGAACCAATTAAGATAGACTTTCAGAAGCTCAGGCGATCAATTCCTAATGTGGGCATGTTGAGAAATCAGCCGTTGTCTTTAAATGTCAAAACCGTTTCCATTCATCTGCCTCCTCCTGATTACCCTCAGCTACCGATTGATTGCCACCAGTATGATATTCTGGTGATTACAGCACGTGGTTTTGCGCAACTGGAATCAAGAAATCTGAAAGCCATTCATCAGTGGGTGCGGTCGGGAGGCAGCTTGTGTTTACTTGCTGGTCCTGTTTTAGAACAACGACAGGTTCAGTTTATGAATAGCCTTGTCGAAACTAAGAATGCGACACCCTTTCTGATTGACTCAGAAGGTAAGCTCGTAATGGAAAATTCAGAGCAGGTCTGGTTGCAACGAACCGGATGGGGCAGGAGTGTGATTGTGCTGTCCGAAGCGCTGAAAGAAAAGCGTCTTACCGCTTCTGAGCTGAAACAGATTCCCTTCTTCTTGTGGAAGTTGCGCGAATCACAACGAGACTATTTTGATAAACAGGAAAAATGGGATTATGAAGAACTGGTCGATGCGTTCATAAAGACACAAAAGAGAACAAACTATCGCAACATGAATGCGTATTCTGCCAATCAGGTATTTAATTTGAATTATCGACCGATCTCTACAGGAGGGGCGGTTGTCACTGACCTAATGCCGGCTGAATTACGGATTGTTCCCTCCTGGGTGATTGCATCAATTCTCCTGGGGTATGTGCTCATTATTGGTCCGGGTGAATATTTTATTCTTGGAAAATTTCAGTTGCGGCGCTTTACCTGGATCACATTCCCCATCATTTCCATTTGTATTGCCTGTCTCGCATTTATCGTATCTGATCATTATATGCAGACATCCTATGAACGAAAATTACTGACAATTCATGATTTGGACAGACAGGGAAAGCCTGTCAAAGAAAATCAAGTCGAATTGTTGTTCACAGGTTCCTATCAAAAAATCGAAACAAACATCAAGTCCGGACTCTTCACTCCCTTGAATCATACAGAATTAGGGATGGCGCAGAATTACAACATGTATGCTCGGAACAGAGTTCAATCACTGGTTGGGCCGCCGCTTTATGCAGGATCGATTCCCACTCAATACTCGGTTTATCAGTTGATGCCGCAATGGACACCTCAACTGAATCGCATCATCAAGAATTATCCAGATGAATTGCAGACAAAATTTGACTGGTCATCGATTCAATTGAATCAGCTTCGTTCGAATCAAGGGCGTGTCAAGATACGGAAACAAATCAAAACTGCTTTTGGGAATCGGGCTAAAGTCATGGTTTATCAAGGGCAGAAGAATGGAGAAGTCAAAAAACATCCACTCTTTACACAAACAAATAATCCACGAAATCGAAATAATTACCGGTCCGAACAAGACTATGCCTTATTCAATGAGTATTACCAGAATTATCCACACTATTATGGAAATAATAGACTACGGCGTAATAGTTTCATGGATGATTTGTGCGTGCGAAGTCAAAACGGTCTTTTTCAAATTGTTTCACAAACATCACCCTCAGGTGGTCAAAATTATGAAGACTTGAGTATTCTGGATCCTTCTGATCCCAGTCAATGGTTAGTTGTCGTTTATGTTCCCGGTAATGAGCAGGACACGATTTATCGGCAACTTATTGTGGCAGAAAAATAAAACAGCACTTCTAACGATTAATTTAAAGAAGAATTTACATCCCAATGAGCATACAACCTCCCATGGTGGAAGTGAAAGATTTGTGGGTCCGTTACGGAACGTATGAAGCCGTAAAAGGTATCTCTTTTTCCATTCCGAAAGGAGAAGTCTTTGGTTTTATTGGTCCTAACGGTGCCGGCAAGTCATCGACAATCAAAGTCCTGGCCACATTACAACGTGATTATGACTGTCAGTCAGTCAAAATTAATGGAATTTCTGTTGGAAAAGCACCACATTTAATTCGAGAGATGATCGGCTATATGCCCGATTTTTTTGGCGTTTATGAAGATTTGACTGCCAGGGAATATCTTCATTTTTTTGCAGCCGCCTACCGTATCGCTCGCAGTAGAAGAAAAGCGATCGTCAACGATGTGCTGGAATTGACAGATTTAACAGAAAAAATCGACGCACCCGTTGATTCCTTGTCACGTGGAATGAAACAGCGTCTCGCTTTAGCACGAGTCTTGCTTCATGATCCTGATTTGTTGTTGCTCGATGAACCAGCTAGTGGACTGGATCCCCGTGCCCGTATTGAAGTTCGGGAACTTCTGGTCGCGTTAAAAGAAATGGGGAAGACCATTATTATTTCGAGCCATATTCTCCATGAGTTATCGCAGCTTTGTACCAGTATCGGAATTATCGAAGCCGGTCAATTTGTGACGCAAGGGTCTCTAGATCATATATATAAACGTTTGGAATTGAGCCGTATCATCCATGTGCAGATTGTGGGTGAGATGAATGGTATTTGCCAGACCATTGAAGAAATCGATGGTGTGAAATCTGTCAGTGCGCAAGCAGATCGTCTGGCGATTCAGTTACAGGAAGACCAATTGGCGGTTGAGGAACTGCATGCCAAGATCGCTGAGACTGGTGCTAAAATTCGCATGTTTCAGGCGGAAGCCATGGATATGGAGACGGTATTCATGAAGCTGACGGAAGGGAAGACCGCATGAAATTGAGGAAATTCCAGGTCAGCCTTCCACTGTTGTCTAAAGAATTAGTCGAAATGGCGAATCGTCGGCGAACCTATATCGTCAGGACGATCTATGCGCTCTTATTTCTGGGATTTGTCGGTTTTATTTATCTCGAGTCAATTTCCGGTCTACAAAATAATCCCATGGCCATTCTCGGTCGAGGGCGCGAAATATTTGAAGCCATGATTTATTTGCAATTTACGGCAATCTACCTTTTTCTACCCGCGATCACTTGTAGCGTGATCACTCAGGAAAAAGAACGGAATAGTCTGGGATTGTTATTAATCACCCGGTTAAGCCCTTCCACAATCATTCTGGAAAAATATCTGGGGCGTTTAATCACGATGATTACGTTTCTCATGTTAGGGCTTCCGATTTTAGCATTTGCCTATTCACTGGGTGGCGTTTCGCTGGCCATGTTTATCAACGCACTCTGGCTCTTATTGATCACCATGCTTCAAGTGGCCGCACTCGGAGTCATGTGTTCCAGTTTTTGTCGCACAACGGTATCTGCCTTTATTGCGACTTACATTCTTGGTTTTATCATGCTGTTTGGCCTGATTATCATATACGAGCTCAATTTGTTCTATCTGGGTGACGTAATACGATCGTTCACTCGCTCACTCCAAAACACTCCATTATTATCCAATTATATTCGTCGAGGTGGTGAAGAGCTTTGTGCGATTATGTTTGCACCTTATTGGTTTGATCGTTTTTCCAGGACCGGAGGAATTGCTTCTGTAGTCGGTACATTTATATTAAGTATTCCCATCATCATCAGCACTTTTATGTTTCTGATTTTTGCACATTATTTTCTGATCCGTCGTGCTTTTCTTCCCGCGCGAAATTATTTATTGAATGCGTTCAAATCGTTGGATCGAGTGTATAATAAAATTAATCACAATCGCATCACGCGCGGAATTGTACTCGTAAAAGAACAGATAAAATTACCGGAATATGCCCCGATTGCCTGGCGTGAAACATCGAAGAAGTCGCTGGGTACATTTCGTTATCTGTTTCGAATTCTCGTCACACTTGAAGTTCCGATACTTTTCATCTGTATTATTATTGCGACTGGTAGCCCCAACCCCGTGGTTGATGGGGCAGTCATTCTATTGTGGTTGCTATGGGGCTTGACTGTCTTGCTGTTGGCGGTATCAGCAACGAGTCTGATTTCCGGGGAACGCTCACATGAGACACTGGATGTGCTCTTGACGGTACCCATTTCGGGAAAAGAGTTAATGCGTCAGAAAATTGCGGGTGTAAAACGATTGTGTCTGGTGCTGTTGATTCCTCTGTTAACGATTGTGCTCTTTGAGGCCTGGTGGAAATGGGAGTATTCCTATATTACCTCGGGATATCGAAATCGATATGAGACTCAATGGTTTGCCTATCTCGTTGGATCCTTAATCACACTGAGTATCTATTTGCCGATGCTGATTTGGTTCTTCTGCTGGATCGGAATGAAGGTGAAATCACAAACGAAAGCCATTTTGACTGCATTAGGCTTGATCATCGTCTGGTGCATATTACCATTTATTTTAGCGTTTCCTATTTTTATGCTGAATCCCTCATTTGACGAAGATTCGATCATCTATGGTCTATTTCTCAGCCCGGCTTCATTTGTGGTGATCAATGAAATCGCCGAATTTCATGAGTTTGGAACTCCCTGGATTCCACTACTTGTGAACACCATCATTTATGCTGGCTGCTTAATGCTTTTTCGATCTCAATGTCTGAATCACATCGATGAGAATTTAGGCCGCTTGAGTGACCAGGATTACCATATTGATCGTTCTGCGAAAATTCCAGTCAGTGATCAACCTATTTTTAGTTCAGAATAATGATTCCCCATCTATTCATAAAAAATCTGAATCGACTAATCAAACGCCAATTATTCAGCGTTGGATGCCTTGGTTTATTACTATGCTTCCCATCATTCACTTTTGCACTTGAAATCGAAGAAGTGATTTGGGGGTTTAATAACCAGTCAACTCAAGGGAAGTGTATTCCGCTTTCTTTGCTATTAAGCAATAATACTCCCGAAGTATTTGATGAGTTGATGCAATTAAATCGGCAACAATACAATGGGTCTAAAGTTGGCGCACCACTTTTTCGTGCAGTCTACCTGGCGCCCTTCAGTTCAAAATGGGTTCAGTTTTATCCCTATATTATCGACCAGGGTCAGAATAACTGGTCTCTCAACTGGGGACCACGTTTTATTTACAGCCGAAAAATATCCAGTAGAAGTAACGCCTCAACTATGGATGAGAATGGAGGCCGTGACTCTTCACGTATTATCTTAACTGGTATGGATGCACTCTCAAGAAGTGGAAGGCATTTCAAGCAATTTCCAGAAGAACTCTTTCCTCCGTTTGTCACTGCGGCAGATTCTTTGGATGAAGTGATTTTGGATCATGTTCCTAAACGCTGGGAAGCTGCGCGGAGAGGGGCATTTATGGATTGGCTCTATCAGGGAGGCGTTCTCCATTTGCTCCCGGACTCTTCGGGAGATAATCTGGTATTTTCAGATACGATGAATGAGTTGAATGCTCCATTTGAGCATTTCCGAATTGGTTCGGGGCTTGTCATTCGTCATCAAGGTGATCTGAAACAGATTGATAAAGAAAAAATCAAATTAGAAATTGAAAAAGTCCGTGCGACTCAATTATCGAGCATTGATATTCCCGAATCATTACAGAAAAGAAAGAAAAAACCGAACACAAATAATCAGACGAATGATGACTATCGGTATGGCGACACCAACGCAGGATTTCTTCAGAAGCTCTCTGATATTACCCGTCCTGAACACAACTGGGAATTGATTTACGTAATGACGATATTGTACATATTCATGATTTATCCTGGGTGTTATCTCTACAATAAGAGACAAAAAGGATATCGAAGTTCTTTGCTGTTTCTGCTCATCTCAGTAGCGCTGTTCAGCACCATCTTTTGGACGATTGGGAAACGTGGTTACGGTGAAACGACTACGATGAACAGTTTAATCATCGCTCAGCCTTTGCAAGACGGTCAATATGACTTGACGGGGTGGGTCAATTCGTTTGTAACAGATGGTGCTGAATATCAGTTTTCGCTCACCGGTGATGGCCCCATCTATTCAACCGCTCAAGAAACGGAAAAAATAAAGGGAGGAATTATTAATGGGGTGGAAGGAAAATTTATTGCAGATATTCCTCCATTTTCTGATCGACGATTTATGTATCGCATAAAATCAAAATATAAGTTACAAGATTTCGAACTGATCGACCAGAAGATTGGAACAAATTCAATTCTTGAGATTATCAAAATTCGGGTGAATTCTGCGTTACCAGAAAATACAAAACGAATTCAAGCATTGTATGGTCGTGCATTGTATGATCTGAAACAGAGTCAAGAAGCAGGCAGCCTGTTCCTGGTACTTGGCAATCAACGCACTCCTCTTTCCGCCTGGAATTCAAAGTTAGATTCTGATGAACTTTATGGTCGTCAATTTGGTTATGGGGAGGAAGAGCAAGATCCTTCAAAGATCTATGACAGCTTGTATGAAAGACTTGTATTGAAAAATCTGAACATTGAGAAACCCAGCCAACTCAATCAATACCAGGGTGACTTATCCCATTTACAATTATTTATTTATTGTGATCTTCCGGATGAATTTAAACTGAAGACGAACGTACAAGGATCACAACAAGGGCGCGTACTGTTTACAAACCAGTTAGCGCTACTTGAGAAAAAGGATAACAGCAAAAATGACTGAGCCGATTTTTAGTCAACCTGTGATTGATATTAAAAATATATCACATTCCTTTAAAGGTCATCGCGCTTTGCAGGGAGTGAGTTTTCAAGTCGAACCCCAGTCTTTACATGGATTTGTAGGGCCTAACGGTGCAGGAAAAACGACTACGCTAAAAATTATCTGTACTTTATTACGCCCTCAGGCTGGCAAAGTGGAAGTGTTTGGAAATGATGTGGTCGCATCTGTAAAAGAAATTCGTAAACGCATTGGTTTTATGCCTGACCACTTTAGTACATATCGCCAGATGACGGTATTTGAATACCTGGACTTTTTTGGGGCGGCGTATGGATTGAGTTTGGAGCAGCGCGATCAGGTAATCAATGATGTATTGACGTTAACAGATATGGACGGTCGGAAAGATTCGCTGATCAGCGGATTATCACGGGGAATGCAGCAACGCGTCAGCTTAGCGCGTGTCTTAGTGAATGACCCCGATTTATTATTGCTGGATGAGCCAGCCTCAGGGCTCGATCCTCGTGCGCGTATTGAACTGATGGAAATCTTACAGGAACTGAAACGGATGGGAAAAACGATTTTTATCAGTTCTCATATCCTGAGTGAGTTGGCCGAGCTCTGTGATAGTGTCACTATTATTGATCGTGGAAAAGTGAAATACAGTGGTACGATGGATGGGTTACTAACGCATGAGCAGGAGCATCCCTGCTATAAGCTGACATTGGAATCTGAAGTGGAAGGCTTAGTCGAATCTTTAGAAAACGAGCCAGGTGTGATGGAAGTAGAAAAAACAGACCGCCCCCGCGAGCTGCGAATTTCGTTTGATGCAAGCCTTACCACAACAGGCAATCTATTATCAAAAATTATTGAATTACAAGGAGAAATTGAAAGCTTCCAAAGGGACAAAAAGCATTTGAATCAGGCATTTTTAGATTTAACAGAGCAGGGAGTTCGTTAATGTTTCAAGGAACGTTTGCATTGTTCAACCGCGCATTAAATGTCGACTTCCGTTTAATGCGAACGCATCTGTTTCGATTTCTCTTTGCGGTCATGATTCTTTTTTTTCTCATGTCAGCTCATGTAACAAGTCGGGCGATAGGTGCCAGTGGTCTGGTTTTATTTTCGCAAATTATTTATCTCAATTTTGTTGTTATTTTAATGGCGGGGATCAGTATTTTTGCGACTGCGATTACGGAAGAAAAAGAAGAACAGACGATGGGCTTGCTTTTGATGGCGGGAGTAAATCCGATCTCGCTTATGTTGGGAAAGTCGATGCCACGGTTGGTGACTGCTTTATTGTTACTCTCAGTTCAATTCCCGTTTACATTGCTCTCAATTACATTAGGCGGTGTGACTTTAGCGCAAGTCATTGCTGCCTACTCCGCACTAGCTGCCTTTTTGTTTTGTCTCGCTAACCTGGGACTTTTCTGTTCTGTTGTGTGTGCTCGATCGCGTTCTGCGTCGACTCTGGTTGTGATTGCTTTGGCTTTCTTTTTCTTAGGTTTTCCATTTTTAGAGTGGGTTTTCAATGTGATTCAATCTGAAAACTGGATCACGAAGGGAGCACTGCTTGCGAACTCCATAGAAACAGTCTTTGACTGGCGGAGTCAAATTTCTATTTTGAGCCAAATCAACTCGATTCTTGCTACTGGGTTCAGTGATTCTCCCTGGGGAATTCCATTCTGGGGTCATATTGTTTTTGGATTCATCTTGTTTGTTTTTTCATGTATGTTATTTAACCGATTTGCATTGATTGATGTGGGGTTGAGTCCAGGGCGCGGCGTCATTTCAAAAAAGAAAAGTCATACTTTTTCCCCCAGCCGTACCTGGGACAATGCGTTAATGTGGAAAGACTTCTATTTTCTCAATGGCGGTGTTGGAATGACATTGATTAAATTTGTCTGTTATGGCATCGCTCTATTGGCGTTATGTATTTTTATTGGATTTTCCTCAAATCAATGGGATTTGGATTTAATTGGATATACCGTCTTTTGGTCAATGTTCCTTGTGCTCTTGATTGAAATCAGTCTTATTTCAGCGCGCATCTTTCAAGTTGAGATTCAGTGGAATACCTTGGTTTCGACGGCAATGTTACCACAATCAATGGCACGGATTGCTTATTCAAAACTGTCAGGATGTCTGCTCAGTCTTATTCCCGCCTGTTGCTATCTTATGTTTGGAAGCTTATTCATCATTGATGAAATCTTTTCAGCACTCGATGAAATATTGCCAGAACCAACATTTTGGATGATGTGCGTAGAAGTGTTCTTTTTCTGGCACTTAACCGCATTTTTATCAACATATATAAAATGGGGTGCTTTGCCGCTGGCTTTCGTTTTAATGTGGGTCGGGAATACCACTTTCTTTATAATGGTGACTATATTTTCCATAGGAGGAGGAATAAGGCAGGAAGTGTTTGAAGTGCTGTCTTTATTCTTTTCTCTCGGTTTACTCGCTTGTATCGTTGGTTCCCATTTCTTAATTAAAGAACGGTTAGTTCTACTAGCCTCTAAATAAATGTCACTGTCAAAATTAGTTCCGAGGAAGAGAAGTTCTTATGAGATCAGAAATCAGTCGTAGAAAGCTTTTACAAAATTCAGGTGTCATTGCTGCCACTGCTTTGGGATGGGGTACTCAGCGTTCAATTGCCGGTGAGAATAAAGAACCGCAACCTCTGAAAGGAAATATTAACCAGTCGGTGGTGCACTGGTGCTTCAAAAAATATTGGGATCTTGAAAAAACAGCGCAGGTTGCGAGTCAACTTGGAATGAAAAGTGTGGAATTAACTCCGGCTGAAAATTGGAAAACACTTAAGAAACATGGTCTGACTTGTGCAATCGCTTCCAGTCATGGGTTCAAAAAAGGGTTTAATAATCCCGAACATTGGGATCAATGCATCGAAATTCTGCGGAAACGAATTGATGAATGTGCTGCGGGAGGTGTCAAGAGTGTGATCACATTTACTGGCATGCGAGATGGTAAAATTAATGATGAAGAAGGAGCCAAAAACTGTGTTGCCGGTTTGAAGAAAATCATTGGGCATGCAGAGAAGAAAAAAGTGAATGTTTGTTTGGAAATGTTAAATTCACGTGATGATAGCCATCCCATGAAAGGTCATCCTGGTTACCAGGGGGATAAGACCGAATATTGTATCGATATCATCAAGCAAATTGGTTCTCCACGGATGAAACTTTTGTTTGATATTTATCACGTTCAAATCATGGATGGTGACGTTATTCGCCGAATACGGCAACATAAAGATTATATTGGTCACGTTCACACTGCTGGAAATCCCGGGAGAGGTGAATTAGACCAGAAACAAGAGATTAACTATCCTCCGATCATGCAAGCTCTACAAGAAATTGGATACCAGGGTTTTGTCGGTCAAGAGTTTATCCCAACACGAGATCCCTATCAGGGACTAAAGCAGGCTGTTGAACTTTGTGACGTGTAACGGAAAACAGCCTGACTCGATCGACTCTCTTTAACAAAAGAAAGGCGGGAAAGAAACACCAGTTTCTTACCCGCCTTTAATTTTATTGTCTCGAGCCATTTCAGGCTAAAAGTTCCTGGAGTACAAAACTTCCCATTTCACTGGTTGAGATCGGGTTTCCGCCTGCGGCGATATCGGCGGTTCGGTGCCCCGCTGCGAGAACTCGGTCTACGGCACTTTCCACAGCTTTTGCTTCTGTTTCTAATTGCAATGAATGACGTAGTAACATGGCAGTCGCCAGGATGGTGGCTAATGGATTGGCGATGCCTTGTCCCGCAATATCAGGCGCTGAACCATGAATCGGCTCATACAAACCGGGGCCGGATTCTCCCAATGAGGCAGAGGGGAGAAGTCCTAACGAACCTGGCAACATCGATCCTTCGTCAGTCAGGATATCCCCAAACATGTTACCGGTAACCACGACATCAAAATCGGAGGGGCGGGAGATTAAATGCATTGCCATCGCATCGACGAGCACAACTTCATATTCAATATCGGGGAACTCGTTTTTGACGACGTCTGCCGCTACCTGACGCCAGAGACGGGAAACTTCCAGAACATTCGCTTTATCAACGGATGTCAATTTACCACCACGGTTTCGTGCAGACTCAGCCGCGAGACGCACAATGCGCGCAATTTCCGAGGTAGTGTAAGTCATCACACTAAACGCTTTTTCTCCATCAGGGTGCTCCATTCTTCCCGACTCACCAAAGTAAATTCCCCCGGTTAATTCGCGGAAAAACAGGATGTCTGTCCCCTCAATGATTTCCCGTTTTAGCGGAGAAGCATCGAGTAACTCGCTATAAGGTTTAATGGGTCTTAAATTTGCGAAAAGGCCTAACTCTTTTCGAATTTGTAGTAACCCGGCTTCAGGACGGGTTTTGGCAGAGGGGTCATCCCATTTGGGACCGCCGACTGCTCCCAGGAGGATTGCCTGTGATGCTTTACAAGTTTCTAAAGTTTGTGGAGGCAGGGGATCACCAAACTCATCAATGGCATTTCCACCCATTGGACAGGAGGGCGTCTCAAATTGATGGCTGTATTTTTCAGCAATTGTATCCAGAACGCGTTTGGCTTCCGCTACGATCTCAGGCCCAATTCCATCACCGGGTAATAATGTAATCCGAGCTTCCACAGTCATTCCTCGCTTCATTTCTCATGTCTTGGTAAATCAGGTCATTTAATTACAGAAAGGCCAATTTAACGACTAAATTACCAAAACTCCAGCCGGCCCCATGTTGCATTTCTAATTGTGAGCAAACTTAATGCAGCGACAAAGACACTTTTTTCAGTTGTGTTCAGTATTTCCTATGATCCAAAATATCGATACAACCGGACGGTAAAAAAAGATGCCTATTTTTATTCGCTCTGCAAAATCAAGAGATCAGACGATGATTCCGATAAAAAGAGTGGAGCTTACTATGTTCAAACTGTGTTAGTAGTGGGCTAAACTTATATTTTGTCGTCGATTCGCATTTAAAGCTCTGAAGGTCAGGAAGGTACTTCGGGAAAAGGGCTCGCGCTCAGGAGGGGCAAGCGGAATAGAAATCGATGTATGTTACAGGACAGGGACATCGCATGTTTCGCTCAACGTTTTTTGCTACCGGCTTATTTGTAATGCTTACAGGCGCTTCATTCCTGTTTGTTGACAAACTGGTACTCAGTCATAAAGTAACAACTCAAGAACCACAACAGGTTCGGGAACCCGAATTTCGCGGTTTTTTAGGAATGACCTCTTTGAATAAAGATAAACAAGAAGAGTTGAATCCTCCAGACTGGGCTGCATTCAGCCTGATGTCAGTCGGTGCTGTGACTATGTTGTACGCTGTGGCTTTACCCAAACGAAATTAAACGTACAACCTCATAACCGTATATCGAAACAGCAATGAATCCGAACGGATTGATTGCTGTTTTTAATATTAGTCACCTAAACGAATTGTTGCCCACAAACTCGGGTCTTGCCCATAGGGAAATTCCTGACCAACGGTCATGAATTGTTTGCCCAGTTCTGAATCAGAAATGGCATAATAAAAGCCAAGTTGTGGATATGCTGCGGGGTCAAATCCATACAGCACTGATGCAGGAAGCCAGGCATCTAATTCATATCCAGCTGAATTGACTTTCGACCAGAGTTTGATTTCGGAAAGATCACAGGTGGGGGCATCACTTTGTGCCCGATTAATAGGAAGCTGAGAACAAACAGGCTTTTGTTGTTTGCCAGCTTTCCCGACAGGATGGAACTCAAACAGGTGACAATAACGATTGGCTCGATGGATTGTCTTTGTATCTCGAGTATCGATCCATATCTGAAAATACTCAGTCGCTGTGGTGGGATGTTGTTTTTGATCGACTTTTATACCGATCCCCAGCCCCTCTTTATTCCAGGCAAGTTTGAGTTTACCCCATTGATCTGACTTTTTCTCAAGGCTCAAATTTGGAAGTAAAGCGGACTCCGGCAGGTTTAGTAATCTGCCTCGTTTGTGAGGAATCTCTGTCAGCTCGGGTAAAGCGATAGAGTGACGAAACAAAAATGAATGAGGAATAATAGACATCTTCAACTAGAGAGTCGGTCGAGAAAAAACTTTTTGAAAATTTAGACTATTCCAGAATCATATCAATTGATAATCTTTGATACCATCGAACGGCTTACATAATTTTGGCAAACACATTATTTGAAATTAAATACTCACTGCAAGAATCATGAAGTGCGCGAAATTACCCTATGTCGAATCAAAATGAGAGTTATATCCGAATTCGGGGCGCACGCTGCCATAACCTCAAAAATATCAATGTGGATCTACCCCATAATCAACTGACTGTCGTGACTGGGGTGAGTGGGAGTGGGAAAAGTAGCCTGGTATTTGATACGATTCATAGCGAAGGTCAACGGCGTTTTATCGAAAATATGTCTCCTGGTACACGCCAGTTGTTAAGCCAGATGCAACCAGCTGACGTTGATCAAATTAGTGGATTGCCGCCTACCATTAGTATTGATCAAGTGCAACGATCGCAATCCCGCCGAAGCACTCTGGCGACGATGACCGAGCTGTATGATTATTTTCGTTTGCTTTACGCGCAGCTGGGGACCGTCTATTGCAGTCAGTGTGAACAGCCACTTCACCAGCAGTCTGCAGAACAGATTGTCGATTTGATTCTCAAGTTAGAACAACGACAGAAAGTGATGATTCTTTCTCCGCTGATTAAAGCGAAAAAAGGAGAACATACCGCGCTTTTAAATAAAATAGCAAAAGAAGGATTCGTTCGCGCCAGAGTCGATGGTGTTGTCATTGATGTGGCCCAACCACCAGAGCTCCAGGAAAATGATTACCATGACATTGAAATCATTATTGACCGGATCATTGTCAAGGAAGGAATAAATGCGCGCCTTAAAGAGTCTGTTGATCTCGCTTTAAAACATGGTAATGGTACCTGTATTGTCAGTCAGGAAATGGAGAGTGGGTGGTCAGACCGTTTTTTGAGTACAAGACTCGCTTGTGGAAGATGTAGCCTCAGTTTTCCCGATCCCGAGCCGAGAAGTTTTAGTTTTAATAGCCCTTATGGCGCATGCCAACTCTGTCAGGGACTCGGAGTAATTGAAGACGACTCAGATAAGGAACAAACCTGTCCCGAATGTCAGGGAGCCCGAATCAATACCTATAGCCGTTCGGTGAAAATAAGCGGGAGCTCAATTGATCAAATCATGAGTCAAACCGCTCCTGGAGTTTTAACATGGGTAGAGACTTGGGAAAACAATGAATTGAAGTCATATACTACGAAAGATCAGGAAATTGCCAGCCAGATGATACCAGCGATTAAGAATCGATTAGAGTATCTTTGCGAAATTGGCCTGGGATATATCGGATTAGCTCGTTCTACCCGCACTTTATCGGGGGGCGAACATCAACGAGCCCGATTAGCAGCTTGTCTCGGTTCTGGTTCGACGGGGGCCTGTTATATTCTCGATGAGCCGACCGTTGGTTTACATGCCAGTGAAACAGAGAAGCTGCTCCAGATTCTGAACAGACTGAAACAATCTGGAAATACGGTTGTAGTTGTCGAGCACGATTTAGATGTCGTCCTCGCATGCGATTTTCTGCTTGATCTTGGTCCACAGGCAGGAGAGCAGGGAGGCGAAATCGTTGCCAGCGGCACTTATCAGCAGGTTATTCAAAACACAAAATCCTTTACAGCACGCGCTTTAAATACCAAATTTCAGTTTAATCGTTCCAATACGCCAGATAAAGATGACATTGATGAGGAGATCGTTCTGACTGGTGCCCGATTTCATAACTTAAAAGATGTCACTTTTAAAGTTCCATTACAGAAACTGGTTTGTGTTACCGGGGTCAGCGGTTGTGGGAAAAGCTCACTTGTAATGGACACTTTAGTTCCCGCTTTACAAAATGCAATAAAGGGAAGCCACGATCAGTCTTTGGAGTATTTGTCGTTGGAAGGAGCGGATCAACTCCAGCATGTCAGAAAAATTGATCAATCTCCGATTGGAAGAAGCGGCCGATCAAATCCCGCCACTTTTTGTGGTGTCTGGGACGAAATACGTAAACTATTTGCAAAAACAAAAATAGCTCGAATACGTGGCTATACTGCCAGACGCTTTAGTTTTAATGCAAAAGAAGGGCGTTGTGCCATTTGTCAGGGGCAAGGTTTTCGTCGCATCGATTTACAATTCCTTCCCGACATTTATTTACCCTGTCGCGAATGTAAAACGAAGCGATTTAATCGACAGACATTATCTGTAAAGTACCGAGGAAAATCTGTCAGTGATCTATTGGAAATGTCGATTGATGAAGCGACCACTTTTTTTGATCAAATTCCCAAAGTCAGTAAAGTCTTACGAACTCTCAAAGAAACTGGTTTGGGTTACCTCGCATTAGGACAACCTTCGACGATGCTCTCAGGAGGCGAAGCCCAAAGGCTGAAATTGGCAACGGAATTAGCCATAGGGAGTACCGGGAATACACTTTTAGTTCTG
Source organism: Gimesia aquarii (assembly GCF_007748175.1). Lineage (NCBI taxonomy): Bacteria > Pseudomonadati > Planctomycetota > Planctomycetia > Planctomycetales > Planctomycetaceae > Gimesia > Gimesia aquarii. The sequence goes on from NZ_CP037422.1 coordinate 5,731,103, forward strand.
GATGAACCAACGCGAGGGCTACATGCAGCAGATATTGACCGATTATTGAATCTATTGCGACGATTACTCCAACAAAATCATTCCGTTTTGATGATTGAGCATCATCCACAGGTCATATTCGCAGCAGATTGGATTGTTGATCTCGGCCCTGAAGGAGGAGAAGCAGGCGGGCAGATTATTGATGAAGGGACTCCTGAGGAGATTGCCTTGCGAGAAGCAGGACCGACAGGCCGGATGCTAAATCGTGCTTTGTAGATTTTAGCAATCGGTTAAGGTATTCTAGTCACGCATGAACGTCGATTTCTGATTTTACAATACATATGGTTGTTAATGAATCAATTTGAAAAAGTTAGAATTTCAAAAATGAAATCAATCCTTTATTATTCTGTTTGAAAATAATGTAATCCTACCAGAGTGACCAATGAATCTATTTCAAGAATATGGAATCTCTTTCGAATATCCTGATGATTGGGAACTTTCAAAAGAGGTGAATGAAACCAAAGGAGAAATCCAGGTGAGTGTGAGTGGTGGTGATTCCTCATTCTGGATGATTTCATTATTTCTAGCAGAAATCTCGGCGGAGGAACTACTTGATCGTGCGTTGGAAGTCTTCCAGGACGAATACGAGGAACTGGATATTTACAAAAAAAACGTCAAGTTGGCTGGCAAAGACTGTCTGGGGCGTGACATTGAATTTGTGTGTTCTGAATTAATTAACAGTGCATTTTTACGTACATTTGAAGCCGAGTTATTTACTGCGTTTGTTTTATATCAAGGAACGGACCAGGACTTGCAGAGATCCTTAAAGGATCTCGAAGCAATCTCAGAAAGTCTGGACTGTTTTGACAGTGATTTTGATGATTATTTAAAAATTGTATAAGTAAATTCTTCTCTGTAAGTTAAAACTTTCGGATTCCATGATTGCTTCCCAAAGTTATTCGGTTCTATAATGGGGATCATTATAAGCCTCGGTTATGTTAAGTTAATTATTGGATTTCGCTAGGTTTGGAATAAAACACTTTCTATTTCTGGAATCTGTGGGTTTATAGTTCAGGAGCCATCTAATGTCTGTGGAAATTGAATCCCATGAAGTTGAAAGCATTGGTGTTGTAGCAGGAGTTGTCTGGGAATATTTAAGTGAAAACGAACCAGTTACATTAAGTAAATTATCGCGCGAAATCGATGCACCGCGCGATCTTGTGATGCAAGCTGTAGGCTGGCTTGGCAGAGAAGGAAAAATTCAATTCCATAAAGGCACGCGGAGTAAACTCATATCGCTTGTGAATGAATAGAATTAGTTTAAGTCAAAGCCGATCTTTCATTTCAGAGAGCCGGGCACCTCTCTGCTAATAAAGAGTTAGGTTAACTTGTCTGTGAATTGCCCTGGAGGGAGAAATTCGGTGGTAGCCGACTCAAATGTCACAGAACTGTTTCAGCAAGCACGTCAGCATTTAAAAAAACAGCAAATCGACGATGCAATCGAGGCGTATCAGAGAATCATCAGTCTCAAACCAGCTGAAAAAAAAGCACACTCAGGCATTGCAGCCGCTTATTTTCAGTTAAAGCGGTATGAAGATGCGATTAAACATTTTGAAGAACTAACGCGACTCGCACCTGCTGAAGCCTCTTCTTATATTAACATGGGTGCAATTTATAATCGCATGGGGGAATATAAGCAGGCGTTGAGTGTGCTGCGTAAAGCAGTCCAGAAAGATAAAAAATCTGCAGATGCCTTTTATAACATGGGGATTGCCCACAAAGGATTAAATCAGCTAAGCATGGCAGTCACTGCCTACAAGCAGGCGATTGTGTTTGATCCTGAGATGGTCGATGCACATTTCAATCTGGGGAATGTTTATCTGGAAATGAAAAATCATACTCAGGCGCATTTAAGTTTTACGAGAACACTTGAAATTTCGCCCCAGTTTAAAAAAGCAGCCAATGCTCTAAAAAATCTGGATACTGAAACAACGAAAGAAAAGCAGAAAATTAATCCCTTCGGAAGGCTGGTCGATGAATCTGCTCTGAGAAAAAAAAATATCTCTGCAGCGGCAAAAGCTCTTTCTCCAGAAGAACGAGAGAAAGATCGGAAGGAAATTCACGATCTATGTAATGATATTCAAGATACAGCGCATGCTGTAGTTGATGATTTAAAAAAAGGTTTTACTCCCAGTCTACTTAATTTAAATCGGTGTATCTCACAGGGAGAAAAACACTACTCAGAGCTGGAAGAGGCGAATGATCAGTTCCAAAAAAATGTAAATTCATTACATAACATCCGAAAACTACTTAAGCACAAGATGCTTGAACTGCGTGCCCATGAAGAGATAGTGAATGCCATTGACGTGGATTAATGAAAGATGCTTATTCAATCTGTATCTCGATTTCGTTTCATTATTCTCTTGAGCGAAAAGGTGTTAGCTTCAACTTTCCTGCGTTATCAATCAGGCAGGTAATTGCACCTTCAGATGTAGTGGAAAAGATGTTCGTATTCGACGCATAAACTTTTTCTAAGTGAGTCGCAGTCTGATTTTTACCACCACTGATTATCAGGTATCTCGGATTTGCCCAGCGAGCTAATTCTGTCGTATTAGCTGATAGGCTGCCATGATGTGGGGAAAGCAGGACATCGAGAGGAGCCGTGATTGGTTCAGACAGTAACTGATTTAAGCCTTCTCCTTCTAAATCTCCCGTCAACAGAATTTGACGCCCCTTGAAGGTAATCAGGATTGTAAGGCTTGCTGGATTATCATCGTCATATATTTCTGAGAAGCGTGGATGTAGCACTTCAAGCTTAACCCCAGAATCAAATGCAATCTGATCGCCTTTTCCGATAATCTTGACAGGCACATCATGCTGAAATGCCGTATCACACAGGATAAGAGGACCCTTTTGGTTTTGGCTTAGAAATGCCTGCGGGAATGCTAATTCTCTGATGTATTGATTCGAGATTAATTTTGTGGCTGCATTAAAATGATCACGATCAGCATGTGAAATTAAGAGCAAATCGATTCTTTTAATTCGATGAGCCAGTAAGGTGTTTTTGATTTTGGAATACGTTTGCTCAACAGGGGACATCGAGCCGGCATCGTAGAGTATCGTCTTACCATCTGGTAGTTCGAGCAGGATTGAAATTCCATGGTTTACAGCAATGAAAGTACAGCGAAACGAAGTTGATTCTGATACACACAGAGAAACAAGTAAGCCAACGATGATCCAGATAGGAATGATTGACACGCGAAGCTTATGGAAGAACCAGTTCCAACCCAGTTTCAGATTAGCTTGAATAGGCAAAATGATGAACACTAACAATGAATAATAGACTATCAGCCACCATAGAGGGGGGGCCGGTAATTCAAAGTGGGAAAAAGGAATTGAAGAAGCATACTCAACAATCCAGAGTAATAGTTGCACACAGTAGTCAAAGCAGGCTCCAAACAGATTGCCTGAAAAGGGAATGAGTGAACCCACAAATATGAGTAAGTAGCCCAATAGTAAAATAAGGAATAAAAAAGGGAAGATCAGAGCATTGATTAATAACCCAATGGGCGCAATCAGCTTAAAGTGATAGAGCACTAAAGGGGCTGTGACGATCCAAATAAAAGTGGTCACGAGAAAAATACTATACAGTAAACGGAAATATCGAATTGAAAACCATTGCAGAGGTGATTGTAGTGAGGGGTTACTGGCCAAAAAACGCCATCGCAAGGGAACCCAGGATTGCTGAAAAGGGTTTTGATAAAATTCCTGCTGAACCGTCCAGAGGATCGCAGAGACTGCAAGGAACGATAGTTGTGCACCGATATCAAATAAGTCAGTCGGGTTGATGACTAAAATGATGAGTGCGGAAAGACAGACAAGATTTAAGGTTGTGATTGCTCTCCAGTTTATGAGTCCTAAAGTAACAAGGACACAAAATGAAGCAGCTCTCAGAATTGGCGGACGAATTTCAATTATAGAAAGATAAAACAGAATCGCGCAAATGAGTAAGCTGACAGAAATCGATCTCGGCAAATTCAGAACATGGCAAATCCCCCAGACAAAGAGTGCAAAAAAACCAATGTGTAGACCTGAGATTGCTAAAAAGTGAATCAAACCTGTTTGACTGAATTTCTTTCGAGTTGCCGCAGAGAGTTCGGATCGATCTCCCAGTAAAAGGGCGAGTCCAATCGCTTGAGTTTGTTTGCTGGTATGTTTTTTGATTTGTTGTGTAAATCTGTTACGAAAATATTGACGTAGAGAGAACCACGAAATCGAATCTCGTTTCGAAACAATATTGGCAGCATGTGACGACTTGACTCGTAACACAGCACCAATTTGCTGTTGACGAAAATAAGTCTGAATGTCGAAATCATGTGGGTTCTCCTGACTGGAAAACCGTTTTAATTCGCCAGACAGTTCAATGAGATCACCAACAGAAAGAAGGGGAAGTTGTCCCTGTTTTACTTGATGAACCGGATCAGAAATCGTGACATAAATTTTTCCAGTTACGGGAACCTTTGCTGCATCGGCGATGAGTTCTCTGCAATCGAGAATCAAATTAGTTCGTTGGGTAGGCTGATCTGGGTCAAACTGTTCTTCATCTGCCGGAATCTCGATTTGTGGCTTTGTACAAACCGTTCCCATCACTTGAATGATTTTTGAGTTTGGGTCTTGTTGAGTGTCGTTCTTCAGCACGCCTGTAATATGATGTGGAGGATGACAAAACCAGAACTCATGATGCCGCATTCCTCCCAGGCAGACGACCAGTAGCAAAAGAATTACTGTAGAAAGAGAATTTCTCTGAAATCGGTAACTGAGAATCCAGGAAATCGTGGTTAGACCACCGAGAATCATCCAGTCAAATAAGTCTGGATGAAAATAGAAATCCAACAGAATTCCCAGCGAAAAACTAACAAATACGCTTAATGCAGGAGAGCGACTTGAATCTTTCGTAGCAAAGTCCGAAATTAGTTTAGGATCAGAATCGAGGGCAGAGGGTTCGCGTTTTGAAATGGATACCATGACCTCATTCTCGACTTAGCGTTTCTGAGGTAAATGCAAATCGACTTGATTATGCATGGTATAAAGCCGAAAGCGTTTCCCGTCTGGAATCAGAAGCCCACTTGATTGATTGGCTGAAGAGGGAGTCAGCGGGTTTCCTGAATACTTGACCCAGTGAATGAGGTCTTTTGATGCTGCTATATTTGTGGTCCATAAAGATGGCTTTTGAGCGGCAGCGGTTCCATGGTAAATCATATAATAAACTCCCTGATACTTCAGAATCTGATTTGTGGCAATCATCTTCTGATCATAGGCATTGGGTCCGGGGATCAGCACCGGACGATCTTCATTGAGATTCGTCCAGACTTTTAAATCAGGTGAGCGAGCGAGCCAGATTCCTGCATCTCGTCTTTCGTAAAAGAGATACCAATATCCGTCTTCATACCAGACTGTGGGGGTTCCATAGGGACCTGCTGGTATAGGTGAGCCGTTTGCGAGTCGGACATCCAATGGGCCTACTCGTTTCCAGTTGATCGCATCAGTAGAGGTGAGGTGTTGTGCAATATCATGCTTGCCTTCTGCAAACATGTGATAAATGTTTCCCTGTTTGACGACCATCATATCTTCCACCCAATGGTCTTTGTATATTGGATTGCAGGGAGAACGTGTCCAGTGTATTCCGTCACAGGAATAGGCATAGCCTAGCATTTTCAAGCCTGCTCTGGTGCCATCATAGCCTGTGAACCACATATGATAGAAGTTTCCCTCTTTGAGAATCCAACCGCGTTCACGTATTTTTACGTCCCAATGTCCGGGGCCTTCTGCTTCGAAGATCGGATTGTTTTGATAGGGAACAAAATGGGTGAGCACTTTGGGAAAAACAAGATCTTCAGCCGAAGCAGTATTGCTTACACACAAAATAAATGAGAGTAGCAACAAACAACGATGAAATAACTCAGGACATGCTTTCAGAACAATCTTAGCCATTTTTTCCCAATCATCAGGTTTCTAGAGTTTCCTCTCCCATCTTGCACGAGATTCGCTATTATACGCAAGTCACTTTGAAAAATACAAAGAACAACAAATGAAATTTCAATACGCCTTAGGCTATGGGTATTAGAAATAAACTTCAAAAGGTAATTCCATGTCAGATACAACTGCATTACTTGATATTCAGGGATTGAAAACTTACTTTCACACGAGCCGTGGCATTGTGAAGGCTGTGGAAGATTTGACGATCAAAATTGAAAAAGGAAAAACCCTGGGTTTGGTCGGTGAATCTGGTTCTGGAAAATCAGTCACTTCGCTTTCCATTATGAAACTGCTTCCCGAAGCCGCCGCAGAAATTGATGCCGGATCAATTTCCTTCCTGGGGAAAGACCTTGTCAAGTTGTCGGATCCAGAAATGCGCGGGATTCGTGGCAGCGAAATCAGCATGATTTTTCAGGAACCGGGCACTTCTCTGAATCCTGTTTTTCGCGTGGGAAAGCAAGTGATGGAGGCCATTATGCTACATCAGCAGGTCAGTTCTGTGGAAGCAAAACAGAGAACCATTGCCCTATTCCATGAGGTGGGGATCTTAGACCCCGAACGCAGGTTTTCAAGTTTTCCTCATGAAATGTCAGGAGGCCAGAAGCAGCGTGTGATGATCGCTATGGCGCTAAGCTGTAATCCGGAACTTTTGATTGCCGATGAACCGACCACAGCGCTTGATGTCACAATCCAGGCGCAAATTCTCAATTTGATTCGAAAATTACGCGACGAGCGTGGCATGTCTGTTTTATTTATCACCCACGATTTGGGTGTGATTGCTGAAATTGCCGATGATGTCGCCGTAATGTTTCGTGGTAAATTAGTTGAGTATAAACCAGTTGTCGATATTTTTGAAAATCCCGAGCATCCTTATACAAAGGGTTTGCTGGCTTGTCGGCCTGCATTAGATACAACATACAAGCGACTCCCGACGGTTTCTGATTTCATGGATATTGAAGAATCTGATACGGGAGATTGCACAATCCGTGAAAAGAAGTTTGATGAGAGTCAGTTTTTAAAACTGACTTCGCTGGGGCGTAAACGATTATTACATCCCCGCACAGAACTGGAAAAGGTTGGGTATGAATGGAATGAAGTCAAAGACCATCCTGAGACTCAATTTGTCAGCGATGGTGAAGAACCCATCTTGCGGCTGGATCAGTTACAGGTTTACTACCCGATCAAAAGTGGAATATTGAGACGAACCGTTGATCATGTCAAAGCGGTCGATGGAATCTCCTTGAATATTTATCGTGGACAAACATTGGGTCTTGTAGGGGAATCTGGTTGTGGAAAAACAACAACAGGCAAGGCAATTGTGGGCCTCGCCCCCGTTACTGATGGAAAAATTCTATTGGAAGGAAACGACCTTGCTCATATGAGTCGTGCAGGGAGAAAACCATTTTGTCGTAAGGTGCAAATTATCTTTCAGGATCCATATAGCTCATTGAATCCTCGTATGATGATTTCGACTATTATCACTGAATCGATGACCGCTCATAATCTGGGAAAGTCAAAACAGGATCGTCGGGATCGAGCTGCTGCACTACTGGAGGAGGTGGGATTACAATCTGATTATCTGGATCGCTATCCTCATGAGTTTTCTGGGGGTCAGCGTCAGAGAATCTCAATCGCACGTGCCTTGGCGGTCGAACCAGAATTCATTATTTGTGATGAATCTGTTTCAGCTCTGGACGTCTCCGTACAGGCACAAGTACTGAATTTGCTCAAAGATTTACAGGAACAACACAACCTGACTTATATTTTCATCAGCCATGATTTGAGTGTCGTCAAGTTTATGTCTGATATGATGGCAGTCATGAATGCGGGAAAACTGGTCGAAATCGGTCCTTCCGAAATGATTTATCAGAATCCTCATGAAGACTATACAAGAAAGTTGATTGATTCGGTTCCCACGGATAATCTGATGCAAATCAAGGATCGTGTTGAACATAGGAAAAATCGAGCATTGAAGCGTGAATGATCATATATATGTAAATTTGTAGATATGTTTTGAGATTTCCAATTTCTCCCTCCCGTACAGTAGACCACCAGAATTGCCATTGCTAATCTTTTCCCCGTAGTCTGCGGAACCGGCAAGCTTTATGCCGGTTTAACATTTTGACATCCTGTATGGAAAGATTAGGAAAAGAACATGACAATAAAATCATCATGGAGAGTTGTTTTAGCAAGTCTGTTGTGTCTGCTGCTCATTCAACCTGTTTCTGCAGAAGAAACAAAGAAAAAGAAGGGGGAACATGATTGGTTGATCAAACACCCCACAATTCAAAAACTCTTAAAGCTGCACAATAAAGAACGGGCTCGGCACGGGTTGCCCGCACTGACTTTGAACACAAAGATGTGCCTCAAAGCACAAGAACATGCCACCTGGATGGCAGAAACTGGTTACTATCAGCATAGTAATCTACCTTGGCCGGAAATCATCTTCCAAGGCCCTACGACAGCAGAAGCGGCCGTCAATGGTTGGATCGCTTCACCGGCTCATCACTCTATAATGTTAACCGGAACGCAAGCTGGTTTCGGCTACATGGTCATTAATGGTCAATATTACTGGGTGGGGGTCTTTCAATAAGAGCGAGGAAAAAATGCTCTGAAGGCAATTGCCACTAAGTTAATAATCACAAGGCTGATTTTGGTTGATGATAAGTCTAAACGCTTCTTGCGTTTAAAACCAAAATCAGCCTTGTTCTATTTGACCCAGTCTGCCACAATCTAGCTCTAGTGACTCATGTAGTTTGGCTTGGATTGCGTGTTGACCTCAATCCTGGCTATTAAGTGATTTTTCCGACTTTGCAACGGAGTAATTTGAAGGAATGTCCATGTATCTAGTTTCCCGCCTGAATCTGCTACTGTTGACTCTCTCATTCACAATATTTCTCACAGGATGCCCCGGCCCTTCCACGGAGAAGACTGAAGAAGCGGTTTCAAAATCGGATACCGATTCAAATTCGAATTCTGATGAAAAAAAATCAGAAGAACCTCCTGAAGTGTTATTGGAGCCATTCGATGCTCCTACTCTTGCTGAGCTGGACGCAAAAGCGAAATGGGAGAAACAGCCTGTACTAGATAGTTTGGAACTGTTACGCGAACGTCAGAGTAAAGAAAAACCACTGGTTAGTGTTTCTGAGGCTCTTAAGCTCAAAAATACCAATCAGGAAATCAATGAAAAAATCTTGAGCGCGTTAGGCAGACTTCCCGAAAGTGTGGAAGACGTCGATTGGGGGGCAACTATCAATCGTCATGTCTTGGCGGACCTCAAAAGTACCAATCCAATTATGGGTAGCTCTTCGGTTGAATTTGAAGTCTCTTCTCTGACCGGTTTTGGCTTATTTAGTTTCGACTGGAACTTCATTCCATTCGCTGTCTCAGACACCGTTGTTTCGTGGGATACCAGTGAAGATAAACTTTACGACAAAGTCGTGCTGCGAGATGATCTCACCTGGTCAGATGGCGTACCGATTACCGCGCATGATATTGTCTTTACCTTCAAGACCATCATGAACCCCAAAGTCCCTGTTCCTGCTGTGCGGTCTGGAACGGACCAGATTCGTTGGATTCAAGCCTACGATGATCAAACTCTGGTTTTCTTTCACAAAGAATCCCTGCCAACAAACGTCTGGAATCTTAATTTTCCCATTATTCCCAAGCACATTTATGAGAAAGAATTAGAAACCGATCCGACTCTTCAGGATAGTGAATACCATGTGAAATATGAAAACAATCCTGTTACCGGTGGTCCTTATGAATACGAGAAAAGAGTGCGCGGCCAGGAAATATTGCTCCGACGTCGTGAGAGCTGGTATATGCATGATGGGAAAGAGGTCCGCACTCGTCCTTATTTTGAGCGAGTCCGTTTGCGAATTATTCAAGACCCGAACACGGCGCTATTGGCCTTGAAAAAAGGGGAAATTGATGAAATGGCATTGAACCCCGAGCTCTGGAAAACCCAAACCAAAGGCGAGGACTTTTATAAGAATTGTACAAAGGCAAATGGTCTGGAGTGGGTCTATTTTTACTTTGGTTGGAACACAAAGACGTTATTCTTTCAAGACAAAAAAGTACGACAGGCAATGGCTTATGCCTTCGATCATGATGAAATGCTGAATGAACTCTGTTATGGCCTCTATCAACCATGCACCGGGATTTATCACGAAACGGCTTGGATGTCGCCAAAGCCAATGACAAAACCGTACAAACAAGATTTGGATAAAGCAGAGGATCTACTCGATGAAGCGGGCTGGATCGATCACGACGGTGATGGAATTCGTGACAAAGAATTTGATGGAAAAGTAATTCCGTTTCGGTTTTCGATTATGACGTCCAACAGACCGTTATCACGTTCGATCTGTACGCTGCTTAAAGAGAACCTGGAGCAAATTGGTATCATTTGTGATGTGAAACCGACTGAGTTTACTGTGATGCAGGAAAAATCTCGTAAACATCAATTTCAGGCGATGTTTGCCGGGTGGGGAACAGGCACGGATCCCGACACTTCCATTAACTTATGGAAAACAGGTGCAGGCAGAAACTACGGAGAATACTCAAATCCAGAAATTGACAAACTCTTTGAAGAAGGGCGTCGAGAGTTTGATAAAGACAAACGAGCGAAGATTTACGGAAAAATTCATAAAATCCTCTACGAAGATCAGCCTTATACATGGCTCTATTTTCGAAATTCTTTCTATGGATTTAACAAGGATTTGCGAGGGTACGTATTCAGTCCACGCGGTCCCTATGGATATGGCCCTGGCTTCAGCAGCCTTTGGAAGCCCGTCCCAAAATAGTCTCTAATTTTCACTGTCATTCTGAGTTCACTAAGAATGGCAGTGAGCTTACAGACAGCGCAGAGTGGTATTGTTATTTGTAGTGATTCTGTTTGTGGATTGATTGAAAAGCATGTTCAGCTATCTCGTGCGAAGGCTCTTCATCGGGTTCATTACCCTCATCCTGATTACCTTCATGATCTTCGGCTTGATTCGAAATATGCCAGGTACGCCTATTTCTGTGAATATGGCAATGATTGATCCTGGAAAAGAACTGAACCCAGCAGATATTGAGCGTATGAAAAAAGCTTATGGGCTGGATAAACCCTGGCCACAAGCTTACCTGTTATGGGTAAAAAATGTGGTGCAGTTTGATTTTGGACGGTCAATCTCCCGGAAGCAACCCGTTGCCCGCTTGATCATGGAGCGGATGGGCCCCACATTGATTTTATCCGTGAGTTCTTTACTGCTAACCTATCTGTTGGCGATTCCCATTGGTCTCTATTCTTCCGCACGCCAGGGACGACTGGATGAAAGAACGACGGGCACAATTCTCTATATGCTCTATTCATTTCCCAGCTTTGTCGCTGCTTTGTTTTTACAGATCTATCTGGCAAATAAATTAGGTTGGCTACCGCTCTATGGAATGAAGAGTGACGGATATTCTTCCATGACATCGACGCAACAAGCGTGGGATATCTTTAAGCATGCCTTGATGCCAGTGATTTGTTATACGTATGGCAGTCTGGCTTATTATAGTCGCTTCATTCGAGCAAATATGCAGGAAGTTTTGAGGCAGGATTATATTCGTACCGCGCGTGCGAAGGGCTTAGGTCCTGTCAATGTGCTCGTTAAACATGCTTTCCGTAATACGTTTATTCCGTTAGTCACGTTAATTGGTTTAACGCTGCCATCATTATTGGGTGGTTCTGTGATCATTGAACGCATTTTTAGCTGGCCTGGAATGGGACAACTTTATTTTGAGTCGATCCTGGAAAGAGACTATCCCACTATCATGGGATTGACTTTGATGTTTTCGATTTTGACTTTAGCAGGTCAATTGCTGGCTGACATCTTTTATGCACTGGCAGACCCAAGGGTCAAAATTGCAGACCATTAATGATAAGACGCGATCTTTTTTTAATATTTGTCATGTTTACGATTTGAATCATTAAAACATTATGCAAGAGAAATCTGAAGATAACACAAACGCTTCCTCAGAATCGAAGCCAGTGAAAAAATCTCCCAGTTTCTGGGCTGAGACCTGGCAGCGTTTCAAGGGCCGAAAAATGGCGATGCTGGCCTTAATTTATATCTGTTTTTTAGGGTTTGTTGCCGTATTTGCCCCTGCAATTGCAGGAACAAAACCGATTATTTGCAAATATAAAGGGCATATCTATTTTCCGGCATTGGGTTATTTTCGACGTGAATGGGAGAACCCGATTTTTCTAAAGGATCGATTTCGAAATCGTTATCCGAAAAATCTCATTGAGAAAGATCCAAATAGTTGGGCAATTTGGCCGTTAGTGTATCAGGATCCTTATCGCCGCGTATATGACAATGAATGGAAAGGTCTGCCTGGTAATCCAACCCAGGATAATGGTGCTCCCAGCCTTAGAAACTGGTTTGGAACTGACCAGCGCGGCGTCGATGTCTTTACTCAGATGGTGCATGGGACAACAATCGCTCTTTTAGTCGGTTTTGTATCTATGGGAATTGCCGGCTTTATTGGAATTATTGTGGGGGCCTTAGCCGGTTTTTATGGGAAATGGATCGATATGGTCCTGAGTCGCCTGATTGAAGTCGTGATGTGCATCCCGACTTTAATATTGATACTCGCCATTATTGCGATTATTGATTCCCCCACAATTTGGCACATGATGGCGATCATTGGTTGTACAGGCTGGACTGGAATTGCACGGTTGGCACGTGCTGAGTTTATGAAACTTCGTGAAAGTGATTTTGTCCTGGCAGCGAAAACGACGGGAGTCGGACAGTTCCGCATTATATTTCGGTACATCTTGCCAAACTCACTCGCGCCGGTACTTGTTCCCATTACATTTGGAATCGCAGCAGCGATTTTGATTGAAAGTGGTCTCAGTTTCCTGGGTTTTGGGGCACCGCCTCCAAACCCGAGTTGGGGAACACTACTTAACCTGGGAAGGCAAAATTTGCAGATGTGGTGGTTGATTTTCTTTCCGGGAATGGCAATCTTTCTGGCTGTCTTGGCTTATAATTTGATTGGTGAAGGGTTGCAGGAAGCATCTGATCCCCGATTACGAGATGCCAATTGAGAATCACAGCTTATTTTTGTGGGAGATCTTTTTCTTCTGATAAGACTGCCTCAAGTTTGCTCAGTTTTTGAGAAACCTCATCAGATTCTTGTGATGCGAGAGGGTGGTTGCCATATCTGACCCGATAAAACAGTTTTGTAAATCGGTCCGGATAATCAATGATTTGGGCCTGCGTCAGATCAGAGTTCAAATCAACTTGAACATGATCTGAAAACTCTTGCTGAGTTTCCGAATGATTTCGTACCAGGCCTTTTTGGGCGAGTAACAATCGAAATTTTTCATAAAAGGCGATATCTACCGAATTCAACGCTTTCTTTTGTCCTGTCTTTGGGTGGAATAAATACCGTACGAATCTGATCATTAGCAGTAAACTCCACTTCAGCCCAAATAAGAGACCAGCAATAATAAAAACAGCAAGCCCTCCTTCCCAACTGAACCAACGACGCGGGTTCAACAACAGGTTTTTGCCCTTAACCACCATGCCTGAAATCATGGAACGAAAATTGAATAACCATTGGTTTAATTTTTTACCCACTCGGAAAATGGGATCATAAAAGGTTTGTTTTTGTCTCTGATAGGAAACTCCAATGACATAGTCCGACCAGAACTCAGACAAAATTTTTGTCATACCTTTCCAACTACTAAATGAGGTCGCATTCTGAGCAACGATTGTGGCACGCTGTAAAGCAGGAGTTGCGTCCAGCGTTTCCCAGTGATTATCCAGGAACGCTTCCACCCAGGAATGAGCAAAGCGTTGCTGAATCTCTAAGCGATTTGAGAGCATTTTTTCTTCACCACCTTTGAAGCCACTAATCACCCGTGCTGGAATTTTGATCGCTCTCAGCATCAATGCCAATGCAGACGCATAATATTCACAATGTCCCGATTTTCGGTTAAACAGAAAATCTTCTACGGGGTCAATCGTTGGATCAGCGATTGACATATTGAGTGTGTAGCTGAAATTTCCTGAATCCCGTAAGTACGATTCAATAAATTTGGCTTTCTCGCGATCTGATTTCAATTCCGGGTGAGAAGCCATTAACTCTTTGGTGAACTGAATCAATTTCCGTATATCTTTTTTGGGTAGTTGTAGATACATCCGTGGGTCATCTAACTGATCCAGTTCAAGATTGTCGCCTGGTTTTTTGGCTGTCAGTACATTGTATTTGGTATTTTCATTACGATTCGGTGGTTCTGATTGGCGAACTTCCATCGTTTCTATATCCAAGAGATTTTCCGTATTGCTCAGCATGTCCATGCCCAAGCATGGGTACATAATAAATAAAACGTTCGTCCCGATCGGTTCCAGGGTGATTTCTTGACGGTAGAGGGATTGATCGTCAAGTTCTGAGGAATTTAAGAGTCTCCAGTTTGATCGTCTTCTGACTTTACTCCAACCACCATTTTTATAGTTAGAAAGAACTGCACCTCGAAAAAGAGGTTCATCCAATCCAAATTTCTCGACAAACTCTGAAATTGTGACCGGTTCGTCAGATTCATTGTCATAAATCGAAAGCTCTAAAACCCGTTCTGAACTTTCTAGAATTTCACCCATTTCACCCAACTGTACTTTTTCAGTAAATCCAACTAAAGGTTGGGTATCTGCTTCGATCGTTTCGTTATTAAAGAATGAACGATTCACCCATAATCTTGGAATCAACAAAAAGAAACACATTGAGATCAATAATGCGCTGATTGAGCAACCTGCTGTGGCCCAGAAAAATTTGCCAGTGAGCCATTGACGACTTTGATCAAACTGTACTCCACTGCGGACCTGACTTGTCTGTTGGAAAGGGGAAGCTGTGTTGCTCTCAACTGCTAATCTGGGTATCACCTCGGGAGAATTCTGTTGCAGAAATGTGTTTCGGGTACGGTAAAGCGAAAAAATGGAGAGTGTCCAGATTGATAAAAACAAATAAATAACCAGCAGGATTCCATAATATCCCGATTCCGTCAGAACCGAACCGACCGCAATTTGCAGAAATCCTAACGCGCAGAGCCACCAGTATTGAGTGTCTCCTTTTTTTTGCAGTAGGATGATCCAGGTCAGATAGACTAAAAAGTGAGCACCGGAAAGCAAGCGGCCTTCAATATCTGAAAAAAACTCGGCACACACAAACAGAAAAGCAAAGAGCCCCAGAACATTTGCCCACAGAGGACTCAAGCTAAACTTAGACCAGCGATCTGTGAAGAACAGCGTGAGTAAACCCAGGGGGATTGTTACCAGCTGGGGAAAAGCGCCACCTTCTGCCAACATAAACATGATGCTGGATAAGGAAATGAGCAGATAAATGCTGAGTTGAAATGTGAGTGTTAAGTTCACGGTTTACTATCCACCAGAATTAATTTTAACGTCAATTTATTTTGCTTCCAGAACCAACCAGCGCGAGAGGATTTCAGGTGCCGCTTCAATCGTTATAGGCTGTCCGTTGATCTCAATCCCTTGCTCTTCAAAAATGGATTGTAAATGGTCCTCTTTATTCAAACCGTTTTCTTCTCTTGTTGTCACTAAAACTGTTCTCGAACGCTGAGAATGCGCTTGTGCGATTGACGCTCCAAATTTCATTTCAGGCTTTGAACTTCCTGGTTGTAATGTTGCCAGAAAGTCCAGCAAGTATTCTAGTCCCATCGAACCGATGCCGACTTCCAAAACATCCAGTGACTTTCCCTGTGAAATCAGAGTCAGCTTGGTGTCGCGGCTGTTCTTTAAATGCTCTCGGCAAAGTGTTCCGACAAAGCTGACTGCCCATTCTACCCGTTCTTGCTGATTCTGATCTGCAGAGGAAGGTAAATACAAGTCCAGCCCTATGATCAAATCATAGTTTCGATTCTGCTGATATTCCTGAACCATCAATTCTCCCTGACGAGCAGAACTTCGCCAGTGAATGGCGCGCTGGCTGTCGCCAGTCCGATACTCACGAATATGGTTAAATTCATCATCGAACACACCACGTCGATTTCGGTTTTGTTGAGCCATTTCTGCAATAGAGAAAAAGTCATCAGTCCAATGCGAACTTAATCTTCCGATTTGGGGATGAACGATGATTTCGCTATATTCTGAAAATACAGCACCACGTTTAACCAACCCCAGAGGATACCGTGTGGAAACTTGTAATGGACCAAATTCGTATACTCCTCGACGCATCAACTTGGCATAATAGTGAGCTGATAACTGCTGTCTTGGGCCCACTCTACGAAAGACAACAGAAGCTTCCAGTTGATCATCTTGGTTTGTAAAGTAATCGTTTACTTCCATCAGGTAAGCTGCAATGAGGCGTTTACTGTTTTTCAGAGTAATTTCTGCTGTAAAAGACTCACCCACCATCACCCGTTTGGGAATGATCCGCTTGAGTTGAATTTTTTTTAACATACTGAATGTGATCCAGCCATTTAAAACGAACGGGCCGGTCATCATCGCAAACACAAGCATCAACATATTTTCTCGAGACAGCACCGAGCCGACAAAGAGGACCATCATCATCATAAGGTAAACCATACCATCTCGCGGAAGTGAAACGCGGTTGCGTCCAATGCGTTTGACCTGGAATCGTTTTAACGTCGGGAAAACAATCAGCAGTACATGGTGAAGTCCCCAGAGAAAGAGGCCTCCACTGGCAAGACGCAGGATTAACGGGAGATTATGGTGGAATCGTCCCAGTGTGCGCGGGGCTTGAAATGTATATATAAAAATAAATATGCCAATGAGCATCAAAATGAGTCCTTGGCGGCACTCAACGCGATTACTCCAAAATTTAATTAAGATACGTTTCATATTTTTGAATTGATTACTGGCAGCCAGCAACACTTAAAGTCGTGAATGATTCAGGAGGGAGTCGTCGTTCCATGACGCTTTTATTTTATCAGGAAATACAGAAAGATCTATGGATAAAAATGGAAGGAAAAATCCTTTGCTTGAAGATACAATCTTAATTGCGTTCGCCAATTCCAATTTACTTCAAAGCGTGTAGTCCTAAATCGTTTCGTTTTTGATTGAGGAGGGCAAACGCGCGTGGTTCTTTTTTGAGAAATTTAATTAGTTGTGATGCTGAACATTTTAAATATTCGCTGGCTTGTTTGAGGTCAAACTGATAATAGGCAAGCGTATCCATTGCCTCAGCTAGCAACGCGGGGAAGTCATCATGTTCAGAATTGGCTTTGATTGTCCCGTTATAAATTCTCCGTTGCCAGAGATTGCTTGCTGATTTTGGAATCTCATGTATACGGTGTTGAAGAGCCAAATTGATACGCAATCGAAATAACGCAACCGAACGGTTCCGACCTTGTTGGCGTTTTTCAGAGGCTTCACCCAGTATCTTTGTTGGGTGATGTTTAATGACCACTCCCGTTTCGACTTTGTTACGATGCTGCCCTCCCGGTCCAGATCTTCTGACATTTTGAATTTGGCAGTCTTTCAACAACAGCTCATGATCAAGACAGGCGGGGTGTATTTTTTCAGAGAGAGAGTTTACAGCGTCAGATGATGTCATCATAAATGAGTAGACTTTGTAAAAGAAGAGGAGAGATTTTTAAGAGTACTTCACAGAGCTGATTCAACCGATTATGATATATGAGTTATCTATTATTATAGGTCGTTTCAAATATCGACTGCCAGTAATTTCCTGTCAGAATTAATATCACTTCAAGAACCTGGATCTTATGCTGAAATTTGTCATTAATGGGGTTAAGTTAAGACTCCCAATGCTAGTTTGCTTAGCTCTTGTCTACTTAACAGTTACAGGGTGTGGAAAAGCACAGGATCCAAATAGCCGGCCTGTGACAGAATATGTACTGCAATCGGGAGGTAAAGTAATTCGAGTTTCCAGTGATCTGCCCATCGATTCTACTGCTAAGATTCCAGAAGAAGATTTTTCGATACGAGAAATTGATCTTACCAATGCAAAAATTAAAAACATTGATATGAAAAAACTATCTGATTTGCCAAATTTGGAGTCACTTAATTTGCATGGAACGCGATTGAATGATAAAGGCTTGACCTTGATTACAAATTTACCAAATCTAAAATCACTGGAACTTGCTTATACTCGGGTTAGCGATGAAGAAGTGAGTAAGTTGACACGTTTTCCCAAGCTAAAAAAAATCTTTCTCTATGGAACAGCTGTAAAGCCACAGACAATTGAAGATCTCAAATCAAATCTGCGTGGGAGCGTGGTTTATAAGTAAGTGGGAATACCACCGCTGTAAATTGTCTACTAACTTATTTTGCAGCAGAATTTAAAGGCTTCTGCCAGGGAACGCTTCCATAACGTTGAATTTCGGCCCTTAATAAAGCCGACAGCTCGTTAAACTTTTTACGATTTTTATGTGCGAGGTCTTTTGTCTCAAGAGGATCCGTTTTCAAGTTGTAAAGTTCCAGAGGAGCAAAGGGGCTATTTTGCAGCAATTTCCAATCACCGCTACGAATTGCTTCGATTGTTTTTCCACCATATCGATTACCCCCTTCGCGTCTACGGAAAAACCAGTGCTTTCGTAAAGGGGGTTGCGACTTCCCTTCCAGAGTGGGTAAAAAGCTGACGGCATCCAAATTGGCGGGAACTGTGATCCCAGCCGCTTCACAGAGTGTGGGAAATAAGTCCATACTCATTGCCATAAAATCATTTTGCGAGTGTGGTGCAATTCGATTTTTCCAGACGATTCCGGCAGGAACTTTGAGCCCTCCTTCGTAAACACTTTGCTTCCCGTCCCGTAAATTACCATTATTGGCACCGACGTTTACCTGGCCTCCATTATCAGAAGTGAAAACAATGATTGTATTTTCGCTGAGTCCCGTTTGATCCAAGGTTTGAATTACTTTGCCAATACCAGCGTCCAAATGCTCAATCAAAGCGACGAGCTTTGCTCGTTTAGCGGTAATGCCTGCTTCACGCCGTGTCACCTTTTCAATCCATTCATCGGGAGGTTGAATGGGAGTATGGGGGGCATTATAGGCCAGGTAGAGAAAAAACGGTTCTGTTGTCTTTGCCTGTTGTTCCAAAAACTCACAAGTCCAATCAGTAAATAAATCGGTTGCATGCCCTTTGGGAGTGATTGTTTGCTGATTGAAACGCATGTAATTTACATTGTGTCTGCGATGGAGATAATAGTCGTCCATCATGTCTCCCAGGAAACCGCGAAACGTATCAAATCCACGTTCATTTGGCGTATTCGGTGATTCTAATCCCAGATGCCATTTCCCAATGATTCCCGTGTGATACCCGGCTTGTTGGAAGACATTTGCCAAAGTTGAAGCTGATGGAAGAAAATATCCCCAGCTATTTTCCGGATGAGTGCGAATGACGCCAGGAACTCCAACCAGATCCTGATAGTGACCCGTTAATAAAGCAGCTCTTGTGGGGGAGCAAACCGGGCAATTCGCGTAAAAGTTTGTAAATTTCATACCACGCGCAATGAGTTTGTCGATATGAGGCGACTTTAAGTCTGAGGCTCCATAACTGCTCAGGTCCCCATATCCCAGGTCATCGACTAGAATGACAAGTACATTGGGCGATGCTGGTTTTGTGTTCGCGTCTGCTGCGCTCGCACTCCAGAATAGAATGAGTAGTAGGAAAAAAAACGCTTGCAAAGAATGGGGCACTCGCATCAGATGAGATTCTTTCTGTTTCATAGAACGTAGTTAGCTGCTTCTTATGTTGCGAAATCAGTCCATAACTTTTCAAATTCTGATTCAAACCGAATCAGCAAATCAGGGTCATTCGTAATAATCAAATTTTCAGAATTATTTATTGAAGCACTTCGAGTCCAATTATAACTACCGGTCAGTATCAATTGGGAATCAAATAAGGCAAATTTATGATGCATATGAAATTTCGTTTTATCAATCCTGACGGGGATACCTGACTCAGAAAGATGTTCTATGTCAGAACCGAGGTCGAACGATTTATCATTATCAGAAATAACACGAATTTGGACTCCACGTTGATGCGCATCTTTGATTGCGGTTGTTACGCGGTCGTCAGTAATTGTGAAAACACAGATATCAATCTGCTTACGGGCAGAAGAAATCAATCTGCAAATTCGATGGGAACAATCATCTCCAGGGCTGAATAATGCCTCTGAACTCAGAGAGGATTCTTTTTTACCAGCATTCGACAAAATTTTCATAACTTCTTCTAACCAATTTAAACAGTCATTGTCAGAAGAACTTGCTGGTCTATACTCTCTAAAGATCTGAAATGCTTCGACGCGGATCAGGGATAAGCTCTGGTCCGTCAGTTTAACATGAGAAAAAATTTGATTTAACGCAGTGCGTTCGCTACGAGTCATCTTATAATCGTCGAATGTCTGTAACAGCATATTGCGGATTTGTGAACGATCCATTAGTTTGCCATTGATACTATCTAGAGAAATATGGTGCTAGGAGTTGTTAAGAATTCCATGACATGTTTCAATTCATAGTAGCGTACATTCTCTTTATGGAAAAGATACACAGATGAAACTATTGATCGCAGGCAGTTCAGGACTCGTTGGAACAGAATTATGTCGGGAGCTGGAAGCGGATTCAGCCAATGAAGTTGTACGGTTGATTCGTGAAAAGTCTTCTGATACATCAGGCAAAACAGCCATCTGGCAACCCAATCAGGATGTCCTGTCGCCGGAAGTTTTTTCGGGAGTTGATGCTGTCATCCACCTTGGGGGAGTCAATATTGCTGATAAGCGTTGGACAGCCGATGTAAAACAAGCGATCTTTAATAGCCGTGTGCAATCAACTAAGCTACTGGCAAATACGATGGCCTCTCTCGAGACTCCTCCTTCCACGTTTTTATGCGCCTCTGCAATTGGATTTTACGGAAATCGCAGTGATGAACGGCTCGATGAATCCAGCGAAAGAGGTCAGGGATTTTTAGCAGATGTCTGTGATGCCTGGGAACATGCCACGCAACCTGCTGCAAGTGCGGGAATTCGTGTCATCAATATGCGATTGGGGATGATTCTAGATAAACGGGAAGGTGCGTTAGCAAAAATGCTAACGCCATTCAAATTGGGAGCAGGAGGAAAGGTGGGGGCCGGATCACAATATTGGAGTTGGATCGCTTTGCCAGATGTGATTAAAGCAATTCAGTTCTGTTTGCAAAATAAGGAAATAGAAGGTCCTGTCAATTTTGTGGCTCCCGATGAAGTCACTAATCTGGAATTCACTAAAACACTGGGGACTGTTCTGTCGCGACCGACTGCCTTGCCAGTCCCTGCCTGGGGAATTAAAGCCCTGTTAGGCGAAATGGGACAGGAATTAATACTAAGTAGTGCTCGAGTGACGCCACAACGGTTGCGGGATGCCGGGTATCAGTTTCAATATGCCAAGTTAGAAAGTGCGTTACGCGGCATTCTCTAATCTCACAACGGATTCTGATAAACTACACTATTGGAGAATCGGAAGTGATGAGCTTGGATTGTGCTGATATTCTTTGGTGACAATCGAACCAATAAGCGTGGTGGGTGTGACATCAAAGACTTCAACCTGGGCTAAAGATCCTGCCAGACGCGGATTCCCATCAAAGACAACAATTCGATCACAGTTGGAACGTCCCATTAACTGTTCAGCCAGCGATTCATTTGAATTTTCAGTCACTTTTTGTGCGGACTTACTTGGTCCTTCAACGAGGACTTCCACTTGCCTGCCGATGAATTCCGCATTGTCTTCTTCGCTGATTTCATTTTGTAATTTCAGCATTTCATTGTTACGACGCTTCTTGACTTCATCTGGAATATCATCTGAAAATCGTTCGGCTGCTTTTGTGCCGGGGCGTTCGCTATATTTGAAGATGAAACTGTTTTTAAACCGAAATTCACGAATTGATTCCAGGCTTTTCTGATGTGATTCTTCTGTTTCGCCGGGATGTCCCACAATAAAATCACTCGAGACAGAGCAGCCAGGCAGAATCTCATTAATCCGTTGCATCATATCGCGATAATCTTCAACGGTATAGCCGCGCTTCATATATTTCAAAACGTCATTGCAACCATGTTGCAAAGGAACGTGCAAATAACGAGTCGCCTTGGGGAGATCTCGAATCGCTTCCAGCAGATCGTTCGTCATATCTTTAGGATAGCTGGTAACGAACTTGATACGATCGATTCCTTCAATATCATGAATAAGAGATAGCAAATCAGACAAGCGAAAGAGTTTGCCATCCTGAGTGTGTTTGTAGCTGTTGACAGTTTGCCCCAAAAGAGTGACTTCTTTGACCCCCTGATCAGCCAGCACTCTGACTTCAGAAGCAATCTCTCTTGGCGAGCGACTTTGTTCGGGACCTCTTGTCGAAGGAACGACACAATACGAACAAAACTTGTCGCAGCCAATCATGATCCGCACAAATGCCTGGAATGGTGAAGGTCGCATTTCGGGATCACGCAATGGATCATAGCTTTGGAAGCTGTTTGTGATTTCCGAATGTTTTCCGTCTTTGCGTCCTAGGCCTACAGCGAGTTCGCGGCTGCGTTGATTCTGACTATGATGAATTCGTGCTTTATCAATTAAACTTGATACTTGAGCAAGCTGACCGGTTCCAACAACGAAATCAACCTGGGGCGCTTTTTGAAAAATCAGTTTCTGATCTTTCTGCGCCATACAGCCCATCACTCCGATTACTTTTTTCGGATTTTTTCGAGCTCCATATCGAAGTCTACCTAATGAGCTATAAATCTTATGCTCAGCATGCTCTCTGACACTACATGTGTTAAAGAGGATGGTTTCTGCTTCCTTAACGTCTTTTGTCAGTTCATATCCACGTTTTCGAAGGTCTGCCACAACCAGCTCACTGTCGAGCATATTCATCTGACAGCCCACAGTTTCTATGTAAAGTTTGTGGTTATGGCCAGTCAGGATTTCTGAATCAACTGCAGTATCGCTAACAGGGAGGGGCTCTGCTGCATGGTCATTGGTTTGATCAACGTGAGACATTAATGGATTCAATTACTCTCTATAAACAAAAAAACTGCGAGCAGAATGTAAAACAATCAGCCCGCATCAGATTATCCTGAAATCATAAGTGACTAAGCTGCTGGTGCTTTTTGATCTGAAGGATTCGGTTTTACTTCTTGATCTGGCGAATCACTTTGAGATACTTTTTTCCCATTTTGGGATAATTCTTGTGTATACTCAAGAGCCAATTGGTGGGCGACCACTTTCTTGTGATGCGTCATTAATGATGCCAGAGACTTCAGAGCTAAAAGTGAAGCAACGACATACAAGACCAGATTCCAGACATCCATGTCAATCCTCCCTGAGATCCATGGTGGCACAATTATCGTGATTTCAGTAATAACTTACTGTTGAAAACTCCCTTGAACTTATCGAATACAAGCTGAAACGAGGTTCATTTTGTATTTTTGCAACACTTGAAGATAATTCAATATCATTTGAGCCAGATTCATGAAACCTACTCAAAAGAATCATAAAAAACACGTATTTTCTGCTGATTCATTCGAAAAAGAAGCAAATGAACTGGCATTTTTGCATTAATTCATTTCAAAGCCAAGCGATTTGCAAATGACTATTCGCGAACACGTTCCACGTAGGAGCCTGTGGCGGTTTCTACCTTAATTTTTTCACCAACATTAATAAACGCAGGCACGTTCACTGTAGCGCCGGTTTCGATGGTGGCTGGTTTTGTGACGTTTGTAGCTGTGTTTCCTTTGGCGGCTGGCTCAGTGTAGGTGACTTCAACAATCACCTGTTGTGGTGGATCCATACCGATCAACTGATCATTCCAGAATAAGAGGCCGCAAATTGCTCCATCCAGCAGGTATTCTGCAGCATTTCCGCATACTGATTCATCAATCGAATATTGTTCAAATGATTCATTGTCCATAAAGTGCAGACCGGTTGCATCTTTATAAAGGTATTGACCATCTCCCTTGCGGATATCAGCCTGTTCCAGGCTTTCGCCCCCACTTTTATAAGTGCGATCAAGTATGGTACCTTTGAGCAAATTTCTCAGTTTCGTACGGTATAAGGCCTGACCTTTGCCCGGCTTGACAAAGTTGACCTCAATCATTTCATAAGGATCACCGTCGACGATTACCTTAATACCTTTACGAAAATCGCCTGTACTGATTTGTGGCATTGCTGAATTTCTCTGACATTGAATGTGTTGTACAAAAATACGTTTGTGTAATGTATCCAAGGGCGAAAGAATAACATATCTTTCAACTATTGAAAACGGAGAGAGGTCGAATTGTTACTCAATTCCTGCCGCAGATTCTCTTGATTTTACGAGTAGAAAAAGAATTTTTGTGATTCAGTCAGGGTCTCAGACAGTCAGACGACTGAAATCAATCAGCTATATCTATTGGGAATGGATCAATTTATGTCACCCAGCATTGCAGAAACGACCTGGCAAAAATCGCTCGCTCAGGCAATCCGCGATCCCGAGGAACTGATAGCTCGGTTAAATTTACCGAGCAGTCTACTGCAACCCGCGTTACGATCTGTTCAATTGTTTCCATTGATGGTTCCCATTAGTTATTTGAACCGGATTGAGCATGGAAATCCAGCAGACCCGTTACTGAAACAAGTTCTGCCTTTGGAAATTGAGACCCAAACAGTTCCCGGTTTCACTACCGATCCAGTTGGCGATTTGAATGTCCGTAGTACTCCTGGAATGTTACATAAATATCAGGGGAGAGCACTCCTGATGGTAAGCGGTGCCTGTGCCATTCATTGCCGCTATTGTTTTCGCAGGCACTATCCCTATGGAGAGGAACCTCGCACCTTAGCTGATTGGGAGCCCGCCTGGAAATCACTATTATCTGATTCATCAATTCAAGAAGTGATTCTGAGCGGAGGCGATCCGTTATTACTGACTGATGTCCGTTTACAGGAACTATGCGAGCGAATCACTGAGATTCCTCACGTTAAGCGACTACGAATTCATAGCCGCTTGCCAGTTGTGCTTCCAGATCGAATTCATTCCGGTTTATTGGACTTGTTTCAACGTCTTACGGAAAACGGAACGACTGTCTGGATGGTCATACACGCTAACCATCCAAATGAACTTGCAGAGGATGTCGAAATTGCGATCCGTCAGCTATTACAGACAGGGATCCCGGTTTTGAACCAGTCTGTCTTGTTGAAAGGCGTTAATGACTCGGTTGATACACTTTTAAAGCTTTCTGAAAGCCTGATTAATCTGGGAGTCATGCCTTATTATTTGCATCAATTAGACCGTGTCAGCGGAGTAGCACACTTTGAAGTTGCGGAGGAGCAGGGCCGTGAACTGATTTGTGAATTACGAAGGCGACTTCCCGGCTATGCAGTGCCACAATACGTCAGGGAAATCGAAGGCGAATCCCATAAAATCTCTTTACTGGGCTGATATTTATTTTCGGTCGGAGAGGAATTGAACCAACTCGGAAAATCGCTCACCTCGCTCTACAAAGCTGGAAAACCAGTCATAACTTGCACAGCCCGGTGAAAGTAAAATCACATCACCTGGTTCAGAGTGTTGAAAAGCCCAATCAAATGCCTCTTGAAATGATTTGTGAGGGTGAGAAATCAATGCCGAAGCAACTTGACTCTCAGCGGGCTTGAGATTTTCTAGGAGAAGATCTAATGTCGATCCTGTTTCTCCCATCAGGGCTGTCGCTTTTGTCTTGAGAATTGTTTTTGCAAACTCTGTCAGATCCACTTTTTTGTCAGACCCACCCGCCAATAAAATAACAGGGACTTGAGAAAACGCATTGATTGCACAAATAGCAGATTCGGGTGTCGTAGCCAGTGAATCGTTATAAAAACGCCGGTTCTGGAATTCACCGACGAATTGCAATCGATGAGGTAAACCTTGAAATGCTTCTAAGCCTGTTTGTATCGCTGCTTCATTAATCTGTACGCAACAGCAAGCGGAAATTGCTGCAGCCGCGTTCATGCGATTATGCCTGCCTGGCACTTTGAGTTCTACCTGAAATTCCCTTTTGGGATCGGAAATCATAAAGGAATCATTATCCATCAACACATCCGGCTGCAGATGTGGTATGGCTCCAAATGTGGAAATGTTCCCATGTCTTTTCCAACTCTGTAAATCTGAATCATCGGCATTAAGGACAGCAAAATCATGTTCTGTTTGCCAACACAAGATGGTTTGTTTCGATTGTCGATAGTGTTCCAGGGTTTGATGCCAGTCCAGATGATTCGGACTAAAATTGGTCACAACTCCCACATGCGGACTGGCTTGAATACGATTCAGTGCATCCAGTTGAAAACTACTGAGCTCTAATACAACCCAGTCTTCCGGTTGGATCTGATCAACAACAGGTAACAGGCTCACGCCAATATTTCCGCCTAACCAGCAGCGAGTTCCGTTCGCCTCCAGAATCGAATAGATCATTGCTGCTGTAGTCGATTTTCCATTACTGCCAGTAACTCCAATGACTCTACCACGGTTCAATTGCCAAAAAAGTTCGATTTCACTGGTTACTGGGATACATTGTTCTTGCGCATATTTGACGAGTGGGTGAGCAGGGGGGATCGCAGGATTCAGGACCAATAAATCTGTCGCAGGTAATTCGGTTGATGAACTTCCCAATTCATATGTGATGTCGGGATACAAGCTGAGTTGTTTTAGTGATTCAGAGAGAGTCTCTTCATTTTGGCTATCAATGACACTGATACAAACACCCAATCGGGAAAGGTACTCAACGGCTGCAATTCCCCCTCCAAACCGCCCTAAACCAAGCACGGTTGCACGTTTCCCTTTCAAATCAAAGTCATGAATCAGGAAAGGTTTGATTGGCATAAGCTATTTTCTCGCTTTGAGTGCAACAACAAATTTTTGCACACAAGTTAGATTAAGAAAACTCCAAAGAGATTGAAATGATCAGGTAAGGGACTCTTGCATCAGTAGGTTTGCATATTTAGAAAATCCTCGGTAGTCTAATTTTGAATTCATAATCATTCAACATTGGTCAATGAGAGGATCAGCACATGATACTCGCTGCTCAGAAAAATATCTGGTTAGGACTCCATCCAGCTGACTGGATTGTACTGGCGCTTTATTTCGTCGTCATTCTTGCCATTGGTATCTGGTCGGTCAAAAAAGTGAAAGATATGGCGGACTTCTTCATGGGAGGCCGTCGGTTTGGCAAAGTGTTCATGATGTTTTTTGCCTTTGGTTCCGGTACAAGCAGCGAACAGGCCATCAGTGTCGTAGCGGGAACATGGCGCGCAGGACTGGCTGGTATCTGGTGGCAGTTTCTCTGGTTATGGGCAACTCCCTTTTATTGGATTGTCGCTCCTATCATGCGGCGGATGCGGGCGCTGACTACCGCTGATTTCTTCGAGACCCGCTTTAATGGTCCCACCGCTGTGATGTATTCTTTCTATGGCATTGCGATTTCAATTACGTTTATTGCCGGTGGTTTATTTGGCACAGGTAAAATGGTCGATGCTTTGACTGGAAACGAATTAGACCGTATCGCTGTCAAAGCCGACATCATGGTTCCTGCAGCCGAATGGGATGCAAAGGAAAAAATATTCAAGATTACAGAGCGGAGACTGCAGGGTTATGAATATGCGATCCTGGCAGTAACAGTCATGTTTGTGATTTATGGAATGGCAGGGGGATTAGGTGCCGCCATTATCACCGACTTCATTCAGGGTATTCTGACGATTGTGTTCTCATTTTTGCTTTTACCGTTCGTCTTTTATCAAATTGGCGGTTTTGGCGAATTACATAAACAGGCCGATCTCAAGCAGGGGATGCTCGATTTGGTCGCCAGCCCTCAAGTTGCTGCCACGTTGGGGAGTGAGCCCATTACTCCCTTTTATGTATTCATGTTGTCCGTGACAGCGCTCGCAGGTATCGTAATTCAACCTCACATTATGGGAGTCTGTGGTGCAGGAAAAACGGAATATGAAGGCCGTTTCGGATTTACTGTTGGAAACTTTCTCAAGCGATTTTGCACCGTTGCCTG
The DNA here is from genome assembly GCF_007748175.1 of Gimesia aquarii. Classification (NCBI taxonomy): domain Bacteria; kingdom Pseudomonadati; phylum Planctomycetota; class Planctomycetia; order Planctomycetales; family Planctomycetaceae; genus Gimesia; species Gimesia aquarii. Next base: position 5,759,121 of record NZ_CP037422.1, read on the forward strand.
GACGTTTACCGGCCTTGCCTGCATTGTCTGGTACATGGGTGATAACAGTCCGCTGAAAACGTCTGATGATCCTGCCGATCAAGCGATTTATCAATCGTTGGTGATGCGGGCCAGCCCGGAATACAATCAGCTTCCCGATGAGGAAAAAGCAAGAATCGACAAGCATGACCGCAACTTTGCTGACAAACTCTTTGGAATGGCTGCGCATGATATTCTGCCCCGCATTGCACCAGGCTTGATTGGGCTCTTGCTTGCTTCTCTGTTAGCGGCAGTCATGAGCACCAGTGACGCACAAATGATTATTTCTAGTGGTTTATTTACGGAAAATATCTATCGCAAATGCATTGTGAAAAACCGTTCCCAGCGTCATTACCTCTGGGTAGGACGTTTGTCTGGATTAATCATTGTGATCTTAGCACTTATTTTGCAAACCACGTTTACCGACATCATCGCAGCCTTGAAAGTGATTGTAAAAACGCCCGCCTGTATCGGCATCAGCCTCTGGTTTGGCATTGTCTGGAGACGTTGGAATGTCATTTCTGTCTGGGTTTCCACATTAACTGGGATTCTCGTTTGGATCGCCGTCGCCTTTAGGGCTGACTTAATTCATCAAACAGGTCTGTTTCCTGAAAGTATGTTTAAAACTGTGAAAGAGCAAATTGTGATGCGTGATGTATGGCAAATGGTATCATTTATGGGGGTTGCCATTCTCAGCGGTATTATTGTCAGTTTACTGACGAAACGGCAATCTCAGGAAAAACTCGACCATTTCTATCAGTTGATGCATACTCCCGTGAAGCTGGGTGAGGTCGTGCCATCACCGTGCACACTTCCAGAAGAACCTGAACCAATGGGGAAAAAACTATTCCCCAATTCAAAAGACATCGAAATTCCCAGACCGACCTTTCAGGATCTGGGTGGCTTTGTCTTAGCCTGGTGTGCTGTGTTTGCCATTATTTATTTGACGAAACTTCTTGCAGAATACGCGTGAGAATTTGGATCTGCAAAATCTCAAAGGCAGAATTCAAGTCGCTGTCTCTTTTCGGGTCTTGTTGCCCTCGTATATACAAAAAAAGCCAGAAACAAAAACTGTTTCTGGCTTTTTCAATTGTGATGAAGCTATCAAAGTTGTAATTAGCTACGATAGGTGACGACAACTTTTCCTCGGTGTGATTCAACAACCACACTGTATTTACCATAGTCAAAAACTTTGCGGCGTCCATCTTTGCTGCAACGGACACACTCGCAAGCACATCCCGGGGCACAGATTTCTACAGCAACACATCCTGGCTCACAACAACTGCGTCTGGGGGCACAAGGATCGACAATGGTTACTAATTTAGGGTTTGAACAAGGGGCAATGTTGCGAGGTCGACGGTAACGAACATTTTCAAACAGCCGAATCTCTTCTGAAGCAACATGTTGTTCATACGGTTGTGGCATTAACTCTGGCATCGGTTCAGGTGCAACTGTCGAAGCAGGAGGGGCTGCAGTGGTTTGGCTCAGAAAAATTCCTTGCCCTAATTTAAATGCAGGACCTTCGGCCTGAGCAGCTGTCACTGAGACAGCAATAATGCCTAACGTGAAACAAACGATCTTAGTCATCTCTGTGTACTCCTTTTGCTACCATGGTGAACTCCATTAAGGCAGCTGATTGATAAAAATCAATTTTTAGTGTTTCCTTAACCACTTGCTTGTTGGCATTCTCCAGAAGCGATCAGTTAAGCAGTCGAACAGTCAAGGAGGTCTCTCGGTTGTCCACCACCAAATTATACCCTACAGAAAATATCAGTGACAGAATTTTCAGCAGAGCAGATGAAAAACCGGTATCAGTTACATGGCTGATAATGGTCACAAATAATAAGTGAACTTTGAGTTGACAAGGCTAGTTGCCTCTTTTTTTATGCAAACATCCAAATAGGCCTGTATTGCCCGATCGGAATATTTTTACACAGTATATGCAACCAAAGTAAATTGTATTAAAATGTTCAAACGTATTGATTCGTTTCGACACATGGGTTTCGTGAATTACTGGCACATCCGTAACCGATTTGGGGAAACAGTTCAAGAGAAGGAATTGAACAATCAGGGCAAGCTGCAGTTGCAACCGAGGCTTGGATCACACATAATCTAATTGGTTTAATTTCAAGGACTTGAGGGAGACTTCCATGAAAATGCTGGAAAACCGGTTAGATAGGAAATCTATCTTACAGCCAATCAAATCGGTTTGTACCTGTCTGTTTGCTGTCGTATTAACGGGATGTGGGGGGGGGACTCCAACAGCGCCTGCTCCCCAACCCTCATCACAGTCATCTAACGCAACACCAAATACACAAGTCGCGCAAAATGCAAAAAAGCAGCCGGCAAAAACATCTGAGAAAAAAGTAAAAGATGACCGTAAGATGATTGATGGCATCCCTTACGATGTCTGGTTTGATAATCCCCTCGCGGTTGCCGCAAATAGTAAATCAGTCACACCGGTTGCCTTACCAGGGACCAGTGTTGCTAATTCTACTGCTGCGAGTACATCACCGAATGCAACGAAAACAACTGAGACTCAAGAACCGTCTCCCACTGGCGGGGTCGATTGGAAAACAATCATTCCAATGCCTGTGGTTGAAGCACAGGTCAAAGAGATACGGAATCGTTTAACCAGAAACATGCAATCTGTGGGAACCTATAATACCAGCTATCTGGAACTTCCTACATTTACAGCTACTTTAGCTGCTCTGGCGGGGATTGTTACAGAACATCCTGAAGACATTGGTTGGAAAAAAAATGCAAAATATCTTCGCGATTTATCCGCCGCTTTCACAGCCGAACCATTGATGCGAGGAGCGAAATCGTTTCGTAAGGTTCAAATTCCTTATGAACAGATGATTGTCATTCTAAATGGGAGTTTACCAGCAGACGTTCCCAAATCCGAAGACAAAATACCGCTCTCCGATGTTGCTTCCATGGGCGACTTAATGAAACGTGCTGATATTGCTTCCAAATGGTTAAAATCCAATGTAGGCAGCGCCGATGCTCTGAAAGCGGAAAAAGAAAAAGTAATCAACGAAGCACATTTGCTGGCTGCGATAGCGAAAGTGATAACAACTGAGGGATATGGATATGTCGATGATGAAGGCTTTTTAGGCTATGCGAATCCGATGTCGGATGCTTGTTTGAAAATGGTAGCAGCTGCAAAAAGCGACAATTATGAAGAGTTTGATCAAGGTTTAACTCAAGTTTATAAAGCTTGTACACAATGCCATAGTGAATACAAAGAATAGAATTTCAGTCTCAAAAGCATTAACTATGAGAAGTTGCCAGGGGAGGGATTTAAGGGCATGAGACGTTATTGGTGCGATTTAGGTGTCAGAGCTAGTCTGCTACTGTGTTTTCTGTGTCTATCCAGCAGTACGCGCGCCGATTGGATCGAACTGGTAAGCGGGCATAAAATTCAAGGGGACGTTCTCAAGCAGAGCAACAATCATTTACTTGTTGATATTGGAATTGAAGTTCTGCGAATTCCCGTCAATCAGATTCGCTCTCGGACAAAAGAAGAAGTCGCTACCAAAGGCAAAACCCCCGTAAAAAAAAATAAAAATAAAATCTATTCTGTTGCCGAACTTCCCGTCAAAAGCATCAAAGAACTCGCCCGTCTCTACGGGGAGGCAGTCACGCTCATTCAAACTCCCAGTGGGCTTGGTTCAGGGTTTATCATCAATGACCGTGGTTACTGTGTTACGAATTATCACGTTGTTGAAAAGGAAACGCGTATTGCAGCTACCATTTTTCATCGTACCAAAAGTGGCGAATTTCAGCGTCGACAGATTAAAGATGTTGAGATCCTGGCGTTGAATCCCTTTTTTGACTTGGCTTTGTTGCGGATTCCTCTACAAAAAGATATGTCATTTCGGACTGTTTATTTAGCAGAAAATGATCAACAACGTGAAGGCGATGAAGTCTTTGCCATCGGTAATCCTTTAGGACTCGAGCGTTCTGTTTCGCGAGGAATTGTCAGTACCAGAAATCGAAACATGGAAGGCATTGTTTATATACAAACTACGACACAGATCAATCCCGGTAACAGCGGTGGACCATTATTCAACTCCCGAGGTGAAGTGATCGGAGTCACGAATATGAAATTAATTTTGGGAGAAGGGCTGGGTTTTGCTATTCCCATTACTTATGTAAAGCACTTTCTCGATAACCGAGACGCATTTGCGTTCGATAAATCCAGTCCCAATACAGGGCACCACTACTTCAATGCGCCTCGTAGAAAAAATATGAATTTTCAAAAGTAATTCGAAAAAGTTGTAACCATTTCACCATTTTTCTGGTACCCAGTAGTGTACCAGTACCTCATCGGATCAATTTATTATTACTCACACAATGATCAGTCGGTTGGGGTTGCTACGAAAGGCAGAAATGCTACAAATAGACAGTTCAAATGATCGTTGCGCGATTCTGTTTGCTAGAGTTCAATCTGTGTTTGAATCTACAAACCGAGCGTGAGGTACTTTTAAAATCCCCTGTCCCCTGATAGAGAAAGAATGAAGGCTACAATGAGAAAGCCATTTTTGTTATGCACTTTAATGCTGATACAGGCAATTTTACTGCTGACTGGTCAAGTCGGTATTGCACAAGACAGAATCTCGGCTGCTCAGCGAATTCCCGCCGATACACTTCTGTATTTTTCGGTTCCCGACGTTGAACAATTTGGGGAGCAATGGAGTAAAAGCTCTATGGGGCAAATTACTCACGATGAAGCGTTCGCCGATATGAAAAAAGATCTGGTGAAACTGATTGAAAAGTACTCACAAAAATTTGAAGAAGAAACAGATTTGAGTCTCGATCAAGTCATGGGGATTCCCAGTCGGGAAATTTCACTTGCTTTCGTCAAAACCAGTGATGGCAAATTAGGTGGCGTTGCTTTCATGGACTATGGAGAAAGTGGTGAAATACTCGAAAAGATTTTGACTAAGACAGCAGATGCGCTGGATAAACAAGGCGCTCAACGTTCAATCAATAGTGCTGAAGGGACGAAAATTACCGTCTATTCATTCGGAGATGATGGTGCGGATGCAGGCCCTGTTAAAGTTCCCTTAGCAAAGAAGTTTGCATACTTTCTCAAAGAGAAAACTCTTGTTGTCTCCAATGATGACAAAATTCTGGAATCAGTTTTGTCAATGTGGGATGGTCAAAATCAGGATTCGCTTGCCAACAAAAAAGAGTATCAATACATTCAACAAAAATGCTCTGAGCCTGGCGCTCCCGCCGTCATGCAGTGGTACATGAATCCAATCGGCACACTGCAAACCGTTTTAGGAATTGCCAGCCGAGCAAATCCACAGGTTGCCATGGTGCAGGGCTTTCTACCTGCCTTGGGAATCACCAACCTTAAAGCAGTTGGCGGAACGAGTTATCTTGCCACGGAAGATTTTGATTCGATTAGCAGAACATTTACATTTGTTGAATTACCGACATCGGGAATTATTTCGATGTTTAAATGTCCGGCTGTCGCTCAGCAACCACCCGAATGGGTTTCCGATAAGGTCTCATCGTATTATTCAATCAATTGGGGGATCGAAAGTGCCTACGATTCGATTGAGACGTTGTTTGACGGGTTTCAGGGACGCCCTGGTGCTTTGGCGGCGATCGTTGATCAATTGGCAGACAAACCTGATGGTCCCAAAATCCACATCAAAAAAGATATTGTCGATAACTTGAGTGGTCGAGTTCAGGTAGCGACAGAGATTATTGATGGAGAGCAAATTGATCTGACCAAACTGTCCGGACAGTTCACTGTTGCACTTGGATTGAAGAATTCTGATGCGTTCCAGAAGATCATTTCTTCTCTGACTGCTCGTGACGATTTCCCAGGTCAGGCCAGAGAATTTCAAGGGACTACTTTATATGAAATCCCTGGGGCAGTCTTGAACACTCCCACGGACGCCGCTTTCTGTATTGCAGAAAACCAGCTTTTCGTCGCCAATGATGTCAAGCAGATTGAAAGAGTTTTGCGAAAAGACCGCGGAGTTGGCTCTCTCCTTAATAGTGCTGACTACAAACGAATTTCAGAAACCTTTCCTGAAAAAACCTCGATCATCACCTACCAAAACTCAGATGCTCAAATTCATGCTCTTTATGAGATGTTGTTAAAGAATCGGAGTGCAGTGGATATCGAAGGTGTTGATTTAGAAAAGATGCCTTCATTTGAAGTGATTCAGAAGTATTTACCCATTTCGGGGGGGTATACCGTTCCCGATGATCAGGGGTTTTTGACGTCCACATTTACTGTGAAAAAATCATCCCGATAGAGTCATCAAGATCGTCTTTGAATTTTTTAACCCGGTGAGAGACCTCACCGGGTTTTTTTGTACATATTCATATTTTATCGAATAAACCAATACTTTTTGGGATCTGCCGTGTTAAATAGGCCAGTAAGTGGTTCTGATTCCAAATCTTTCCTTAATTACAGCACTTCCATGAAAGGGGCTGTTATGCAACATTTTTACAAATCATTGACTTTGTTGGCAATTTTCTGCATCGCAGGTAATGGTTTATTCGCAGCGCCAGAGCAGGACGAATCGACTGGCAAGAATGTCTTTCAGCAACTCGATAAAAATTCTGATGGAATTGTAAATGCTGATGAAGTACCTAAGGAAAAGGAACGATTCTTTGATCATCTCATTCGACTTGGCGATCAGAATCAAGATGGCAAATTGACAAAAGCAGAATTTGAGTCTGGTCTCAATAAAGAAAAACAGAAATTTCCCACGGAAACTGGTTCAAATCGGAATCGGGGACCACGTGATTTTCAAGCTTTTATGAGCCGATTAGATCGCAATGGGGATAAGAAAATTACGAAAGACGAAATACCTGAACCTTTAAAAAAACGTCTGGAACCACTGTTTCAACGTCTGAATAAAGAGGAGATTTCATTAGACGAACTCAAAAATCTTGGCGCCAAGTTCAGAGGTCGGGGAGAAGGTGACAAAAAAGAGGGTAATCAGCGGAAAATTTCTTCAGAAATGTCAGAGCGGATCTTTCAAAGAATGGACTCGAACAAAGACGGTAAATTAACGGTCGACGAAGCCTCTGAACGTGGTAAACGCTTCCTGCGGCATATGCTTGAGCAATCGGGTAAAGATGCCGATGGATCATTTTCTAGAAAAGAATTTTCAGAAGCACTGGCAAAATTCCGACCAGATCGCCGACCTCAGGGGCGTTCTAATAATAAAGACAAACAGGAAATGAAACGTCCAGGAAAGCGAGATCAGGAGACAAATCGTCGTCGCACTGATTCTGCAGGACAACGTCCTGGTCCGGCATTTGTCAAAATTTTAGATACAAATCGGGATGGTAAATTGAGCAAAGATGAACTCAGTCAAATGAAAATGCTCTTTGAGAAACTGGACCACAATAAAGATGGAAGTTTGGATCTAAGAGAAATGATGGGAGGTAATCGTATGGACCGTCCTCGTCGTCCGGCACAAGATCGCCCTCAGAGTAAAAACAAGAACAAAGACTCTTGAAATTTTAAGGCTCTAAACCTTGTGAGGCAGTTTGCTCTACTAATGCAGCACTGCCTTTTTCTTTTTGTAGATGCTGAACCCAGGCAGGGGGCAGATTAAACCAAACCCAGTTCGTTCGAATTCGGAACTGGCGTGTGTAGTTGCTCATGATTTCATCTATGTTTCGAATTCGCTGATTTTCTTCACCCCGAGAAACGACTTTTCGTACAGGGCGAACATACATGTATTCGAAGTAGGAAAGTACTCCCCCTGGCTTAAGCAAGCGAAAATAAGCCTCGAAGATTTCATCGACGAGAGTTGTTGGGAAATTATTGAGTGGTAATCCAGAGATGATAAAATCGTATTCTTCTCCTGCTCCATATTCCTGCAGAGGACAGTTATGGATGGATGTGAGATGTTTGATCTCCTGGAAGGCCACTTCCGAATCAAAACGCTGATTTAAAATTTCCACAAACTTGTCATTCAATTCCACAAGATCAAGTTGATCTCCTGGTTGAATCTGCTTGACGATTTGTCTGGTGACCGCACCGGTACCTGGTCCAATTTCCAAAACTTTCTTGGGCCCCTGATGCTGCTTCATCGGTCCAGACATATTCGAACCTAAAAAACGGCTACTGGGAGCTATGGCACCGGTCGTTTCAAAAGTAGTTCGAAACTGTTTAAAAAATTCCCGATAATGTGACACGTTGAAGGTTCCTGATTTACTGTCAAAACTGTCAGAGCGAGTAGAATTCACTCCGGTTTAATGTTGTTCTGAAATCGACTTTCGTCGCGCTTCACCGACTTGTGTTGCCTGCTCTACAATATCTACTCCCACAATCTGACTCCAGGCAGACAACAACTTTTGAAAAACGGGTCCGGGCCTGCCATCAGAAATCGGCTGAGAGTTAAAATGGGTTACTGGCATCAGACAATAAGCGGTTGAAGACGTCAATGCTTCATCCGCATCGATAATCGCATTTGAGGAAATATCTGTCTCTTCATAGCAAAGTCCAAGCTGTTTTGCCAATTGGGCTACCATAGTCTGGCTGATTCCCCCCAGTACATGTTCCGGACGGGGAGTTTTAATGATGTTGTCTTTGACAAGATAAAAATTACCGATTGTTGTTTCGGCCGCAAATCCAGATTGATCAAAGAGTAAGGCGCTCGCTTGCGGATTTTCTTTGCGGACGAGTTTGTCGGCTCGATAAAGATGAATGCGGCTCCGAGATTTAATACGAGGGTCAAAGATACTGTTATTGAGCTGTTGTCCTTCCGCTTTTAGCAAATATTGGCCCGTATTGTATTTTTGGTTCCAAAGCTCAAAAGCCAAAGGAAATGAGTGAACACAAACTGTTGGAGTGCGACACATTTCTAATTCAGATAACCCGAGATAAGGCAGGTTATGGCCAGCGGTGATAAAGACCGTCAAACCCAGATCATGTTCTGGAGGGAGCAGTCTTGCATTATGCTCAATCACTGTTTCACAGACCTGCCTGAGTTCTGATTTTTGTGGGACAGGTTCGATGCAGGCATATTCAAGCGCGGAATACAATCGATCCAGGTGTTCGTCGAGCATAAATAACTGATGCGCGAATGTACGTATCATCTCTGTTACTGCGGCACCGTAAACAATGCCCAGATCGGTCACAGCCAACTTTGCTTCTGAAAACGGTATGAAGGCGCCATTAAGATACGCCTGGGGTTCAGTCATCTAAAAACCAATCACAACGTAAGAAGGACGAACTCGTCCCAGAAAACAGAAATAAGTGCAGTGAGGAAATTTAAAAAGAATCAATAGCCATAGTAAACAGGATAAGGGGATTGGTACTGTGAGTTTAAGAACGTCCTTCTCCCAAAAAGTCGGACCTGTAGATACATCGTATTTGCTACCATACGACAACCCAGTGGGAACCGGGAATAATTGCAGCGATGGTATAATTGCTGACGAAGTTGTAAATCACAGTAACGCCGACTGATACCTGGAATTTGATAACACGCATCATGCTGAGCGCAGCTTCCCCGAAAATCTGCTCCCATAAATCCTTGTGGTGTTAAGAATCGTAAAAGTGGAGCACCATCAGGACCGCAAGGATAAGCAACTCCTTGTGCGTAAACAGAATTCGTGTCATATATGCCACTGGTTAAAACGAATAAGGCCATTACGATTATCGATTTTAAATTCATTTGGACTCGCTTCTTCATCTGAAAATTAGTCAACTGATTTCTATTTATTTAAAGGGGCGGTCCTCAGAGTGATTTCCGATTTTCTCCAGTTCGGTTCGGATTCGCAAGTGCCTTTTGGTGCTAGTCCTTATTTCAATCAACAAAAGCACGAACCTGTGATGATTGTGACCAAAAAATGAACCAGTCGTATGACTTCTGAGTCATTGCTCGATATACTTCCAAAGAGAATGATTGTGCTAACTTGTGATATGGCAATCATTTCTTTACGATTTCCATTAAGAGACTCATGTATTGACTGCTTGCATATTGGCATTATTGAATTGATAACTAGAGGGATTGAGTGATATGACGATACCAGCAATTCAACCAGGTAAAACAAAAATCGGCTGGATTGGAACCGGGGTGATGGGGGCCAGTATGGTTGGACATCTCATGGATGCCGGCTTTTCAGCTACTGTCTATAACCGCAGTAAAGTAAAGGCGGAGTCATTACTAAAAAAAGGAGCGAGTTGGGCAGACTCGCCGAAGGCTGTTGCTGAGGCGTCGGATGTGATTTTCTCAATTGTTGGGTTTCCTGCAGACGTTAGAGAAGTACTGTTAGGAGAGCAGGGGGCTTTGGCAGGAGCAACAGCTGATAAAATTTTAGTTGATATGACAACAAGCGATCCTTCGCTTGCAATGGAAATTGCAGAAGCTGCACAATCAAAAGGTGTTTATAGTGTAGACGCTCCTGTTTCTGGTGGAGATATTGGAGCGAAAAATGGCACGTTATCAATCATGATTGGTGGCGACCAACAAGTTGTGGATGCACTACAACCTTGCTGGAATGCGATGGGCAAGACTATTGTTTATCAGGGAGGCCCGGGATCGGGGCAACATACAAAAATGGTCAATCAGATTCTGATTGCCACTAATATGATTGGCGTCTGCGAAGCACTGCTTTATGGGTATAAAGCGGGACTTGACTTGCCTACTGTTTTGGAATCAGTCGGTAGCGGTGCTGCAGGCAGTTGGTCACTCTCAAATCTGGGCCCTCGTATCATGGATAACAATTTTGATCCCGGTTTTTTCGTCGAACATTTCATCAAAGATATGGGAATTGCTCTGGCGGAAGCAAAGGCGATGAATTTAAGTCTTCCCGGCTTAGCCTTAGGGCATCAACTTTATCTGGCAGTTCAGGCACAAGGACATGGCCGTGACGGAACTCATGCCCTGCAGTTAGCATTAGCATCGTTGTCGAATGTCGACTGGGAGCATCGAACTTAGTTTCAAGTGTCGGTTATAAATGCAGCACATAGAACACAAAGATTTTTGTTGAATATAGCTGGTTGGTAGAATTTGTTTTAAGGTATTAAAAGCATGGCAAATCAAAGTGACCTGTTCGCAGGTCTTTCAGTGGCAATGATTACTCCCTTCAAAAATGGAGAAATCGACGAAGCTGCACTGCGGACTCTGGTTGATTACCACATTGAGCAAGGGACCGATACCTTGTGTCCCGTTGGAACTACTGGTGAATCACCAACTCTTTCACATGAAGAGCACAAACAAGTCATTTCCATTGTTTGCCAACATGCTGCTGGCCGCATCAAAGTTATGGCAGGGACGGGTTCGAATAGTACGAAGGAAGCAGTCGAACTGACGAAGTATGCCGAACAAGCTGGTGCCGATGGGGGGTTACACGTGGCTCCCTATTACAATAAACCGACTCAGGAAGGATTCTTCCAGCATTATCAGACAATTGCTGAGTCGGTTGAAATTCCAATTGTGATTTACAATATTCCAGGAAGAACTGCCAAGAATATTGAGCCTGAAACCATTATTCGTTTGGCAGAAATACCCAATATTGTTGCAGTCAAAGAATCGACTGGCTCAATGGATCAGGCGTCTCACATTCTTTCCGCTTGTGACTTATCGGTCCTGTCCGGTGATGATAGTCTGACATTACCACTGATGGCTTTAGGTGGAAAAGGAGTTGTGTCGGTTGTCGGAAATATTGTTCCCGGTGATGTGAAAAATATGTTAAATGCATTTAACGCCGGGGATTTACAACTAGCCAGAGAATGGCACTTCAAGCTTTTTACACTCTGCAGAAATTTGCTGGGGCTGGCTACAAATCCGATTCCCATCAAAGCTGCTATGCAATTGCTGGGTAGGGACAATGGAGAGGTTCGTCTTCCGATGACTCAACTCGATAAGGCATCGATTAAAGTCTTGGAAAAGACATTGGGAGATTATGGGCTGCTTTAATGCGTGCCTGGGATCCTATCAGCAAGGTATCGTTGAGAAGAGTGAGTACATAACAAGTGGTTGCTGGTCGAGTATGTTCACAGAAATAGAGTTCAAGTTTCACACATAACCTGTTTGGTAAGAGGTATCGCTAGTGATATTTGGTTTTGGAAAATCCCGGGATGACGAGGAAGAATTCGAAGAAGAAATTGAGCCGGTTTCCTTTCAAGGCGCATTAAATGGTCAACCAGCGAACCTGAAAGAAAATGCGAGACTGGTGAAAGCCGGTCTCATGCCTGCAAAAAATATCGTTACTGATGCTCTTGCTCTCCGTGCAGAATTCATTCGTTTTGAACCAAAAGGTGAGCGATATCAGGTTTTGTTTTATATAGACGGGGTCGCGAGTCCGGGACCAAAACTCTCAAAACAACAAGGTCTGGCTGTCATTCAGATTATCAAGCTGCTTTCAGGTTTGAATATCCAGGAACGGAAGCGACCGCAATCGGGTGGTGTATTAGCAGAGCTGGAAGAAGTCCCTTATCAACTGCGAGTATCGACTGCTCCTGGTCAATCGGGGGGCGAGCGACTTTCGATTAAAGCGATCAAAGTGAATGAGCCTTTAGATCGTCCTGATGATATCGGTATTTCTGAAGAAAATAAGGAACGTATTCGGGAGTTGGCGAAGGGCCGCAGTGGAGTCATTCTTGTCAGTGGCCCACCTAATTCAGGTACAACAACAACCACGTTTGGTGTTGTACGATCTGTGGATGCGTATCAATATACAATTTTCGCTTTAGCGGACCCTGAGCACCGCGAATTAAGTCATATTACGGTTCCGGATAAAAAAGACGATGACACTTTCGATGATGAGCTAAGAAGAATCATCCGTATGGAAGCGGATGTGATCTATTTGAAACCGGTTACGGATGAAGCATATGTGAGCAGTATGCTCAATGTGGTAAACGAAATCGCGATGATTGCGGAAATTTCGGCGAAGGATGCAATTTCGGGTTTGGTAAAGTTTTGTAAACTGGCTGGAGGTGTAGAGAAGGGAGTCAATGCGCTACGTTGTGTGGTAGGACATAAACTGATCCGCACGCTCTGCGATCAATGCAAGGAAGCATTCCGACCAAACCCAAAATTGATTGCAAAAATGGGGCTCCCGAAATCGACAAAAATGCTCTATCGACCACCCCGTCAAACCGTTGATGAAGACGGTAACGAAATCGAACCATGCGAAAAGTGTGACGGTGTTGGTTACTTTGGACGCACTCTAATGCTGGAAATGATCGTCATGAACGACGAAATGAAACAGCTAATCATCAGTGGGGCAGAACCGGCTAAGATCAAAGCGTTGGCTAAAAAACAAGAAATGCCGACCTTCCAAAAAGAAGGGATTCGCTTAGTCGCTGAAGGAAAAATCTCCCTGGATGAGCTGCAGCGAGCATTCAAATCGTCTTAAACCGCCATATCTATGCTCTTGTGACTTCCTTTACACAAAATATTGTCGGATTAGGCAAAATATATCGAAGATTCCGATTTTATGTGTCGATAAAGTTAGTACATGCTTTGTACTTATGTGTGACCTTGAATGTTGCTTCTCCCTGAAGTGGCTGGACTTAGTTAATAATCAAACTGATCCCAAGGTATTCCCGGCTCCTGTCTTACCCTGTTTACACGTCTTCCCAACAGGTGCCATTCGACAACTTTTTCAATCCGAGGAAAATCATGGTGATTCGCCAGATTAAAAATTGGTCAAGTGCAGGAATTCTAGGTTTAGCATTAATCGGAATCACTAGCACTGGCTGCCAGTCCAGCATCGGTGGTCAGACCTTGCCTTCTGCTTACTACTTACGTGATGATGTGCAGTTCTATCCTGCTGGCCCTGAAGAGCAGCTTTACAACCAGCGTGAAGTTCTTGAGCAATACAAACTAGAGAAGAAGATGCAGGAAGATCAGTAATCACCTCAAGCAGAATTGATTAGATAGTACGCAGCCTGGATTTGGGCTGTGATTTTCTGCTCGAAAGATTTGATTATCCTCGATCAAAACAGGGGGGACCCTTTCGCATTATTTATTGCCGTTCTTATGTGCTGGATTATAAGAACGGCAAGCGAAAGGAAATTAGCCGGACGTTGAGCACGGGACTCTCGCCCGGCTATTTTTGTGTACCAATCGCAGGCAACGATAGCATTAAAGGCTTTTTGACATTTTATCTGCCAAACGAGTCAACGCGGGACTGACATCGGTTGGCTCAAGATGCACATTGATCACACTCAGACTGTCTTTATTTGCTAGCGCAGCTTTGATTGCTTTTTCTAGATCGCCTTCTGTGCTGACTTCAAAACCCCAGCCTCCGCCAATAAGATCAGTAATATTATGGTATTTCCAGTCCGGAATATCATTAAAGGGGCCTTCTTGCAAGAAGCGTTCTGTTGTATAGCCTTTATTATTTAAGACAATCACAATTGGATTGAATCCCAGCTTGAGTGCTGTCGACAGTTCAAGACATGTCATCTGAAACGCACCATCACCCACTAGAACGATCGGCCGCAGATCCTGGTTAGCCACTTGAGCTCCAAGGGAAGCCGGGATCGCAAAGCCCATCGAAGTATAATACGCAGGGCTAAGGAATTTCGTATGTGTGCTGATCATTAAATCAACGGCCCCAAACAGGCAATCTCCCACATCGGTCACAACGACAGTTTCATCGCTTAAAATCTGATTGATACTTTCAAACAGATGTTTTGTAGTTACGAGCTTTGTAGGCTTAACAACATAGTCTACCGCATGCGGACGAACCTTCTCTGGAATTTTCCGGACAACGACCTTCATTTTCTGTTTTCCCAGTTCATGAACAAAGTCAGAAAAGATTACATCATGAAAATGATGGTAGCTGATACGGAGCTTTTCACTCGTTGCATAAATACACTTTCCTGGATCCAGATGCGCAGTATAAATACCCAGGTTAATGTCTGTCATAAATGTACCAAGAAGTATGACACAGTCGCTGTCTTCAACATAGCGTTGTACTTCATTTCGACCCATTGCGCCTTCATACACGCCTAAATAAAGTGGGTGAGATTCACTGACAACCGACTTACCCAAAATGGTGGCACACATCGGTATTTTGTGCTTTTCCGCAAATTTCAGGACTTCTTCACGTAATCCAAAGCGATGGACCTCTACTCCCGCAATGATGACCGGTTTTTTTGCCGCCTGAATCAATTCCGCTGCTTCGACAAGCGATTCACGTAAAGCGTGTTTGTTACTTGTTGGTTGTTTATCGTTTGGAATATGTGGAATCACGGCTTCCTTGTGAACACAATCTCGTGGTAACTCCAGATAAACGGGTCTTTTATATTTCACACAGGCTTCGAGGCAGCGATCGATTTCCTGGAAGGCAGTGATCGGGTCATCAAGTAATGCCGTTGCGACAGTAATTTTTTCAAAGACATCCCGTTGTGTATGGAAATCTTTAACCCGGTGATGTAGCAGAGGGTCTGTTTCTCGTTCTGACATACCTGGCGCACCACTGATAACAATTACTGGAGATTTCTCTGCATACGCTCCTGCGATGGAGTTACACAAACTCAATCCACCAACGCAATATGTTACACAAACAGCGCCGAGACCATTGACTCGCGCGTAGCCATCGGCTGCATAACCGGCATTGTCTTCCCGTGTCGTTCCGATGACTCGAATGGGACTCTCTTCAAGCATTCCATAAAATTGTAACACGAAGTCACCAGGAATTCCGAAGAGGTCGCTCAGGCCATAGTCCTCTAAACGCTGAATCAGATAACTGCCAATCGTGTGTACTTTTCCATTA
Source organism: Gimesia aquarii (assembly GCF_007748175.1). Taxonomy (NCBI): domain Bacteria; kingdom Pseudomonadati; phylum Planctomycetota; class Planctomycetia; order Planctomycetales; family Planctomycetaceae; genus Gimesia; species Gimesia aquarii. Next base: position 5,774,871 of record NZ_CP037422.1, read on the forward strand.
TTTTTTCCAGAAGCGCGTTTAGTGGGTAGCTTATTTAAAGAACGGGATTGATTGCTGTCCGATTTTGATTTGGAGATTGATTTTCGAGCTGCCATTTGAGAACCTTCCTGCAAGAGAGTGGAATAACGCCAGTGTGGAAGACCAGAATGATATCAAGATACATTATATCACTCTGCGGTTACGAAATCAGGGCGAATTTCGTAAGTCTCATCAGGAAAATAAGATACGGTGTTTTTTGTTTCGAGACTCTTAGTAGAAAGGTAGTCATTTTCAATTACTTAACGACGGATCAACTTGCGAATTCTTTGGCGTTCAGCATGTTTTACTGGCGGAGTATTTAGTGATCGAGAGGGAGTTGGAGCGGAATCGATTTCACTTCCAAATTGTCCCCAATAGCTTTCTAAGAGACGGTAACAGTCTAGATAGCGTTGAGAATTCCAAGCAAAAGAGAGGGTGGAAACAAGTTTCGTCATTTGTCTATCGTCTTCCGGGGAAATTTGATGAATCTGTAAATTGACATCATCGATCCATAATTTGTCGGACCCCAGTTTTTCGATTAAGATATGCGCATTCTTGATTTGATTGGTAGGAATGTCTTTTACTCGAAATAAATATTTTCGCCATTGGTGATCAACACTGACGATGGCCGATTGCACTTTCAACTTTTCATTCTGTTCTGCTTCTAAAGCAATTCTGACTTGCATTGCTTTCGCATCGGTTTTTAACCAGACGCTCATGTTTAGATAGCGGCTTTGATTTAACGGAATTTCATTCGTTTTCAGGGAGCTATTCCCCGGCATTTGATCCAGAACCAATGATACCTTACCGGAATGTGCCTCATTCCGATCTAAAGTCCAGGATTTTCGTTTTTGATTCTTTGCTTCCCAACCTGCCAAAATGTAGTCGCGGGCAGCGCCTTCTTCAAAGTCTGCATGTAAGACGACTGCAGTTGTTTTTTCAATCGACTGATGCAACTTTCGTAGATGATCTTTCTTTTTATCAATTTTCGTATATAAATCAGTTAATGCATTTTGATCAACTTTGCATTCTACAGATACAATTTGTACCTGAGGATCTTGAATTTCAAAGGCTTGAAAGTCAAATGCATCTAAAGAGACCGAATATTTCTGTGTTCCCTGCAATGATTCGATTGTGTTTACGATTTCACCATTCTCTAGATGAATGATAGCTGCCCTGGATGGTACAGCGAGTTCGACCGTTGCCTGACAAGCATATGGGAAATCGTTTACAAGATAGTAATAGGTTTTATCTTTTCCACGTGACAAACGAGCCACAACTGGTTGTTCTACTGATTCTACTGTTTGAAATGGCCTCGCCGGTAACTTTTGAAGCTGCGTACGAATGGAGCGAGTCGATTGCTCTTGGCCGAAAGGAATTGTCCAGCCTCCATCAAAAGTAACATACGGATCCAATGTGGCAATTGAGTGCACATAACGAATGCGGTTCGTAGCGTCTGATGATGAAACTTGGGAGACGAGCCAGGTAAACGCTGGTTGCCAGGGAGAAATCTGATCAAATTCAGGAATCCGTACTTCAACAGGAGAGTGATAAAATAAAGTACCGTTAATCTGAGTTTTAAAGGAATCATCAACAGTTGGATGATTATTAATAACGTGTGCTATCGATGACTTTTGCTGGCTGGTATAGAAGATACTGGGCCTTAAAACGACACAGTTACTGATCTGGTGGTAATCTGAAAAATCTAATCCCATTGCCATTAGAACAGGGTGAAACTGTGCTCCTGAATTTAACAAGGAAACAACATCGCCATTTATACTATGCGATGGTAATAATTTTCTTGTAGAAAAGATCATGCGAGTATCTGGTCGTTCTTTTATAAGAATTCCAGCCAAACGTTGATGCAGCTCTTTTATTTTCTGGCAGCGCCATTTTGTCCATTGTGGAAGCGCAGAAGTGGTTAAAAACTGATAGCGTTTTTCAAATTTGTGGGAATCCCGAGTTTCAGGAATCTTAACTCCGGTCTCTTTTTCAAATTGCGAAACTGTTTTATCATCGTAGCCCCACTTTAAACCTGGCAACTGAAGGTAGCCATTTAAAGTCAGCTGAACAGCTACGCCTTGAAAGGATGTATGATTTTTATAACGAGTGACTAACTCGCGAAAAATTTTGGCAATTTCATTTTGTACCTGTGGATTTAACGGATTGTAATAGGGAGCCTGTCCTCTGTTCGTACCTTTGGAATTTCGCCAGGTTTGGCCATATCGATTTACCAGTTCAATTCCCACAGCTTTATCGGATTCTTTTGCGATTAGATTCTCCAGGGACGGAATGATAGAAGAGAACTGTAATTCTGGTATTAATGCGAGATGTTCCCGGTCAAAAATTCGAAATAGCAGTTCTAAAACGTCTTTTCGGTAGATATCTTGTCCCGTAGAGTGATACACGCCGGAATCATAGCGGGGAGTGGGATCTAAATATTTTGATGGATAGATTGTACTTCCATCTGCCGAAACAGCCATGAGAAGACTGTTAAACTGATGATGAGTCAGATAAGCGGCGAGTCGATTTCCCGCTTCATAAAATGTCTGCCAGTCATCCAAACTTCGATTACTCATTGCATCCAGGGCTTGTGTCGCCCCAAAGATTTCGGGTAATAAAGGCTTTTGTAGATAAGGTCCAACAAGTCGTTTCTTCTCTACCTGAGTATCAATAACAGGGGAAACTTCCCCTTCTGAAAGTGGTAGCTCATAAACTTTTATTTGAGCAATCTCAGCAGGTACGTCAGATCCCAGGCTGTGCAATAGAATGATAGGATTATTGACTCGAGGCCAAAATATAACTTCTGATTGAGCATTGTTTGATTTTCCCTGCAATGAATTATGCAAAGTGGAATTCGATTGATAAACTCCTGAATCAACGCCTACTGGAACCAACTGGCCGGCTGCATCAGGCTCAAGAATACTAAAGCCTAGTTTTGATTGCTGTTTAATCGGATAAGTTAAGACAAGTTTATGTGGCTGGTTAGTTTTTCTGATTTTGAGATGGTAAGCAGACCAGGGGAGAGACGAGTCTGTCGTTGGAGTTGAGCCTGGAATCGACTTGAGCAGTGACTTGAGAGATTTTCCAAATCGCTTATGCGGACGACGCACAATCAAATCATGATGATTTTGGATCCCTTTCAAATTAAGTTCATCGACTAATGGTAACGTTTCATTAGCATGAGGTTGAATTGACGAACTATTCTTTTTTGGGGAGATGACCACAAACTGGGCGAATGCCTGGTGTCCCGTATCCATTTCGACTACCAGATCATAGGCTCCTTCGGTAGGCGCGGTAACTGTAAAAGCGAAACCCTCACTTAATAAGGCGTTCAGGTTTTGCTGCATGATCGCAATGGAACCGGATGCAATCAGTTCCTTGGTACGAGCTCGAAACAGTGACCAGTGCATTTCGGAACCCATTGTTGCATCAGTTGTCTGGAGAAACTTGGGAAATGCCTGAATCTCAATCACTTCATTTGGTTCAAATACCAGGTGTGGATGACTAACTTTTAAAGCGAAAGCATCTCCGGGGGACTGTTGAATAATTAGTTGAGCGTTAGTTTGGCTGATAGGTAATATTTGTTTCTGCTTCAGAATCTCTTTCAAGGCAAACTGATGTTTCATTACAATTTGCGGATCGTTTTGATCTTGTATGAAAACCTGCAGTTGTGTTGATCTATCTCCGCGAACTTGAAATTCAATACTATTAAAAACGCGGTTGGTTTTCGGTTGATACAATACTTTCTGCTTGGTTTGTGAAACGACTGATGATTCATCTGCACTGACCCCGAGTGAATTTGCGGTATCGATTTGGCCATTGATGATATCAAATCGAGCATTCCAGTTTCGAGGAGTTTGTTCCCCCCATTCGACCCGGAGTTTCACACTGACCAGACCATCCTGTTCTGCAGGCACAGAAATGGGGCTGTGTAATAGGGTTAAAAAAACGACCAATGTCAGAAACAGGTAATGTTTCACTGAATACCCACTATTTCATACCAGAGAAATTTGGTACTGAAGATTTGACGAATCTTGAATTGTGTGAGATGAAATGCCCGAAAGTTGGCTATCGTGAAATGATATCTTAGGCGAGTGAATGTGATTATAGTTATTTCAGCAAATGAGCCAAGAGCAATTTTTTTAGTGAGATACTGTGAAATAGAGTAGATTTTCAAAGAACACTCTTGACGTAAAACCAAAAAAATGTCAAAAGACACATCCTCTCTCTCATAAATTGCTTTGACTCTCAACAAAGTGTTTATGAATGTTTCAATGTGGCAGACTAAATTCTGGTCAATAAGACCATTATAGGAATGCAAATGTTGAGACGACAAATCTCACATCACTCTCTCTAACTGAATCCCTACCTGGACTGATCATGATGTTAAAAAACGGTTTTTCGCTAGGATGCGGCGCGTTGGTTCTTGCACTGTTCACAGGCTGTGCTTCGATGGTGGAAATGCAGGCTATTGAACAATTTGCAAACGCCATTGAAAATGATGATCTTAAAAAACTGAAACATCATAGTACAATGAAGTTTTCTAAGGTTGCCCTCCGAAATGAATCTTCGATTGATGATCTGAAAATACTCCGAATTCCAACAGGAGAAACCACGGTCGTTAATATCAAAGATGTTTCGAAAAATCATAAAAAAGTGGTCGTCGAAGTTGGGGAAAACAAAAAGAAACTGCTCTACGATCTAAAACAAGTCACCAAAACAGGCAAATGGGTCGTAGATGATATCTATGTCAAGCAAAAACAAAAAAATCTGTCTGTGATGAAATCAGTGTCTGAGCAGATGGATTTATTACTCACTGTTCGCGAATTTGTATCTGCCTGGGAAACTGGAAACCGTGACGACATTCTCGGTACAACGGATACAAAATTTAAAGAGGTTCTGGAAGAACTACATCCTGCATATCTGGCAAGGCTTTCTAAAAACATTGCAGGCGAACCTCAGAAGTCGAAAAAGAAGAAGAAACCTGATGCACAGTTAGACAAAAATATCGCCATCGTCAGGTTACCACGTAAATCGGGACAGATGGTGATCTCAATGCAACTTGAGAAAGGCAAATGGAAGGCAACAGATGTTGCCGTAGAATCAAAGATCGACGGCAAGCATGTGAAATCTGCCAAAAAACAGGCGAAAATGTTATTGGCTGTAAGTCATTTTCTGGATGCCTATCAGCAAGGCAATAAAGATGATTTGAAAAAATATGCGACAGATCAATTTTATCGAGGCAGCCTGGCTTTTGGAGACCTGACATTAGCTCCGTTACCTCTGGCAGCTGATGCTGCTGCAGATTATGAACTCAAAATTGAAAGTAATCTGGCAAGTTTTGTGACTCATGCTGCAGGTAGAATGATCAGCTTGTCCCTGATTAAAATTGAGTCTGATGAAATCGACATTCCTGAAAAGTATCTGGTAGAGGAAGTCACACTGTTTCATGAGCAGGATAATCAGCAGATCAATCTGACATCTTTATTTTCAGCCCGTGCTATCACAAAGTTGTTTGGTGATGCTCTTAATAAACGTGATATGAAAATTCTTGAATTTAGTTCGACACCAGATTTTTCTGCACGAGTTTGGAAAAGGGTAAAACCGAATTTAGTCCAGCAACTGCCGATTAAAGAGATCACTGGCGACGATATCAAAATACTGGATACAAAATTCAATGGTGCCGTAACGACGGTTGCCGTGCGACAAGGAAATCTCCCCCTGACTTATATTTTACGAGAGCATTTAGGGCATCTTTTAGTCGATGACATTCAACTCGACCTAAAGGGGAGACCATCTTCTGTGAAAGAGACTCTGGAAGTAATGATACAAGTGCAAAATTATGCGTATTATTTACATGAACAGGATATTCGAAGACTGCAAAGAAATTCCTCACGTGATTTTAACGAAATGGTTTGGAGACAAGTTGACCAGGTTCCTGAAACTGCTTACCAGATTCCAGAGTTTCTTATGACTGAACTATCCAGTCTCGATCGTAATGAAAATGAGGAATACTGTCGTATTCAGCTAGGCGACAATTTCAAGGGAGCCATCGTCATGATGAAAAAACAGTATGGCAGACTTGTGATTGATGATATTACGATTATGACTGATAAGTTTGCCTCTCAGTCGGTTTCGATGAAGAAAGAACTGCGATTAGCTATGGCGGCAGTTCCAGGCAAGCTACGACAACATAATGTCCAGGCAGCATATACAATCACGAATAAAGAAGATTCAGACACGAAGCCACCGGTTATTGAGCCTGCCGCATTCGAATCGCCTCAACAGGAGCCTTAAAATTGATCGTCAGGCCGTTCTTCGTTGATTGAATTTGAATTCAAATAGCGAATGTGTTTGTGAATTCTGACATTGCTGCTTTGATATCTGGTTTTTAAGTGACCAGTATCAAACAGGTCCTCCCGTATTTGCTCAAGATCATCTGAACCAATGGCATCGGTAAAGATTTTGGAAAGATAATCGACTCCGAGCTTGGATGGCTGAAATCGATGCTCATCATAAAATCCTAAGTGCAATAATCTGGGGTGGATACCCCGCCAAGAATCTCTCAACGCATTTCCATTGATGGAACTGACATAAAAACCTTTCTGTTCACTCCACTGCAAGATTGCAACATAATTATTTTGGCGTTGTACGATCAGGTCGACCGCTTTACCCCCCAATTGCGTTGCATAAAAACGATCAAACAGGATGGGACGTCCACCACGTTGGGTGTGCCCAATTTTTCGAGTAAAGGTAGCAGATTTTGCGAGTTCATGTCGTCTTCTGGAGACAAAGTAGTGATCGCCGAGTGAATCGATCAGCATATTTTGCAACACTTCGGCAGCACCACTGAAAATCACGTTCCCCGCAGGGTCTACACTTTGAGAAATATCACCGAGTCGTTTTCCATTTTCATCTCGTAAACCTTCTCCGATGACAATCACCACGTTTTTTTGAACATCGTACAAATCGCGTACCCGTTGTTCAAATCGTTCGTAATTCAGAGGGACTTCCGGGATCAGAATGATATCGGGTTGACCATAGGCGGATCCCAGTGCCAGATAACCAGATTCTCGCCCCATTACTTCGACTATGGCGATGCGGCGATGACTTTCGGCAGTTGTTCGGATGCGTTGGACCCCCTGAGCACAGACATAAACTGCTGTGGCATAACCGGGAGTGGCAAAATTCACAATGTCGTCTAATTCAATGTCTTGTTTGCTAGGCAGTTTTCGGAAGTGCTCTTTTTTTGTTTCCGGGTTCACTTCTCGAACCCACTCATTAGTTTCGTCCAGATAATTCAAACCCAGATCATTGTCGATGGTCTTGGGAGCCAACACGCATGGCATAAATTGGGAAACAGGTTGCATCCCATTAATTGTCCCATCACCGCCAATACAGATTAAACCCTCGATGCCGAGTTGATCTAAACGTTTTTTGACGAGCTTCAACTCGTCTGAATGCGATTCATCAATGTAAGTACGAGAGGAGCCTAATATTGTACCTCCACAACGTGGATCAAGCTCTGGAATTGTGGAGTACAAGGGATTAAGTCGCAGGTGAGGTACGTTGGGATCTAGCAGCCCACCAAATCCTTTGATAATTCCTACTACTTCAATGCGTAGCTCATTTGCTCGTTCGACGGCTCCAAAAATTGTCGCATTCAAAGCCGGTGTATCTCCACCTGCCGTTAAGAGTGCAATCCGACGCATACTGATCAATTCCCTCTGAAGTTCGAGTTAGATTTTGAAATTACCTTTGGTTTCAGTATCCGATAACCTGAAGGGTAGACTTTAGTTAAGATTTGAAAAATGTGATTCGCTATTTACCCTTTTTGAAGATTTGCGATAATACGATATGTATCTCCTGATATTTCAGCACTATAGCATAGACTCAACAGTATCAGGTATTCTCGCATCGGATAATGATCTTGTTCAAATCGGATTTCAGGTATTTTTGAGAACTTTTGATGCACATTATCTAATGAATGTCATCAGTTAGATTCCTTAACTCTTTGTTTTACCTATATACTTAGAGTTTCGCTTCATAAGAGGTTTGACATGAAATATATATTTGGTTGTTTTCTCTCTGCAATCCTGGGTGGTCTGATTGTTACATCAATGAATTCCCCATCTCGTAGTTGGATTTCACTTTCACAAGCACAAGGTCCACCACCTAAGTTGACGGGACCGAGGATTTTACCTCCTACGCCATTAGGCCCGTCAGGTTCGAATCCACCAGTGGTGAAAGATTCAAAATTACCTGACCAGCAGAAAGTCTTTAATGCACGTGGGTTGACGCCCGAAGAAGAAGTCAATGTGAGTGTGTACGAAAAATTAAATAAAAGTGTGGCACACATCACAACGAAAAGTACAAAAACAGATGGTTTTTTCTTGCTTGAATATGATACGGAAGGTGCTGGTTCTGGAGCGATCATTGATAATGCAGGGCATATTCTAACGAATTATCATGTCATCGAAGACGCTCAAGAAGTTAATGTAACGTTGTTTAATGGAAAGTCTTACCCGGCAACTTTTGTTGGTGCTGACGCGATTAATGATATTGCTGTGATTAAAATTGAGGAAGATCCGAGTGTCTTGAGTCCAGTAGTTATGACAGATTCCAGTCAATTAAAAGTCGGTCAAAGAGTTTTTGCGATTGGCAATCCTTTTGGTCTCGAACGAACGATGACGTGTGGCATCATTTCAAGTTTGAACAGATCATTAAAACTACGTGGTAATCGTACAATTAAATCGATCATTCAGATTGACGCTGCTGTAAATCCCGGTAATTCAGGAGGCCCCTTACTCAATTCACATGGCCAGTTAATTGGTATCAATACTGCTATTGCCAGCAAGACCGGCCAAAGTTCAGGTGTCGGTTTTGCAATTCCTTCGAATTTGGTGGCGCGTGTGGTTCCACAGTTACTGACACACGGCCACATGATCCATCCAGAAATCGGAATCCAGCGTGTCTACGAAACAGAACAGGGATTACTCGTAGCTAAGTTAACTCCCGGAGGCCCAGCTGAGAAAGCAGGGATACGTGGCCCCAAAATATTGCGACAGAGAAGAGGTTTGATTGTGATTGAGCGTGTTGATCGCGGAGCCGCAGATTTAATTGTTGCCGTTGATCAAAAACAGGTCAAATCCGCGTCTGATTTTCTTGACTATATCGAAAGTAAAAAGCCAGGAGACACGGTGACTGTGACTGTTCTAAGAGGCAAAGAGCAAACTCCTACCAAAGTCTCAGTGACTTTGACGGCCAGTCACCCGAGTCGGTAACAAAAAAAAGCTCCCTGAATGCATGATTCAGGGAGCCTTGATGTAAATTGTGAATAAGCTTAGTTCAGTGCAGGTTCAACGTTAATTCGTCGACCTTCCTTGTCGAAGTAGACTTTTCCCTCAACCAGCGAAAAAATGGTATAGTCTCTCCCCATACCGACATTTTTACCAGGATGCCATTTTGTTCCACATTGACGGGCAATAATATTTCCTGCCAGGACGCTCTCACCGCCAAACTTCTTGATTCCACGGCGTTGTGCCTCTGAATCACGCCCGTTACGGCTGGAACCTTGTCCTTTCTTATGAGCCATTTCTTTAATCCTCAGATCGCAAAACTCACCCGCATTTAGGGGGTATCAGTAAAAAACGTGTTATTTAAGGCCGTATATTGGCGAATTAGGCCAGAACTTGCAAGTGATAATCGTATTTGACGCTCAGATCTCGCTTTTTTACATGGATTGGTAAAAATTAAGGCTTGGGGGCATCAGGATCTTCCAGATTCAGCACTTTTTTCATCGTAGCTGCCGTTTTAGGGTCATCGGGCAGATAAACCCAGTAAGGATTCCCTTTCGGACGAAATTCCTGTTCCTGTTGCCCAAATTCATCGCCAGGTCGCCAATATTGCTGTACCAGGACTTTTCGTAGGGCAATCGTTTTTCCGTCAGGTCCTTCTACATTTTTATAGCCATTTGAGAGTCCCGAAAAGAGCAAAGTAAAGTAATCTGTATTTGGGTCGATTCCGGTCCACACACAAACACCATAAATCGCATTTTCATCTTTTGCATTTTTGGGAGTTTCAGCTGGTAGTTCGCCAATAATATCGACAGCATTCTTAAACTGGCGTCGTTCTCGTTGATTAATGATTTTCTCTGCCTCAGGAAGAATCTGATTGGGGTAGATTTTCTGTTGGCCATTATCGTTGGTAATCAGTGTCACTTCAGGAACAAATAAAGCTGGCCCTGGAGGCGGAACTTTTTCATTTTCAGGAGTGAATTCGTCTATATCGTCACGTCGTTCGATAGGACGAAGGACGCATTTGTATACAATGTACCAAACTAAGGTTTTCTCTTTCTTGCCGGTTTTGGGGTTCGTCAAGTCCATGCGAACCATCCGCATCGGCTTGAAAGTCGCATCAAGTACCCATAACGATTTCTGAGCTGCCCGTTCCTCACCTGTGGCTGCTATGTCAGCTTTAATCGTAAAGCCACGAGTCAAATTTTGAGCAACGGCTTGATTATCAGTCCATGAAAGATGCAAACATCCACAAATCAAAAAGATCAAAGCAGATTGGTTACGAGAATAACGCATAAAGAACCTCAGAGCTTCTGGCGAATCAACATTGAGAGCTGTTTTTGAGAGTACCAGTTTATCGACGTATTCACTGAAACTCCAACAGAGACTTTGTCGAAAATTATGAACGGTACAAATGAATATTTCCGAAATTGCAAGATAGTGCAACAGCTTTTAGCGACATCCACATAATCTGACTATACCCGTGCTGAGAATGGATGGTCAAGCTCTTGATTTGAGATCTCAGTGATTTCGCTGGCAAATTCAGGGCATATCCATATTGGCTCACGAATTTAAGTGATGATCTGAGCCTTACCTGAACCACACAGTCGATTAATCAGCATAAACGCTACAAACGACAACTATTGTAGAGTATGTTTTGATTCAGGGACTATGCTTTAATGCAAGTCATGTCCAGTCAGTTGTTGTTCGATTTCATCGGCATGTTGTGCGACAGCCATGACACTTTTGCGAATGTCCTCGGCATCAACAGTCGAACGCGGGAATGTATCGATCATCACAAATTTTGTCTTGCCATCTACTTCGCGGATGGAGATTCCGCCATGTGAAATCTCTGAATTCAGTCGAAGTGCTTCTTCATAATATTCAGGCTGTGCATCGCAGCAAGTGCTGTAAATCAATAATAATCGTTCATGCATCTGATGATCGCTACGTTCGATAAACACAGTTTGTTTCCGCTTACCAGATTGTTTGACTTCCAGAATATATTGCAGTCCTTTGCGTTTCCAGGAGACATTCTTATTTCTGCCAAACGCTTCGAAAAGCATCGCTTCAATATTCTTCACTTGCCCCAAAACGGCATTCAGAAACTGTGCTGCCATGAACCCATTTTGGAATCGGTTGGCAGGACTCTTATCCAGCATCAAAGAGACACATTCCGCAATCTCCAGTGAAATGTGAGGACACAACTCGCGCACACTTGGTGTGGGTTTGGACGTCACTTCCTGAATGAGAGAATTGAAATCCTGCCCACGATGAGGAAGTTGTCCTGTTAACAATACAAAGAAACAAACTCCCAACGAATAAATATCTGATGTGGCCGTGGCAGGAGATCCCTGAAATAACTCGGGGGCCATGAAGTTCGGTGTACCTGCTAAGGATTCGTGTGAATATAATTGATCGTCAGCATTAATTCGTTTTGCCAGGCCGAAGTCCGCAATTTTAGGTACTCCCGAACTGGTTAAGAGAATATTCTCTAACTTCAGATCCTGATGAATAATCCCTTTCATATGCGCAGTTCCCAGGCCAGAGGCAATCTGCGCGATTAACGAAGTTGCATGTAAGGGATTAAGTGGGCCATCTTCTCGGATGATATGACTGAGTGCTCTACCAGCGACCAATTCCATTTCGAGAAACCGGTAACCGCGCGCTTCACCAATCGCATGTGCCGTTACAATGTTCGGGTGGTTTAATGTGGCAACAGCGCGGCCTTCATGAAAGAAACGCTCCACATAATCTGGATCACGTTCAGCCAAGCGTGGCAACAAAATTTTCAATGCACATTGTCTTCCCAGATCACGGTGAGTTGCCAGGTAAACCATCCCCATTCCACCGCGCCCAATCAACGATTGACATTGATAGACATGTAAATCCGTGCCAATAATAGGATCTGCTTCCTCAGAAGAAAAGGGGGGGACGACAGGAACTCGTGCATCCAAATTATCAAAAACGATTGTTTCTTCTAAGGCAGATGCAGAGATATCATCTACCTGTGCGCCACAAACAGGACAAGATTTTTCCCCTCCCTCCTGGAAGAAACTCGAGTTACAGTTGGCGCAGTATTGAAGTTGGCAATGGTTTTCTTTTGTATCCTCTTCAAGGTCTTGTTCTGATGACATTTCTATAATTTGCTCTTCGGAACAGTTAACATCTGTGATTAATGAGTCGTTCATTGATGTGGCCCTGCTAAATATCATACCTGAATTTGAGGTAAAAGCGATAACTGGTTTCCTTGAGATGGGGGTGTTGTTCTTTATGATTCGCTTGGAAGTTCAGATTATTTGGAATGAATCCCGAATTTCCTGAAAAAAACATGAGTTCGCACTTCTTAACCGAGACTATATAAACATAGACTGCAGCAAAGCCATTGAAGTTCCATCCGAAATGGTTTTCGTGACATAAAATATTTGAAAAAAATAAGTTACATCAAAACGTCTTGTTGTTCTTTCACGTCAGTAAGGACATTATTAGCCAGAAACAGAATATCGTTATGACTGATTCTGAAAATACACCTGCCGATGAGTCCGAATCGAAAAAAACCAATTTGGCTCAGAACAATGTACCTGAGAGCAATAATCAAAGTCCAGAGTCTCAAGACTTTTCTGAAGTCGTTGAACAGGTTGTCAATGATGAGGAAGAGCAAATCGTCTGGCTGGCCGATGACCAAGCTGCACCTGACCTGGAAACGCCAGTGAAAGTACACCCGCCGGGTCCCGGGTTATTGGAATCAATTGGCTGGATGTTCGGTGTCATTGGCGCGCATTTCGCAGGTGGTCTGGTATTTATCGTTGGTGTGTTTGTTTATCTGATTACTACATCAAAAGTAGGACCGAAGCCCCAGGAAATAAGTAATCAATTTAAGCAGTTTCTTGAAGATCATGTTCTCGAGTTAGCGGGAGTCGAACAAGGTGTCTTTGTTTTGATTGTCATGGCGGCAGTCGGATTACGTTTGGGGAGAGGTACTTTTGCAAAATTAAACTTGCAACCATTTGCCTTTTCTACTGGCTTATTGTTTTTCATTACAGTTCTTCCACTCTCTTTGATTTCAGGAGAACTTTATCGGGTCACTTTTGATGTTTGGAGTCTCTTTGCTGATCAGTGGCCAGTGTTAAAACAGTTCGATGAAATGAATACGATGGAAGCGGTAAAGCAGATGGCCGAAAACAGTCCACTGTGGGCACTAGTCATTGTAATTGCTGTTTTTCCTGCGATTGGCGAGGAGTTGGTTTTTCGGGGTGCGATTGGCCATGGACTTCTGGCACGTTGGGGATTAATCCCTGGAATTCTGATTACTTCCATAATGTTTGGAATGGTTCATGCGCATCCGGCACATATTGTCGCTGTCATACCGTTGGGTATGTTTATGCATTATGTTTACTACGTCACGCGCAGCTTTTGGGCTCCCATTCTGGTGCATTTTTTGAATAATGCGTTTGCGGTATCCATGGCGAAGCTTGCGACCTCTCTACCAGAAGAAGCGGCAAAATTAGGTGACGAAACACAGGCCGTCCATCCCATGATAACTTTATCTGCCAGCCTGTTTATCGCCGTTGTTTGCTTTTATTTATGGAAAACACGTTCGCAATATCGTAAAGAAAATGGTGAGGTGTGGACCCCGGGATACGTTTCAAACGAAAGCCCACCGCCAGATACAAGCATCACGCTGCAACGAGATAAAATCACTTACGGAATCTATTATTATATGGCTGCGCTCTTTCTGGTGTTTCTTGGCATGGTACAAATCTTTGGAATCGAATAATCTCTAATCCAGATAAGCAGTTTAAAGATTTTAGAGCGTTTTTAAATATTCCAAAACTGCTTGTTTTTCAGCCTGATCTAAATCGTTCGGATAATAATGTCCACTCGCCGATTTCCCAAATTGTGTTGTATCAAAATAGGTCCGTTTTTCCATTTTGGATAACTTTTCTGGAAGCATTGGAAACGATTTGATTTCTAAACCAACTTTGTTGATGTCATATCCATTTTCCGTACGTTTCCAAACTTGAGGACGTTCTTCAGGATGCAATACATGCCACAAAGTTGGCACCGAACCATTGTGAAAATAAGGGGCAGAAGCCCAAACACCATTCAGTGGAGGCGCAACATATCCTCCTGGTGCTTCAACAACTGGATCTTTTCCGAAGCGGGAAAGCCAGCTCTGATTTAAAGCGGCACGATACGCAACCGGTAATGAATTCAATCGCGCCGAATCAGTTTGCAAATCAGCAATTGGTATCGTTTTCTCTGGATAGGTAGAGTTGTCGCCATAAGTTCCATGGCAGCGCGCACAGTGATGATTAAAGATTTTCTTTCCTTGTTGGGCAAGTTGCTTGTCGATGTCCCAGCGATAGTGGGGGGCCTCTAATGACTCAATGTAAGCTAGAATGTCAGCAAAATCGGATTCCCAGTTTTTAATTTCACTTGCATTATTTTGTGGCACCAGAATGAACTGCATCAATACCCTATGATTTTTTGTGACGAAGGCATCGGTGTAAATTTTCTGTTTTCGTTTCACATTCCACCAGGCAGGGGGATCCATATCATGGTGTAATAATTGAGGAATCGAACGGCTTTTGTCAAAATTCATCTCAGGGTCACGGAGTGAATCAAGAATGACTCCAAAGATCACCGAGTTAGTGGTTCCATGTGTCGTTCCCAATGGCATGCCCAGCGCAGCCATGTCCAGATGGCTCAATTTCTTGAGTTGCTGAAGTTTCACTTTGCTGACATCTTCCGTGAGTGTGTGTAATGCGACGTGGCTATTGGGCGCACCGGGAATTACAGAGCCAGCAACTTTTCCTCCATGACAAGTAAAACAGTTCATCACCCATTTTTGTTGAGGAGTCACGACATAGCCTAATGGAGCGGACTTCGAATCAGGGCGTTCCATGATTCCATAATAGGAATAGATCATCTTGCGGCGTGCTGCGGGTGATGCCTTTTCTGCTTTCTCTTTTAATTCCTCTGGCCAGACTTTCCAGAGATCGTCAAAGACTGCTTGATCAAAATCAGGTGGTAAGTACGCTTTTGACGTTAAGAACCGGTATCCCCGATCGACTGAAGATTCTTCCGCAGATATTGGAAGTGAGCAACTCAATAATGTCTGAAAAATGCAAATGAAAATGCATAGAAGTCGCATTGGTTTTCTCTTTAGAAATTCAAATTAGCTAAATTGAAATGACACATTCAATCATACGGTAGTTGCCACTTTTAAACAAAGCTAAGCGAGTTCCGGAGAGAGTAAAGCGATCCTCGTTTAGCATTTCGGTCGGTTTCTTATTTTAGTACCAGTGAGCAAAAAGGCGAGCAGAACCTTAAATATTCAGTCTCATTATTGAGTAGCTGGTTTATGGATGAATTTCACCAAAAGTTAATAATTATTCCAGATTTTGAGGGGATTTCTTCATCTCAAAGGAGAATCTAAGCGGGAGTATATTCTCAAATAGTGGAATTTCCTTCGATTTAATCCCTGTTTTTATCTAGGTGATATTTCTCTTTTTTTGAGGGGTCTATTGGTTTTTACCTAGGAATTATATTTACTTTTCCCTGGGAGATATATTGATGAGAAAGCACTTACGTGGTTTCACGCTGATTGAATTACTCGTGGTCATTGCCATCATAGCCATTTTAATCGCACTGCTATTGCCAGCTGTCCAACAGGCACGCGAAGCAGCTCGAAGATCTCAATGTAAAAACAATTTAAAACAACTGGGGATTGCGCTTCACAATTATCACGAGACACACAGTGTTCTCCCGGCTGCTGCGTATTGCAGTGGATCTTCTGGAATTGCCCATTGTCATACCTGGCTCGAATCGTTGTTACCGTTTATCGAACATTCGACACTTTATAATCAGATTGACTTTTCAGTGCCGAATCACCAAGGGCCAAATCCGGCAGCACTTAACGACTGGAAAACAGGGGTTTTGATGTGCCCCTCCGATCCTGAGAGTGGACTTTACCCAAACTCACGCGAGGCAGGTTATACACCAGGTGCGGGCAACTCACTTGGGGCCAATTATAAACTCTGTGCAGGGCCGTTACATATGAATATTTGCCCCATTCCAGCACTAACGCCTAATATCAACTGCAAGAGTACCGGAGGAGCACGTGCAAGTGTTGAAGCTCCCGGAATGTTTAACGGTGGTCGTATTTCTTACAAATTCAAAGATTGTACTGATGGCACGACGAATACATTTTTGATCGGAGAAGTGTTACCAATCTATAGCTCATTCAATATGTATTTTGCATCGCATATGCATATCGGCACGACGAATCCTCCTCCTAACTATTTCAAAACCTATACAGCCTGTCCCAAGTCCAGAGATGCACGAGTCGATACCTGCTATGCCCATATGGGGGGCTATATGAGCAACCATGTCGGTGGAGTTCATATGTGTCTGGCAGATGGTAGTGTGCGGTTTGTTAGTGAGAACATTGATTACGCAACGTGGAACTACCTGGGAGATAAAAATGATAAGCAACCACTAGGTGAGTTTTGACCAAAACACCTGGGTATGTGAGATGTCTGGAAATTTATTATGAATTTTGCGGAGAGATATCATTTCATGAAGCATCAAGGATCTCGCTTACAAATACTGAAGTGTTCTTTTTTCATAGTGCCATTTCTTTCTGTCCTGTTGGTGGGATGCGGTGGAAACGAAAAGCCTGAAACAGTTCTGGTCTCGGGGCTCGTCACGCTTGACGGAAAACCGTTGTCAAAAGGGACGGTTACTTTTCAGTCAAAATCAAGAGGTGAAGGAACTTTGAATCGCCCTGCCATTGGTCAGATTGATGAGAATGGTCGTGTCCAGTTATCAACCTTTGAAGAGGGAGATGGTGTATTACCTGGGAACTATACGGTCGTCATCACAGCTTTTGAAAACGATCCATCTGTCGAAGAGTATGCCGCTGGTGCACAAAGGAAATCTCTGATTCCGGAAAAGTATAGTAATCCGCTGACATCGGGATTAGAAGCAGTGGTTACTGAAGGCGAAAATGAATTTACATTTGATCTTCATCAAAAAAAATAATGAGAATTCAGTTTATTTGAATAGCTTCACATAATCACGATTCTATGAATTAATCCCTAAGGCAAAAATGGAAACAACGTTTTGACGTTTTTCTGTGTTAAAGGAGATCCATATTCACACGGCTCGAATGCTTCGATGAGTTGGATCTCCTGACCACGTTTTTTGCCATAAGTTTCGATGATTAAATCACGATGCTGATCGGCCAACGGTTCGATTCGCTCTCGTATTTTGCCACTTAACCAGGCTTTTCGTTCTGATGGATCGGCGGGCACTTCATGTTCGTGAAAATGATTATATGGCAACCAGTCATAAAACTGGGAACGATGGCAATCGAGCGCGTCAATCAACTTGTCCCACACAGGCTCTACATCGACCACAACTGTAGGAGTGAAAGGGTAGGGACGTGTAAAATGATCTGAGAGATATGCAATCACCGGGTTTTTTCGTAACGCAGGGACATCGGGAACAATCGGCGGAACTGTTACCATATAAGCAGCATCACAAACCAACTGTGATGTATAACGGTGGTCAGGATGATAATCATTCGGGCGATGTGTCAAAATTAGATCGGGATCAAATTGGCGAATCAGACGAATGATTTCAAAACGCGCTTCAATGGTCGGTTGTAAATAGCCATCTCGATTTCCCAGGACTTGATATTCTAGTCCGAGCGCTTGTCCGGCCGCTGTAGCCTCAGCCCGACGAATCTCGGCTAGTTCGGTCCCTGAAAGTCTTTGATGCCCAGATTCTCCGTTCGTCACACTCACAAACTTCACAGTATGACCTGCCTGTTGATATAAAGACGCAGTTCCCCCCGCTTTGATATCGCAATCATCTGGATGAGCACCAAAAACCAGGATTCGTAACGATTGATCTGCCATAGAGTTCTAAACCTTCATATTGTTAGATAGAATTACAAACATGATCCAGGATCGTGGTCATGTAATCAAATCATATTAGTTGTACATAAAGTACTTTAAATTCACTAGTATGAGTTCAATAATGGTATTGAACACACGACCTGTCGAGCGTGTCAATCAGATACAGAAAATTGAATGGTTGCTTAACTGAAGGTATGAGCAGATGTCATTGCCCATGATGGATAAGAGTGAAGAAGTCTATGAAGATCCCCTTGATCTGATGGATGAAATCGAAGAGCTCAAAAAAGAAAAAGATGCCACACTATTAGCACACTTTTACATAGACGGTGAAATACAGGAAATCGCTGACTTTACAGGCGATAGCCTGAAACTGGCTCGTGATGCTGTGACGGTCAAAACTTCGACCATTGTTTTCTCAGGTGTCCATTTCATGGCGGAATCGACCAAAATTCTGAGCCCAGAAAAGAAAGTACTTTTGCCGGATCTTAATGCGGGTTGTTCTCTGGCCGAAAGCTGTCAGTTTGGTGACTTGGATGCATTTCAAAAAAAACTGAGGGCAGAAGGCCGCGATTTCGAAACAGTTGCCTATATTAACACAAGCGCCAAAGTAAAAAGTCTCTGTGACTGGATTGTCACCAGTGGTAATGCACGTGAAATCATTGACCGTGTACCCCGAGGGAAAGAAATCTTATTCGTACCAGATCAACATCTTGGACGTTACTTAATGGAAGTTACGGGACGGGAAATGATTCTCTGGCCAGGTTCCTGTATGGTGCATGAAATCTTCAGCGTGCAAGATCTATTGCGTGCCAAAAAGAACAATCCTGGTTCCCTTGTGCTGGCGCATCCGGAATGTCCACATAAGATTCTGGAAGTCTCTGATTTCATTGGGGGGACAGAAAAACTGCGGCAATACGTGATGTCTATTAAAGAACCGGGCACTTTTTTAATTGCCACCGAAGCGAACATGATTCACCCACTGGAAAAATCGGCACCACATCATACTTATATTCCGGTTCCAGGAATTATTTCTTCGTCAGGTGAAACTTGCGCCTGCAATCGCTGTCCACACATGGCTCTCAATACATTACAGAAAGTCCGGGACTGCTTGAAATACGGCAAGCCAGAGATCGAATGGCAGCCTTATTTTGATCAGGCTAAAGAAGTCTTGCAACGCAGCTTGCTTCAATAAGTCAGACTGCGGTATTTGCCTTCTAAATGTGCTACTTTTCTAGGCAACTCGCTCATTTCTTGCATAAAATTCTTCATGTCATCTGCAGGATTAATATTTTTGCCCAATAGAAAAAGACGTTTTTCTATTATAATTTGACGTTATTCCATTTCAGCTTGGGTGAGACTTCTTTTATTAGGTTAGTTGACTTATTTTTTGGCACATTCTTTGCCTTTCCTTAACATTCATAAAATCAAATCTCATAGGGTCTAGCATCTATTGAGGTGGAAACAGGATGATCTCTACCGCGCTCACAGAGAATCCGTCACAAAAATTAAATAAAAGTGAACATCTACAAAAGTAACTCAGACTGAATCAACTATCATCGCAAGTTCTTCGTGTGGCGCTCTCCTTAAACTTGCCAAACAATAGCAGGCCTTTTCATTCTTTTATTGCTTTGAATTGAGATACCCTTGCGCGCCGTTCATCTCTGATCGATTCGTTCAATATTTCTCAATGGTTAAACGATTGAAAATTCCAAAAGTAGCTGCAAAAGGAAAGCACAACGGAAATGGAAATTCAAAATAAAGCAACCAGGATTAATCTGTTCAATTTTTCGACTCCGCAAATGCGCGCATTTCATATGTCCTGGTTTGCATTCTTTCTTTGCTTCTTCGCCTGGTTTGGTATTGCTCCCTTGATGAAGGTGGTTCGGGAAGAGATGCTGCTTACAAAAGAGCAAGTTGGTTGGTGTATTATCGGATCTGTTGCAATCACTGTCATCGCTCGGCTTTTTATCGGCTGGCTCTGTGATCAAATTGGACCGCGTTTGTCTTATACATGGCTTTTGATTTTGGGTTCTCTGCCTGTGATGGGAATTGGATTTGCCCACGACTATACCACTTTTCTGATGTTCCGAATTGCCATTGGTGCGATTGGGGCTTCGTTTGTGATTACTCAGTACCACACCTCAATTATGTTTGCCCCGAATTGTGTCGGAACTGCCAATGCAACTTCTGCTGGCTGGGGAAACCTGGGAGGGGGAGTCACACAGCTTGTGATGCCACTCATATTCACTCTGTTTATCGGAGTATTGGGATTCAGTGATTCCTTAGGTTGGCGTGCTTCCATGTTTGTAGCTGGTCTGATTTGTGCTTTAACGGGTATTGCTTATTACTTCTTGACACAAGACGCACCAGATGGAAATTTTAAAGAATTGCGTGCTGCTGGGAAGTTGCCTCAAAAAGCGAATAACAAAGGAAAGTTTTGGACTGCCTGTAAAGATCATCGAGTTTGGGCTCTGTTTGTCATCTACGGTGCCTGCTTTGGAATTGAACTTACGATTAACAATATCGCTGCACTCTATTTTCTGGACCACTTTGATTACTTCCAGGATATGGAAACAGCACATGCAATCAAAATGGCCGGTCTTTTTGCTGGTATGTTTGGTTTGATGAATATATTTGCCCGCACTCTGGGGGGACTATTTGGTGACCGGTTTGGAGAAAAATGGGGGCTTAGTGGACGAGTCAAGTGGTTATTTGTTGTGATTTTCTGCGAAGGTATCGCCCTGATGCTCTTTTCACAGATGAGTATTCTTGTGATGGCGTTACCCGCTCTCATTATCTTCAGCCTATTCGTCCAAATGTCCGAAGGTGCCACTTATTCTGTGGTTCCGTTTATTAATCCCAAAGCGTTGGGGGCCGTTTCCGGTATTGTGGGAGCTGGTGGAAATGCAGGGGCCGTTGCAGCAGGTTTTCTGTTCAAAACACATGCAATTACCTGGCCAACTGCCTTGTTTATTATTGGAGCGATTGTGACGTGCTGTTCCTTCTTAACCTTCATTGTGCGGTTTAGTGAAGAAACCGAAGAAGAAGTACGACTTGCTCATGAATTAGCAGTGACTGCCAGAAGTGGAGAGAAAGAGCTTGCTACAGTCATAGGTAATTAAAAGCTTATGTGATTCTGCGAATAACAAATGAAGTGCTCTGAGTAAAAGGTGGATTCGCTGTGATTCAACGAAATTCTGAACCAAAAAAGAATGTGGTTGTCATTGGCAACGGTATGGTGGGGTTACGGCTGTGTGAACAACTGGTTGAGAAAGACCAGCAACAGCAATTTAAGATTGTAACATTCTGTGAAGAACCGCGTGCTGCATATGACCGTGTGGGATTAACACAATTTTTCGCTCATAATGATGCAGAAAAATTGATGCTGGCTCGTCAAGAATGGTATTCGGAAAATGACATCGATCTCCATTTAGCAGACCGGGCAGTCAGTATTGATCGACAAACTAAAATTGTCCGTTCCCAAAAGGGTGTTGAGATACCTTATGATAAAGTCATCATCGCAACAGGGTCCTATCCATTCGTACCAGAAGTTCCTGGAATCAAAAACCGAGGAGTCTTTGTTTATCGTACAATTAACGACTTGGAAGCGATCATAGACTACGCGAAACATTCGAAGCGAGCAGCAGTGATTGGAGGTGGACTCCTGGGCTTGGAAGCAGCAAAAGCAGCATTGGATTTGGGCCTGGAAACACATGTATTGGAGTTTGCTCCACGTTTAATGCCGCGACAAATTGATGACGCCGGTTCAAAAATTCTAGTCCAAAAAATTGAAGAGTTGGGCGTTCAGGTCCATCTGAATAAAGCCACTGATGAAGTGTTGGGAAATTCCAAAGTGACGGGGATTCGATTTCAGGATGGCGAAGTGTTGGATGTTGACATGATTATCGTCTCAGCCGGCATTCGTCCGCGCGATGAATTAGCGCGCGACTGTGGGCTCGAAGTGGGAGAACGAGGGGGAATCCTGGTCAATGATTTTCTTCAGACCTCAGATCCTGACATATATGCTGTAGGAGAAGTCGCTTTACATTCAGGAATGGTGTATGGTCTCGTTTCACCTGGATACCAAATGGCAGAGGTGGCGGCAGCTCACTTATCTAGTATCGATCTAAAATTCGAGGGAAGCGACCTTTCCACTAAGTTAAAGTTGATGGGCGTGGATGTTGCCAGCTTTGGTGATTATGAAGCCGATCCCAAATATACGAAAAGCCTCACATTTGAAGATCCTTTTGCAGGCGTCTATAAAAAATTAGTTTTTAATCCTGATGGGACGAAACTTTTGGGGGGCATCTTAATCGGTGATGCTTCCGATTATGGCAATTTGTCGATGCTGACCAAGACCGATGGTGTATTACCTTGCAACCCACATGAACTCGTCGTTGGCTCCAATAGTGGCATTCCGGGAGGTAGCATTGCAGAGATGCCAGACGAAGGGCAGGTCTGTTCTTGTAATAATGTCACAAAGGGGCAAATCTGCGCGGCAATTCAAGATGAAAAACTGACTTCAGTAGATCAGGTAAAAACATGTACCAAAGCTGGGAGTGGATGTGGGGGATGTTTGCCCCTGGTGACAGATCTATTTCAAGCAGAGATGGAAGCGTCTGGTCTTACGGTCAACAATGACCTGTGTGAGCATTTTGAATTTTCACGAACAGAACTACTCAATATTATTAAAATTAAAAAACTCAAAACATTTCAGGCAGTTCTCGATGACTGTGGTTCAGGTGCGGGATGCGAAGTCTGTAAGCCGACGGTGGCCTCGATTCTTGCCAGTTTATGGAACGAGCACGTTGTTGACCATGCATTTTTACAGGATACGAACGACCGCTTTTTGGCGAATGTGCAACGCGGTGGACTCTATTCAGTAGTGCCTCGCGTCCCCGGGGGCGAAATTACTCCAGACAAATTGATCGTTCTGGGAAATGTCGCTCAGGAATATGGCCTTTATACGAAAATCACCGGCGGACAACGCGTTGACTTATTCGGGGCGGAAGTTCATGATCTGCCTGCGATCTGGGAAAAATTGATCGACGCTGGATTTGAAAGCGGCCACGCATATGGTAAGGCGCTGCGTACTGTCAAAAGCTGTGTTGGCACAACTTGGTGTCGTTATGGAGTGGGCGACTCTGTTGGATTCGCAATACGACTGGAAGAACGCTACCGCGGAGTCCGTGCTCCACACAAAATCAAAGGAGGTGTTTCGGGGTGTGTTCGCGAATGTGCGGAAGCACAGAGTAAAGATTTTGGGCTCATCGCGACAGAAAATGGTTATAATCTCTATATCTGTGGGAACGGCGGTGCCAAACCACGACATGCCGATCTTTTTGCATCAGATCTTGATGAAGAAACTTGTATTAAGTATCTGGATCGATTTTTGATGTTTTATATTCAGACTGCGGATAAGCTAACTCGTACTGCTGCCTGGCTGGAGAAACTGGAAGGGGGAATTGACTATTTAAAAGAAGTTGTCATCGAAGATAAATTGGGGATTTGTGAAGAGCTCGAAGCCATGATGCAATCATTGGTTGATAGTTATCGTTGTGAATGGAAAGAAGTCGTTAATAACCCTGAGAAAAGAAGACTATTTAACCAGTTTGTGAATACCGAAGATCACCAACCCTCAATCGAATTGATTCCACAACGTGGGCAGCAACGCCCCGTCGACTGGGCTCCCGATTTTATTCCGATGGATGATCTCAAACCGTTGAAAAAAACTGTCGAAGATAATAATTCCCAACTAGATGAACAACCACGCGAGTGGGTCCATGTAGGAACTGTAAGCGATTTCCCAGAGAATAGTGGTGCTACTGTAAGATATGGGAATTCACAAATCGCAGTGTTTAATTTTACCAGTCGTGGTGAATGGTATGCTTGCCAGCAAATGTGTCCACATAAGCAGGCAATGGTATTATCACGCGGAATTATTGGTGATACTCAGGGCATTCCCAAAGTGGCATGTCCCTTACACAAAAAAACATTTTCTCTGAAAAATGGGACTTGTTTGAGTGGTGAGCAGAATTATTCAGTCAATGTGTTTAAAGTAAGAGTTGATGAGTTGCAGAATGTGTACTTGGAACTCCCTGAGAAAAAAGTACTAGATGAATTACTAAATCAAATAGAATGTGCTGGCACTCACTAAGCACAGGTTACCAAATGGTATTATCTCAACAACAAAATTCAAAAAAACAAGACGAACAACTTTTAGCACTGTCAGTAATTGAAGTTGTACAGGAAGCAGATGAAGTTCGGACCTTTCGATTGGATAATTCCAAAGGGATTTTTCCGATTCATAAGCCAGGCATGTTTGCCAAGGTCTGCCTTAACATTGATGGAAACGAAGTTTGGCGAAGCTTTTCAATAAGCTCATCACCATTGCAGCCGGAAAAAATTGACTTAACAATTAAACGCAATTCTCATGGACAGGTTGGAAATTATTTTTTTGAACAGATTCGTCCAGGATGCCGCCTATTGTTAAAAGGTCCTTTGGGACGATTTTATTATGACCAGGAGCAATATAGAGAACCGCTTGTGCTGTTGTGTGCCGGTATTGGAATCACTCCGATGATGAGTATTGTGCGTTACTTAAAAGATCTAAACCAAAACAGACTCTGTTACTTGTTTTATGGTGCCAGAACCCATAAGGATATTATCTTTGATGAGGAAACTCGACAGCTAATCACTCAAATGCCTGGTTTCCATTACTGTTTGACTCTTTCCCAACCAGCTCCTCATTGGTTGGGATATTGTGGATATCTCAATTTTGAGTTTATGCAATCAAAGGTTTCTCAACTTTTGGCGTCTCGTTTCTTTTTATGTGGTCCCAACCGATTTAATCAGGATTTTGAAGAACAACTTTTGGAAGCTGGAGTACCACAGACATTAATTCACAGCGAGCAATTTCATAAAACACGAAGGCCTCAATAAAAGATATGACATTTGACGTCGGTAGAGATAACCAGAATCCAATAATCGCTTTTGATGATCCTTCGTCGAATTTACAAAGTAATGCCGCCTGTAGTACTGAATTAGATCTAATTACGATTCTCTTGAAAGAACAGCAATCTTTAACTGCCATCGATCAATTCTCAAAACAGTATGACGCTCAGGCAATACCAGCTCAGTCAAGATACTATTCTGATCTGATTCCTTCAGCGTTACCACAATCCGGGGAACAATATGCTTTTGAGGTGGATTTGGATCGCTGTTCCGGCTGTAAAGCGTGTGTGACAGCCTGCCATTCACTCAATGGACTTGATGAAAACGAAACCTGGCGTGATGTTGGTTTACTGATTGGTGGGTCGAATCAGGATCCGATTTATCAACATGTCACCACTGCTTGTCACCATTGTCTGGAGCCGGCATGTATGCATGCCTGTCCGGTAAACGCTTATGAGAAAGATCCACTGACGGGAATTGTGAAACATCTGGACGACCAGTGTTTTGGTTGTCAGTATTGTACATTAGCGTGTCCTTACGATGTTCCTAAATACCAAAGCCACAAAGGAATTGTTCGGAAATGCGATATGTGCAGTCAGCGGTTATCTGATGGTGAAGCACCCGCTTGCGTGCAAGCGTGTCCTCATCAGGCGATTTCAATTAATGTAGTCAATCAGGAACAAGTCATCGCTGATTCGGAAGTCAACCAATTTCTACCAGCGGCGCCTGATCCACAGATTACGATTCCCACAACAACCTACAAGTCGAAAAAACCGTTTCCCCGTAATACATTACCGGCAGATTATTATTCAATCAGCCCACAGCATGCTCATCTACCGTTGGTAATTATGCTGGTACTGACTCAACTTTCTGTCGGCACGTTTCTTGCAGGATCTGCTCTGGAATATTTTTTCAGTGGAGAAAAGACTGATATTATGACTCGCTTGTATGCGACAAAAGCGTTGTTGTTTGGTTTATTGGCTTTGGGAGCGAGTACACTTCACCTGGGACGACCACTTTATGCTTTTAGAGGTATTTTGGGATTAAAGCACTCTTGGTTAAGCCGAGAAATCCTTGCCTTTGGCGTTTTCGCGGGTCTGGCTATGTTGTACGCGATTCTGACTTGGATTTCAGCTTCAACTTATCCAGAACTAAAGTCTTGGGAGCAGCTTACAGGGCTATCAGTTGGTGTATTTGGAATCGTCGGAATCCTTTGTTCGGTTATGATCTATGTATTTACGAAACGTGAATTCTGGAGCTTTGAATCGACCACGATCAAGTTTTCTCTCACTACGATTCTATTGGGAATTGCTTCGACATGGTTGACGATTTTCATTGTGAATTGGACTGATGACTCTCCAGAATCTAATCTATTGATCGCTCAAGCAGGGCCGCTTCTCTCCAAGGCATTGATTCTGACATCAATCATCAAGCTTGGTTTTGAAGCTTCGATATTTCGTTATCTGATTCGTCGGCAAAACTCACCACTCAAGCGTTCGGCATTATTGATGAGTGGGCAATTGTCAAATGTGACACTCGCTCGTTTTGCATGTGGTTTATTGGGAGGGATCTTGATGCCTTGCTTTTTACTGAATCAGCAAACACAACCGCAACATAGTTTAAATCTCTACATAGCCGTCAGCATATTATTTATTGCATGTTTGTTCGGTGAATTATTGGAAAGATATCTTTTTTTCTCCGCGGTGGCAGCTCCTCGAATGCCCGGAGTATTACGATAAGCGTTCATTTACAATCCTACTGGAATTCATTTTATGTCCATCATCAATCAATCAAGGCTCAGTGATCTGATCCATCAAAAAGAAGGGCCCCTCACGCGAGAGTTATTGCTCTCTCCCGGTGGATTTGGACTAGGAAAAGTTCCTGAAAAAAACACTCCTGATGCAATGACTCAGATGGTCTGTGGGTTTTGCGGTACAGGTTGTAATTTAAATATTCATCTGAAGGACGGCGAAGGGGTTTGTGTGACTCCGACCACAGAATATCCCGTCAATTTAGGGATGGCGTGTCCCAAAGGCTGGGAAGCATTGTCTGTGCTGAAATCTCCCGACCGAGCCATTAGCCCTCTCATTAAAAAATCTCACAATCACTGGGAACCGGTCGATTGGGACACAGCCCTGAATCTCTTCACGCGAAAATTCAAAGGCATCCAACAGCAATATGGGACAGATTCAGTTGCCTTTTTGAGTACCGGCCAAATGGTTACTGAAGAAATGGCATTTTTAGGAGCGCTTGCTAAATTCGGCATGGGCATGCTTCATGGAGATGGAAATACACGACAGTGTATGGCTTCGGCGGTCACCGCATATAAGCAATCATTCGGATTCGACGCGCCGCCATTTACGTATCAGGATCTCGAAGAGTCAGACGTACTGGTATTTATCGGTGCTAATCCCTGTATTGCGCATCCGATTATGTGGGAACGCGTCATGCGAAATTCGCATGAACCAGAAATAGTGGTTGTTGATCCACGAAAAACCGAAACGGCGATGCAGGCGACTCAGCACTTACAGATTTATCCCAAATCAGACCTGACATTATTTTATGGTATCGCGCACATTCTTATCCAAAGAGGGCACCTTGCTGAAGAGTTTATTCAAAATCATACGGAAGGTTTTGAAGAATTTGCTGCGCATATCAAAGATTATACAATCGAACGGGTTACTAATGAGACAGGACTAAGTCGTACTGCCATTGAACACTTTGCAGAAATCATTCATTCCGGAAAGCGGGTTTCTTTCTGGTGGACCATGGGAGTCAATCAAAGTTATCAAGGTGTACGCACCGCTCAATCATTGATCAATCTGGCTTTGATGACGGGGAACATTGGTAGAACAGGAACTGGACCGAATTCGATTACCGGCCAATGTAACGCCATGGGGTCTCGTCTATTTAGCAACACAACCAACCTGTTGGGGGGACATGATTTTCTCAACGCAGAGCATCGTAGTAAAGTTGCTGAAACGCTTTCGATTCCAGTTGATCGTATTCCCACTCAAAACAGTTGGCCATATCATAAGATCATTGAAGGAATTTTGGCCGGTAAAATTAAAGGGCTTTGGGTCATCTGCACCAATCCAGCACATTCATGGATTAACCAGAGACAGGTACGTGACATTTTAGACCGGTTGGATTTTCTCGTGGTACAGGACATGTATCATACTACCGAAACAGCCCGTCATGCGAATTTGGTCTTACCAGCGGCTGCCTGGGGAGAGAAAGAGGGCACGTTTATTAATGCAGAACGTCGAATCAGCCGTGTCAAACGTGTCACACGTGCTCCAGGACAGGCTTTGTCTGATTTTTCGATTTTCAAATTGATCGCTCAATACTGGGGTTGTGCTGACATGTTTTCGCAGTGGAAATCACCAGAGGATGTCTTTCAAATGATGAAGCAGCTGACAAAAGGACAACCATGTGATATTTCCGGTATTAAAGATTATGCAGCGATTGAAGAGCAGGGAGGTATTCAATGGCCGTTTCCTGAGTCAGATACCAAATCCTTAGAACAACAACGTCGATTATTTGAGGATGGTCAGTTCTATCATCAAAATGGCCGTGCCAAAATGATTTTTTCCGAACCAACAAAAATGCCGGAAGCGCCAAATGAGCAATATCCTTTTATTTTGTTGACCGGTCGAGGAACAGCTTCACAATGGCACACGCAAACTAGGACGAAAAATTCTGACGTGTTGCGGAAACTCTACCCAGCGCGCATTTATGTTGAACTCAATCCACAAGATGCAAGTGAATTGTCAATCAAACCCAATGACTGGATTTTTGTGGAATCACAGCGAGGGCGTATCAAAGCACAGGCTTTTATCACACAATCTGTACAGCCGGGCCAGATTTTTATTCCCATGCATTATGAACAGACCAATCAATTGACTGATGCGGTTTTCGATCCCTATTCGAGCCAGCCCTCTTATAAATGCTGTGCCGTTCGTGTACTGAAAAATTGAATCAATTCTGAGAAATCAAGTCATGCAAGCCAGCTTGGGATACGGCCCCCTTCAACATTCCTGATTATTCTCAATGCTACTCATTTTTGTTCAGTGGTAGTTTCTTGTCTTTGCCGAAAAATGCCTAATCGCACTCGAATCCTTCCTAATGACTTTAGTCAAATCTCCGCTTTCTCGTTTGTCTTTAGGAAATGATGGGGCGTAATCCGTAAAATCGGAGTTTGTATTAAATTGCGCTAATGGATTCCGAAGAATACCGATATTCCTCATAAGCACTCTGAGCAAACATAGATCAGGAGTGCGCGCTGCATGTGAGACAAGATGATTTCAACCCTCTCATCCTTGGAATATAGCATAAATCAGGCCAATGAATTTATTGACAACTCGATCCATGCAGCTGAAAGCATGCTACTGTTTCTGTTTACTCCTGTGTGCCATGCCCTTATATGCACAGGAAGCTTCTTCAACTCCGGCTTGCATTAGCGATGCACAACAATGTGTTCCGTATCAGGATTGCACTTCTTGTGTGACTGAACTCAACTACTGGGTTGTCAGTAGTCGTTGTTGTGTTCAGAAAAGTAATTGCTGTTGCCCATGCTGTGAATTTGATGTCTATCATTCCAGTGGAGGAGGAAATGTTACAGAGTCTTCATTTGAGACTTTAGTCCAATCGTTAGATCCTAATGCTCCGATTTGTATCATGGTGCATGGTAGCTTTGTGAAGTGGGAAGGAGCGCTAACAGATTCGTATAACACCTATTTTTGGCTGAGGAACGCAGCTCCAAATCGTCCGCTGAATGTGATCTTCTTCACATGGCCCAGCGGTGAGATGCCTACAAAGATACTACCAATCGATGTCAACATCCTTGGAAAGCGAGCTGAGTATAATGGGTATTATTTAGCACAATTGATTTCCCAATTGCCTGAACAGTACGACATCAGCCTGTTAGGTCATAGTCATGGTGCTCGCATCGTATCGTCAACTCTACATTTAATTGGAGGTGGTTCGATTCAAGGCTTCTCTTTGAATGAATGTGGGATTTGTATCCCTTGTCACTCGCGACGCATTCGTGCAGTATTCGCTGCCGCGGCTATTAATCACAATTGGTTAAATCCCGGGCAACGTTACGGCTGCAGTCTGAACTGCATTGAGTGCCTCGTTAACCTTCGAAACAAAAAAGACAGAGTTCTTCTCTTCTATCCCGTACTTGCCACGTTTTCACGCAGAGCATTAGCGCGTACCGGCTTCACTTATCTTGATCGACGCGCCCTTGGTGATTGTCTCAGTCGCGTGAATGATATCGATGTTTCGAAGTGTGTCGGCGCAGGCCACATGTTTCCAAACTACTATAGCCATCCAGAAATCGCGGAAACCATTGTGCCAGCAATTTATTTTAATGAGAGCCACTAGTGATCCGTTAAAGTTTGCGAATGTTTGGTTCGCACTAAAAATTTAATGATGGCGCCTGTCAAAATGAGGTCTGCGTAAGACCGGTCTTTAAGCTTGCATTTCAAATGCATAAGGTCCGATCCAGAAAGTCCTGGCTGGTCCCACTCTCTAAACGAGAATTTTCTGATCGAAAGCAGATTCTCATAGAATCCCCAATTTCGTAGTCGAATCTGGAACTCTTTTTTTACATAATGGTGGCAACAATCCTCTATCTCATAGAAGATTGTGTATTATTTTCTTATGTCGATCTGTTGTATCATATTGCAGTGATGTGACTTATGGCGAGAATCCCTCTCAGGGCATTTTTTTGAAAAGTCTGGAGATTCTGAAAATAATTTCGCCAGTTCGTGCATCCTTATTACTAAAAGCCGCGGTTTTGTTATTGAACGGGAGTAGATATTGGCCACCGGTAACGATGGCAAGCTCGCCCCCGAGATCGTCCATCAATTATTTGAACAGCATGCTGCCGAATTGCGCGCTTTTTTAACGGGGCTCTTACGCGACCACGATTTCGTTGATGAAGTAATTCAATTAACTTTTTCCAAAGCACTGCAATCAGGCAATCAGTCAAAGGAAGAGACCAGAAAAGGTTGGTTATTTAAAGTTGCTTATCACGAATCAATGGCTTTGTTGCGTCGGAGTAAAATTGACAGGAAATCGCTGAAAAATTTGTGTCATACGACGACAGTTTATTTGACTGAAAAACCAGAGCATCGACTTTTAGAAAATGAGAATATTGAACAAGTCAGGCAAGCGCTGAGTAAATTGCCCGAAAATCAACAAGAAGTAGTGATCGCGAGGATCTACCAAAATAAAACATTCAAAGAGATTGCTCAAGAATATGAGCTTCCACTAGGTACTGTATTGACGCGTATGCGAATTGCAATCAAAACCCTGTCAAAACAACTTGATAATCCAGCAGAGAATCGTTGATTTTAGTTTTTACATTCTATTTTTAAGACGTATTTCATGAGTGACTCGTCAGGCAACCTCGTTCCAAATAATTCTCCAGATGATCTGGAGTGGTTAGCATTCCAATATGTGTCTAATGCGCTTTCTGAACAGGACTCACAACGGTTTGAAGAATCACTCGGCGAGAGACAGGATGCCCGAGAAGCTTTAGCTACTGTCACTCAGCTCATCGCGGGTTTGAAAACGATTGAACCAACACCAGTCAGTCTCTCAGGAACAGTCACGTCAAAGCAGACGGCTTTAGATCCTCGATCTGGCTCTTCTTCACGTGTTCAATACTGGACCTTGCTGGGTTGTGCTGTTGCTCTGCTATGTTCGGTTTCATATTTGTTGAGCGTTTCACCCTACTGGACAACGACAAACTCACAAATCGTTGAAACTGAGCCTTCGCAAGATGATCTGGGACAATTACTTGATCTATGGTCTGAATCTGCTGAAGGTAGGAGCACCACTGTCTCATCAAATTCGAACACTGTTCAAATTGATTTGATTGATCAACAAGCCAGTCTGGCTGAAGTTGATACATTAGAAGTTCCCGACTGGCTTTATACCGCGGTCTCACTTCCGGATGAAAGTGTGAATTGATGTCTTTGGCACGTTTTAATATCCATTATTTTAATCCTTTTGTACCGGTGATCCCGATCTGCGTAATCGTTCTCTTTGCAGGTCTGACTTATGCTGATGACTCAGCAAAAACGGGAACGGTTTCTGTTACCGCGGAACGCTTGCAAAATAAGAAATCATTCACAAAACCTGTTACTACTCCGAAAGAACGGAAGGCTGCGACTGGTATTGGTCCCAATCGGGAAAAACTCGCACTCGAATTTGCGAAGCAGCATCATCCTGAATTAGCAAAATTAATTCAACGCCTCAAAAAACATAAACCACGTGAATATAAACGAGCACTTCGTGATTTGGACAACACACGCACCAAATTGGAACGCTTCAAAAATAGGGATACAGAACGCTATCGTCTGACTTTGGAACGTTGGGAAGTCGATTCTCGCATTCGTCTTTTAGCTGCCCGGGTTTCAGTGATGGGAAGTGCAACAGACAAATCAAAATTAAAAAATCTGATTACAAAACGAGTCGACCTTCAGCTGGAACTCTTGCGATACGATCAAAAACAAGCTGAAAAACGAGTGGAAAAGCTTCAAAAATCAATCTCAGAAATTGTAGAAAACCGAGATGACTATATTGATGCTGAGTTTAAAAAAATAAATCGTAGTATCAAGAAAACTGGACAAAAAAATAAAAACAAGAAGTAAGCGGATTACTTTTTGACTGACGATATTTCGTCCTTATGACAAGGTGTGTTATGAAATCAACCAAAATGACAAATTATTATTCTACATATGTAGCCGGAATCCTGGCATTAGTTGCTTTGACGACGACGGTTCAGGCGGCGAATGACACACAAATCAAAAAACCGGTCAGTCAGCGTTTTGCTGAATCGGATAACAAGGAAGTCCCTCAATTCCAGCAGCATGTTGTTCCTCTGCTTGGAAAACTCGGGTGCAACGGACGTGCTTGCCATGGTTCCTTCCAAGGTAAAGGCGACTTTCGGCTCTCACTGTTTGGCTATGACTTCATCATGGATCATAAACAGATTACCGCGGAAGACGTTGAGCGGATTGATCTCAAAGAACCAGTCAAAAGCTTAGTCCTGCAAAAACCTCTTGAAGAAATTGACCACGAAGGTGGCAAACGTTTTGATGCGGGTAGCTGGCAACACCAGCTCTTAACTCGTTGGATTGAAGGTGGCGCATTGGGAGTTCCGAAGGAAGCTCCGAAATTTGAGCGACTTGTGATTACTCCGAATTCCATACAATTCAATAAAGAGGGAGAGACCGTTGCGTTACGTGCCGTAGCAGTCTGGTCAGATGGTACTCAAGAAGACGTTACTCCACTTTGTCGATTCCAAACCAATAACGAACAGATCGCGACAATTTCACCAAAAGGTTTAGTTACTGCACAAAAACCAGGCGATACCCACGTCGTTGCGTTTTACGATTCGGGCGTCATTCCCATTCCTGTAATTCGACCTGTTTCCGATCAATATGGTAATAAATATCCTGAAATCGCAACATCAACTCCCGTTGATAAACATGTCATTAACAAGTTGAAAAAATTAGGTATGGTGCCTGCGGAAAAATGTACTGATGCAGAATTTTTACGTCGCATCAGTTTGGACCTTTCTGGAACTTTACCGGCTCCACACGAAGTTGAATCATTTGTTAATGACACTTCACCAGACAAGCGATCTAAAAAGATTGATGAACTACTGGAATCTCCCGGCTATGCAGCCTGGTGGACTACAAAATTATGTGACTTTACCCAGAATAATTATGATGATTTAATCAATGTGTCTCCGGTTCGGGAACGTCCCAGTCAGGATTGGTACGACTGGATCAAAAAACGCGTTGCGGACAACGTTGGCTATGACGAAATTACCGAAGGAATCTTACTGGCAACCAGCCGTGAACCTCAAGAAAACTTTGAGCAGTTCACGACTGCGATGAATGCGATTTATCAGGACAAATCTGACAAGGAGTTTGCTGACCGTGGTCATATGCCCTATTACTGGGCAAGACGCAATTTTCGAAATCCTGATGACCGTGTTTTAGGGTTTGCTTATACATTCCTGGGGATCCGAATTCAATGTGCCCAGTGTCATAAGCATCCCTTCGACCAGTGGACGCAAACAGACTTCAAAGAGTTTCGTGGTTTCTTTACACGGGTTAATTTTGGAGTCAATCCGGAATCGCGGACAGAATATACCGCAATGGTGAAAGAACTCGGTGCAAATAAATTACGGGGCAATCAATTACTCCGTGAGCTGAACAAAAAAGTCAAAGGGAAGAAGAATGTCCCCTTCCAGGAAGTCTATGTGACAAAAGCACGGCCTGTACGCACCAATAACAAAAATAAGAATAAGAAAAGACGACGCAATAATTCACGGAGTCCTGATACAGCTAAATTACTGGGGGCCGAAGTCGTGAAAATCAGTCAAATGCAAGATCCTCGGACTGCATTGATGGAATGGTTACGTCGGGAAGATAATCCCTATTTTGCAAAAGCGTTTGTGAACCGTGTCTGGGCTTCTTACTTTAATCGAGGAATCATTGAGCCACCTGACGATTTAAATCTGGCAAATCCCCCCAGTAACGGACCATTGCTTGATTATTTATCGCGTGAGTTTATTCGACATGATTTTGATATGAAATGGCTGCATCGCCAAATCACGAATAGCGATACTTATCAGCGTAGTTGGAAAACCAACAAAACAAATGAATTGGATGAAATCAACTTTAGTCACTACATCCCCCATCGTTTACCCGCTGAAGTATTATACGATGCAATTCACCAGGCGACTGCTTCGGATGATGCGATCGACTCTATGAAAAACAGTGTTGATGGGCGTGCCATTGGAATCCCTGCGTCTGGAGTACGCAATCGTACCATTAGAGACAAGCAATATGCGTTGACGATTTTTGGTCGCTCCACACGCGAAAGTAACTGCGACTGTGATCGTTCAGTCGATCCCAGTTTACTACAGACGATGTATATCAAGAATGATAATGATGTCTATTCAGCGATCAATCGTTCTAACGGTAGTTGGTTATTCCAGGTTGGTCAGCAATTAGGGGCGGTTCAAAAGCCGGCTGAACGAAAAGAGCGATTCAATAAGCGAATTGATCAACTCAAAGAACAATCGAAATCGACGAAACAGCAGGTTGCAAAATTACAAAAACAAAATAATAAGAAAAAAGAACTACAACAGGCGCAAAAACGCTTGCGGGCTTTGAAAACAGAGCTAAGGAAAGTTCAACAAGCATCTAATAAGATGAAAAATACTCCGGTTCGCGTTCAGTCTTTTGAGCAACCTCTTGCCGAAGACAAAACGGAAGAAATTATTACTCGAACTTATTTAAGAAGCTTGAGTCGTTATCCAACTGAAGCAGAGAAAACTGCTGCCAAAAAGTATCTTGATGAATCCAAGGACAAAATGGCAGGCATTTATGATCTTGTTTGGGCAGTACTTAATACAAAGGAATTCATGCTCAATCACTAGTTTATTTCTGAAACTGATCCGATTCATTTCAATACAACTACAAACAATTAAAGCCTGACCAAAAATGTTGGGCAATTCAATGCGAAAGGAATTCAAATGGCTATTTCAATGACATGTGATGGAGTAAAACGCCGTGATTTTCTCAAGGTCGGTGCACTCGGTTTCACAGGTTTGACACTTTCTTCTTATTTAAGACTGGTCGATGCCGGAAAAACAAAACCAAAAGGTGCCAAATCAGCTATTTTTATTGAGCTACCAGGCGGTCCCTCCCATATGGACACGTTCGACTTGAAACCGGAATCACCGAGTGAGTATCGTGGTGAATTCAATCCGATCAAAACAAACATTGACGGAATTGAAATCTGTGAGCATCTTCCAAAGCTCGCTTCTTGTATGGATAAGTTTGCACTGCTACGCGGTGTCTCGCACTCTGTTGCAGCGCATGCTTTAGGGCGTTCTTACGTCAATACTGGTAATCGTCCTTTGCCTTCTTTGGAATATCCAGGTTATGGAGCCGTATTTACAAAAGAAAACCCTGGACCTGAAAACCTTCCTCCTTATGTTTCGATTCCCAATTCGACTCAAAAACCTGGTTTTCTCGGTGTCAAGTATGCTCCACTCAATACCGGTGCGACTCCTCGTCCCGGCCAACCGTTCAACGTACGAGGAATTTCTCTCCGTTCTGGTTTGACAGTTGAGAACATCGAACGCCGTGAATCGCTGTTACGAGATATTGATCAAACCTTCAACGGGTTAGAAAAGAATTCGCAGTTAATTGAAGGGCTGGATCAGTTTGGTCAACAGGCTTATTCAATCATCACATCCAAAAGAGCACGAGATGCGTTTGATATCTCTAAAGAATCTCCCGCATTTTCGAAACCATTTGGCGAATCCAGTTTTGGGCAAAGTTGTCTGTTAGCTTCACGTCTCGTTGAGTCGGGAGTTCGTTTTGTGACTGTTTCCACCGGCGGCTGGGACACACACCGAAATAACTGGGACAGTCTGGAGAATCGATTACTGCCTTCACTTGATACAGGTCTCTCAGCGCTCTTTAACGGTCTTGCTGAAAAAGGATTGCTCGAGTCGACCGCAGTTTATGTGACGGGGGAATTTGGACGGACTCCTAAAATCAATAGAGAACGTGGTGGACGCGATCACTATCCCCGCTGCATGTTTATGTTAATGGCAGGAGGCCAGGTCAAAGGGGGACAGGTTATTGGAAAGAGCGACGACAAAGGGACTGGACCGATTGACGATGGTTATTCTCCGGACGATGTTGCCGCTTCATTCTACCACAATCTCGGTATCGATTTCACACAGGAATATCATACGAATACAGGACGCCCCATCACTATTGTTCGTGATGGATCTGTGATCGATAAGCTGTTTGCATAACATTAGAACGATTTCAAGATTTCAGCCAATATATCTATGTGTAGATCTGGCATTATCGGTAATAAAATTATTTCCTGAGGGGGAATGAAAATGTTGAAACTATCAAAAGCGCTTCTGACGATGACCTTAATTTTTGCCTGTGTTGCTTCAGTTAATGCAGCAGATAAAGAAGCCAAAAAGAAAAAAGGTAAAAAACAACAAACGGTCAGAATTCAAGCTTTGAATTTACCGAAAACGATCGAATTAACTGATGAACAAAAAGAGAAGATTGCTGGTCTAAAAAAGGAATATACACCTCAATTTGTTGCCTTACAGAAAAAGAATCGCGAAATTCTAACTCCCGATCAGCGTAAAGCCCGTGGTAAAGCGATGAAGCAGGCAAAAGAAGAAGGTAAAAAAGGGAAGGAACTTCGTTCTGCCGTTAATTCTGCTCTCAAGCTCTCTGATGACCAGAGCAAGCAAATGAAAGAAGTGGGGGCAGAAATGAAAAAACTGAATGGTGAAGTCAGAGGTAAACTTTCAAAAATCTTGACCGCCGATCAACTCGCTAAAATCAAAAAACCTGGGAAAGGTTCAAAAAAGAAAAAGAAGAAAAATACTTAATTCGATGGAGTCGTTTTGACTTCGTTGTGCTGAATTAATTGTTGGCCAATCAGCATGATCGCTCCCCTGGTTCTACTATTTGAACCAGGGGTATTTTTTTATAAATCGAATTTTGGCTAGAAAATGTAGACGAGTTTGCTCTGAACAATCACAAAAAAGAGTTGTTTTTGCTCCTAAATCCTGATATAAACATGAGTTGATGTGATTCTGTTGTACAAGAGCAGATATGTTCTGATTTCGAGCTTGGAGCGTGATTGATGCTACGGCCTGTTCAATCTTTCTACACAGTGCGTCTAATGTTTCTCATCGTTATGATGTCGGTAGGCTCAGTAACAGATGTAGATGCCAAAGATGCTTCGTCAAAAAGTAAAGGGATTGAGTTTTTCGAAGCAAAAATTCGTCCTGTATTGATAAAACACTGCTATGAATGCCATGCTTCGAACTCCAAGTCGATTCGGGGTGGATTACTACTCGATACTCGTGCTGGAACTCTGAAGGGAGGAGATTCAGGGGCAATTTTCACTCCTGGAAAGCCAGAAGAAAGCCTGCTATTAGAATCACTCCGGTTTGAGAGTTTTGAAATGCCTCCTTCCGGCAAGCTGGCACCGGAAATCATTGCTGATTTTGAGACATGGATTAAAATGGGAGCCCCTGATCCAAGGGATGGGAAAAGCAAGATCGTCAGGCAAAGTATTGATATTGAAAAAGGAAAACAATTCTGGGCTTTTCAACCTGTCAAAAAACAATCCCTTCCCAAAGTTTCTGATCCTGCTTGGAGTCGATCAGATATTGATCGATTGATTCGGTTTGCCCAGGAAAAACAAAATCTGACTACAGCGCCCGATGCAGATCGTACCACTTTAGTACGTCGACTCTATTATGATTTGATAGGTTTGCCGCCAACGCCGAATCAAATTGATCAATTTCTAAGTGATGAGAGTCCTGATGCTGTGGCACGTCTAGTTGATCAACTACTTGCATCGCCTCATTTTGGAGAGCGTTGGGGCCGTTACTGGTTGGACGTTGCCCGCTATTCACAATCAACGGGTGGAGGTCGCTCATTACTATACCAGTCAGCCTGGAGATACCGCAATTATATCATTGATGCTTTTAATCAGGATAAGCCCTTCGATGAATTTATCATGGAGCAAATTGCCGGAGATTTGCTGGAATCGAACAACTATTTACAAAAACGTGAGCAGTTATTTGCAACCGCGTTTCTGGTTCTAGGACCAACTAATTATGAGCAACAAGACAAAGAACAATTGCGCATGGACGTCATTGACGAGCAGATTCAAACTGTAGGTCGCGCCTTTCTGGCGATGACCCTCGGTTGTGCTCGTTGCCACGATCATAAATTTGACCCGATTCCTGCAACGGATTATTACGCTTTGGCCGGGATCTTTCGCAGTACAAAAGTCTTAACTCCCGGAAATGTTTCCGGCTGGACAAAACGGCCTCTCCCGCTTTCGCCAGAGAAGCAGCGTACAAGAGATGAGTACATTCAAGTGATGGCGCGACTCACCGCTGCTCAGAAAGCTAAGCAGAGTCATTTGAAGAAATTAGAGCAGAAATTAAATACGATCACACTTGATGATTCTGCTGCCACACTTGTTGGAAACTGGCAGAAATCGACGTTTTTTAAAGACTACGTTGGCCAGGGTTATATTCACGACCAGCACGCTGCCAAAGGGAAAAAGCAGGTTAAATTTTCTCCAAAGCAGCTCAAGTCAGGCCGCTATGATGTGCAGTTGGCATATAACTCTGCCGAATCTCGCGCCTCACGTGTTCCTGTCACGATTAAAACATCAAAAGGAGAGCATACCGTTTATGTGAACCAGAGAATCGAACCGACTGATGGTGCATTCTCCTCTTTGGGTGAATTTGAATTTTCTGGTACAAAAAATGAGGAAGTCATTATTTCAAATGCAGGAACTGATGGCTATGTGATTGTGGATGCCATTCGTTTCATTTCGGCACCGGTCAGTCAAGATTCTGAAAAGCAGAAAGAGGTAGCGGTAAACCAATACAAACACACTTTGCTTAAAATTAAAGAGACAAAAAAACAACTTAAGTCACTCAAACTTGAGATCGCAAACAAAAAGAAAGCAGCCCCACCAAAAGTTGCAGAAATCATGTCCATTTATGAAGACGAGCAACCGGGAGACTATCATCTTCTCATTAGAGGTGATGTGCATAATCTCGGAAAAAAAGTCCCCCGTGGATTTCTTTCTGTCGCTCAGGTACAAGAATCTATCATGATCCCAAAAGTCTCAAGTGGACGGCTTGAAATGGCCCAATGGATAGCCAACCCACAAAACCCTTTAACGGCTCGTGTTTATGTGAATCGAATTTGGCGCCATTTGTTCGGAGTCGGTTTAGTGCGCACTGTCGATAATTTCGGCACACGAGGGGAGTTACCTTCCCATCCCGAATTACTAGATCATTTAGCCTTGAAGCTGATTGAGAGTGGGTGGTCAACCAAATCGATGATTCGTGAAATCGTGCTTTCCAAAACGTATCAACTTTCAAGTGAATCGACTGCGAAACAACGTACGGCTGATCCAGACAATCGACTGTTAACCCATCAAAATCACAAGCGTCTTGATGCGGAAGCAATTCGAGATACGATTTTGTTTGTTAGTGGAAATCTTGACCTTTCTCGACAAAACCAGACAATCAAAGAGAACACAAAATCAGAATATGGTTATCAATTTACGAATAATTATCGAAGTGTCTATATCCCCGTCTTTCGTAATCGATTGCACGAGCTATTGGCCATATTTGACTTTCCGGATCCCAATTTGTCTGTAGGAAACCGTAATACAAGTACCTTGTCAACTCAGGCCCTCTATCTGATGAATAACCCTTTTGTGATCAATCAATCACAAAAGCTTGCGAAACGGTTGATTGAAGAATTTTCCGAAGATCAATCTTCTCGTATTGACGCACTGTTTCAAATGACTCTCGGGCGGTTACCCAATTCGAATGAAAAAATGGGGATGGAACGGTTTTTAAGCGAGGCAAAATTGAAAGGCGGAGCATCTGAAAGAGAAGCCTGGACTGCAGCCTGTCAAACAGTGATTGCCTGTATTGATTTTCGATATATCAAATAATCACCAGCAAAATACTTA
The DNA here is from genome assembly GCF_007748175.1 of Gimesia aquarii. Taxonomy (NCBI): domain Bacteria; kingdom Pseudomonadati; phylum Planctomycetota; class Planctomycetia; order Planctomycetales; family Planctomycetaceae; genus Gimesia; species Gimesia aquarii. The sequence continues at coordinate 5,815,681 of NZ_CP037422.1, forward strand.
ATCATAAATCTGGAGCCTTTCATGTTGGATGCGAATCGTCCTGTTTCAAGAAGGAATCTATTACGATCATCAGCTTGTGGCTTTGGCTCGCTGGCATTCTCAGGTTTGCTTTCGCAAACCCGCGCTAATACCACTAGTGTTGCTCTTCAAAATCCCTTGGCACCACAAGAGCCGATGTTTACTCCTCGCGCCAAACGGATCATTTTCATCTTTATGCAGGGGGGGCCGAGTCACGTTGATACGTTTGACTATAAACCACTGCTTGAAAAGAAAAATGGCGCCGAACTGGAATTTAAGAATTCACGCACGATTGCCAAAACTGGAACTTTTGGTAAAGAAAAGGTCATGCAGTCTCCCTGGAAGTTTCGGCAATACGGTGAGTGTGGCCATTGGGTGTCGGACCTTTTTCCGGAGATTGGTCGGCAAGTAGACGACCTGTGTTTCATTCACAGTATGCATACTAATGGCGTCGCACATGGTCCTAGCACTTTGTTTCTGCACACTGGAACGACAAATTTGATCATGCCCTCAGTTGGTTCCTGGATCACCTATGGATTGGGAACAGAAAACGAGAATATCCCTGGCTTCATTACAATTTCTCCCTCTTCAGCGAATGGGGGGCCACGAAATTACTCGAATGCATTCCTTCCCTCACATTTTCAGGGAACCACACTGGGAAGAGCAGGGCAACCAGCCAGGGAAGCACGCTTCAATAATATCAAAAATCAGCAATGGTCTCTCAATAAGCAGCGTCAACAACTTTCACTTCTTCAGTCATTGAATCAGAGCCAGCTGCAAACACACAAAGAAGATGATGAGTTGTCTGCTGTGATCAATTCCTATGAGCTTGCATTTCGCATGCAGCAACACGCACCCGGACTCACGGATCTTTCTGGTGAGTCAAAAGCAACACTTGATATGTATGGAATTGATCAGAAAGAAACGGAAGACTTTGGGCGTCAGTGTCTTTTAGCACGCCGCATGGCAGAGGCGGGAACTCGTTACATTCAGGTGAACTATGCAGACAATGGCAACAATCCACGTTGGGACCAGCACAGCAAAATACAACGTCATGAAATTCACGCCAAAGCCACAGATAAACCTGTTGCTGGTCTGATTCAAGACTTAAAGCAACGAGGTCTTCTGGAAGATACATTAGTTTGGTGGGGAGGAGAATTTGGCAGAAATCCCTTTATGCAGGGAGCCGATGGCCGCGATCATAATCCAAAAGGTTTTACCCATTTTCTATGTGGTGCAGGTGTAAAATCTGGATTCTCCTATGGAGCCACCGATGAGTTTGGTCATGAATCTATCGAAAATAAAGTCCATATGCATGATATGCATGCAACCTTGCTCCACCTGCTGGGGGTTGATCACGAACGTCTGACATATCGTCATGCTGGTCGCGATTTTCGCTTAACTGATGTTGAAGGACATGTGAAAAAAGATCTGTTTTCCTGATCGCTCAGGACTGGCTCTTTAGTTCTTCTGCTTCCGCAATCAATCGATTGTCAAAAGTAAAACCAAGCGAAGCATATCGTTCTTGAATCCGTTCCATTCCCTGTTTGACCATAATCAGATCACAGCCATGACAGATGAATTTTGCTCCCATATCAAATAACATCTGTGTGTGCTTTGGAGTACTGCTGACTGTTCCCCACCACTTCCCAGTGTTTTTTGCGGCTTCTGAAACGCGGCGGTAGGCATCTGTGATCAAAGGGTGATCAAACTGATAAGGAATGCCGGCAATCACACTCAAATCACCTGGTCCAAGCATCAACACATCGATGCCTGGCACATTCGCAATTGCTTCGGCTTGTTCGAGAGCATTGGGTGATTCCAGTTGTGCAATCAGTAGCGTGTGGTCGTTGGCTGTTTTTAAATATTCTGGCATCGGCATACAGCAATAAGGATTGTCACCATTAGCACCGTCTACTCCCCTTTCTCCTTCAGGAGCGAATTTTGCCCAACGAACTAATTCTAAAGCTTCTTCTGCCGATTCACACCGTGGGTACATGATTCCTTGTGCGCCTGCTTCAAGCAATCGGCCCATTCTCATAAATTCACCTTTAGCCGGGCGCGCGATGATGTCTGATGTGCCAACGCGTGCAGCGCGCATCAGTGATGCGGCTGTTTCCCCACTGGTAGAATGGTGTTCCACATCAAGCCAGATCCCGTCAAATCCCATCAGGCTGACAAGCTCATAAACACTCGGGTCAGTGAAGTGACAGCACGTGATTAGTACAGGTTCCCCGCGATTTAATTTCGCTTTTACTCGACTCAATCTCATCTGCCACTCGCTCCTTATCAGAATATTAAATTTGTAGATTATTGATGGTCGAATAAAATTTCAATTCACTTTGGCTGTTTTCTCATCAAGCTGTGATTCACTTTCTGCCTCCGGCAAGTAGTGACGTAGTTGCATACGAATTAATGCGCGAGCACGTTCAATATCCTGATCACGAATCGCTTCTGCGAGTTCGGTATGCTCCCAGGCAATACGCTCTGTACTGCTATCATCAAGAGAGTCACTGATTGCAATATTACCAAAGAAGTCTACCAGAACACGCTGCATTCCAGCGATGATTTTTGAGCCCGTCATTTCCAATAACAGTGAATGAAAAGCAATGTCGAGTTCCTTGCCCTGATTCACTTGCGTTTTGGAATTGATGACTGTTTTCATCTGTTCAGCAATATTCATCAATTGAGTTATCTGGCTGGGACTTGCATTCTTTACTGCTAGCTCAACGGCACCGACTTCCAGAACATAGCGTAATCGTGAAAGTTCTGACACATCCTGCTTTGATTTTGCCAGAAATGGTAGGCTGGCCGAAAACAGCTTTACGGGATCAGGACGCCGGATAATGAGTCCTTTCCGTTGGCGACCTTCAAGTAAACCAATTGCACGCAGTTGTCCTACAGCTTCACGTGCAACAGCACGTGATACATCAAATTGCTCGGCGACTTCAGCTTCCGTCATAAACAAGGAGCCATCTGGTAGTTCAGCTTGCTCAATATACTCTCGAATCCGTTCTGAAAGTTGATACGAAAGGTTTTTTCTTGGTTCTTCAGGCATAAATAAAACCTATTTATTAAGAATTTAATTAGTCCTCAACAATGAGTCCACTTAATAAATTGCTAAATATACAGTATTTTATAAGCAGAGAGGGTTTATAGTTGAAATGCGATTTTCATTATAATAGTATTTTATTGAAATTCAACACTATTGAATTGGTTTTGACTCAAGGAGATCAAATATTGCGATTTATTATCTTCGTGATCATTTTCAATATCCATTTGTCGGCTTCAGTTCTTTCGGCACGCGATATCCGAGTTGATCCAACATCTGGCGATGATTCATCAACCTTTGGTCCGGTAAAGTCTATAAGTCGGGCGATTCGTATTGCAAAACCTGGCGACACGATTCACCTGCTTCCCATTGTCTACCGAGACTACGCCGGTTTTTATGGAGTGCAGGGCGAACCTGGTAAGCCGATCACCCTTGATGGACATGGTGCAATACTAGAAGGCTCTGACCCACTCGATCCAAGGCAATGGCAAGAAGTTCAGCCTGGATTGTTTCGTTGCAGCAACCTATTGCCCCATCTTAACAATGCCATTATTAGTCGGTGGTTTTTCCTCTGGAACGGCAAGATGAATCATATGGGGCGTACTTCAAAAGGGCCGAGTGCACCTCTGAAAAAGCCTGAGGAACTAGAATCTGGAGAGTGGACTTTCATAGAAGATGTTAGCAGGAAACAATCTGAATCAAACAAAATATTCGGTGACTTCTATCTAAAGCTATCACCGGGAATGGAGCTTGCCAAAGCGAATATTTTTGTGCCCACTCGATCAGCTGGCGTACAATTCAGCAGCAACAAAGAAAATCATAATGCGCATTTAATCATTCGCAACCTGACAGCGACACATCCCTATAACGATGGATTTAACATTCACGGCCATTGTGAAGATGTATTATTTGAAAATATTCGTGCTATTGAGTGTGGTGATGATGGTATTAGCGCACACGAAACAGCCCAATATCGTGTCGACGGTTTCGTCTCGATTGGCAATTCAACTGGAATCTGTGATACAGGAGACAGTCAGACGAGTTACAATCGCGTTTTTATTCGTGATTGCCTTGGGTTCGATCTCTACTTCCTTGATACAGGGCAATATTCTTTGAGCAATGCCGTAGTGCTTTCATCGGCAGCAAGAACCCTACATGTCACCGGACGTGAGAAAAAACATCGACCATGTTCGCTCAATATCGATAATGTCTATATTCGCCGTATGACCGATGTGAATGAAGTTCGTGTATCCAAGCACTCACGATTTGATGCACGCCGACTTACGTTGCAGGGGCTCAAGTTTCAAGCAACGGGTGGAGAAGTCAAACTACATAATTCGATGATGAGAAGTGAACCTAAAGCGAAACAAAAACCCGCGCGATATGACTACATTGCAGCCACCGAGTCACGGGGGCCTTTAGTATCAGAAGTGATCTTGTGGCGGGACGTGCGATGGATTGCAGATCACAATATTTATGATGTCAGCCTGTTTCGCTTTGATAAAACAACTTACACGAAGAGTAATTTTAGTGAATTCCAAACGCTGACAGGTCAAGATACTCACTCACATTTCCAGAGCTCTACCGCAAACAATGAAAAAACAGGGGCTGATTTGAGAATGCTCGAGAAACTCGTAGTACCTGAAAATGACCAACCTCTGCTCCGGACCCCTTAGAACTAAGATGAATCAGAAAGTTTTCCAATGAACAGACTACAATTGCAGGTTGCATCTCTAGTTCCCACATGGGGAAAACATACACTCCTGCTAGTGTTATTCGTTTTTTCATTGCAGGTCAGTCCGCAAACTGTCAGAGGAGAAACGCAAAACGCGCACAACTTGAAATCATCAGTTCGTGTCTCAGTTTCAGGTGGTCCGGAGGTGGAAGAGGCTGTTTTTTTCTCTTTCGATGATCATGCGATTCCGTGGCGAGATAATTTGCAACTTACTCCTGTAGAAGCGAAGAAACATCCTGCCAATCCTGTTCTACGCCGTGGACCTGCTGGTGCACCGGATCATGGTCATGCGATACTCTATGGAAGTGTACTCCAAATGGATGGAAAGTTTCGCATGTGGTATCTGGGGATGTTCGAAACCGAGATCAAAGCAGGGCAGGCGCCTGGTTGGTGGCGCCCCATGTGTTATGCCGAAAGTACGGATGGAGTCAATTGGATCAAACCCAAATTAGGACTCGTTGAATTCAATGGAAACAAGCAGAACAATATCTGCCTGGTGGAGTCTACGGTTCCTTCATTGACTAAGGTGAATGATTTTCTAACCGTAATGTACGATCCCAAAGACCCTGATCCAAATCGTCGTTATAAATGCGTTTATATCGCACATCCACCATTTGATGATGTTCGAGGTGGACGTAGTCGAATTGGGCCTGATGAGAGACGATGGGGGGCATTTATCAGTGCAACAAGTGCTGATGGGTTGAGTTGGAAAGTGATAGGAGACCGTCCCATGAATGCTGGCGGCGAACGTTTCGAAGTCTCAGGGTTGTATCACTACAATGGATTTTATTACGCCACAGGACAGTTGATCTCTCCATGGACATGGAGAATGGATGGAAGTGATATCGGGCGGGTCATGCTCACGTACCGTTCATCTGATTTCAAAAATTGGTCACGAGCGAAAGCAACTTCTTTTGCAAGGCCAGGTCAGTTCACGGCCAAACCAATCACTGGCCAACAAACACACATGGGAGCGGGGCTCTGGAATCGCGGTAATGCAATCATCGGGCTTTATGGCATGTGGCAGGATGCGACAAAGAAACCAAAAGAGAGCGAATATTGGAATGAAGGCGTCACCGTCGATTTGGGATTGATTGTGAGTAACGACGGGATTCATTTTCGAGAGCCAGTCGCAGATCACAAAGTAATCTCGCGAGGCAAAAAAAATGAGTGGGACAATACTGCGCTTCTGCAGGGGCATGCTTTTGCGAATATCGGTGATCAAACAATGATGTGGTATTCACATTGGGATACTGGTGGCAAACTACGAAATATGGAAATTGGCCTCGCAACACTCCGGCGCGATGGATTCGGCTATCTTGCTCGAAAGGTCTCTGATTCTGCTGCGTATTTTGCAACAGCACCATTCAAAATTCGAGGTGATGCTAAACTTTTTGTGAATGTAGAGGGGGTCTCTTCAACTGCGCCTCTCACCGTTGAATTGCTTGACGAACGCGCTAAGCCACTCGCTGGATTCTCTGGTAAAGATGCTGCTCAAATCAAAAAATCTGGCACACATCTCGAAGTGATCTGGCCAGGTTCACATGACTGGTTACCTGCCAATAGGAACATCTCAGTCAAAGTGAGTTATCCAAAAGCAAATAGTGCCAAAGTATATGCTGTTTATGTTGGAAAGAATTAAGGCAAGACTATGAACGCATCCGTGAGTCAAGCTGCTAATGAAATCAATCCATATGTCTGGGCAACAATCAATGATGAAGATCTCAAACTGTTCGATCAACAGTTAAAGAGTTTTGTTCCACCAAATTCATTTGATGCACATGCACATCTTTGGCGTACTGCCGACCTAGGAACACTGACTCCACCACTGGCGGCGGCAGGGCCTTCTGAAGTTACTCGGGCAGTATATGATGAAAGACTTTCACTCTGGATGCCGGAACGGTGTCCAACAGGGGGGTTGTTTTTTCCATTTCCCACACGTACATTGAATGTTGAAGCGGCAAACCAGTTTTTGGCAGATCAGGTGAAAGAGTCACCAGATTCGCGTGGACTGATGATTGTCACACCACGTCAAAAGCCAGAAGCAGTTGAGCAACAAGTCGTTAAAGATGGTTTTGTTGGATTCAAAGTATATCACTTATTTGCCGAACGAGAAGACACACTATTTGCACCCACGGAAGAATTTCTCCCAGAATGGGCCTGGGAACTGGCGCATCGGTATGAGCTGGTGATCATGTTGCATATGGTGCTTCCACGAGCGTTGGCAGAGCCTGCAAACCAAACATACATTCGTCAGCATTGCGAGCGATATCCTGGTGCGAAATTGATTCTTGCCCACGCAGCACGTGGCTTTTGTGGTCGCCATACAGTCGAAGGTATCTCTTCATTACGAGGATTGGAAAACGTTTATTTTGATACTTCTGCCGTATGTGAACCAGAGGCGTTCGAGGCGATTCTGAAAGTTTTTGGTCCCACCCGACTCCTTTTTGGTGCCGATTTTTGTGTTACGGAAATGCGCAGCCGTTGTGTCAACCTGGGAGATGGTTTTTTATGGCTCGACGAGATTCGACCAGATTTCAGCCACTCTCGATTTGCAAAACCAACGCTTCTCGGGATCGAGTCACTACTGGCACTGAAGCAGGCATGCAAAAATCAGCATCTGACTGATGGGGATGTGGAAGAAGTCTTCTGCCTGGGAGCCAGACGACTGCTCAAGTTACCGCTGACTCAAAACCCGCCGGACGTACAAGCTGTCTATCGCGAAGCAAAAGAGATCTTCCCTGGTGGTACACAATTACTAAGTAAACGACCAGAAATGTTTGCGCCAGATCAGTGGCCTGCTTACTATCGTGAAGCCAGAGGCTGTGAAATCATTGATATCGAAGGACGCCATTTCATCGATATGAGCCTTGGTGGAATTCTTGCCTGTATTCTTGGCTACAGTGATCCAGATGTGAATTCAGCTGTGATTCGTCGTGTTACTCTTGGATCGATGGCGACTTTACAAACGGCTGACGAACTAGAACTCTCAAAATTACTGCTCAAAATTCATCCCTGGGCACAAAATGCAAGGTTTACTCGCGCGGGTGGTGAGTCAATGGTTGTTGCGGTTCGTATCGCACGCGCATTTACTGGACGCGATAAGGTCGCAATTTGCGGCTATCATGGTTGGCATGATTGGTATCTCGCCGCAAATTTAACTGTAAATGAAAATGACCAAAAACAACAAATCGATCATTTAACCGGTCACCTTCTACCGGGCCTTGAACCACGTGGCGTTCCCACCAATTTAGCGGGTACCGCGTTGACGTTCCATTATAACAAACTTGATGAACTCGACGAAATCATTACGAAACACGGTCATGAATTAGCTGCGGTAGTAATGGAACCAACTCGAAAAACAGATCCCGATCCAAATTTTCTTGAAGGCGTCCGTGAGCGCTGTGATCGCCTTGATACACCATTAATCTTCGATGAGATTTCAAGTGGTTGGCGACTCTGCCTAGGTGGCGCACACCGTAATTATGGCGTTGAACCGGATCTAGCGGTCTTCGCCAAAGCACTCGGTAATGGCTTTCCCATCGGGGCAATCATTGGAACACAAGCAGTCATGCAAGCCGCACAAGAATCATTTATCTCCAGTACATTCTGGACAGAAGGTGTGGGACCCGCCGCAGCAGTAGCATGCGTAAAGAAACAAATGGAATTTGATATTCCTGCTCATCTGGCGCATATTGGATCTCTCGCCATTGAAGGCTGGGAAAAACTTGGATGTAAGCACAAAGTACCTGTTAATACGGGAGGTCATCCAGCGATGGCGGTACTGACATTCGATCATCCAGAAGCAGCAGCACTGACTACATTAATGACTGCTCGCATGCTGAATCACGGCTTTCTTGCCGGTGGTGCTTTTAACGCAAGCCTTGCACATGAGCCACGACATGTCGAAGCCTATCTTGCCGCATTAGATGAAGTATTTGCAGAACTTGCCACTGCAATCCAAGACGGAGAGATTCGAAAACGGATTGGTGGCCCAGTAAAACACACAGGATTTGCGAGGCTGACTTAGCTCCATTAAATTCAAACGCGAGCCATCATATTGAGCAAACAATAGTTTTCAATCACCGATTTACCTAATTCAAGACAGTAGCTTGTGGCATCCAAACAAAAACACCACCGAATAAAAAATCCAGCGGTGTTTGTTAGTCGATAATAAAGTAATCAGGATATACTGATTACTCGGCAACTCGGACAGATGTAGCGCAGGGACCTTTACGGCCTTCACCAACTTCATATTCAACCATTTGACCTTCTTGAAGTTCTTCAAAAGTTAACCCTTGTATTTCAGAATGGTGGAAAAACAAGTCACCTTGTTCTCCTTCAATGAAGCCAAAACCGCGATCTGAAACTAACCTCTTGATTTTACCTTGTGGCATTTCTGCGCTCCAACATAAAAACCTATGACATACGGTCACGCTGAAAGTATAGCAAACCCGTAGTCCCAAAAAACAAAAAGCAGATAGAGCAACAAAAAACTGAAGCGAAAACTTACGTAGAAGCCCTGCTACGCAGAATGAAGCGGGAAGAGAAAAACGACTCAGAGTCGGTTATACCTACACCTTGTCTCTGCTCGTCACGAACTGCCATGACATTTGCATTATACTGGGTACTGGCTAAGTGTAAAGGGCGACAGGCCCGCTTTAAAGTGATTCTTCTCTTCCGTTCGTACTGCTACTAACCACGAAAAAAAGACAAGTTAGCAAGTCACAGACTCAGATTATCGTTACCAGAACATCAAGCGATAGTGGTTGTAGATCTCTTCCGGACCTAAGATTCGTTTGTAAAGCGCGAATTCATCAATCGCACCAACAAACTGTCGCAGTGTATTCACAATTCTGAGTTGACCAAGATATAGCTTGTAAGTTGATGGCTCATTCTCCACATTTATAAAAACGCGTCTGGTAATTGCTCCATCAATATACATCTCAAGCATATCATTTTTTTTAACGACAACAACCTGCATCCATTGACCAGGAGTACATCTTTCTTTCGAGAAGAGATTTGCCCCAGTAAATCCATCAGGGCTGGGAGGATATCGTTGGAGAAAACGGATGTTGCCGAGATCGTGTACAAGATGTGAAAGGTGTCGTTTAGTCATGATCTCAATAACGTTTAGATGTTTAATTCCCACATCGTCATCTTCTTGAACGACCGACAGACAAGTCATGTGTGATAATCGATCTGGTTTTAACCAAAACTCGATTGAAAAAGGTCCTTCATTAAGAAGTGGAAATGGATCTGCAGACATGATCATGCGAGGGTTTCGCGAGAGATTAAATCGAGCATAACCATCGACAATCTGTAAACTGTTTGGCTCATCGAAATTTCGAATGAGGTTGGCTGGCCATTGAGGACTCATTTCATTACGAACCTGCCCATGGTCTTCAGATTCAAAACGCCAGTAGACCAGAGGCTCTGATTGTTTAATCGCGTCTACATAATCCTCTCTCACCGGTAAGGCTACCGATGGAGTTTCAACAACAGTTGTAGAATTGTCGAGTTTGTTTCTGATAGCCATTCTGTTTTGATCAACGTGTGCGCGTTGTGACTCATTTACATTCTGACTGGCGATGGACTTTCCATCATTTCCGAGAATAGAGACTTTTGCTTTACCTTTAATCACATCGATATCAGTTGAACCATCTTGATCGACCTGAATTCCAACCTCTGTTCCTAAATCAACAACAGCAGCCTCAGGTGCATTGATAACAAAGTCAATTGCTGATTCAGGAATCTGTGCGGTTGCCCTTCCTGACCGTAGAGTCGCAGCCGACCTTGAGATCATATCAATCTCTGCCGGTCCAATAATCGTAATTTGCGCCCCGCTGAAAAATTCAAGTTTGATTTTTCCATGAGGAATTTTAAGCGTACCAGCCTTAAAACATCGCCCCAGTTTCAATTCATTCGAATCGATTCCTTCAACATAAGTTAAAATTGCAATATCTGGAGTTTCTTTCTTCTTATTATTATTCGAAGTGTAAATGATACTAGGATTTGTTTTTTTGGGAGTTTCAGTGAGCCTCTTTCTGGGAGGGAGAGCATTATTTGAAACTGAGTTTATTAAGAAAGAGAGAACAAACAAAAAACAGACAGTACAGAGAGTAATAACGATGAATTTTCTATTGGATTTCAGCCGTAGCGGAATTTTTAATGGTACGATACCAGATGAATGCGTACTGGAATTCGGTGCTGAGCATTCTTCATAAAGCGCAGTTTCAAGGTCGACTAACTGGACATATTGATCTCGAAAAGCAGTATCAGACTGGAGGCGGATTTGAATTGTCTCAAACTCTTCCTCGGAGATATGCCCATCAAGTAAACGTCGAATGAGATCGACATCACTTTCGGGGATTTGCTCATCAGGAATTGATGCTGGCATTTGAAAAGATCCTTTATATCCTGTCCAACGAAGCGACTCGGCGTTCGATACAATCAGTAATTAATTTTCGCACTCGGTCTAGCCGTCGATAGAGTGCTTTGACAGTACGTCCTTGTTCCTCAGCCAGTGACTTAATCGTTGATGAATCTGAATATCTTCGCTCCAGCATGTTTCGATCTTCTGTGGAAAGTTCAGCCAGACATTGTTTGAGTGCAGAACGCCGCTGGCTCAAATATGATTCTTGTTCTTTTCGTGATTGAGTCAGCAGCGACATGATCTCTTCACTGAATATCAGCCTGCTACGGGCGCATTCCTTACGAAAATTAAGCGCTTCAAAATAGGCGAAACGAGTTGCCCATGGCAGGAATTCTCTATTTTGGTCGTATTCCTCGAATTTTTCCCACAACACAAGTGCTGTTCGTTGTAACACTTCTTCTGCATCATCCCGACGAGGGATCAGCATCATTATATACCGTAACAGTTCACGATCATAAGTGACCATTAACTTGGCAAAAACATTTCCAGAAGGCTTCATCGAGTCACATTGATAAGGAGATTACTGGCGCCGTTGATCGACCTCATCGGCATGTTGTGAACTATCTGCCTTCTTCTCCAAATTGACGCACAATTCCCCCGGAAATGTTTCGTTTTTTTTTTGATTAATGAATTTACTGACTAATTCCAACAAATTCATCAAATATTCACAAAATCTGAGGGGAATACAAAACTCGAGAGGAGAATTTGAATAGGAGAAAGATCCATACATACACCCCATTTGGATTTTCTGCACTTTATTATCACGATGGATAAGCGAATACCTTTATTTATTTTCTAAGGGGTGGATTCTTTTTTGGCCTGGGATTATTAATTATGAGAAAAAGTGTACGTGGTTTCACACTCATTGAATTGTTGGTCGTCATTGCCATTATCGCCATTCTAATTGCGTTACTTCTACCAGCCGTTCAACAGGCACGCGAAGCGGCGCGTCGATCTCAGTGCAAAAATAACCTGAAACAACTTGGAATTGGCCTGCACAACTACTATGAAACATTTTCACAATTTCCTCCAGGAGGTGTTCACTCCGGTGTACCGCGTAATGGCGGCAGTGGCCATAGTTTTGGTCCCAGTTTTTATGGATTAATCTTACCATTCATGGACCTCGCCACTATGTATAATTCAATGGAATGGGAAGGGGAGTCCCCTGGCTATGTCAATGAAGGTGCTGGCAGCGCAGGCGATTTAAATCGTGTGATTGTCAATCAAGCAGGGCGTATCCCCGCATTCACATGTCCTTCATCAACTCTGGCAGTTCGAAATGGGTCGTTTTGTCCTTTTGCTCATTATGCCGGTATCACAGGAGCCGCTGATCCAACGACATTTACTGAAAGTCGTATTTTTGATGATGGTAGCCTTGGTCTGATTTCGGGTGGAGGGATGCTCGTTCCAAATAAAGGGATACGGTTGCGCGACTGCACTGATGGCTCGAGTAACACCATCATGATTGGAGAGGCGAATGGAGAACTTGAACGTCTTATTGCCGGAACGTACTCCAAGCTGGCAGCGACTGGCACCACACACGGCTGGCTGATGGGACTTCGGGTAACTGGTACACCACCTAATCTTCAACCAGTTGCAGCAAATTCTGATCAACGTTGTTTCAATCTGACCACTGTCAGGTACAGTCCTAACCAAGAGCCGTTTGCCAATCAACTCTTTCCTGGTATGGGTAGTAATGTAGGTGCCAATAATCCCTTGATGTCTTTCCATGTTGGAGGAGTCCAGGTTCTGCTCGCAGATGGTTCAGTGCGGTTTCTCAGTGAAAACGTTCACCTTGAAACTCTAAAGCAGTTAGCCACACGTGATGATGGCCAACCAATTGGAGAATTCTAGGTCTGATTTCTTAATGAAATTGACGACTTCATTTGTTACTTGGTTATTAATACTAAGTTAATCTGCGTCTGAATTTTGTGATCATAAAGGAATTATATTCATGTATTTGTCGCGTGTTGCTATGTCTTCATTATTGATTATTTTGATGGGATTCCTCTTCTCGGCATGCTCAAGCAAAACAGACTACGGTCCTATGGGGAGCGTCAATGGCAAGTTGACTCTTGATGGAAAAACCATTGATGAAGGGACACAATTACTCTTTATGAAAATGGACGCCGGATATGCTGCATTTGGTGAGACTGATGCGGATGGAAATTACTCCATTACATGGGCTCGCGATGGGGAACGGAAATCAGAACTTCCCTTAGGCAGTTACAAAGTATTAATCCAACCTCCTACGGTTGGTAAAAACACCGAAGAAATGTCTGCAGAAGAAATGCTTGAGGGGGGGGATGTTGCACCAGCCAAACCGAGGTTTCCTGTTAAATATCAGCAACATTCAACCAGCGGACTTGAATATACCATTAAAGAGGGCGAGAATAAAATCGACATTGATTTGAAGTCAAAGTAAATAATATGGGTCGAAACGATTCACTGTGGAAACCTATTCAGAAACAAAGCCTTAGTTCACATTGAACTAAGGCTTTGTCAATGCCCCCGCTAGGAATCGAACCTAGAACCTACTGATTAAGAGTCAGTTGCTCTGCCAATTGAGCTACAAGGGCGATAAACAAGTTGATTTATTTTAATTCTCGTAAAATGATTCGACAAGCGAATCAATGTGCCTTCTCTGAGTTGATACAAAGAATTATCGTCCGACTCTGCTGATAACATCCACAAACTTATTTGAAATTCAGGAACCGACTGATTTTCGCAGTCGATTCCTGGGAGAATTTGAATACTAGGCGAAGCATGTGAGATTAGATCTGATCCAAAGCTTGCTTCAAGTCGTTTATTAAGTCTGCTTGATCTTCTGTTCCCACCGATAACCGCACAAAATCGGGCGTGACTCCCGAACTTAATTGTTCTTCTGGAGTCAATTGTTGATGCGTTGTACTGGAGGGGTGAATGATCAGAGATTTACTATCGCCCACATTTGCCAGATGGGAGAACAATTTTACGTTATTGATCAGTTTAACTCCATTCGACTGTTGTTGCTCCGGTGTGTCGCCTTGAATTCCAAATCCAAATACGGCACCACATCCATTGGGTAAATACTTTTGCGCCATTTTGAATGAAGGATGTGATTCGAGACCACAGTAGTTCACCCAGGAAACTTTAGGATGACTTTCCAGAAACTGAGCGACTGCCATCGCATTCTGGCTATGACGTTCCATTCTCAGATGGAGAGTTTCTAAGCCTTGTAAGAACTGGAACGCATTAAAAGGACTCATTGCCGGTCCCAAATCGCGGAGTAATTGTACGCGAATTTTGAGAATATAAGCGATATTCATCCCTCCGAATGTCTCATAAAATTTAAGACCGTGATAGCTGGGGTCGGGTTCGGTCAAGCCAGGGAATTTTCCGTTATCCCAAGGAAAGCCGCCTTTTTCAATAATAATACCGCCAATCGAAGTACCGTGACCGCCAATGAATTTTGTGCAAGAAGCAACCACAATATCTGCGCCGTACTCAAAAGCTCGTAACAATGCAGGCGACGCCAAGGTTGTATCAACAATTAACGGGATCCCTGCATCATGAGCGATTTTAGAAATGGCTTCAAAATCGGGAATATCACAGCGCGGGTTACCAATTGCTTCTACATAAATACATCGGGTATTGTCATCGATTGCTTTTTTGAAGTTTTCAGGATCACTCTGGTCCACAAAATTGGTTTTGATACCGAATTTTGGAAAGGTGTAATGGAACAGATTATATGTTCCCCCATACAAACTGGACGAAGAGACAATGTTCTGTCCAGATTCCACAATGTTAAGAATCGCGAGTGACTCAGCAGCTTGCCCGGAAGCGACGGCTAAAGCTCCAGAACCACCTTCCAGTAAGGCTAGTCGCTTTTCCAAGACATCACACGTCGGATTCATCAGCCGCGTATAAATATTCCCGAATTCCTGAAGGCCAAAAAGTCTGGCCGCGTGATCAGTGTCGTTGAAAGTGTAAGAAGTTGTCTGATAAATGGGAACAGCCCGTGAGTTTGTTGTACCATCTGGTTCCTGGCCACCATGTAGACAGAGAGTTGCTAATTTCAATGCTTCGGCATCCATTGGATTTACTTTCTTGCTATGGGAAATAATTTGGCTTTTCAAGCTCAACTAGATATTTTAGTAACTTCATTTGTGATGAAATAGAAATGAGAAATTCACACTATTTCATACGAAACGAGAGACAATTCCAGTAAGACGAGCAATAGGAAACAGCCCGTAAAGTGATCTATCATCCTATCGATGTTGAGCTTAAAAAACAATTCGCCCGCTAGTATCTCGATACTGTACCTTGCTTTTACAAAAGCTCAATTAAGCCCATCTATTTGAGAAAAAGAGTAGATTTTCTCTTTTTACTTAGATTAGATTTTCGTTGCCAATTCCACTCCTCTACAATGAATGATATCCTGAGCTTTTCATTTGTTGATTGAAACCGAAGTATGAGCCCTTAGCAAAGAAGGTACAACTATGCCCCGCTTGCAATCTGTAAAAGCGTTTATCATTCTTATGTTTCCTATGTACTTTGGTTTTTTTGCTGAAACAGCGTTAATGGGAAAAGCTCCCCAAGCAACGACTCCTGAGCAACCTGGGCTTGTGATGCAAGAGTTTGTTTATAATGAAGCTCCATTTCCCTCTTGCCACGCTTCGACGATTGCAGAGACACCAGAAGGATTAGTCTGTGCATTTTTTGGTGGCACCGCAGAAAAAAATCGAGATGTGGAAATCTGGCTTTCCCGCAACACAGGGGCAGGGTGGTCGGCACCCGTCAGTGTTGCTGATGGCATCCAAGACGCTAATCATCGCTGGCCCTGCTGGAACCCTGTCTTATTTCAAACGAAACCGGGGACCTTATTGCTTTTTTACAAAGTGGGACCCAATCCAAGTGAATGGTGGGGGATGCTGAAGATTTCTCACGACCACGGAAAGACCTGGAGTAAAGCGACACGCTTACCGGATGGTTTTGTTGGTCCAGTAAAAAATAAGCCCTTTCTTCTGTCTGATGGAACTCTTTTGTGTCCCGCGAGCACGGAACATGATGGCTGGCAGTTACAGATGGAGTGGACTCCCGATTTAGGAAAGACATGGCATCGGACTGGCCCACTCAACGATGGCCATAAAGTTGGCGCGATTCAACCGTCCGTACTTCGGTATGGAGATCGCTTACAAATTCTCTGCCGAAGTCGGAGATTAGGTAAAATTGTCGAAGCATGGTCTGATGATAATGGGCGATCCTGGAGTGAAGTCACTGCCACTTCGCTTCCCAATCCCAATAGCGGTACAGACGCGGTCACACTCAAAGATGGTCGTTCACTTTTAGTGTATAACCCAACAACGAAAGGCAGAAGCCCTTTACATGTCGCAATTTCTTCAGATGGAAAAAACTGGAAAACGGGCCTTGTTCTTGAAAACCAAAAAGGTGAGTACTCCTACCCCGCAGTCATTCAAACGGCTGACGGAAAAGTACATATTACCTATACCTGGAAGCGAGAGTTGATCAAACATGTTGTCCTGGATCCTGCCAAGCTGAATCTCAAAGAGATAAATTGAGAGGCGACGGAGTTGGCAGAAATTAAACAAGTTTCGACAGCTAATAGTAATCGCAGAAATTTTCTCTGGATTCTTTTTCAATGGATCCTGCAAGTTTTTTTTGCGTTTTGGCTGCGCTACCAGTCACGGGGAAAAGAGCATTTGCCAGTAGAGGGAGGAGGCTTGATGATCAGTAATCATCAGAGTTTTCTCGATCCCTTGCTAATTGGTCTCCCACTTACCCGTCCGGTGAGCTTCATGGCACGTGATTCTCTATTTCGGATACCAATTTTGGGTTGTTTCCTGCGTCGCGAATTCGTGATTCCCATTAGTCGAAAGGCGGCAAGTTCACAAAGTTTTCGTGCTGCCATTCAGAATATAGAAAACGGGAACTTTGTCGGTATTTTTCCAGAAGGTACGCGTTCAGACGATGGAACAGTCCAACGATTCAAACCCGGTTTTTTGGCTTTATTAAAGCGAACTGAATGTGCAATCTATCCAATTGGAGTTGCAGGGGCGTTTCGCGCGTTGCCACGCGGAGCCTATTTTCTTCGATTGAAACCTGTGCGAGTTGTATTTGGCAAACCAATTTCTGCAGAGTTGATCAAGCAATACTGCGACAGAGGTGCAGAAAAAGAATTATTGGAGCTCACGAGGCAATGTGTTATTGAATGCCAGCAGCAAGCCGAGGAGTGGATAAATCCTGTAAGAACAAATTGATTTCTCTCAAGACAGGGATTGTCAATTGAAGCGAGCTTAACTATGGTTTTCCAGAGTATACAACTTTTGAATGATTGAATTTTGACTCAACCTAATTTTCAGGTGTAATTATGTCGGAACGGATTCTCAGTATTTCTGGATTACGGGGTGTTGTCGGAAATGGATTAACTCCTGAATATTTAACAAAATTTGCATCAGCAGTGGGAACATTAGCCAACCAAGGGACGGTAGTTCTATCGCGTGACGGTAGGGCGAGTGGTGAAATGGTACGTCATGCGGTCATTGCCGGGTTGATAGCGACAGGTTGTCGTGTAATTGATGCTGGCATCGCAACGACTCCCACCTGTGGCGTTCTTGTTACACATCTGAAGGCCGCTGGTGGAATTCAAATTACAGCCAGTCACAATCCCATTCCCTGGAATGGTTTGAAGCCTTTTTCAGCAGCCGGTTCTGTCTATGACCAAGCACAGGGTGAAGCACTACTTGATGTACTCAATCACGAAACCTTCAACGATGTTTCCTGGGACAAGTTGGGAAAACTAGAACTCTATGATGACCCGGCAGCACCTCATATTGAACGAGTCTTAAAACTGATCGATATTGAAAAGACAAAACAAAAAAATTTCAAAGTCGTCTTGGATTGCAATCATGGTTCAGGAGCAGTTGCTACTCCTCAATTATTGGAAGCACTAGGCTGTGAAGTCATTGTTCTCGGTGGCACGGCAGATGGTCAGTTTGCACACACTCCAGAACCTCTCAAAGAAAACCTCACCTCTCTTTGTGAAGAAGTTGTCAAACACAAAGCGGACGCTGGTTTTGCCCAAGACCCTGATGCGGACCGTCTTGCAATTGTAGATGAAACAGGTCGCTATATAGGAGAAGAGCTTACTTTAGCGCTGGCCGCAGATTATGTTCTAGCAAGAACTCCCGGACCGATTGTCGTTAATGGCTCAACGAGTCGAGTCACGGCAGATATCGCAGCAAAGTATAATTGCCCCTTTTTCCGCTCATATGTTGGAGAAGCCCATGTCTGTGCCAAAATGAAACAGGAATCCGCAATCATTGGCGGCGAGGGAAACGGGGGAGTGATCGATCCTCAAGTAGGCTATGTACGAGACAGCTATGTCAGTATGGCTTATATTCTGGCAGGCCTGGCTGGTTCCCAAAAGCCCTTGAGTGAATGGGCTGATGCATTACCTCAATACAGCATCGTCAAAAACAAGATCACTTGTCCCAGAGAAAAAGTTGATCACGCTTGCAACGCCCTTGAAAACCATTTTGATTCTGCAACAGCATCAAAGGGTGATGGCCTGCGGTTGGATTGGGATGACCGTTGGGTACAAGTCAGAGCCAGTAATACAGAACCTATCATTCGGGTAATTGCAGAAGCACCACTAATCGATGATGCGGAAGCGCTTTGCGCATCGGCGATGGAAATTGTAGACAAAGCTGTTGCTTGAATAAAAAAAGAGAGTAAACATTCAGCACGATGTTTACTCTCTATTAAATCAAAGCATCGAAACTCAACTTTCCCAGCGGGTTTTCATGAATTCCAGTCCTTTGGTTGCTAAATGTTCTTCGGTTGGAAACATTTTTCGCCAGATTCGAGTTGCTGCTGCCAATTCTGGTAATGCCAACCCAAATGCTTCAATCATTAACCAACCATCATAGTTTACTTCCTTCAGAGCAGAAAACGTTTCATCCCAGTTCACTCCACCTTCGCCAGGAGTAGAACGATCGTTTTCAGAGATATGCACATGCACCATCTGATCGGCACATGCCTTGACTGCGGAAGTAATGGATTTCTCTTCAATATTGGCATGAAACGAATCATACATCATTTTTAGGTGCGGGTGATTGACTTCACGCGTAAACTGTGCACAGTCTTCTGCACAGTTTAAGAAATAACATTCGAAACGGTTCAGATATTCACAGACGAGCATCACATCATGCTCTTGTGCATAGTCGGCTGCTTTGGCGAGTGTCTCTTTACCATAATTCCATTCATCGGCTGTTCTTCCTGCACCAGAAAATTCACCCAGAGCAGAGTGTATCGGGCCACACATATGAGTTGCTCCTGAAGCGGCACACATATCAATCATACGTTTCAACCGAGATAACCCCGCTTCGCGGATTTTCGCATCACTGGAGATCGGGTTTTCTTCAGGGGTGCAAACTGTGACGGCGGTACATTCTAAACCTAATTCAGATAGTTTTTTTCCAACCTGCGAAAATTTCTGTTCGTCGGCTTCAAAAACAGGTAATTCAACGCCGTCATATCCCCAGCCTTTAATCTGTTCAAGCAGTCCGAAATGCGACTCATTCACATCGGAAGTCCAAAGCAGCATATTCAAGCCGTACTTCATAGTTGTTTTCTTTCAATCAATTAAGACACATAATGTTCGGGCGGCAATAAATCGTTGAGACGTTTTTCGACGATCCCGCGGCCGGTTTTCAGTATTGGAATCGTTTCTCCAGGTAATGGCTGTAGTTTGACTCGTTTCATAACTTGATTCAAGCGTACCAACATTTTTTGTGGGACAAGATAATCCTTTAAAAAACCTTCTTTATAAAAGTGGATGAGCCAGTGTTTTAACTGATCGGTTTTGTTGGTGGCCATTTTATTTGTAGCAATCTCTACTTTTAATGAATCGATTTGATGAAACGCTTCATAATAATGATCAATCAATCCTGGATTTTGCTCCATTAAAACTGTATCCAATAACAGTTCCGTCACGATATGTCCCAGAAATCCGACGCGTGCGTATTGATCGTCGACAAAGAGTTTACGAAACATCAGAGAGAGATCGGTACTGATTTCCAAAAAACCCTGAGTCGAGTGAAACCAATGGTCGTCATCAAGGTGTTGTTTGATACCAGAGGCGATTTCAGACTGGATCCATGATTCATCTTGTGTGAATGGGAGCACATTTTTTCGCCGCAGTCGGACACGACGATCGACGACTGATAGCAAATCGGGCAGGGCGGTTCCTGTCAGAAAATAGGGGCGATCAACAAATCTCATTCCATGTGCAAAGTAATTCATGGAGACATTTCATTGGTGAAAGTCAGATAAAATAGAATAAAGCATGAATTCTAGTCGATCGGCAATCAAATTCACAGTTGAGCAGGGCTTGTTGAGATGAGATCCTCTCGAACTCGATCCCTTTTGCATTTCGTCTGTTTTTTGACTAACAATAATTTTCAGCGTTGTTTAAGAACTAAGGACGTGACATTGGATACAACCTGAAAGATGCATATAATACCGGGCATATCATAGTCTTCATCAATCTTTGATTCTGCTCTGAAAGTGGGATATGTCTGATCGCCCTTTAAATATCATGTTTCTTCAGCGTGATCAAAGTACGCATATACAAACAGCCTGGGATCAAATCCATCAGTATCTCAAAGCACAACCTTCTGTCTATGTCTCTTCAGTTTCAGTTATCGAAGACTTCGATCCAGATAACTCCGATGCGGATTTGGTGATTGTGCTCGGTGGTGACGGAGCCATCCTCAGGGCCTGCCGTCAGATGAGCCTGAACCAACTACCGATGATCGGAATTAATCTGGGGCGGTTAGGTTTTTTAGCTGACTTGACCCCTGAAGGTTTCTGCAAGAACTTCCCGCTGATACTCGAAAGAAAGTACAAAATTGTTGAGCACTTAATGTTTGAATGCAAACATCATCTGGCTGACGGAACGACTAATTCCTATTTGGGGCTCAATGAAGTTGTAATTAGTTCAGCAGGTGCCATGTCAATGATTGATGTGGAATTGGCTATAGATAATGAATTAGTCACGACCTATAGCGGAGATGGGCTCATCATCAGTACTCCTGTTGGATCGACGGCACATAGTTTATCGGCAGGAGGTCCGATTCTGAAACAGGACCTTCAGGCGTTTGTGATCACACCAATTTGCCCGCACACCCCCTCGAATCGTCCTTTAGTTGACAATGCGAATGCCCTTTATTCTTTGACTGCTGCCAATGTTCCACCAGGCGCGATGCTGGTGATTGACGGGCAAATCAAAGTGCCTTATTCTTCCGGGGACCGTCTGGAAATTTCAAAAGCGACTGTCGCATTTAAACTCGCGCGTATCCCCGGTTTCAACTACTATTCTCGGCTCAATCGCAAGTTGGGCTGGGGGGGGCAGCCGAAATATGGTGCTGAATGATGTCTGCCGATGAATTTCTTCTGACTTCCGAAAAAATGACCTCCCCATAATTTCATCGATGTGTTAGTCTCAGCAAAGGTTAAGGAATTTAGTAACCCATTTTCACTAAGGGAAGGAGTCCCTGATGCGGTCCTTTGTGTTCTGCGTACTATCTTTGAGTTTGATTTGTTCCTCTGTATCTTACAATCTTACTTTTGCAGAGGAAGATGCAGCGCAATACCTTTTACGCTATAAATTTACGCCTTCCCAGTTCGTGCATTATACGGTCGATTCAGAGAACAAAATATCAGTGGAACTGAACCAGAACAAACAAACTACAATCAACACCGCCAAAACCGAAAAACACTATCGTGTGGTATGGGTTGATGAAAAGGGAAATGGCACTCTGGAAACTATGATTGACCGTGTGCAAATGAGTGCGCAGTTTGATAAACAGGCACCGGCAACTTTTGACTCCCAAGACCCAAAACAAAAAGACCTGAAACAATATGAGAAAATACGAGAAACAATCGGTAAACCAACTCGGATAGTCTATTCCCCATTAGGAACGATCATTCCAAAAGCAGGTGACTCAAAACCAGAAAACCAGGGATTCTTGATTCCACTCCCGGAAAAGGAAGTAAAAATCGGCGATACCTGGAAAGAAGATTATGAGATCGAAGTTGCTGTTGGAAAAAAATTAAGAAAAAAAATTCCAATCAGACGAACTTTCACATTGGAAACTGTAAAAGACCAAATTGCTGAAATCAAATTCAAAACGAAGATTCTGACACGGCAAAATGATCCTAAAATTGGGCTACAATTAATTCAAAAAACACCGTCCGGGACCATTAAAATGGATATCGAGAAGGGGATCATAGTTTTACAAGACGTTTTTCTTGATAAAGCGCAGGTAGGGATATTTCAGGGGCAAGGGGCAATGCGAGCCATTTCGTCTCGGGTAGAAACATTGGTGGATCCCACAGAGATTGCCCAGGAAAACAAGAAGTCTGAAGCTCAATAAAGAATTGAACTTTACAAACTTGGTTTGCTCTCAAGCTGAGGAACTATGGAAAAAATTCTCTATTGCATTCCAAACTTAAGACGAGACTGCTTTTTTTCAGAGCTGGCAATCACTTATGAGTTGACGCTGACGTCAATTATTTTACACTGAGAGAGCAGCGACGCGAAGGTAGGCAAGTGACTGCAAATAGCCATATTCTCACTGCCCTGGTGGATGGTTCAAATGAACACTTCTTGGGCGTCTCGAATTAACCACGAATTTTTTTGAGGATGCTGTTGCTGGTGCAAACTAGTCAGATACCTAAAGTGCGCGAAAGTATAAAGTAAAAAGCGATAATAGGTTATCTACTCCCACTGAGACCGGACATGCAACGAGTTGAGCTCTCTCCACAATTATCTAGCTTGTTGAAAGCCGCCAAACGATTGGCTAGTGAGTGTGAGATCGAAGTCGTCTTCCTGTTAGCTGATATCCCCTATGATTTTCTGGAAATCAAGAAGTCTTTGGGGAAGTTACGTCTCGTCGTTTCGTCTGATAAGCCTGACGTTCAGCGCGCTGCTCAGGAAGACGGCATCGCCTTAGTACCTTTGATTCACGAACCACAAACACGGCAAGTTCAAATCAGCCAGGCGATTTTAGAAGCGATTGCAGATGAATTTTTGGCATCAGGCGAACGAATCATTGCCCTTTATGCAGGATTCGAGAGAGAATACGCTGATTCCCTAAGTATCGTTAGTCTTGCAGATCACTTAGCGAAACTGACTTCGCGTGATTTACAAAGATTGGAAACCAAAGTTCCTTTGCAGACGTTACGTACAGTCGTTGATTTAGCTGTCGAAATCGGTCGGGAAGGCCGTGAAGGAAAACCCGTTGGTGCCTTATTCGTAGTAGGAAATCATCGCAAAGTCTTAAGTCTTTCGCATGAGCAGGTCCATGACCCGTTTAAAGGCTACTCACAAAAAGATCGGGTTGTGAGTAATCCACGTGTCAAAGAAAGCATGAAAGAGCTGGCACAAATTGATGGAGCATTTATTATCAGCTCTGAGGGGATTGCGCAATCTGCAGGTCGTATTTTGAACGCTTCAGCAGAGGGTCTGACTCTCTCTAAAGGTTTAGGAGCGCGACATTGGGCTGCTGCAGCCATCTCTAAATCGACTGGAGCAATTGCGATTGCTGTTTCAGAGTCAACGGGGACTGTTCGTATCTTTCAAGATGGATATGTTGTACTGAGGATCGAACCGATGAGCAGTGCGATGAAGTGGTTTGATTTTGATACTGAACCACCTCAAACAGAGTAAATCTCAATATCTAGTCAATCGACTCATTTCCGTATCATCAATTTTTGAAAGCAGATACGTAAATTTTCTCAAATATTCTCTTCCCATGATTTGTAATATTTGCTATGAATCCCTCGCAAGAAGCAATCCTTGAATTTCTTCGATAGTTTTAGTGTGAGCTAAAGATACCAATAATCACTTCAGCTTAGGTTGAAAGATTTTTATCTCGGGTTTGCTATCAGCTTCAATACAATTTGTATTACTTAAGAGCTTGTTCAGCGGGAAGGGAGTCCCATGTCGAATGTAGCAATCAAACTCATCGCCGTTTCTGGAGTCGTTGGTCTGGGTTTTTTGATGTTCCTTCAGGCACAGAAGGGAATGCAGACTGGTGCTGATGAAAGCCAAGTGAGTCAATTAGAATCGTTGGATGGTGTGGATAATAACTCACCTCCCGATGCCCCTTCAGCCGTGAAAAATCAAACGGAAAAAAATACAGCTCCACTTAAAATTCCTCTCAGTAAAGTACCTGCTGAGCTTTCTGAATTGACAGCCCGCACTGCAAAACTGTTACCTACTCAGAAAAAAAAGACACGCGAAATACCATTTGAACCGAACACAAAGTCTTCCAAGATTAAACTTATGGCAGCTTCTGATGAAGTTGTAACCGATGACCAGAAAGTGGCTGAAGTTAATGAGTCCAAGAAGGGGACGACTTTTGAAGCCCCTCCCAAAGGTCTTGACTTCCGTGAATCTTCAGAAATGAAAGTGTCCGAAGCCACCGAGAATCCCTTTTCGGATTCGGTAAAAACACCTCTTGAAAAAGTGGAGTCACTTACTCCAACTCAATCAGAGTTTAAGACAGGCCCACAGTTTGGTTTACCAGCTTCGGATTCAACTGCAAGCTCGCTTTCTAAAGAAACGAACCCAGTTGAAAAGATTCCCGGCAAAGAAAATTCAGTGAATCCGTTTAAACAAGCTGACGCAGCGTCAGATCAACCCCGTTTGTCAGATCAGAAAATTCAGCCGGTTGAACAAACTCAAGTTGAAGAAAACCCATTTACAGAAGAAGAACTGCCTGTTAAGAAACTTGAGAATAATAAGTCACCGTTTGAGGTAATCGAAAATAGTACTAACGACACTCCTACCATCGATTCCAATCCGTTTATGACAGTTCCTGATCAAAAATCAGAAACGAAGACACTTTCGATCCCACCGAAACAACAATTAACTCCCGAAGTAGAACCGGAATTCAATCCATTTACTACAGAATCAAGTGCGAAATCAATAGAGCCCGTTCCTGATAAGCCAGATGAAATTGGGACTGCTCCACAAATCACAACTAAAAATCCTGAAGTAAAAGAGATTACAGATAACTCAATTCAACTCGATAAGGATAGATCGCCATTTAATAGTGATCCTAAGCCAAAACAAGAGCCTGCCTCTGAAAAGAAGTCTTCAGATGTCGTTGTCATAAAAAAACGTAAAGAAAAGTCGAGTCCTGAAGCGCCTCCCCTGTTTACGATCGAAAGTGGGCCCAGGAAAGTCACTGAAGCAACTCTTGATCCTGTCGAACTCGCTCCGAGCCCGGAACCAAAGCCTTTGAGCCTTGTTGAAGAGAATCAACCTGTTCCACATGAACCAGCAAAACTAAAGGTTCAACAGAAAATTCATTCCCCTAAAATGACGATTCAAAAAATGGCACCTCCCGAAGCAGTCTTGGGAGAACCATTTATTTACCATGTACTCGTTAAAAATATTGGAACCACTTCTGCACAGGAAGTGGTCGTCGAAGACCGTATTCCTAAAGGCGCAAAGCTTACCGGAACAATTCCGCGTGCAGAACAAATCAATGATCGCATCATTTGGCGCTTAGGTTCAATGGGACCAGGAGTTGAAAAGAAAATATCCATTCGAATTATACCTGAAAAAGCAGGCCAAATTGGAAGTGTCGCAACGGTGAATTTTGTGACTGAAGTTGCTGCGGCAACAAAAATTACATCGCCGAAGCTGATTATCAAATCCGATTCTCCAGAGGCTGTTAAACCCGGTGAGATCACTGTTGTTAATTATACGATTACAAATTCAGGATCGGGTGATGCAAAAAATGTGTATGTCCGTAGTCTCATTCCACCTCAATTTTCGCATCCCGGGGGGGATGATATTGAATACAGTGTCGGTGTGATTCCTGCCGGTGAAACTAAACAGATTCAACTGAAATTAAAGGCAATCAAACCCGGTTCAGGTAAGAATGTTTCCAGTGTTATTGGAGATGGAAATCTAAAAGCGGAAACCGAAGTTCCCCTTAAGGTTGTCGGTAATGGTGAGAGAATTTTATTAACTCGAAAAGGCCCCAAAAACAGATATCTTGGACGCTCGGCCAAGTATGAAAACATTATCGCCAACAATTCAGAACAGCCAATACAAAACATCTCTGTTTTTGAATCAATTCCTCCTGGTATGAAATTTATTTCTGCATCAGCCAACGGGCAATTTGATCCAGTTCGTAAAGTCGTACAATGGGATATTCTTGAATTACCAGCCAGTGATCAACACATGTTGTCCATTGAATTAGAACCAACGACCGTGGGAAAAGCGCTCAGTACCGTTCAGGTTGTCATTGATAAAAGTAGTAAGTTTGCAGTAAATCTACAGTCAGAAACGACAATTATTGGCCAACCTTTACTGAAATTGGAAACAAGCGAGTTAAAAGGGCCACTTGAAGTAGGCGAAAAAATGGCAATGCAAGTACAGCTGCTGAATCAAGGCAGTGCCTCAGCTACGAATGTCGAATTCCGGGTCAAAATCCCACAAGAATTGATGTTTCTCTCTGCAAAGGGACCTGCAAAATACAAACAAGCAGGATCCTATGTGATTTTTGAATCGACTCAGGAGTTACCAGCAAAAAAAGCATTGAACTTTGAACTCTTTCTGGCTGCTCGAAATAAAGGCGATGCGCGAGTGTTAGTTCAAGTCCAGTCCAGGCAAATGGAAAAACCTCTCAATCAGGAAGAAGCCATCCCGGTATTAGATAAACTTCAGTAGGCAACATGGAAGCAAGTGCTTCCCCTTTGAGTTTCGAGAAGCACTTGCTCTATTCATGTTTCCAATTCAACATTCCAATAGGACTCACTGATGAAGCGGAACCAGCTGTCGATTCGTATGCTTTGCATCGCATAAAAGGGTTTCCACTTCGGACGAATTGGTTCTTTTTGCAATTTCATCCTCGCTTGCGATGGCGTTCGGGCGGCCTTCTTCGAATTGCATTCCACACAAGCCAGGACACAATTCTCCCATGAAGTTTCGCCACCTTGAGACCGCGGCAATACGTGATCGATTGTGAGTTCTTCGCTGCCTGGTTGGCAACCACAGTACTGGCACGTATAACGGTCACGCTTGAAAACATTTCGGCGGCTGAACGTCACAACATTACGGGGGACTCGATCATACTTCAAAAGCGTAATCACTTCTGGTACCCGAAATCGTGAGTGACTACTTTGAATCGACAATTCATCGTCATTTGGATGTAACTTTGCCCAATCTGACCACGAATATGTTTGATAGTCAGCAGGGTCGACGATCAACGCGCTCTCGTTCCAGATTTTGACAACGGCACGGGCAACGGTTGTAACCCCCACAGGTTGCCAATTCCGATTCAGTATCAGCGTTGGTCGTTCCAATGTTGATGCTACCATGATTTCAGTCCTGATCATTTAAAAAAGGGTGTTCGGGGGGAATTGAACCCACCTCTTTAACATTCACAGTGTTACGTGCAAAACCATTACACTACGAACACCATATCGAATTTCTACAAAAAGCGGAAGCCGTGGGACTCGAACCCACAAACGATTTTGATCGCCACTTGTTTTCAAGACAAGCTCCTCATCCAGCCGGATGACTTCCTGAAAGACAAACCTTCAGTGTTTAATCAATCGAACGCATTTCCGTTTCTTAGTATCCCCTGCGAGAATTGAATACACATCTTTGATTTCAAAGGCCTGTATCCCGTCCATTAGATCAAAAGGTTGAGAATTCAATGCATGTGCACTCGAATCCTCGTCGACTACCAATTCCAGAAAATAAAAAAACCTGATGTCGTGAGAACACCAGGCGATATACAGACTCGAAATTACAAATGCCAGGTGTTACAAGCAGAGCTGGAGACCGTACTCATCATCATTGAATCTGGAATAATGCACTTCTCCCATGCCATAACAAAACAGTCGCCTTTGCATTAACACTTTACTGTCTGCTCCTTTACTTACTGATCTCAACTCAGAATTCCTTTGTTTCAACTAAGACGTAATCCCCGAATAAAAGTTCGTGATAAATTGAATTTTTTGGATACCGCAAACGAAATCAAACCTAAATTTGGGTTGGTATTTCCAGTGTTCAATTCGAAGAAGAAAAATAGATCGCAATTAACTTCGAATTCGTAAAGGGCAGACGCTTTGTTTCATTTGACCTCGGTGGAAATACATAGGCCTGTCAAAGAAGTGAGATACAATTTAGCAAGAATGTGTACGAAAGAATACAATGCTTTGTCAGCTACGCTTCCAAGATCCCTTGCAAAATTCATGAAAAGTTTAAGAGATCAGGACAATCTCTATTGACCTTATTATACAATTTATATCATATATAATATATTATATTTAGGTTTTATCAATGTGCATCAATCTGTAGTCTTGTATTTGTCTGAGGAGATTGAAAGTGATCTTATCCAAGCCCCGTAAGCAGAATGGTTTTACTCTGATTGAATTACTGGTCGTTATCGCGATTATTGCGATACTGATCGCGCTTCTCTTACCAGCTGTACAACAGGCGAGAGAAGCAGCACGTCGATCTACGTGCAAGAATAATCTCAAACAAATCGGTTTGGCATTGCACAATTATCATGATACCTTTGGCGTTTTTGTCCATATGATGGGGGGAACTGCAAATGGTCGCTGTTTTGGAGGTAGTCCCGTCACTGATGGCTGTGGGACGGGCACGTTTGGAAGTGGAAATGAAAGTCGTGTCAGTGGATTCATTGGCTTGTTGCCTTATATTGATCAGGCACCCTTGTTTAATCAGATCGCCTCACCGCTGGGAAGCTACCCGGCATTTGGCTCTTCACGGGATGACAGTGGTTACGCCCCCTGGAAAGCAAAGCTTTCATTAATACTTTGTCCTTCGAATCCGGCACCTGCCGCCTATCGAAATTTTGGCTGGACGGTCCCACAAAGCTACGTCTTTTGTATGGGGGACACGATTAATAATTGGGGTGTCAGAAATACAAGAGGGATTTTTGGATTTCAATCCAGTACTCGCTTTCGAGATATTATCGACGGTGCCAGTAATACAATCATGTTAGCAGAACGGGGTATCTACTCTGGAAATGATAGAGATGTCCGTGGTTTGGCTGCCAATGGTGTGAGCTCGGTTCTCACAGCACCGAATACCTGTTTTACAACCGCCAGTGGAGGATTCTACAACGCAGGTCAGAGCGTCCAGAAAGACAGACATATGGGGGGGATGTGGCAACATGGTCAACCACATTTTGCTGGATTCTGTACAGTATTACCTCCCAATAGTCCTTCATGCATGTCGAATACACACGGCGATAGTTGGGCACTTGCGAGTGCCAGTAGTTATCACGAAGGAGGCGCACATGTTCTCCTGGCTGATGGCGCCGTACGTTTTGTCAGTGAAAATATCGACACAGGAAACTTAGGCGCAGCACCAGCCACGAGTGGCCCAAGCCATTACGGGATTTGGGGAGCACTCGGTACGAAAAATGGAACTGAGACGGTTGGTGAGTTCTAAAAAACATCCTCACCCCGGCGTTGCACGATTGCACGTGTGTCATTTCCAAATTCAGAATTACAATTTTACGAGGCTTTTAATCATGTTTTGCATTAATTGTCTTCACCGAATCAGCATCACGTTAATTTTTTTTGTAACTGGTTTCCTGACTGGCTGTTCGTCAGACACTCGTGAAATACCGGAAACAGTTCCTGTCAAAGGCGCGGTTTTATTTAAAGGTGAACCCGTGAAGGGAGCTTCAGTTGTTTTTTATAATCCAGAAATAAAATCAGCGAATGCAACAATTAATGCCACGACTGACGAGCTGGGAGAATTTGAACTCAAATCCTACTTCGGACCTCGAGACGAAAGAAATGGTGTTGTTCCGGGAACTTACAAAGTTACCATTTTGAAAATGGTTCCTCCCGGAAAGATGACAGAAGAAGAGTATCAAGCAAAAGTCACAGAGGCTGACAAAATTGTATCCGCTGGTGGAGTTCTGACGCAGGCACAAACCCCGCCAGAACTAACGCAAATGATTCCGCGACAGTATTCTGATGTAACCGTTTCAAAGTTGGAAGCGAAAGTGGATCCTGAGCTGGATAACCATTTCCAATTTGATTTGAAATAATCCGACCGATCTCAATGTCATTGTTGAAAGAAGTCACCAACTCAGCTTACTTGTTTTGGAGACGTTCCTGCATTAATTTTTCAACTAAATTTGCTGTGTTACAGATATGTTTTTCCATTGTTTGTGCAGCGAGATCACAATCGTTTGACTGTAGCGCTTTGATGATTTGTTTGTGGTCCGAGAGCGCAATTTCTTGTGCCTGACTTTCATTGTCAACAACTTCGCGAATCGCTTGAACCAGGGTATTGTATCGGCGTAACTCATCTTGCAAGCGAACACTACCACAATGATCTGCAATCAATGTATGTAGCTTGATATCGAGCAACATTGCTTTTTGTGACCAACTATCGCCCCGAGGCTCTTTGGCAATCGTCGCAAACTCATCTGACATTTCTGAGAGAAGTCTTGGTTCAATATTCCCACACGCTGTTCGAATCGCTTCAACTTCCAAAATTCTTCGAAGTTGGTAAATTTCACGGATTTGAGTGACTCCAAATTCACGCATTACCGCGCCACGGTTGGGAAGGTTTTCAACAATCCCGATCGAAGCCAATTCGACCAGAGCCTCTCGAACAGGGGTAGCGCTGACTCCAAATTGCTCGGCTAGATTTTGAATCACCATCCGGTGTCCAACGGGAAATTCGTCTCGAATGACCGCTGCCAGAATTCGTTGCACGACAACCTCACGGATATTCCCTCTGGGAACCATGGAGAACGATCCAGGTAGATTGGTAGTAGACATGACATTTCCTTGAATGGCCGTGTAAATGCTTACAATATCGCACTAAAAGCATTGTGTATATTATATATGATGTGAGAGGCAGTTAAAAGAGGGGCTGCAATAAGTTCTGAAAAAGGACTACAACATACCTGAAAAAAGGGAGTCTTATTGATTAGATTCCTCAGGCAATGATATTTTGTACAACTTCTCCAGCCACATCAGTCAGGCGAAAATCTCGCCCTGAATAATGATAAGTCAGCCGTTCATGGTCAATGCCAAGAAGATGCAAAATCGTGGCGTGTAGATCGTGGACATGTACTTTGTCCTGCATGGCGCGGAACCCGAATTCATCCGATTCACCATGTACAACACCACCTTTGATTCCGCCACCCGCCAGCCACATGCAGAATCCAAACGGGTTGTGATCCCGTCCATTGATGCCTCCTTGCGCAGTCGGAGTCCTGCCGAACTCGCCTCCCCAGACAATGAGCGTTTCATCCAGTAAACCCCGTTGTTTCAAGTCAGTCATCAATTGGCCAATTGGTCGATCAATGTCTTTACAAAGTCGCTCATTACTCTTGTCATGATTACTGTGTGTATCCCATGGTTGTCGATTTCCATAGTAGACTTGGACAAATCGCACACCACGTTCGCTTAAGCGGCGGGCCAAAAGGCAAGATTTTGAGAATTCACTCTTACCGTAGGCTTCCTGTAATTTTTCAGGCTCTTGCGAAATATCAAATGCATCCGTTGCTGCAAACTGCATCCGGTAAGCCAGTTCCATTGATTTAATTCGTGTTTCAAGGGCACTGTCTCCCACTCTGTTATTGAGGTGCTGTTTATTGATTGCCAGTACCAGGTCCAATTGTTTTTTCTGTTCTTCCGGAGTCAATGCCTCATTCTTCAAATAGGGAATCATTTTCTCTGGCGTCAGATCCTTATTATTGATGTGTGTTGCCTGGTGCTTGCCTGGTAAAAATGCACTTCCCCATAATTTAGGACCAACCACGGGCTTACCGGGACACAAAGCAAGAAAACCAGGCAAGTTCTGATTCTCAGTTCCCAGACCATAGGTTAACCATGAACCGAGACTGGGACGAGTGGGCGTGAGCGTTCCTAAGTTCATCATGCACAGCGCTGGCGCATGATTGGGAAAATCGGTGTGCATTGAGCGAATAATCGCCATATCATCGACATGTTTGGCAATGTTGGGAAGGTGTTCTGAAACGGGAATGCCTGACTTTCCCGAGTTGATAAACTTGACCGGTGAAGGGAGTAAGCCCATTGTTTTGGAAGCAGTTCGAATATTTGCCGCCGCGGGGCGCTGTCCCTCGTACTTTTTCAAGGCAGGTTTCGGATCAAAGGTATCAACCTGAGAAGGGCCGCCACTCATAAACAAAAAGATGACACGTTTTGCTTTGGGAGCAAAATGGGGAGTTTGCTGCGGTATTTTTTTGGGGGCTGCGTCCAAAGTGGAAAGCATGCCAGCCAGACTCATCATGCCAAATCCGCTGCCCACTTTCTGCAGAATTTCGCGTCGGGTCAATATTCCATGTCTGCTTGTATTGATCATCTTCTGAGTCTCTTTAGCTTATCAAATAAATTTGAATCGATGTAACAACGAGGATGGAAACATTAGTCAACAAACATCATTTCATTACTGCAGAGCAGAGCCTGACAGTATCGTTGCCAAGGGGTAAGCTTCTTGGGATCAGCATCCTGCCGCCCTTCGTAAGTCCCGTTATTTTTATTTTTGGTGATATCAACAGCTTGAGAAAAATGCGGATTGTCAGTTCGTAATGGCCAGCAGGAGAGCGGGTCTGACTCCAAAATCGAAGCCAGATACTCTGCATGGGCAAGTTCGTCTTTTTCCAGCTTGGCTGCTTGAAAATGTTTTTGAATTTCATTGGGATTCAAAACACGATTAAATACCGCTACCGCCCCCAGCTGCCCATGGAAATTAGAAAAATTATCATTCCGACCAGCGATAATGATTTCCGAAACACCTGATTCATACCCCGGCTTCGCTTTTCCTGAAATTTCCGGTTTCGAATTTCCGTTGAGATAAACCCGAATATTTTGCTGGTCGCGAACCATGACAACATGATTCCAGGTCCCCGGTTGAATCACTGTGTTTCCGAAAAGTGATTGTCTTTTTTGATCACCGTTGTAGAAAAAGAGCCGACCTTCTTTGTTGGGGCGATATTTTCCCGCAATACCTAAATGGTCGCCGGCTGCCTTGGGAGCAGAATCTTTGCCGCGTGAAAAGAAATAACCGGTGATGATACGCTGGTCATTGGGGATTTGGTTTTTCACCCAAAGTTCAACCGAATAATGGTCACCCAGTTCTTTGACATTCGCTTTAATACGTTTGCCAGCAAATGTCGGGATCTGTTCAACGGTGGGAGTGGGTGTGCCCGTGGAATCAATCTGTTCTAGAAACTGTAAGCCAATCTGCATTTCAGAACGTGTGGGCG
Organism: Gimesia aquarii; assembly: GCF_007748175.1. NCBI lineage: Bacteria > Pseudomonadati > Planctomycetota > Planctomycetia > Planctomycetales > Planctomycetaceae > Gimesia > Gimesia aquarii. The sequence continues at coordinate 5,849,247 of NZ_CP037422.1, forward strand.
CACGTGAGAATAACATCTGATAAATGGCATCGATTCGTTTTTCTGAAGACTCGCCTTCCAGTCTTTTCGCCAGTTTTTGAGCTTGCTGCCTGACAAACGGCGAATTCAATACAAATAGTTGTTGTAATGGTGTCGTCGTATTGGCACGTCGGGCGGCATGGATGGCGGGATCAGGAAAATCGTAAGATTGTAAGAATGTGCTCAGTTTGTGACGCGAGACCATGGCATAAACACCGCGCCGATCAAATTTGGAATCGTCAATATCGCCGGAAGGCCCAGATTGTTTCAGATCCAGATTAGCGCCGGCCACTAATAACGCATCTCGGTAGACTTCCGCTTCCAGTCGTCTTCGATTGAAATAAGACAAAAGCCGATTATTCGGATCAGTGATCTTCTGTGCTTCCGACAATGCGACATTGGAAGTTTGCCGATACGTGGCTGATAACATGATCCGTCGATGTAACTTTTTGATCGACCAACCCTGATCCATAAACCAGACAGCGAGATCGTCCAACAATTCCGGGTGACTGGGAAGGGCTCCCGTTTTTCCAAAGTTACTCGGTGTATCAACCAGACCTTCACCAAAATGGTGTAGCCACACTCGATTCACCATGACTCGCGCCGTCAGAGGATTGTCGCGGTTGGCAATACTATGCGCCAGTTCCAGTCGACCACTCCCATTTTTAAAGGGCTTTGGTTTCTCTTTTGAAAGCACTTGCACAAATCGTCGAGGCACAAGTTTTCCCAGGTTGTTGGCACTTCCGCGGATGAACACATTTAAGTCGCGCGGCTTATTGGGATAATAGACGATCTTCATCCGGTCTGCTGTGATTTCTTCAACTCGAATTTGCTCTTCAGTGAGCGCGTCAGCCAGTGGCAGATCAAAACCGGGAGTTGCTTTTTTGATGTCAGCAATTTTCGCCTTATTCTCTTTGATGGTCTTATTGGATTTGGCGATCTGGGCCGTGTTCTGCTTTAATTCTTCTGCTGGGGGAAGAAATTTAATAATCTCCTGCTTTTTAATATCTGGTCGCGGTGCGATCAAAGTCGCCTCTGGTTTCGGCGACTTTTTAATGATTTCTTTCAGTAAGGCGTTTCGCTTATTCCATGTTCTGATTTTTTCAGTCAGTGCTAAATTTTGTTTTGTGAATTTATCTGCTTTATCGCGGGCAGGTTGCGTTTTCGCAATTTCTGCATCGGGAATGATGGGGCGCGTCGTCTGTCGAACCGACGCAAAAACTCCTGCGATGCCATAATAATCTTCGACAGTCAACGGATCATATTTATGATCATGACAACGGGCACAGGCCATGGTCAGACCCAACAAACCACGACACAGACTGTCGACACGGTCTTCCCAGTCATCCGCATATCGATTTTCCAGCGTGAGTCGGGAAAGCGCGACTTCTTTATGGTAGGAAGGCCCCAAACCCATATAACCCAACGCGGGGTAATCTTCGGGACCTGTTTCCGGTAGGAAGTCGGTTGCCAATTGACGGATGATGAACTTGTCATAGGGCACATCATCATTGAACGCTTTGATGACCCAATCGCGATAACGATACGCGTGAGGATAAGGACCGTTGTGTGGTCCCATATTGGTGTTGTCTTCTGCATAACGTGCAACGTCGAGCCAATGGCGTCCCCAGCGTTCGCCATAATGGGGAGAGCTTAACAACCGATCAATCAGTTTTTCATAGGCCTGTGGAGAAGAATCATTCACAAACTGTTGGACTTCTTCCGGCGTGGGAGGCAGACCAATTAAATCGAAATAGGCACGACGAATTAAAGTCTGTTTATCAGCCGCGGGAGCAGGAGAAAAACCTTTTGACTCCTGAGCGGCCAGAATAAAGTAATCGATTTTGTTAAGCGGCCATTTCTGCTGTTTCACCGCTGGAGCTGGCTGGCTCTTTGGAGCTTGGAACGACCAGAACTCACGTGCTTTGGCAAAATCGATTTCTGCTTTGACTTGTTTCTTGCTCGTTTTGTTGCGTGGATCGGGAGCGCCCATTGCGATCCATTTTTCAAAATTGGCAATCACTGCATCGGGTAGCTTGCCTTTGGGAGGCATTTGATAACTATCTTCGCCATAACGTAAGGTTTCGAGTAACAGGCTTTCTGCCGGTTTACCTGGAACAAGAGCTGCCCCCGAGTCACCACCTTTTAATAACCCGTGTTTTGAATCCAGTAACAAACTCCCTTTAAGATTTTTGGTATCTTCAGAATGGCACTCATAACAGTGCTGAATCAAAACAGGACGAATCTTCTTTTCGAAGAAATCAAGCCCCGCTTGATCTGGCTGCGACTCTGCTGCGAAAAGCGCGGGAGTCAGTAAACCGAAAAGACCCGTGAATACGATGCCGAATGTCACTTTTTGCAAAGTTTTCATGATCATGTCTACGATGGTTGAGGTCAGGTGGGAATAAGCCAAACAGGCTGAGGAACTCTGTAATCTATCTTGTTGTATCACAATCAGATACATCAAGTAGCATTTATATCATATCGGGAAAAATCGGGAATAACAATATATTATTTAAAAAAGCACCTGAATCGAACAATATTCAAGGTTTTTTAGTACGGGTTATTCATCATTCGATTCTTCAAATGGAGCAACAATGCTTCATGTTTCTACATATTCTGAAAACGGATATTGAAGCGAAATTCATTCCTCGTTAGGGTGAATAAACGCATTTTTGTTGCGGATAGATCATGCAGTCAATCTTGGAGATTGAGAATGAGATCCAAATAGCGGCACTCTGAAATCCATCAATGCTCGCTGACAGTAAGGACTTGTAATGTTATTAAAAGCGCTCACTCGTACGAGTCTAATTCTGATGGTTCTAACTACTATTTGCTGTTGGTTTCAATCTTCGTTTGCATCTGAACCCGGTACCACTCAAGCAAAACCACAGCAACCCGGATTTACGATTCCTTATGTTGACCTCAACGTTGAAACGGATCGCCAAATCGTCGTTGATCGAGAGGAAGGTCAATACTTGGGACACCCTACAACCGTGCTGCTCGAAGACAACAAGACGATGCTCTGTGTCTATCCTAAAGGGCACGGGAAGGGGGGCATTATTTATAAACGCTCTAATGACGCTGGTAAAACTTGGAGCGAACGTCTCCCGACTCCCGCATCTTGGGCGACATCGAGAGAAGTTCCGACCTTACATCGAGTCATTGATGCCAATGGTAAAAAACGAATCATCATGTTTTCCGGTTTGTATCCGACACGCATGGCAGTTACGGAAGATGATGGCAAAACGTGGAGCGAGCTCAAACAGGTCGGTGACTGGGGCGGCATCGTCGTCATGGGTTGTGTCGAACCGCTGAAAACAGACAAAGGCCATTATATGGCTCTGTTTCACGATGATGGCCGATTTATCTCCAAAAATTCCAAACAGGAATCGCCGATCGCTTTCACTCTTTATAAAACGATTTCCAACGACGGTGGTTTAACCTGGTCTGATCCCGAAGCAGTTCATAAATCCTCCGACTACCATATTTGTGAGCCTGGCATCATTCGTTCGCCAGACAGAAAACAACTCGCTGTTCTATTGAGAGAAAACAGTCGGCGGCATAACTCACAAATCATTTTCTCAGACGATGAAGGTATAACCTGGACGAAGCCCCGCGATCTTCCCGGTTCCTTGAACGGAGATCGTCATACCGGCAAATACGACCCCGTCAGTGGACGACTCCTCATCTCGTTTCGCAGTAAAACCCCCAAAGGTCACACCGCGCCCACAGAAGGCGACTGGGTAGCCTGGGTGGGAACTTACGATGATCTCGTCAAAGGAAACGAAGGACAGTATCACGTCCGCTTAAAAGACAATACCAAAGGCGCCGACTGTGCCTACCCCGGCGTGGAAGTTCTACCCGATGGCACCTTCATCGTTACCACCTACGGCCATTGGGACAAAGGCAAACCGCCTTATATCCGCAGTGTACGACTCAAACTTTCCGAACTGGATCAACTGGCGAAAAGTAAGTAATTCTTTTTCTGGACTAAGTCGATGCCAGTTCACCTTCAGGCTCTTCTTCAACAATCAGAGTTTGAGCCGTATCGACACCCAGCGAAGCCACACCGGCAATGAAAAACGCAACCGCACAGGTAACAAAAGCCATGCTCCAGTAATGATCGTCTTCGCCAATCACCCAGATCATGAGATAGGGAGCGATTGCTGCTCCCAGATTACCCCACATATTTCCCCAACCAAGCACAGACCCCACATGTTTACCGCCGATATCTTGATTAAAAGCCCACATGGCAGGAGATCCAAAGTCGGTCGAAAAAGCGACCACAGAAAAGAGTGCCACTGCTACCCAGGGAGAGACATCAAGAAAACATAACAAGATATAGGCAGCCATGGCAGTGAATCGTGACACGACAATTGGAAGCACACGACTCCAGCGCAAACTGATTCGATTCCGCAGCCAGTCGGTCGCCTTACCACCGGACAGAGTGCCGAACCAACCAACTGCTAGTGCGACAGTGATCATTGTTCCGCGCTCTTTTAAGGGTACTTGATATGTCTCGTCCAAATAACGTGGTAACCAGGTAACAAGAAATAACCAACCGATATTCGTACAAAATTGAGACAAAGAAAGCATCCAGAGACTTCGGTTCTCCACAATCGCTTTCAGGGGAATTCCACCAATCTCTTTTGTATGGTCTTTGTCTTCTTCATTGCGTCCAAATTCAATTGCTTCCAACTCCTGCTCGGAACAGGATGGATGCATCCGTGGATAATCGCGGATGGTCCACCAGAAGAAACCGGCAATGACGATTCCAAACACTCCATAGACTACCATCACCGGTCGCCAGCCTTTACCCTGAACTTTCCGAAATTCAGTGTAGTATCGAGCCTCCAGTAAGAGCCGATTCAAACGGGACCTCTCCTCAACATTCATTTCACCAGGAGTAATATTGAGCAATTGTTCTGCTTGCTGATTCAGTTTCAGATCCTCAAAATCAGAGGAGTGATACAACGTGTCTTTTTGCAAAATGGAATTCAAATTCACGAGAAAGTCGGCTTCAACGGCCGTTCCCGTTTCAGTCTCTTTTTCTGAAGCCACTGCTTTGAGATACTCTTTACTTTCCGGAGTGAGGTGGTCGTAAATCGTCGTTTCAAATTCCTGTTTTTTGTTTAAATTCTCCATAAACTTGACGGCAAATTGCTGTGGTTTCATTAGATCACCGGTAGTCAATTCAGACGACTGAGAAATCGGCACGAATAACACGATCAGAAATGCGGTGAGAATCGGAGCAAGCGCACCGCCTAAGCGTCCCCCAACGGCGACCATACTGCTGGCAATGCCTCGTGCGGAAAGTGGCATCCATTTACTGACAATATTCGCACTCGTAGGATAAGCTCCCGCTTGTCCTACCCCAAACCCCAAGCGAAACAGTAACAGCATAATGAAACCGGTTACAAAGCCGGTGAGTGCGGTAAACAGTGACCACATCAAAATATAAAGAGTCAGCATTGTCCGCGCGCCAAAACGGTCGCTTAACCAACCGGAAGGCACCTGACAGAATGCATAAGAGACAAAAAACGATCCGAGAATGATCGCAATCTGTTTGTCGCTCAACCCCAACTCATCTTTGATAAATACCTCAGCGAACGAGATACAAAATCGATCTAGATACAACAAAATCGCCATCAACATGCAGGCAAAAATGACGCGATAACGAACATAGGATGTAGGTGGCTCAGTGCTGGACATTCGATTCTTAGCTTTCCATCAGAGTCTGTGAGCATTTGGGGAATGCGAAAGTATAACAATAAATTGATATGAAAACGAGCACTAAATTGTTTGAGACTGGCTTCAAAGTAGACAGCTTGATGTGATCTAACACCCTGAATACAGTGATCACATTTTGGGTTGAGAAGCAAGCATTATGGTAGGAGGAATCTTTTCATTGAACGGCATTGATCAATTTAAGAAACTCGTTAATCGGCATCTCGAATTTGACGAGATCTTCAGAATTCACACGAAAACGTGAAATGGTTTTGATCTGTTCTCTTTGCTCAGGCGGAAAGAGTTCACAGATCTTTAATTCACAAACTGCCTTTGGCGCTTGTCCTGTCAAAACAGACAACTGTTCTAAAATGCTTTCGTTTTGCCCGGCGCGTTCATAGCCGCAAAGTGATATAAAAGAATAAGCAGGCAGCGATTCCTTCTCACGTCGAAGCAAAGATTTCATGGGATTTGCTATTTTTGAGTCCCAAATTGGGGCAACGAGAATAAGATGGTCATAATCGGAAACCGTATGCGGAAGCGGTTCGATTTTTGGATTTCGCTTAAAGATCATATCTAAAATGATCGTTAACATAGTGCGACGTTTCTTTTCAATGATGGGGCAGGCATCGCATTCCATCTGTTTGGCAAGAGACTCAGCGAGTAGCCGATTATTACCTGAATAGGAAAAATAAATGACAAGTGTTCGCATTATTTCTCTTTTCTTATACCAAATCAGGCTCGTTAAGAGACATTCATAAATTCGAAAAACGTTTTCGCGAATATTTCAGGTTGCTCCACGGTAACCACATGCCCCGCATTCTCAATCACAGCAATGGTAACTTGGGGTGCGGCTTTTTTTACCTTATTCACCGCAGCATCAATGGAATAAATCCGATCATCCTTGCCCAGAATCAAGAGCGTTGATTCTGGCAGTTTGGACAGATCTTCTTCAGTAACAACGGGGATCGTATTCGTGTTTAAACGTTGTGCTTTTGATCGTACCACTTGATCTTCTAACCCCCATGCGGGAGGTTGGATGGAATTTGGCGACGTAATGTAGCGGTAAAAACTTTTTGTAATTGAGCTAGTCGGAAACAGAGCAGATAAAAGACCTTTTAATATAAATCCAGTGTTCATTTTCTCTAATGAGGGGGGAGCGACCAGTACCAATTGATCGATGAATTCAGGTGTTCGAATCGCAAATTGAATTGATAAGGTGGCACCCAATGATGTTCCCAGGAGATTGGAATGAGAAAGCGACAGTTCTTGAAAGACTTCACCTAACCAGTTTGGATAATCATCCGTTGTATAGGACAACCGGGTGTCATCACTTTTCCCCATTTCGCCAACAATGTCGACCGCGTAAATCTTAAAATGCTGCGTCAATGCGACAATATTCGGAAACCACATCGTGGAATTTCCACCGCCGCCATGCAGTAAGACTAACGGCGGGTTTTGCTTGTCTCCCGACTCAATGACATGCGTAGTGCCAAAGCTCGTTTCAAGGTCGCGCTCCTGAAAGGGAACCTCCCAATGTTCCAGCATCAAGGAATACGAATCCATGACCGCTTTTTTTGCTTGAGTCGATTTGTACGCCTTGGTACTCATTAATAAGCTCAATCTACGAAGTGCAATATAAATTGCCAGTCGCTTTTTTCTTCCGTTGGTTCTGGTAGTCGTTACACGCGATTGATAAGATCATTTAACATCTTTTTAAGCGAAATGAAAGCATTCGACAATGTCTGTTCTTAAGGATGGATGAAGATGAAAACAAAAGCCGCCGTTCTCTACGACATGCAGCAACCTACCCCCTATGCAGAGTCAAACCCACTAGTTGTAGAAGAGGTCACATTATCCGAGCCTGGTCTGGGAGAAGTTCTGGTTGAAATGGCCGGCGCGGGTTTATGCCACTCCGATCTATCAGTCATTGACGGCTCACGTCCTCGCATCATGCCAATGGTGATGGGACATGAAGCCAGCGGCATCGTTCGCGAGGTAGGGCAGGGCGTGCATGATCTTAAGCCAGATGACCATGTCATCTTTTCCTTCGTTCCATTATGCGGACACTGCATTCCCTGCGCAACGGGGAGGCCCGCGCTCTGTGAGCCGGGGGCACAAGCCAACCTTGCGGGGACATTGCTTTCCGGTCAACGGCATTTTCAAAATCAATCCGAATTAGAACTCAATCACCATCTCGGCGTTTCCGCCTTTTCCGAGTATACGGTCGTTGCACAGGAATCATTGATCAAAATTGATTCCCAGCTTCCATTGAGTACGGCGGCTTTGTTCGGTTGTGCCGTCATGACCGGTGTCGGAGCCGTCGTCAACACAGCAAAAGTAGAGCCGGGATCGAGTGTGGCAGTCTTCGGTTTAGGCGGGGTTGGTCTCAGCACCGTCATGGGCGCTCGCGCTGCCGGCGCAGAAACGATTTTCGCCATCGATTTGCTCCCGGATAAGTTAGAACTGGCCCAAAAAGTTGGTGCCACGCATTCAATCAACGCCCGTGAAGAAGATCCGGTCACAAAAATCAAGGACATTCAAAACGGGGTCGACTACTCCTTCGAAAGCGTGGGCAACGAGCAGGTTCTGCAGCAAGCCTATGCTGCCACGAAACGCGGCGGCACAACGATTACGATCGGGCTTCCGCATCCTAACAAGATGTTCTCGGTTCCCGCCGTCAGCCTGGTAGCGGAAGAACGTACGATCAAAGGCTCTTATATGGGTTCCGCTGTCCCCCGACGTGACTTGCCACGTTTTATCGCCATGTATCAGGCGGGCCTGTTACCCGTGGATCTACTTCTGTCACGCACGATCCAACTGGACGAGATCAACGAAGCCTTCGACGATCTCGCCACAGGGGCCGCTGTTCGACAAGTGGTGACGTTTGAGAACTAAGCAGCGTCGTTTTGAACGATTATGACCAGTCATTCTGTGAAGAGCTCATTTTCGACCCCTAATTTGATGTTAAAGTCATAGAGGACTTCGAGCTCAAAGATCAGAGCGTCATAAGTGGAACTCAATTCTTGGTCGATACGGTCACTTAATGATTCGTCTTCGTACATTTCATCAAAAATCTGATCAACAAGTTCCGAAGTAATCTCGACTTGACCAAACAGAATCGTTTTCGCTTCTTGCAATGTTTCAGCGATTTTAGAAAAACCATGCTCCTGCAATGCAGCCAGGTCTTTTGGATATTCTTGAATTCGACGTTCAAAATATGATTGGATTCCATCGACCATATTTTCACCATAGATACAGGCAAACCGATAAAATGTTTCCTCGACACCCGTCAGAATTTCATTTTGTTGATACACTCGATTGACCAATGTGTCCCAATACTCATCATATTTCATCTTTAAAGTACTTTCAGTCAATTTAACCTTTTTATTCACATTGTTTCAATCAGTGGCATAAGCTGGCATCACAAGTCCCCAAACCACTTCTGCCATAGTCTGATGTCCCGCCTCTGAAAGATGAATCGAATCCAACGTCGATTCGCCCCTAGCGATAATCGACAGAAATACCCTTTTGGGAACGAGTGCAACATCATATTTCTGCGCCAGATTCCGCTGAGTACGACCGTATTCATGGTAGAACGGAGGTAGCGGCAATTCCAGCATGATTAATTGCCGATCTGGTGCTGACAGCTCAGCCAGCAATGCCTCCAGACTTTTCGCGAATTGCTCAGTGGTCGTAGACCCCAGAATATCATTCCCGCCAATTGCCAGTAAGACGATTGGAGAAACGACGGGTGCTTTCTGAACCCGCTTCAATGCTGCTGAAACAGTATCCCCTACGTGCGAAATATCTTGCACTTGTAAATCATGCTTGCGCGCCAAAATCTGCGGCCATGTTTCTGCTTTGTCGCCGCCTCCCAAACCCGCAGTTACGGAATCTCCAATCACGGTCATCGATCGAGAAGCAACCGGCTTAATTGTAGGCGTCAGATGATAAGGCGCTTCCAACCCAATTGCGATTGCCCACACACCGATCACAGCATAAGCCGACCAGCGCCGCCATTTCTTGACAAAACAGGAACTTATCCAGACCAGCGTGATCACTCCCGCGCACCCATAGAACCAGTAAGGCATGGACGTTGATGAAACGACAATCGCAATCATACCAAGCAAAAAGACCAATACCATCACACGCTTCGCAACGCGACTCTCACGCGTGGATAACCACGCCGCGAGCATGACTAAAACTGACCCGGTAAAAAATGCCTGTCCTGAGATAATGTGAAAGACAATTGGATTCATAGAACCATTTTATCCCTCAGGACTCTGTGTATAAGTATGAATGTCAGGTATGACACATGCAACAAAAAGTGAGGGATGAGTTAAGAGTTCATACCCTCCCCAAATCGGAACACATTTTTTAATGAATTTTGACCAATCCACCTGTAATTTTTGATCGACTGAATCGTAAAGAAAAGCGACTATTTCTGCTCTTTCAAAATCGGTAAGTTTACCTTGTGATAGTTTCATCTGACCCTGTGGGGATTCCAGGATGATTTTACCAAAACGTGTGAACCAGATGAGTCTTGTAATATCAGACAAAAAAAATGTCTTTTTACGAAAGACACCGTGGAGTGTTATCGTCGAGTCGGTAATTACTAGCCGCTCACGATAATATGATAACACTAACCAAATGCTCAACAGTATCATCACGGAATAAGAAGTCGTACAAAATAAAATAAACTTCTGAGGATTTTTGAATGCTCCATCTGGATTCAAGTACGCGACTAATACTGAAGCAGTCCCAAGCAAGAACCAAAAGATGCCGGATAAGACTCCGAGATAAAGAGGATTATAGCGAAAATAATAAGTACGTTCGGCCGATCTATCATCATTCATAGTTTTAACGGGCTGATTAAATAAACTTCTGGTGTATAATATTAATTCATATCAAACATAGACTTCTCAAGTTGCTATTTAACACCTACGTTCCGAGTATCTAATGCAGAACTGACCTTATCACAGATCGTCATCCAGATGCAGTGCATTATAACCACGGCGGCGAATGATTGTTAAATTGATGAATCTTTGGAGGAGCTTGCCACGAGTGTTATAGAGCTACAGGTAATTTCTCCCAAGTAATAGGTGACAAAGGCATCGCGATTTGCTAATATTTAAACTATCTTAAATATTAGCTGAGATCCAACCTGCATCCCTCCATTCCGTTAAGAGCTGATCTATGTTTGATACGGTACATAAATCTCGCCTGCTGAGTCTGTCCTGCATTTCGTTCCTCATCATTGCGGGGTTTAGTTTCTCTGCAAAATTGAGTTGGGCAGAACCAGATAAAAAACAACAGACGAAACGTATTAAATTTAACCGTGATATCCGTCCGATTCTTTCCGATAAATGTCTGCACTGTCATGGTCCCGACGCATCAACTCGCGAAGCGGAACTACGTTTAGATGATCAACGCGATGTACTGAAACCTCGTGATGATTATCACATTATCGACCTCAAGCAGCCTCAGCAGAGTGAATTACTCAAACGTATCCTGTCATCGGACTCAGCGGACAAAATGCCACCGGAAGAATCCGGCAAAGAACTTTCAAAACAGGAAATAGAGCTCATTCAACGTTGGATCGAGCAGGGAGCCCCTTATCAGAAACACTGGTCATTTATTGCACCAAGTCGCCCTGAACTCCCTACGGTCAAAAATCAAGGCTGGCCTCGAAAGTCAATGGACCATTTTATTCTTGCGCGTTTGGAACAGGAAAAGTTGTCACCCAATCCCCGCGCATCAAAAACGACGCTTTGTCGGCGTCTCTTTCTCGATCTGACCGGCTTGCCTCCGACATTAAAAGAACTCGATACGTTTCTCAAAGACGATTCCCCGAACGCAACAGAAAAGCTCGTTGACCGATTACTCAAATCCTCCCATTACGGCGAACACATGGCCCGCTATTGGCTGGATGCCGCACGCTATGCGGATACCAGCGGCTACTTCACCGATGAAGAATGGTACATGTGGCACTGGCGCGACTGGGTGATCAATGCCTTCAATCAGAATATGCCCTTTGATCAATTCACAATCGAACAATTGGCGGGTGACTTGCTGCCCAAGCCATCGCTCAGCCAAATGATTGCGACCGGCTTCAATCGCAATCACATGACCACTCGCGAAACAGGGGTCATCGATGAAGAATACCGTGTCGAATACGTGGTCGATCGACTCGATGCCACTTCAACGGTTTGGATGGGACTCACCATGGGCTGTGCCCGCTGCCACGACCATAAGTTTGATCCGATCTCACAAAAAGAGTTCTATCAATTCTTTGCGTTTTTCAATAACAGCCCGGAACGAGGAAATACGGGTACTGCCGGCAATGCCATGCCATTGATTCAAGTTCCGGACCCGGAATTGCAGAAGCGAATAGAACAGCATAAAAAACAGATTGCGGTACTCGAAAAACAACATCAACAGCGTAAAAAAGAATTGAATCAACAGCAGGCAAAGTGGGAACAAACGATTCTGGCCAAACTCACTCCACCGTCAGCCGATGGCTTACTCCACCATTTTCCTCTGGATGAACTTAAACAGAAAAAAGAGAATTCCGATACCAGTATCAAATCTGTTGGTAAACCCAAATCCGTCGCCGGCGTCAAAGGCAAGGCCGTGCAATTTGACGGCGGGTCACTGCTCGAAATCGATGCATCACTCACAATTGAGCACGACACTCCATTTTCGGTGGCCGCCTGGATCAAACCGTCTTCGGGTGGGCCTATTTGTATTTTATCCAAAAATGATGATCGAAATCATTTAAGGGGTTTCGACATCATGATACGTAAAGGCAAATTGGGTGTCCATTTCATCAACAAATGGAATTCCAACGCCATTCAAGTCGTGACAACCAACTCCATCAGCACCGGTCGCTGGCAGCATCTGCTTGTGACATACGATGGTTCTTCGAAAGCCAACGGTGTCCGCATTTACCTGAATGGTGAAGTACAAGAAACGAAAGCTCCCTTTGATCGTCTGACCGGCAGTATTGCGACCAGTGAACCGCTACGTATTGGACGTCGCAGCACAAGTGCCTTCTATAAGGGCTTTGTGGATGATCTGCGCATTTATGATCGAACGTTAACCGCTGCGGAAGCAAATCAACTCGCCACCTATCAGTTTCTGGACAGCACCGTCACACTGCCTGCCAAAAAACGAACTGCTCGGCAAAAAGAGGACATACACGCGTTTTTCCTCAAGACGGCTGCTTCAGACGAGTCGCGGAAAGCAGAACAACAACTCAATACCATGCGTCGAAAACTGACCTCGCTACAAAAAAACATGCCCACTACAATGGTGATGCAGGAAAACAAAAAGAAACGCGATACCTTCATTTTAGTGCGTGGCGTCTATAATGCCCACGGCGAAAAAGTAACCGCCAACGTTCCCGCCGCGTTGCCCGAGTTCAAATCAAGCCTGCCATCGAATCGACTGGGACTGGCGAAATGGCTGACAAGTCCGCAGCACCCCCTGACAGCGCGTGTTTTTGTGAACCGTGTCTGGCAGCAACTCTTCAGCACCGGTTTAGTGAAGACAGTGGAGGATTTTGGCTCGCAGGGAGAATGGCCCAGCCATCCGGAACTACTGGACTGGTTGGCGGTTGACTTTCAGGAAAACGGCTGGGATGTCAAACGTCTCGTCAAACAGATTGTACTCTCGGCCACCTATCAACAATCGTCACACGTGACCGACGCACTTTACGAACGTGATCCCGAAAACCGGCTACTGGCCCGCGGTCCCCGATTTCGATTGGACGCGGAAACCGTCCGCGACAACGCACTCAAAATCAGTGGTTTACTCAGTACGAAGCAGGGGGGGCCGAGCGTGAAGCCGTATCAGCCAGCCGGACTTTGGGAAGCGGTCTCCTATGATGGTGAATTGAAGTACAAGCAAGACAAGGGCGATGCCTTGTATCGCAGAAGCATGTATACATACTGGAAACGTCAAAGTCCACCTCCTGCTTTAATGGCCTTTGATGCGCCCACGCGTGAAACCTGTACGGTTCGTCGTCCTCGCACAAATACTCCGCTTCAAGCACTGGTTCTGTTAAATGACCCGACCTATGTGGAAGCAGCTCGTGCCCTGGCAGAAAAGACATTAAAGCAACACGATTCTCAGACTGCGCGAGTTCAATTTGCATTTCGATCTGCCACCAGTCGTCTGCCAAGCCAACAGGAACAACTGATATTAACAACCATTCTGGATAAACAACGGCAGGTCTTTGAGAAGAATCAACCTGCCGCCTTAAAATTAATTGGCGTTGGAGAAGCTCCCTTTGACAAAACCGTCTCCCCTACTGAATTGGCTGCCTGGACAATCTTGACCAGCACGATCTTCAATATGGATGAGACGGTTACCAAAAATTAATCCGCGACAAGACAACTGAATCAGGAAGTCGTCATGCACTTTGATCATGCAGAACTACAACAGGAACTCACACGACGTCATTTCTTTCGTCGCAATGCAACAGGAATTGGATCCGCTGCCCTCGGTTCACTCCTAAATCCCGCGTTGTTCGCCAGTGAATCAAAGACGAACCCGGGTGAGTTAGAAGGTCCCCATTTTCCTGCCAAAGCAAAACGTATCATCTATCTTTTCATGCATGGCGGTCCATCCCAGATGGAAATGTTCGACTATAAACCGCGTTTGAAAGACCTTAATACCTCACCGCTTCCCGATTCCGTTCGCGGCAACCAACGTCTGACCGGCATGACATCGGGACAGAAATCATTTCCGATTGCGGCGCCGAATCAATTCAAATTCAAACAACATGGTGAAAGTGGCACCTGGGTCAGTGATGCCTTACCGCATTTTTCGAAAGTCGTCGATGATGTTTGTGTGATTAAATCAATGCACACCGAAGCCATCAATCATGATCCCGCGGTCACACTGATGCAAACCGGCCATCAACAACCGGGACGCCCCAGCTTTGGCGCCTGGTCGAGTTATGGCTTAGGCAGCGAGAATCAAAACTTGCCTTCATTTGTCGTACTTATTTCCCGTGGCAGTGCCTCGCGTCCCGCGGACCCTTTGTATGCCCGCTTGTGGGGGACTGGCTTTTTGCCCTCAAATCATCAGGGAGTCAACTTTCGACAAAGCGGCGATCCCGTGCTCTACCTGTCAAACCCTCCCGGAATTGATGCTGACAGCAGACGCCGCATGCTGGATGGGCTGTCGAAACTTAATCAACGCCAGTTCGAAGAATACCGCGATCCGGAAATACGGACCAGAATTGCCCAATACGAGATGGCATATCGGATGCAGACTTCCGTACCCGACCTGATTGACCTTTCTGAAGAGACAGACCAGACTTTCAAAGCGTATGGCGAAGAATCCCGCAAACCAGGAACGTATGCCGCCAATTGCTTATTAGCCCGCAAAATGGCAGAGCGGGGCGTACGGTTCATTCAACTCTATCATCGCGGCTGGGACCAGCATTATAATCTACCCAGTGATATTCGCCTGCAATGTGGTGACATTGACCAGCCCACCAGTGCGTTGATTACCGATCTCAAACAGCGTGGTCTACTCGATGACACTCTGATCGTGTGGGGTGGTGAGTTTGGCAGAACGATATACAGTCAGGGAAAACTGACGTCCACCGATTACGGCAGAGACCACCATGGTCGCTGCTTCTCAATGTGGATGGCAGGTGGCGGAATCAAGCCCGGCATCTCCTATGGAGAAACCGACGATTTCTGTTACAACGTCGCGAAAGACCCCGTCCACGTCCACGATCTCAATGCGACCATGCTACACTGCCTGGGATTCAACCACGAACGCCTGATTTACAAACACCAGGGCCGCGACTATCGTTTGACCGATGTGCACGGCACGGTACTAGATAAAATCCTGTAATACAGGTCTCGTAGGCAAGAAACTAGGAACTTTTTTGTGTTTTATGGTCTTCCCATAATACCAACTTTAATGTGATGAAACTGGAAGTCCAATTTGGAGTCGTTCCTGTCTTTGAATATACACAAGCTTAAAAAGAAAATTTTAGCTATGTTGAGTAAAGAAGAACTTGACAAGTACTGTGATATAGAAGCTGCCATAGAAATTTTTGGTAGATTACTCGGATGGAGTGCAGAAAGAGTCATTGAATGGGCGCAACAATTTGAGGATCAACTAGAAAACCCTTGGTTTGATTATGAAGGTTTTTTTAGGCATATTTGTAGAGAACTGATTCCTCAAAAAACGTTTCATAAGTTAACTCCCAATGAGCGTCAGTCGTTACAAAATTCCCTTCATCAACCATTAATTCCGTATATGTGGTTGGGTGAAAAACTAGATGATCACGGGTGGAAAATAGTTCGACTAAAAGTAGATACCTGTATCGGCCTGTATGACAAAGAGTATTTAAAGGACAAGAAATTAATATCACTTAAAGATCTTGAGCCCTGAATTGAGAGTAGAAAAAGAGCATGAGCTAAAAAAGGTCAACCTGGTAGCATTCTGCCATACCTTTTGATTGCCCCGTACTAAACGAAATTGTCCTGCCGGTGTAGTGTTTCATGTGTTTAACCAGTTCATAACACGGGTGCTTTTTTTAAGAAGCCAGGCGATTACGACGCATTCATGCACGTAGACACAAAAAAGTTTTCCTGACACCTTTTTTGTACTCCCGTCTTTATTCCCCTCTGAAATCTAATTGATGAGTAGAAACTGAATCATCTCAAAAGGATAAGTTTTACAGATGTCTTTCCAATTGACTCTTTTTTTTAGAATTAACAGAGTACCTTTTTCGATTGGAAAAGTCGTCTTAATGCTCGCATTTACCCTAACTCTTTCTGGGTGTCCAAGCACACAATTTTACGGACTTTTAGTGTATAATCGCACTGGAACAGAAATCAAAAATTTTATGATCGAATCAAAAGGGAGAGTCTATAATTTCAATTCACCTCCACTTAATGGACGTCAATTCCACCCTGATGGTCCCTTCATTGGAGCGATGCCATCAAAGGTAAAATGCACATGGCAAGATCAGAGAGGACAGACTTATGAATCAAACCTTTCCATTCCCAAACCACGCAAAGATCAGGGACTCAGTACGAGAGCTTGTTTTTTAATTTTACCCGATCAAACCATTAAAGTAGCAACATTCTCAGTTGAAGAAATGAGAGATGATGCACAAGTAAAAAATGGGTTGGATAGAATCTTTGCCAGTAATGGAGGGCCTGTATACGAAGTCGATGTTAAGAATCGATCTGGAGACGTCATTCAAAACATCGCGGTCTATTTTGGCAAGTACTCTGTTTTCAACGAAAATTACCTGGATTCCGAGCAAAAAAATGGTCAACTGAAAGGAAATTCTGGAGTTTCAAGTATGTCGTGCGAAGGCCTACCGTACAAGATCACTGATAGTGCGCGCATTGAGTGGGACGATGAGCAAGGAAAGAGACATCAACAAATCATCCAATTGAAAAATATAATTCCCGCTGATCTCAACGGTCGTAGCATTTCTTTTACGATCGGCGAGGATGATCAAGTAGTGTTGTCCACTTATCCATCCAATGAACTCCAAAAATGGATTCACCATAATTTCTTAACCGACAAAGGTGACCTAAACAAGTAATGGGACACTGAACAAAAAGGTGTCAGCGACTGTGTTGAAAACCTCCCTCCGATTGCTACATCTCAGTCAAGCAAATCTCCGACGATTCAAAAGTATGTCATAATGCAAGAATCTGATTCATAAATGGCGACAAACTTACCAATTATGAACCCTCGCCAATAAATGGAACGCGTGAGAAAGTGATCCGTCTTTGGTTTTTATAATTTACGATGTTCATCTGCGGTTGGTTTCCTGTTTTGCAGTAAAATACGAGGGCGCATCTTTTATGAGGGTGTCTTTCAGGCGGAGGGCCATGCGCGGTTTTTTTCTGAGATATTTCTTACGCTGCTTTTTCCCGTGCTGTTTATTCTGGATTGTATAAGTGTTGTCTCGTTAATAGGGAGCAGGCTGTGGTTGTAGTCTATTGGATTTTGGTTGACTCAGTATTTCTCTTGATTGCATCACGATCTCAGAAAACAGATTTGCGCAGTTTTGTCTCAGATATGGTAAAACGACACGTTAAATCTCTCTGTTATTTGTTGAAAATGGTTCGAAACGGGGTTCTCCATACTGCACACCCTGAAGTGGTTTTGGTGGCGGTCTCTGAAATACGTCTCTTTTCAGGGGTTTTTATAGTGCTGAGAAGTGCAGGAGGGCAGAAATTCACCCGCAAAACATCACTGCCTCGCGCGCGCGACGCAGAAATTAAGAGTTTCAAAAACGGGAGCCAGCCGTCAAGACGAAAATCAACACTTTTTTTGAAGGGAGGAGGGCAAATGCGCCCCATGACCACTTGCTGATCACTGCAGAAATACGCACGAGTGAATTCGGTCTCCTGACCAACGCTTTACGGATGCGTTGCTTCGTAGTCCAGCTCATCAGTTTACATTGTCACCAATATCATATAAAATGCACAAATGTAATAAACACTGAGGGGCACTGATGCAGATTTTGACACTGACGAACTACATTAAAGAGGATTTGATTTCCCGGCTTTCACGTGAGGAATTACCCCAAGAATCACTGACACTGGCTGGATTATCTGATCATTATCAAGTCAGCGTCACACCAATCTACCATGCTGTTAATGAGTTAATCGAAGAAGGTTATCTTTATCGAGAGAAAAACCGGCGTTTATGCATCAACAAAGAGAAAATCGATACCGCACAAACTGCAGCAGGTACGCCACGACCGATCCCTCCTGAAGATCAATTCAAACGAATTTCTGAAGATCTCTTACTGATGAGTCTGAAAGGAGAATCGCTTTATCTCCGCGAAGCGGCATCTGCCCAAAAATATGGAATTAGTCGTACAACCTTACGTAATGTGTTTAATCGGCTGGCGGGAGATGGGGTACTCGAACACGTTCCGCGTCGTGGCTGGAAGTTGCGGCCTTTCAATCAGCATGACCTGGATGCATTTCTTGACGTACGGGTGGTATTAGAATTGAAAGCACTCGAACTGTCGAAAGAAACCCTTGATAAGCAAGTCTTACAGAAGATCCTGGAAAGGAACTGCGTACCACAATCTGAGGAAGAGCCATTGCAGATTGATAACAGTCTGCACGAATATCTGATTAAACAATCAGACAATTATTACATCATCAACTTCTTTGATCGGCATGGGCGCTATTTCGACCTGCTTTTTCTGTGGGAATCGAATGATCGTGAAGCTGCGATTCAGGAGATCCAGCAGCATCAACGAATTCTAAATGCACTATTAGAGGAAGATTGGATTACCGCGCGATCCGAACTGGAATTCCACTTGCGGAGTAATCATCCGGTCTTGTCACAGTTGAAACCCAAAAACAACTAATCTTCTTTTTGATGCGATGCCGTGATACTGCTGCTAATTCCTCCCCGAGGAGTAAAGTCGGCTCGTAGTTCGATCCAGCGGGGATCAGTGACGGCAATCAAGTCGTCCAAGATACGATTGGTAACGTCTTCATAAAAGGCACCAACGTTGCGATAGCTTTGCAAATAGAGCTTTAATGACTTGAGTTCAAAGCAGACTTGATCTGGAATATAAGAAATGATCAATGTTCCAAAGTCAGGCTGGCCTGTTTTGGGGCACATCGAAGTGAATTCTGGGCAAACCGTTTCCATCACGTAATCACGATTCGGATAAGGGTTTTCGAATGTTTCCAGAAGATGACGAAATGATTCTGTTTCGCTCATGATGAATTTTCTGTCGTAATTAATATTTAGAATGTGAGGTGGTAACAGCGAGTTTCACGTCAGACTCATCGTGTTCTATAGTGATCTCCAAATTCATGCAAGCACTCCAAGTCTGTTTTGGTCAAATTGCATCAAATCTTGATGAAGATCTTCTGAAGATACATCCACAGACAAATTAGCCAAAGGATAAACAAAACCGTTGCGGAAAGGGCAATCGGTGTATAAGGGCAATCAGAACCATATAACGAATTGGTGACTGTCCAGCCGGTGGCAGCGTCAAGAGTTGTCAAATGAATCTTGAGTGATTTCTGAATCCAGGGCCGGATCAGTTGGGCCATACAATACATGGCGATGGAATTCATCCCCACGACCACGAATGGAAACGCCCATCTTTTATAGCCTTTCACATCGATGATCCAATAGAACACTGCCAGAAACCAAAATGCCCAACCGGCACTAAAGATCGCCCAACCAGGCGACCAGATACGTTTCACAATCGGTGCAAGATGCCATTCCCAGTTGTTGATATTCACAGGCCAGATCGAGGTGTCCAGGATCATCGAAATTCCAAAGCAGATTAAGCCTGCCTGTAGTAACCATTTGACTTTCATACTTTCTTTGCGTGACGAAATCAAAAGTTGCCCCGCCATTAAACCAAATAACATCGTGGCGATGGAAGGAATGAAATTGAATGTTTGGTAGCCTCCCATGTTGGCCCAGAATTTCTGTTCCCGAAACGGTTTTTCATAGCGAGGAAACTGATTCAGAAACTGTCGATCAACGGCAGCAGCCGCATTCGTGTGCTTATTCCAGGCACTACCAATCCCCGAAAACTGCGTCCATTCTGTATCGTCTTTCTGTTTCACTTCCTGTAAATACGCTTTTAAGTCAGCCAATTCCTGTTCTTGGGGTACATATTGATAAAAGAAAAACCAATACCCTCCTAATATCGTGACGATCCCCATCATTTGGGTCAGGAAAGAACGATTCACATAAAAGAACACAACAAGATAACCCATCCCTATCTGACACAGCACATTGGCAAATGTAAAATTGATCTGGGGGCCTGACTTCGAAGATAAAAAGACTCCCAACACGACAAGCAAGACTGCTCGAAAAATTGCGTGCATCCAGATACGAAACGTCGAATTTCCTTTTTGCTTACGTTTTCTGAAAGAGAAGGGCATTGAAACCCCCACCATAAACATAAACGAAGGTTGGATCAGATCCCAGAACGCAGTTCCCGTCCAGGGAACATGGCTTAATTGGTAAGCCAGAGTCTGCCACATCCATTTCCAGGAGCTCTCCCATTGCGTTCCCTGATACTGATCTAGTATTTCAGGGTGACGGCTCACGACACTGGCCACTGCCAGGCCACCAGAGGCCATCGCCAGCATGACAAAGCCACGATAAGCGTCGAGTGATACAAGACGTTTATTATGATCTTGCTTCGTCTTTTTCGCGCTGTTCGAATTAACATCCGCTTCTGTTTGTGGCTCCGGTTCTGAAGTTTTCTGCAAAGGAATCGTTTCTGATTTTTGTGAGCCGAAATTCGGAGTATTTTGAGACATCTGATTTACCGATGACTAAATAGAAGCTATTGTATCACTTGAAAGGAATATTTTTGATGACTCTCGCTCTGAAAGCCACCTTTATGGTACTGTTTTTGGTTTTCAGCGTAAATCATTATTCTTAATCTCTTTTCTTCTCTTTGATTTTCGGAAAAACTCGATGACCATACTTGTAACAGGTGGAGCAGGTTATATTGGCTCACATTGTGTTCAGCAGCTCATTTCAGTGGGACATAAGGTCTGTGTGATCGATAACCTCTCGCGTGGTCATCGAGAGGCAGTTTCGCCTCAAGCTTCTTTTTTTCAACTTGATCTATTGGAAACAGAACGTTTAACCGAAATTATGAAATCTCAGCGTATTGAAAAAGTGATTCACTTTGCCGCGCTGGCCTATGTGGGGGAATCGGTTAAAAATCCATTGCCATACTATACCAACAATACAGCTGGTACTCTCTCTCTCTTGCGCGCTATGCAGCATTCACAAGTCAGTCAAATTGTATTTAGTTCCTCATGCGCTACATATGGAATTTCTGCAAACGTTCCAGTCACCGAAGAGAGTCCCCAGAGCCCCATTAATCCCTATGGCTGGTCAAAATTATTTATCGAACAGATTTTGAGAGACTGTGCACACAGTGATCCCAACTTTGGTTTTATTGGCCTGCGCTATTTCAATGTTGCTGGTTGTACCCATGATGGCTCGCTTGGCGAGGACCATATGCCAGAAACCCATTTAATTCCCAATTGTCTGAATACTGCATTGGGACAACAATCGCAGGTTACGATTCTCGGCGATGATTATCCGACCGAAGATGGAACCTGTATCCGCGACTATATTCATGTGGAAGATATCTGTGCAGCACATCTTTTGGCTTTAAATGCATTAGAACCAAATATAAATCGTTTTTACAATATTGGGCTCGGTCATGGGTATTCGGTACTCGAAGTCGTTAAAACGACAGAGCAGGTGACTGGGTCTAAAATTCCGATAGAGTACCGTCCTCGTCGTCCTGGAGATCCTCCAATCCTGGCAGCTTCAAATGAAAAAATCAGCAAGGAACTGGGTTGGTCTCCAAAATATACATCTTTGAAAGACATCATCCAAACTGCTTGGGATTGGTTTCAAAGTCACCCCCACGGGTATCAGACACAAACAGGCTCTAGTTCGGAAAAGAAATTAAAGGACGATGCTTGATTTACTTTTTCCTGACTGTAAATTGTTTTGTATTCAAGTAAGCAGGCCATGTATACTCACATGACCTGCTGATTCTTACTGATCTTAGACAGCGGTTGTTGTCCGTTCGTTCCGATGCGTTGTAACTTTGTCGGCTATTTTATCACCTGCAATTGCATCAGTCTTACTACGGTTGGTTATGCCTCCTCGCTGTTTTTCAAAACGTACCACAACACGTTGCTTTTCAAATGTTAAATGTAACGTGCTGCCTTTTTCGGGAAACTCTGAGTTAATAACATCAGAAATTACTGGTGTTACAAACCGTTCTATCGTACGTCGTAAAAAACGTGCCCCAAAATAGGGGTCATATCCCTTCGCAGCCAGCCAATCGAGAATGTCACGATCCGCTTGAATCTTCAACTGTTTTCGTTTCAATCCAATCCGATTCTGTAACAGGTTTAATTCGCACTCCGCAATCGCACGAATATCGACTGCGTTTAGCGAATGAAAGTACACAATCTCATCAAATCGATTCAAAAACTCGAAACGAAAGTATTCGACAAGACGACGATGAACCGCCTGTTCTACTTCCTGTTTTGAAGAAAACCCTTCAGAAAAACCGATCATACTTTTACGATATAGTTCTGCGCCCGCATTGGTTGTCGCAATGATCACTGTTGAACGACAGGAAACCGATTCACCGGTTCCATTAATGAAACAACCTTCATCGATCAACTGCATAAACCGATCCAACACCAAAGGAGAGCACTTCTCGAATTCATCCAATAACAACACAGTAAAAGACTGCCCCTGTAAACGCTGAGTCAGTAGCCCTTGTCTTTTAGACAGAGCATACGCTTCAGGATCTCCAAATAGCGTCACGGCGGCAACTTCCGACTGATAATCTGCCATATTCAAACGGACCATACTCTCAGGACGTCCCAGCAGATATTGCGACAATTTCTGGGCAATGTGGGTTTTACCAACCCCCGTTGGTCCAGCAAACAGAAACGCCCCCAAAGGACGCCGCACATCACTCAATCCTGCTTTGATAATTCCAATCATCCTTACGACTGCGTCTACAGCTTGATCTTGTCCCAAAACTACGGAAGCGAATTGTTCCCGTACCTGTTTCAAATTTAATGGTAAATCGGGATCAATCAACGACAGGGGTACTTTATGTACCTGATGAAAACGGTTAATGACATCTTTTTCATTAACTTTTTTCGCTTTACTGCGAACCACTTTCACCTGACTTAACAGATCCAGTACCTTACGAGGCATATTCAACCGTGAGAGGAAACGGTGTGTCAATAACAACGCTTCTTCCTGGGCCGATTCAGTAAATCGCACTCGTTCTGATTTGAATTGATTTTCAGACCAGAGACTGACAATCGAACGGGCTGTGGCCAAATCCGGTTCGTCTACTTTCAAGGCTACAAAGTGACTCTCCAGATCAGGATAGTTTTCAAACATCGCTTCCACACTGGCACGATTTCCTTCTGCAAGTAAGGGGCGTTCTGTTTGATAAGCGTACGCCTGTAAAAGTGGCTGGAGATAATAGTCATCCATCACTTCCGTATCAGAGAAGACAGGAATGATTTTTTCGTCTGTTTCTAAAAGCAATTCCAGGAGTTTTTGAAACTCGCCACGTAACTGGTCGTCTTTTTTCAAGCTCGCCAAAGCCCTTTTAAAAGACAATTTCAAGACACGCGCCTTCTCAAACGAGGCAGGGCCTTTCCCTGCAACGGACAGTAACACGAGCTTGTGAATCACAGAAGATTTCCCAACCCCTGAACCACCATACAAGATCGGAAAACGACCGGCATTCAAAACATCAATGACATCACAAACAAGGTTATCCATCAAAAAAACGGGAGACAATTTTCCCGTCTCTGCCTCATTCGTCAGATCGCGTTCCAACCATTTGTTGAGAACTTCTTTCAGATTTTTTGCTTGCTTAGACATTGAATTTTTCCCGGTTTATGATTTTCTTGATGATATAATCCCTTCTTCAGCTCAGAAAATTAAACCGCTGAAAAAACGAACCATCCTACCTTATAGACGAATTCTTAGTACTGTTGGTTCACCAGGCTTTGCTTGATTCACTATAAAAAGGCTGATTTGACATTCATTCGCGAGAAGATCAAATCAAAAAATGCCCGGTATCCAAGAGATTCACAACGACTGAACTGACAGAGGCTACTCAACCTGATAAAATAGAGGTGATCTTAATAGATCTACCACTCCTCAAGATCCTGCCTCTGAATACAACAGGAATGACTATGACTCAAAAACGCTGCTACCGAATGTTATTCGTATTGATTTTGTCAGCTTTCGTTTTGCAAATTTCCTCGTCTCAAGCAGCGAATCCTGTTCAGGAACGACGAAAAATTATTGGAACCACAGCAGCAGATCAACAATTGAGTGACTATTTTCACTATCACACGATGCAACTAGCCGATCAAAGCTTGAAGGATATTAAAAACTTAAAAACCTGGGAAAATAAAAGAGGTGTTTACCGAAAACAGCTTTTCGAAATGTTGGGGTTATCTCCATTGCCTCCCAAGACAGACCTCAAACCAGAGATAACAAATCGCATCACCAGTGATGGTTTCATCGTGGAAAATCTCACTTTTCAGTCACGCCCCGGTCTGTATGTCACAGGGAATCTCTATCGACCTCTCAAACAAGACAAGAAATTACCTGCAATCCTCTATGTTTGCGGTCATGGAGGTGTTAAGAAAAATGGCATCAGCTACGGCAATAAAGTGCATTATCAGCATCATGGTGAGTGGTTTGCCAGAAACGGCTATGTCTGTCTGACAATTGATACCTTACAACTGGGAGAAATTGAAGGTTTGCATCACGGGACTTACAGGGAAGGGATGTGGTGGTGGTTGTCCCGCGGTTACACTCCGGCTGGAGTCGAAGCATGGAACTGCATTCGTGCATTAGATTATCTCCAATCGCGACCTGAAGTTGATGGCGAGAAACTGGGAGTCACCGGTCGCTCAGGCGGCGGTGCTTATAGCTGGTGGATTGCCGCTCTGGATGAGCGAATCAAAGCTGCGGTTCCTGTTGCCGGCATCACAAATCTTAAGAACTATGTGATCGATGGAGCCGTCGAAGGACACTGCGACTGTATGTTTATGGTTAATACCTATCAATGGGACTATGCTCAGGTGGCTGCATTGGTCGCGCCGCGCCCTTTATTAATTTCCAATACCGATAAAGATAGTATTTTTCCTCTCGATGGGGTCGTTGACGTTTATCGTAATACAATGCAGATTTACGAATTATATGGTGTACCTGAAAATCTCGGCCTACAAATTACAGAAGGTCCCCACAAAGATACACAGGAATTACGAATTCACGCTTTTCACTGGTTCAATCATTTTCTTAAAGGTGATGATTCACTGATCGAAATGGCGGCAACAAAGTTCCATACTCCCGAAGAACTTCAGGTTTTTAAAACACTCCCCAAAGATCAAAAGAATACGAGCATACAAAATACGTTTGTCAAACAGGCCTCTAACTCGTTTCCTGTTCCAGAAGACACACAGCAGTGGGAACAGATAATAGCTAAGTGGAAAGATCAACTACTGCAAAAAACCTTCCGTGCCTGGCCGAAGAAAAATGATTCTACAATTAAAGCCAAAGTAGAAACATCGATTAAAAATGGCCTTTGCCTGAAAACGATTTCTTTTGACAGTCAAAAGCATGTACCATTAAAATTGTATCTCATTCTTCCAGAAACGCTCCCAGAAGACGGTATCAAAGAAGTCATACTGAACGTCCTGAGTCAATCTGAATGGGAGGACATCACACAAGTGCTGGCTCCTGATTTTCCAAAATCATTTCAACAGAATTCAGAGTCCACAACGTCACCGAAAATCTATCAAAAACTACGTCAAAAGGTGATTGACCAAAAAACTGCCGTCGCATTTTTTGCACCACGAGGCGTTGGATTGAGCAGTTGGAATCCTGACAAACGAAAACAAGTTCAGATCAGACGTCGATTCTATTTATTAGGTCAATCATTGGAAGGAATGCAAATCTGGGATATCCGCCGAGCCATCCAGGAAGTGAAAGCACAGTCAGAAGTATCAAAGTCCGCTCTAATTCTGAAAGCCAGTGGAGATGCTGCTGCTTTGTGTCTGTATGCGTCACTTTTTGAAAGTGGTGTCGACGAGCTGGATCTAAAAGGAGTACCATCTTCACATCATATCGGTCCTGCCTTGTTGAATGTGCTACGGTTTCTAGATCTACCACAGACCGTTGCGATGGCAGCCAGTCGCTGTCCAGTCAAGCTAAATTTTGTGAATACGGTGGATTGGAAGTATCCCGAGCAGGTCGGCCACAAACTAGGCTGGGACAAGAAACAGCTTCAAATTAGCGAAAATTAAACAGAAAACGAAATTGAATTCAAAATCGGATACAACGACTGAGTTTGCTCATTACTATCTCTCAGCTATAATCACTGAAGATCACTTACTCAACATAATGTATGAGACGAGTGATAATCATTGATGATTAACTCTCCATTTCTTTTTAGCAAGGTGACTCGACGTGAATCGTCCTCAACATACTTCTGCTCCGCTTCCTGATCCCACAATGGAGATGACGGAAGGCTGGCATTGTCTTCATTTGTACTACCGTGTTGATCAAGACAAACTAAATCATATAGATCAAAATACTCGTGCCACAGGACGAGAAGCCCTCGCTTCGCTACTGAATCCTGAACGTGAAGATGCCCCGATTCGCATGCAAACCTCGGTTGTTTCTGGCCATAAAGCAGATTTACATGTTCTGATTATGGACCCCGATCCCATCAAAATTGACAGTATTAAGCAGGGAATCCGTTCTTCGGGTCTTGGTCCAGCGTTGATACCAACTTATTCATTTGTTTCTATTACGGAAATTTCAGAGTATGTACCGACTTTGGATCAATATGCAGCCAAGCTCCAGCAGGAAGGGGCTGATCCGGAAAGTCCTGCATTTCAGGCGAAACTGAAAGCCTATGAAGGTCGGCTGCCGGCTATGAATCAACAGCGAATCTATCCGGAGTTTCCGGACTTTCCTGTCTACACATTTTATCCAATGAATAAATCACGTGTACCCGGAGCAAACTGGTATATGGAGCAGTTCAGTAACCGTTACAACATGATGGCGGAACATGGTATTAGCGGGATGAAATTCGCAGGACGGGTCGTGCAGGTCATCACAGCGTCTACAGGATTTGATGATTGGGAATGGGGAGTTAGCTTATGGGGTCGCGCACCAGAGCCAATTAAGGAAATTGTTTATACAATGCGATTTGACAAAGCTTCTGCCAAATATGCGGAGTTTGGTCCTTTTTATTTGAGCTATATTATGTCCCCGGAAGAAGCAATCGCCCATCTCAAACTCTAAAAGTTCAAGACGGGCGATTTGTACTCAATCAATCTATTAAAAACACTTTTGCTTATCTGCGAAAGCGATAATTCTTGTTTGTTTTACTGAAGTCTGTTGTTGCCAACTCTGATTTCATATTGATGTTTGTGAATGAATAGGACTCAATCAGAGTCTGTTCATCCAGTTCCTCTGGCGATGCACTCGCCAGGCCATCTGTTGGCCAACCATATCCCCTGACAAAAACTGGCAGACAAGTTTTTTGATCAATGTAAACGACCGACTTACGATAAGTTTCTGACTCTTTTGCGTTAGCAAAATGAGCTATAAAACAATAGCAGTCTTTCCCGTCAAATTTTTGGTCGGTCAGCATGACACATTCCGTATTAAGTTTTTCATCAAGATCTTTTTTACGAAAATGAATGATCGTTTCAGCCAGAGCCTTGATTCCGGCCTTCGTAATTGGGTG
Organism: Gimesia aquarii; assembly: GCF_007748175.1. Lineage (NCBI taxonomy): Bacteria > Pseudomonadati > Planctomycetota > Planctomycetia > Planctomycetales > Planctomycetaceae > Gimesia > Gimesia aquarii. The sequence continues at coordinate 5,877,352 of NZ_CP037422.1, forward strand.
TCGAGATTCTTTTAAGGCCAGTGAACCGTGGGGGTCAAGTTTTAAGGTTGGTACCAATCGACCTTTTAGCCCTCCCATTTTAACAAGCATTTTTTGATCATTTTCGCCATCGACATAAAGTAATTCCTGCCCTTTGTCACCCACGACCCATTTCATATAAACACTAAATGGTTTATGACGACACTTCAGATTAATGACCTGGTTCTCTGACAGTTCACCACCTAGGAATTCCTGCTTCGAAAATGTTGTTGTGTAATCGGGAACAGTCTCCAGATAGCGGCAGCCTTTTTCCAATAGCAGCAAGTTCATTAATAAAGCCATTCGGCCCGTCAAAACCCCATTCTGCTGAGGCTTCGGACTTTCCTTTTTTGAATTGATATTTAGCCCTGATTCAGCCTGATGTGTTGGTTTATAGGCTATGACAGGAATGGGAACTGGCTTGCTTGCAACAACACCAGTGTCATTAGGATCAGCATCTGCAGGAGAAGGATCATAACTAAAATAAAGGATTCCGATCGCCGCCGAAAAGATAGCTGAAGCCAACATATTCGAAAAATGGTGTTTTGATCTATTTTTTAGCATGCGCATCATGCGGTACCGTCCCTTTTCAATAAGAAAATGCAAGGCACCGTCTTGTCTGAACTGGCTCTCCATAACGAGATCCATTCATCCGTGAAAAGACGTAAACCGGGCTTGCCCGTCGTTGTGATATGATGTGGCCAGCACACGGAAATCCCTTTGTGTGTCTGACAAATATTTGATTCCATAAGGTTTTATGTTCTTTTAAGCCTGAAAAAGTCGAATCAATATCTAATTCTTCTCAATATTATCTGATAGAGAGAATAACTTCGTTGCCACCTTTTCTGGCCCACTCAAGACATCAGACCAGTTCAGCCTCATTGCTGAACACGTACTTAGATGAATTCAGGATAGCTATTCCTAAAAATTCGTCATTTACAGCAGGTTTGTATGAGAGAATCTTGTCTAAGCTCCTAATCAGAGCGTTTCTCAAATTTGTATGGGTTCAGATTAGATGGAACCCGCAAACTCAACTCAAAGCACCACATCGATCTAACTTATATTTTTGTAATCGCTCTACCAAATTCAGCTCATAATCTGGAAATGTTGCCCCAGGTTTTATTTTTCTAAGACATTCATTTATAATCACTTAAGCATTATTATCTCATATACGCTTTTATGACATCAGTTTTCTTTAGTTTCGATTCCATTGAAAATCATTTGTATTAAGTAGAGAAGGTGAGTTTCATGTCCTTAAATCGACGTTCGTTTATCAAAAGCGCATGTGCTGCGTTGTTCACAAGTTCTTTGGGCAATCATGTCTGTGCATCTCTCGGAAGAGAACGAGTCATGAAACTGGATCTCTCCTGTGGTCGCATCGGTGTTAAAGCTAATCAAAAACAAGCCATCGACTATGCTCAGAAATACGGTTTTGAAGCGGTCGTTCCAGATGCAGGTTACCTTGGTCGACTTTCTGAAAATGAACTGTCGAAACTGAAATCAGAAATGCAGAGTAAAAATCTGGTTTTTAGTGCAGCTGGTATGCCAGTCGACTTTCGTAAGGATGAATCAAAATTCAAGGAGGGATTGAAGTCACTTCCCAATGCTGCTGCTGCTCTACAACGTGCGGGTGTTACGCGAATTGGAACATGGCTGATGCCAACACATGCTGAACTTACCTACAATGCGAACTTCAAACAACATACACGCCGCTTAAAACAAATCTCACGGATACTGTCAGACCATGGCTTACGCTTCGGACTGGAATATGTAGGCCCCAAAACCTTATGGTCGAGCCAAAAGTTCCCGTTTATTCATACGATGCCGGAAACGAAAGAATTGATTTCTGCTATCGATGTCAAAGGAGTAGGTCTGATCCTGGATAGTTGGCACTGGTACACAGCCCATGAAACCAAAGCAGATTTATTGACTTTAAGCAATGCCGAGATAGTTGCAGTCGACTTGAATGATGCTCCTGCAGGCTTAGAAATAGATGAGCAGATAGATCAAAAACGCGAGTTACCAATGGCAACAGGTGTGATTGATCTTTCAACATTCCTAAATACACTCAACAGTATAGGATATGATGGTCCTGTACGTGCTGAACCATTTAATGCAGCACTCAGAAAGTTGCCGGCTGATCAGGCAGTTTCCGCGACCGCGATTGCGATGAAAAAAGCCTTTGCCTTGATTAATTAGGCAACTATTTTTTAGCGAGAGAGATTTCAATTGTAACTGGAGTTCCGCGCGGGGGAATTTTAGTCTGATTGGCTTCGAATAGAAGATTTCCTTCACCCGATGCCGAACTGGCGATATTGACATCGATGATTGCAGTTGGAAAGTTGGCAACACAGATTAAGTCTCCACTTTCTGCATGGTAATATTTTTCCCCAGTTGCTTCGTCTGTTGAAAAACCGCTACCTGCAAAAATCCAGTCTGCTTTCATCGTCCGAGGTTGGCTTTCATCATAGAACTTGTTAATTGCAGCTCGAAACTGTTTCTGTCTCGATTTAGCAAGGAAGGCATCTCGTTCTTTTTTGGACATCTGCCCAAACCAAATCAGTTCCTTGTATTTCTCATCATATCGTAGCTCACTTTTTTTATCGATGACCACTCCTTCAGGGAGCTGATCAAGTTTGGCTGTGAAATAACGATTCGTTGCAGTACGAACCCAACTCTGGGCAGGCTCACGGTGCAACTTACCTTGTTTATCTTTCCACTGCAGGAAAATACTCAATTTCTGTCCCTTAGGAGGCTGGAACTTCGGACTAAATTTAACAGGAGTCCCAACCTTGGCTCCAATAGCAATTAAACCTGCATGAATGGCCTTTGCGCTTGAATCAATCGAAAGGATTGATTCGTGCTCCTTGGTCTGTTTTTTGCAACACAACATCTCCAATACGCCTTCCTGGAGGCAAACTTTTGTCCTTAATAACAAACGTTTGCCTTCCAGGTCCAGAAGTACGGTCTTTTGTTTATTAAGGGCGACTAGACCGTCATCTTGTTTATTCGTTTTCTTTTTGGATTCTGAATTTGCTTTGGGAGTATTCTTTTTGACGGGATCAGCAGCATTAAGATATTGCATGGTCGTTAAACCAGACACCACCACCAGACATGGTAACCACAAAGAACTAAACTGTTTCATTAATCTTTCCAAATAATTCGGGATTAAGAGTGTCTCTTTTACACTAGTATTCTATGTGGTTTGGCGTTTATGTCTGTACCAAATCAGCAAGAATTAGGAGATCTTCTGTGAAGAAATGAGATCTGTCAACCAATCCACATAATCAGCAACAATCTGGTCGCGATTTGGTTCAAATTCCAGAGTGTGTCGTGCGTTAGGATATTGGACCAATTTTTTTTGACGAGTCGGAAATTTCTCAAAATAGGCTTCGGTAGCAGAATTATCGACAATCTGATCCTGCCCTGAAAGCATAAAGAGTACGGGGCACTTAATGCCTTCTGCAGCCTGTTCTGTGATTCGATCTAACTCCCGATTTGCGAGCAGAAACGATACAGTGACTTGGTGTAATGCCAGAGGATCATTTTTGATAAAATTTTGGTAGTACTCTTCACCTGTGAATAAAGCAGGCTCTTTTAATGGAATTTCGATCTTTTTTCGATTAATTCTGATTTGTTGTGCCAGCTTCAACTGAATATTTTGAAAAACCGTTGGTTTGACAAGCGTTTTGATTCCAGGATAAAGTAACGCGAGTCCATCAATTAAATCAGGCCGTAATGCGGCGACGACCACTGCCAATTTCGCTCCCCAACTCATCGCTTGCAGAATGAGTGGCCCCTTATGATTTGAATGTTTTTGTTGCGAACGTCTTTTTGTCAGCAGTTGAATCACATCGTTTACTAAACGCTGCCAATGTGAGGCGTATCCTCTATCACTAGAGTTTAAGCCCGAGCCGCGGCGATCAAAAAAACAAATCTGGTAACCAGCATCACATAATTTTCTACAAGAATATTCATACCATCCAGAGTGACTCTGAATACCATGTAAAACAACCAGTGTTCCGTTTGGCGGCTCTGCTGAGGGTGACCAGACACGTCCCTGCAAGCGATAATTATCTGAAGCGACAAATTCTTGTATTAGAGGATCGGTCATAATTTTAAACGAGCATCGTTTCTAAAACACGCGCATAACCACCGAAAGTCCCCTGATCAAACAATACAAACCGAACCAATTCTAATTCATCGGATGATTCCAATTTCATTGCCACAGTTCGTAATGCAATTTCAGCCGCTAAGTCCACGGGATAACGATAAACGCCAGTACTGATTGATGGAAAAGCCAATGTTTTACACTGATGCTTCTCAGCCAGAGAAAGACATGTTTGGTAAGCTGACTCGAGTAACTGACTCTCTTTTTTGCTACCACCCTGCCAGATTGGCCCGACCGCATGGAAGATATACTGAGATGTCAATTTTCCGCCTGAAGTCACAACGGCACTACCTGTAGGGCAACCATCGGGATAACGTTGTCTCAGCTCTTTCATAATTTCAGGTCCTGCAGCATCATGAATTGCGCCATCAACGCCTCCACCACCGGCCAACTGAGAATTTGCAGCATTGACAATGATATCCAACTGCTGAGTTGTAATATCTCCCAGAACTAACTCAATACGGGCAGAGCCAAACTGTACGATCATAGGTTCACGATCTATGATAGAGAATCACAAAACGCCAAAAAACAGATCTTGATGTTTTTTGTTTAGTTGAAAATACTACAGACAGTATAAAATATCAGGGGCTCTGTTCAAAGGGCACTCTAAAACACATCCATGCAACGATTGTGAATTATAACACCGTGATAAAAGTCAGCCTTCTAATTCCTACCCTTGATCAATCTGGTGCTGAAAAACAACTTGCTTTGCTAGCGACCACATTGCCGCGTGATGAATTTGAAGTGCAGGTAATTGCTCTGACAAGGGGGGGGCCCTATGAGCGTCTACTCAAAGAAAACCATATTCCCGTGAAGATCTTGAATAAACGTTTCAGATTTGACCCGTTTGCTTATCGGGCCTTAAAAAAAACGTTACAGAGTCAGCAACCAGACATACTCCATACGTGGTTATTTGCTGCGAATTCTTATGGCAGGATGGCTGTCAAACACTTACCGTCTTCACAAAAACGCCCGAAAGTGATCGTTTCTGAACGCTGTATTGATTCCTGGAAAAGTAATTGGCAAAACAAAGTAGATCGCAGCTTACTTCCTCAGACTTCGTTACTGGTAGGTAATTCTCAAGGTGTAATCGACTTTTACCGCGAAAAAGGTGTCCCGGAATCAATTTTGCGAGTCGTCCATAACGGCATCCCGAGTGCCAATAGCACAGTTTGTGAAACAACCCGATGTCAATTGTTTAAGGAGCAAAATTTACCCGAGAATGCTCGTTTGATTGCTTTTGTCGGTCGGCTGGCTCGACAGAAACGGGTTGAAGATCTGCTCTGGGCTGTGGAATTATTAAGACAAATGAATGAAAACGTCATTTTACTTGTCATAGGCGATGGTCCCGAACGAGCAAAATTAGAACAATTGGCTCACAAATATACGGTGACTCCCAATGTGCGTTTCTTAGGACATCGTAATGATGTGAGTAAATTGCTTCCTTTATTTGAGATATTTCTGCTAGCCAGTGATTTCGAAGGTCAATCGAACAGTATAATGGAAGCGATGTCATATGGGATTCCAGTCATCGCCAGCGATATTCAACCTAACCGAGAATTGGTCGTACACGGTAAAACCGGTTTTTTAACTTCAGTTGGTGATTGTACCGGATTTGCACAATATGCAGAACGCATCCTTGCTGACTCTCAACTGGCAAAAGAAATGGCAAGTGCTTCACAAAAAAGGATGCAAGAAGAATTCAATATCGATAAAATGATACAAGGGTACGCCACTCTTTATCGTGAAGTGCTTAAATAGTTTCCGCCACTCTTTGCTTCTCTTTTATCTTTAAATATCACTTAGAACCAAATTCATGTGTGGAATTACCGGAACCGCGTGGACAACACGGGAAAAAAACATCTTGCCAGATGTGCTAAAGCGCATGACTAATGTGCTCGAACATCGTGGTCCTGATGATACAGGTGGCTATCATTCCGATGTTTCCGGCAAGTCATTTCTCTTTAATGATGAAAGAGCCTATGCAAACTTCAATCCTACATCTGATACCGGGGCAGCCTTAGGGCATCGGCGACTTTCCATTATCGATCTGGGAACGGGTCATCAACCACTGTCCAACGAAGATGGCTCTGTCTGGATCGTTTTTAATGGGGAAATTTACAACTACCTGGAGCTTAGAAACGAACTTGTTCAACAGGGGCATCAATTCCAAACAGAAACTGATACAGAAGTTATCGTTCATCTATATGAAGAGCAGGGGATAACTTGTGTCGAACGTTTACGTGGCATGTTTGCCTTCGCCATTTGGGATGAACGTCGTGAACGCCTTTTTTTAGCACGCGATCGGATCGGGCAGAAGCCTCTCTTTTATCGAGAACAAGTGGGTAGTCTCAGTTTTGCCAGCGAACTGAAATCATTACTGCAAATGCCCGATGCAAAGAGAACCGTTGATCCCCACGCGATCGACTTATTTCTTGCTTATCAATATGTGCCACACCCCTGGTCGATATTGAAAGGCTATCAAAAACTTCCCCCAGCCCATTATGCAGTATATGAACAGGGAAAATTCACAGTTGAACGCTATTGGACGCCCCCTTATCAGAATCCTGAGTCGAATCCAAACTATCAGTTTCGAACACCACAGCAATGGTCGGAAGCACTACGAACCACATTAACGGAGTCTGTGAAGATTCGTATGCGGAGTGATGTGCCTTTAGGAGCCTTTCTGTCTGGAGGCATCGATTCTACTATCATTGCCGGGTTAATGCAGACTATGTCGGATCGTCCCGTACACACATTTTCCATTGGCTTTCCAGTAAAACAATTTGATGAACGGCACTATGCACGAGAAGCAGCCGAATTATTGGGAACCGAGCATCATGAATATATCGTTGAGCCAGAAGCATTAGAAAGGCTGCCCCTACTGGCCTGGCATTATGATGAACCTTTTGCAGATAGCAGCGCCATTCCGACAATGTATCTCTCGCAAGTCACACGCCAGGAAGTGACTGTTGCCTTGTCTGGCGACGGAGGTGATGAACTATTTGCTGGCTACGATCGCTATCGCGCTGTTGCACTCTCTCAATGGTTTGATCGACTGCCCACAATCCTAAAAAAAATGATGACGGCATCATTGTGGCAAAAATTACCTGCGTCTGTTGAACAAAAATCGTTTCGCCGTCGCGTGAAACGATTTCTCGCAGGTTTAGCAGTCCCTCCCGAACGTCGCTACCTGAAATGGGTTGGTATATTTGATACAGAACGACGTTTAGAGATGTATTCACCGGCGTTTCGCGAGCAGTTGGAAACATTTGATACAGATCAATTTCTACTCAAAGCATATCAACTTTGCTGCGATCGTGATTTTGTTACTCGGACTACAGCAACTGATGTACTCACTTATCTGCCTTGCGATATACTAACAAAGGTCGATATTGCCAGTATGGCGCATAGTCTGGAATGTCGCAGTCCGTTTTTGGACCATCATGTTGCTGAGCTTGCAGCAGCTATGCCTTTAGAATTGAAAATGCAAAACGGACGGGGCAAGAAAATTTTAACCGATACCTTTTCTGATCTCTTACCGGAATCGATTCAGACACGTAAAAAAATGGGATTTGGTGTACCACTCAATGAATGGTTCCGCCACGAATTGAAACCATTACTGTTCGATGTGCTTTTGAGTCAAAGTGCCAAAGATCGACAGATCTTCAATCCGATTCAAGTTGAACAGCTGATTAACGAGCACCTCACTCTGCAATGGGATCATAGTGCCCGTCTGTGGTCGCTGCTTGTATTAGAAATGTGGTTTCAAACGTTTATCGATCCGGTTTCTATTCCCGATCATTTTCCTGAAACTATTTTGGCATAAATAAAATTTATTTGTCTGTTCTGATTAAACATTTCAATAATCCAGAAATGTTTTAGTTGAAATTGACGATTATTTTTGCTGAATCAACGAATCTCTATCTGGTTCTCTATTACTCAGCAGCATAAAATAGAGACAGTTGTATTAATTTTAAACTGAAGCTTTCCTGCCTACATGTTACCTGCCAATCACGAGACCACAATGCGTTACTTATTCACTCTTATACTTTTAGTACTTATTGCTAAACCTGCGATGAGTCAGGTTAGAAAAAACATTCAAAGTACAAACAAAGAAATTATTAAATATGAAGAGTGGCCGCAATGGCGCGGTCCACGCGGAGACGGCACATGGAATGGCCCTCCAATTAAAACAGTTTGGCCCCAGGAGGGGCTCAAGAAATTATGGGAACGAGAAATCGGTGGCGGTTATGGTGGAATATCCGTATCAGGAAGGCGACTTTATGTCATGGATCGCCCTGCTGTTTCAAAAGAAGAACAGAAAAAAGCAGAAGGCGTGCATAGCCATCGCATTCAGCGGAAAGATGTCGAAAGAGTTCTATGCTTTGATGCTCTCTCCGGTCAAAAAATTTGGTCGCATGAATATCCCAGTAAATATAACAAGCTAGATTATGGCAATGGCCCGCGCGTCGCCCCTTCGGTGATTGATGGTTTTGTTTATACATTAGGAACGATGGGTGATGTGTTTTGCCTTTCAGCAGCAACGGGTGATGTGATCTGGAAATCACATCTTGTTAACGATTTTGGTGGTAAAGTTCCCCAATGGGGTTACGCAGCGGCTCCCTATGTGGTCGGTGAACAGGTCATTCTGATGCCCGGTGGAAAAGAGCAGGGGACTGCCATTATCGCTCTGGATCGTCAAACAGGACAAGAACGCTGGCGAACTCTCTCGGACCAGGCAGGCTATGCGACTCCCCTTTTAGTGCAACATCAAGGCCACGACCAACTGATCGTCTGGTCTCCCAACCACATTCACAGTGTCGCTCCTCAGACAGGACAGCACTTATGGTCGGTTCCTTACAAAGTGACTTACGGTGTGGCCATTGCCAGCCCCATTGAAAAAGAGGGTCTCATTTTTGTCGCCGGCTATTGGGAAGGATCTAAGGCAATTCAACTGGGGCGGCTACCGCAGGAAGCTAAGCTGAAATGGGAAGATCGCCGTAAATTACGAGGTCTGATGTCACAACCGCTTTACAAGGATGGTTATGCCTATTTGCTTGATAAACAGTTTGGCCTGACCTGTTTTGAGTATCAAACCGGTAAAAAGATCTGGGATGATGGGAAAAAGATGACTCCCGGTAATAGTAGAAATCCTCAGGCGACGCTGGTGTGGCTCAATCAATCATCGCGAGTATTGGTTCTCAATTCAGCGGGAGATTTGATTTTGGCGGAATTAACGCCTGCGGGCTACAAAGAATTGACTCGTACAAACCTAATCGGGAAAACCTGGGCCCATCCTGCGTATGCCGAGAACCGTGTTTATGCACGCAGTAACACAAAATTAGTTGCTTATGAGTTACCAACTGACGAATCCCAATAAAAGCAATCAGGGTGGCCTATAAAATTTTCCTCTAAGTCTATAATATACCTTTCAGGCTTTTCGAGAAATCTTACAAACATTCTAAATACAAGTTGCGTATCTTTAAATTGGCCTGATCCGGTAAGTCGTTATAATTTTTTTCGTTATATTCTCCTTAATATTTTAAGCAACATGAATTCAGCATCGGATAATCACTCCAGAAATAAGACCGAAGGCACTGAATTATTAGGACCGGAAGTCTGGAATTTACCCAATTTGATCACCATTAGTCGACTTGTATTGGCACTGGTTCTGTTTGTGATGATTTATCTGGAAGGTTGGTGGAAGACATCTGCAATACTATTTATCATTGCCGCTGCAACAGACTTTCTGGATGGCTATTTCGCCCGAAAATATAACCAAGTTACAACTCTGGGGCGTATCCTTGATCCTTTTGTCGATAAAATCATCATCTGTGGTGCATTCATTTTTCTACTAGAACGTGGGCCTAGTTCCGGAATCAATGCCTGGTTTGTATTAATTATCATCGGAAGAGAAATGTTCATCACCAGTCTACGTGGTTTTCTAGAACAACATGGACGAGATTTTTCTGCGAGTTGGAGCGGTAAAATTAAAATGGGAGTACAATGTATTGCAGTGATCTTCAGCCTGCTTTCCTTAAGCCCTGAGTCTCCATTTAATACATCCAGCTTTATACTGCTTCGAGATATTTCTATCTGGTCAGCCGCAATTATCACCATCTATAGTGGCATTGATTATGTTTTGCGAGCAGCTCGAATGCTCCGGCAGTCACCTCTCAGATAAATCTCATTTCCAAAGTAAGTCAGAGATTATTTAACTTCGAATCTCAAGTTTTCTTTACTTCGATGATTCATTTACAAAATTCATCGGAATCAAGGAGAATTACGACTCAACTTAGTCGAGTTGAAAGTATAAAATATGACAATTCGATCATTTAAATATCTATTTTTTAGATCCAGGCTTATGTCAGACGCAAACAATTCACAACTTCCATCTGATCATATCATTATCGTTCAACCAAGTGACTACCAGACAGAAGTCAAGAATTTTTCTCCCCGCAATCCAGCTCCGCAGCCGCATATGCCTGCATCGCGTAGTAAGCTACCACTCATTCTTTTTATTCTTACATGTATGAGTACATTTATTGTTGGTGGGTATGGTCATAGACCTTTTGTCCCCGTACCTGCCGAGTTCATTGAATTATTCAAATATATACAAGGAATTGGTTGGGGGCATTTTCTATCGAATGGATTTAATTATGCCGGACCTGTCATGCTGATACTGTTATCACATGAAATGGGACATTACTTACAATCAAGACGATATGGTATTCCTGCCACGCGTCCCATTTTTATTCCGATGCCGATGAGCCCTTTTGGCACGATGGGTGCTGTTATCCTGCAACGTGGAGGGATTGCCAACCGAAAACAAATGTTTGATATCGCCGTTTCAGGCCCGCTTGCTGGGCTCGTCTTCGCAATTCCATTTGCTTACTGGGGAACTCTTAATTCAACGATCAGCACTACAAGTCATCTGGCAGGAAGTTACAGTTACGGAGAACCATTAATCTTACAATGGATGATCACACTGGTTCATGGACCACTTGCAGAAAATCAGGAAGTTGTGTTAAATCCAATGTTATTTGCTGGTTGGGTTGGCATCTTTATCACTGCATTAAACTTGCTTCCGATTGGCCAGCTTGATGGAGGTCACATTCTCTATACACTCATTGGCAAAAAAGCGAACTTTGTAGCACGATTATTTTTGATCACCGCAATTATCTACATGACTTACAATCAGGAGTTTGGATATTCTCTATTGATCCTTTTACTAGTCTTTTTTGGTATCACTCATCCTCCTACAGCCGACGACTCAGTCCCTTTGGGAACAACGCGTATCATAGTAGGTTGGCTCACGCTTGCATTTTTTATCATCGGCTTTACCGTCACACCGATTATTTTTCATTAAAGCGAATACTCTGGTTCTGAATTAAGCCTAAAATAAAATCATTTGAGCTTACTCAGAATTTGCTCTGCGCGAAAGACAATCTCCAGATCTTTATTTTTGATGGCTTTCTGCAACTGGTTTTGTGCTGCTTTTCCATACTCCTCAAGCTTTTTTTGCGCCGCTTCGCGCTGCTCCCAGTTTGTGTCTCCCAATTGGACAATTAATTGATCAATCCGTTTTTGTAACGCAGGATCAACATCCAACATGATTACAATTGCGACCCGACGGACAACGTCCGGAAAAGGAGTAATTTCAATTGGCATAATTTTGTCAAGGTATCCTTCATCCATGCAATACACGATAGTCGCCTGATCTTTACGAAACGCATGCTGCTTCAGAATATTCAATACGTGTGTTATTTCTGGTTTTCCCAGACCTAATTCTTTTAGTTTTTTCTCCCAGACACTCAGGATATTTTCTTGGGGAAGTGATGTGTTTTCAGAATAAGGAACTTTGATTGCGGGAACATTTTTCGTTACTGGAGCTTTTGCTTTCGATTTGTCTGACGACTTGGCTTTTGGTTTTGCCAATGCAGGAAGTGCACCAAGCGCTCGTAACTGGCCACCTATTGCAGCTAACTGGTTTGCTTTTTTTTCTTTCGCTTTAGTTTTCAGGTTTTCTTCCGAGAGTGGGTCCACAACTTTCGGCTTCACTGCTTTGTTCGATTTGATATCTGGGTTCTTCTTTTCTTTCTTAACACCGGGTATCTGTTCAATCGAGGCTAACTTCCAACCCTCTTTTTCCACTGATGGCTGAAAAATCGTTACGTGTTGTAATGGAACGGCTTGGCTATTCTGAATTTGAAACATCCCATCTTTCGACTGACTCAGAACAATGCGTGGCACATGATTTAGTTCGACATCATATAAAATAAAGCGTTCCGTCTTGTCGAGACCTTTCACAAACAGTCGCTCACTGTTTTGCAAATGGTGAAGCCAATGTTGTTCGGCCAAGTTCATGCTGGGATCAGCATGTTTTAACAAATTTTGCGATCGCCAGTAAATTCGTTTTGATTGAATTCGCGCTGTTGGCCAATGCGACAAAAATCGACCCGCAGGAAATTCAATGAGTACATCAATATCTTTTACAGCCGGGCCTTCAAATGTGATAAGACCTAATGGCGCAGGCATACTACCTTCACTTGAGTCTGCACTCAATCTGCGAGATAACATATACCCTGGAGTTGTAGAGCGAAACAAAGCAGCATCATTCAGTTTTTTACCATGCGCTGAAACAAGAAACACATTGACATCCCGGACGATCAATTGAGAATTTTTCTGTTTCTTTTTCTCTGGTTCACCAGCTACCAGTTTGTTTATGCTCAAAAAACAGCAAACAATACAGACAGTCAGTATCAACTGCAAACATTTACTCAGGGGGTCCAAACAAAGCTGTGATCTAAGTTGTAGTATTTTCATATTTGAATAGAGATGATTCATAAAACAGTCTTCGTTTAATTTTTAACAGCTGTCAATTCTTTTGGAGTTGCTCGGATTAACTTGGGGTCCCCCCAAACAAAGCGGTCTCCCACATTCTGCCCTTTTCCGAAGTCAACAGTCAAAGTTAATGTTTCGCAACCGGTGATATCCAGGCTGAGCGGTTCCTGCTTAGTTGTAATCGTAAATTCTTTCTTTTCATAAATCGTTTTACCATCAGCAGTAATCGTTACATCCACATTGCCAAGGTGCCCTGAACCATTTTGGAGTCCAATCGTTGAGTGAAATCGTTCAAAATTCTTTCCCAATGAATAAACCAACTTGGTTCTGGAATGTACACACAAGCCTTTCTGAAATACTTTCTTACCAATCTGAAGTGGAAGACCTGAGAACGACTTATTCACTTGATAGGGATAAGTCTGATTGAAAAAAGGAACCTGTTCAACAGACTGAGGAACTAACTCTGTTAACGGAACTGAGCGCGCATTTACCGTTTTAATCCCTGTAATGTTGTCTTTGGAAACCGTGAGCTGATTTCCCCAGGGCATCTTAATGATAACATTCGATCCTTTATCGAGAGTCACTTCTCCTGGAATTTTCGAAGCCCCAGTCAAGTTGACTACACTTTGTAATAAAAGAGAGGACTCATTTTTGAACCGGTTTTTATGCAGAACTAACCCTACTATTCGATCTAGGCTCACTTCTCGTTCCTGTCCCTGGTACCTAAAAAGCAAATTCTGTTCTTTTACCCCGATCACTTCACCTGAAACACGGTGCACATTGCCATCTTTCGTCAATACATATGCAGAATCTTCCGTCTTGGACTCGTCCTTTCGATCTGCTCTCCAGTTTTTTTTCTTATTAGTCTGGATCTTCCAAAGTTCGTGAAGTGCACTTGGCTTTAATGCAACATCGATTTCCTTATCAGCCACTTGGAATCGGAAAGTCACTTCGTCTTTGGTCCATGCTGTGATATTTCCCGTCAATTTACCCTGTTGCGAAAAAGTGATGCGCCAGCCAGAGTCGTTCTTACTTTTAGCTTGTTTGGTAAGTTCTCTGGGATAAGCACCAATATAAAACTTCGCTTTACTGTTTTTATCTGTTTCAATATAAAATGTATATTCTCCATCTTTTGTAATGCGGAGTAATCCTTCGTAAACAAAACCAAAGTGGATCGCGCTGCGGCGTGTTAGTAATGCGAGACGAGGAACTGTTCCATATTTTTTAACGGGAATATGCATCAAATCATGAATGGACTTTACTTCTTTGGGCGGCTTCCACTCCATTAACTGATAAGCAATACTTGACTCTGCTTTCTTGACTGTTATTGGCAGACGATATCCCTCTTTATCGATTTGGTAGTTTTGAGGATGAATTGCCCGAATTTCATCATTGACACGATATAACATTCCCTGTGGCACAACAGCTTTTTTTATGTTGGGTCCTGACATCGAAATATTTAGTTTTGCAAATCCCACGGTATGATAGTAGGGAAGAGTGAAACGATGAAAACCTTTCCTCAGTTTTACTTTTCCAGATCGGGGACCTTTTGAATAGCTAGGTTTTTCTCCATCAATCAATAATTGACTAAGATCCTTCGGCAGGGCTGGTTGTATAAAATCATAGGACGTCACATCAAATATATTTATTTTTTTTGATGATTTACCTACTTGAACCGTCAAAGCCTTAGAATCAATCGAACGGATTTCGCCTGAGATTTTCTTCCCGTCATAAAGTATGATCTGATCCGCTAAAGCTGAAGAACAAATGGAAATAAACAGAGTGTATCCCACGATAGGAATCAGGCGACTAATTTGACTCAGCGAAATCTTTAAAAACATTGAATTACTCTTGTCTCTCAGAAGAGGTTTTATTTTTTTCTACTGCTTGATTACGTGCTAAACGACGAAAATAATCTGTGAGAATATCTTCATAGCCTGGAGGAAACCCTTCTGTACGAGACTGAAGTATTTTCTCGCGTTGTTTGGGAGTGAGATCTGCCCAATTTCTTCCTTTTTTATCAGGCGCTTTCAATTTTCCTTGACCGCCAGGACCTCCTGCCAATGTAGAGGAATTTGCGGGACGGGTCGGATTCGAACCTGCTCCTCCACCACCTTTACATGATTTTTCCAACATTTCAATTAATGTGTCCAGACGCGTAATAATACGTGGTTGTGTTGTCTTCACAGGCTGCTTCGTTTGCCCTTTATCAAAATCATTGATCACAGACTTCACATCAGTTTGAATATTCTTGAATGGGTCTTTTAACCAGGCATCATCACGAACCAGTGATAATAGGTCTTGCTTTGGCGGTAGTTGAACCGGCAATCCCTTTCCAGATGCTACTTTTGGTTTGGCCGCTTCGATGGCACCTGTAGCTGGTTTCGAATCTTTTTCTTCACCAAATGCACTCTGATTAATGAACACAAAGTTTAGGAAACACAAAATCGAGAAAGTGAGGCATGTAAATGTGACTGGCATCTTTAAAGTTGATCGATTCATTATTGACCTCCTGACAGACAATGAGGACAGGTCAGACTATGTAACCGTCCGGTGATCGTGTCGATTTCTTTTTGGCGAATTAAAAGCAGGTCGAGTCGCTCTTTTGACGCTGTTTTTGAGACTTTTTTCTGATCGATGAGTTTATCCAGATTTTCAGTACGCTGATGAACTGAATACTGCATCCAGCGCAACATCTTTACTTCCGCCAATAATTTGTTTTTATTACCTTTGCAACCTTTGCATTGACCACCTTGTTTATTAGATGGTCGAGAAGCTTCGATCATTGCATCAAGTAATGCTTGAAGGTCTTCTTCAATTTGTCGTTGATCGGTAATCATTTCTTTATCGGCCTGGCTGCGAAGTAAGCCTTCATTGACCAATTCCATTTGTTCTCGCACGGCCCCTAAAGCAACTGGCAATACCATACTAAAGCGTGTTAATTCACAAAGCTCAATTGATTCTGAACAGAGGTTGATAATCTTTTCTTCAGAATTCGATAACCGTCTGACAGAAACGAGTGCTTGTTTCTGCTTTTGGGCAACTCGGTTCTGCAATTTGGTCGTGACCTGACGGACCTGTTTTTGCTGAGTAATCATGTCTTGTAATTGGTCCATCACCCGTTGCCGTGCAAGTGATTCAACTTCTTTACGAAGCTGTTCTTCAAGTTTTTTCGTTTCCTTTTCCGCATTGCTAAGTTGTTCGATCGCCTTTTTTTGTTCTTTAGAAGCGGGCTTTGGTTTTGACTCTCCTAATTTTTTACAAGCACCACCCATACATTTGCCAGCACCCGCGAGTGATTGGCAAATACCTTTGGATGCAGCCCCATACTCACGGAGTAATTGTTCCAAATTTTCAGCAGATTTCTGATTTCGTTGTTCGCTGGTTTTAAGAGCTGCGAGGTTTTTCTTATTATCTTTTTTTGCTTGTTGATCTAGCGTATTTGAAAGCTGTAATTCTTCTTTTTTGAGTAGCTTACTAAGTGTCTCTCGCGATTCAATCAACTTCCTTAACTGCTCCAGTTTCAATTCCAATCCAATATCCGCAGTTAACAGCAGTTTCTTGAGTTCTTCCAGTAATACCAGAATCTCCTTCTGTTCTTTACTGGCTTGGTCTAATTTCAGATCATCTAACAACTTCGATGCCTCACCCATACGATCCAAAATTAGATGTTCCCGTGCTTTGCGGAGACCCATTAAAAGCCGCGCTGCATCTTCTGGTTGTGAGTCACGAATTAGCTTGGAGAGTCGGAACATGCGTTCTTCCAGTTCTCCCATATGTGCTTTCGCTTTTTCCTGCTCAAATTGGATCCGCTGCTGCGGAGGAACTTTCACCTTACTTGTTTTACTCGAAGATTTTGAAGTTGTTTCTGCTTTTTCTGCAGCATTGACGGATGCAATGAGTCCAATTGCCACCACGGTTAGCATTAGCCCTAAACAATTGAATGTTTGTTTCTTCCACATATCCCGCGTCTCCCTAACAGGTGGTTTATTAAAACCGAATGGTAATCAGCCGGAAACCGACTGCCTGTAATCTTGTTTTACTTATCAAAAATGGAATCGACCTGTTTCTTCTTCAGTTCTTCAGTTTTTTCTTTGACGAGTTGTTCCAGCTTAATAACGGCGTTTAATTGATTCACAACGTCGATAAAGCTATCCCACTGCGCCATATTGTTTAATATTTTATCCAATGACTTTAAAATTTCGTCCTGTTTAGTCGTCATTTGCTCCATTGATTCAGGAGTTTGACTCCGCAATGTTTCGAGTGCCTGTCTTTGCTGTTCCATTTCGCGTTGATGCAAGTCCTCTAGTGGTTTCAGTACTGTTTGTGATATCAACTGATATGTTTCTTCGCCTCCGAGTTGATTCAGTTTCATTTCATCTACAGACCCATTCAAAGCATGACTAACCTGTCCGACTTCACGGCGTGCCAATTGGTGCATTCGCATCCAATCAGCGGCCTGTTCCAGACTGGTTGCCAGTTTCAATTGGTCTCGTAAAGCCTCTGCTTGATCTCGTGTCTTTCGAAGGCGCGATCGTAGTTGTTGTTGACGCAACAAAATTTCCCGAAAAAGTTCTTCCGGTTTCACTATCCGAAAGACTAACTGCCTCGAACTTGTTTTTTGTACTCCGGTATAACAATTATCTTCTGCATGGCTTTGAAAGGTGATTACCGCCCCTGGGTTCAATTTCATCTCTGCTATCGAAACCTGTTTTTCTTCATCAATTACGGTTTCCACTGCGGGTTCTGCAGGACCATACACAGGGTATTTACTTTTAGCTTCTGGTTTCGACTGGTCTGTACTTTTTGTTCCTCCAAACTCCAGATCTTCTGCCTTTGGTGTTACTTCTTGATCCGTTGTAGACGTAGCTCCCAATAGAGGAATCATCGACGTCATATGAACCAAACGAATTCCAAAATCATCTTGGGCAATCAGGGAAAATGGAATGGTCGCTTTTGCTGTTATACGCTGTCGTACTCCTGAATAGCGAAAACTCAATCGAGGACTACGATCCGGCTGCACTCCAATGGAAACAGGTCTTGGATGCGAATTGATGTCGTGTTCCGCAGACTGCAATATCAACTTGAAATTTACGGGCTTCTTATGAGACCATTTTGTCTTAAAATGCGTGTCGTCTGTTTTCACCCATTGTAACGAAACGTTCTCAGAATCAACGTCAATATGGCGTACTTTCACGTTTGTGGTTAATTCCAGTGTCACTTTTGAATGCGGCAGTAATCTCACATTTCCCTCACTGGCAGAGAAATGAGACACAAATGGTTCTGATAAACGAGGATGCGTCGCTATAATCTTCAAATCCGTTATTCGGGGACGGTCAATAGGAATAATTTGAAATGATTCCGTCTCATCATCACCTCCCCAGGCATACGCTTCGACCGGAAGTTGTAAAGGAGGAAGTTCATATCGAAAATCGCCAGTCTGAAAGCGATTCATCGTGATGGTTTCGCTCTCTCCATCGTCGCTCTGAATATGTAGCCACACACTTTCCGTCGTTTCTCCTGTATCATTTGCACGGATTTGCAAAGTTGCTGTTTCCCCTCTTGGAATCACCCATTGCCCCTCTTCCAACCCCACAACAGTCAATTGAGTATCGCGTGGCCATGGTTCATTTGAACCAAGCAGCCAGCGTTGTCCCCACAACCTGGCTGTATCTGGAAGGGCAAGAACAAAACAGGCAGGCAGCAGAAATGTAATCAGCAAAGCCAACAGACAATTTCTGGTATGGCGTGGATCAATCGATTCCTGAAATGGATAATGACTGAGTTGCTGATAATTGTGCTGCACGGCTTGTTCGATCATCGGCAGCGACTGTTCTCTTTCCATCAAATGATTCGGCAGTTGTAATACACTGGCCACACGTGGGGCAATTGCCTGTTCAGCTGGCACTTTCTTTGATTGGTCAATCAAATTTGCAATTTCAATCGGCGAAAGCGATACTTGCAGAGGCAGAAAAAAATAGCGGTATATCAGATAACCAACGGCGCTTAATCCCACAAGAAAATAGAGCACACGTGTTACCAGGCTCAGTTCCAGCCACCAATCAAATAACAAAGAGAAACAAGCTAGCGCTAAAATGGCTATTAGTACTCGAGCGGTTGCTTCGAGGATCGTATGACGGCGTAATGAACCAGCGACGACTTCCAGTTTTTGAGAAATCGTATTTTGGAACGATTTGAATTCATCAGGCCGTTCAATGCTGGACATAACATTAACTCCAGAGGTTGCTCATTTGAGACCTACCTAAATGAGGCGACACCACTTCCTCATAATCCACTCGGTAACCAGTAAACCAAAAATCAAAATATAAAACAGGGGAGCATCCCAGATTTCCTGTCGTTGCTCAAGCAAGCGGGAGACCTGCTTGATTTTAAAGGCATCAACAATCTCATTTGCTTCAGACAGTTGATAAACACGGCCTCCTGTAGAAACCGCCATTGTCTGTAAAAATGCTTCATCCAATGCGGGGTTCTCCAGCTCTTTATTGGGAAATTCCACTTTAATCGGAAGCGTAGCAGTTTTTACTGTTGCTCCAGCGGCTTCGTCTCCTAACCAGACTCGGACAAAATATGTTCCAGGCTGAGGTACCGGAAAGGTTGCAGAAAATTCGCCAGCTTTGTTTCCCGCGGTTAATGTCAAAGGAATTGGCTGATCATCACCCCGTTCGACATCACCATACAATCTTTGCAGGCCAGGCTCCATTTGTGATTCATCCAGAAAACGGGCAATGATCTTCGCCTGACTGCCGGGCTGATACGTTGCCTGAGGTGTCGAAAGTCGAAACGGGTAATTTCCACCCAGTTGTTTGCTGCGGCCAGCTCGATCAATCACACGTGCCCAGAATCCATCAAAAAACTGTTCGTCCAGATAACGCCAACGATAGGTACTGTCAAAGCCAATAAAAATTGACCAACCAGGTCCCACACGCTGTGAGGCAATCAACACTTCCTGACCATATTCATTCCGCATACGGGGATCTGCGTGAACAGCTAGTACGGTTGCCCCGGGTTTTGCTTTTGTGACAGGAAAATGCCAATACATACCAGGCAGGTTATTTAAAACTTCTTCGTTTGCTTGACGATCACTAGAAAATGTAAATATGGGATCCTGAAATCCCTGATCGGTCACATCTAATTTCCAGGGAGAGCGGGCACTCAAGCGAATTTGTACCTGAGAACGGAACAGCCCCGGTTCTCGGATCACAGGCAGTAGATTCAACCAGCCTAAAGAAGGATCCGATTGACGATCAAACATTTGTGCTGTCTGCATTTCTCCTGCGATATAAACAAGACCTCCGCCTGCTTTCGTGACAAAATTACTTAATAATTCTGGGAAATTTACTGGCCACTGCGTGGGATCAGGATCGTACAAGATCACACAGTCATAATCGTTGAGCTCTGCCTGAGTGACCGGCAAACGACGAATGGGTAAATCGCCTGGATGTTCATATGTTTTGTCAGCAGCCATCAGCCAGGATGATAAATTGATCTGTCGATCTCGGAGAAACGTATTGCGTAAAAATTGAACTTCCGGAAAGGTAGAACCGGCAATAAACAGTACATTCAATCGCTGGCGGATCACACGTACTTCAGCAGATGCGAGATTATCATCCTGTGAGATTTCCGGCCCCGCGTCCATGATCTTAGCACGAAATTCGAGTTTCCCTGTTTTTGTCTCACTAAATTCATAATTTCGAGGCTGTAACGATCCTTCCAAGTTCAACACGATGTCTTCGCGTGAAAATTCCTGCCAGGGACCACCATTTCTGCGTTGTTCAATTAATAAAGTCGCTGGCTCTGACTCCATTCCCCGTGACTCAATGTGAATCGTCAACTGATTTGTATCTTGTACAAAAACGACCGGGCTCACTTCCACCTGACTAATTGCCACGTTCCTGGGACCATCGGTGGTTCCGACACCAACAGTCACAAGGGGAACTCCTTCGTCTGACAACATCTGCAATACTTCTTCGGGAGGCTCACCAGCTGTCGACTGTCCATCGCTTACCAATAGGACGCCCGATAAAGGCATTCCCGTATAGGACAACAGTGCCTGTCTGAGTGAACTGGCTATCGCAGTGGCATTGCCAGCAGCATTCCATTCCTCAGAAAGTTTCAATGATTCGGGATTAAACTTATCTGAAAATTCGTGCAAATGAACTGTGCGTGTTCCCTCCGCAGAAAGCGATTTGAGAAATGACTCATTAATCAGTTTCTTAGTGAGTTCTATTCGATTCATATTTCGCAACGTATCTGTGTCTGCAGACATTCCCAACTTACGTGACACTTCAGTCGCTTTTGCTTCGTCTTTCCACGCGTCTTTTAACGACATCGAATGTGAGGTGTCCAACAGGACCAACAAATGCGAAGGGATTTTTTCCTCTTTGCTTAGCACCAGTATCGGTTCCAGCAACATTGCAATCACTAAGAAGACAATCGAAATGCGAATGGTATAAAGCAGAGTGCGGCGAAGGAGTGGAACTTGCTGTGCATCACGTTTATAAAGCCACCAGCCACCGACAGATAGCACTAACATTGCCAATATCAAGAGCAGCATCCAGTCACCTGAAGGAAGACCGACCCATTGGGCGGACCAGTGTCCTCCTTCGGTCCAGGACGAAGACTGAATGCCAAATAAAAATTCCAGAAACTTATTCAATTTTAAATCTCTCAGTTTAACGCCTTCGACCAATCCAAGTCGCCAGCATACTTTCCGATATGAGGCAACCCAGCAATAGAACTGCCAGATAACGCCATAATTCTGTGCCATCAGTAGAAAGATCCATCTCTTTCCCCTGATAACGGATCAGCTTTAAGGGCATTCGTCCTAAAAACTGTTGTAATGCCTGCTCATTTAATTTCTTTTGAAGCGAATCTTCTACATTGGCGTTGATAGCAAATTTCTGTGACTGTTCACCAAGTTGTGGCGTCTGCCATGTCGCTTCAGCTACTCCTGAAAATCGAATAGCGGGAGAGCTTAACATCGTTTTTGTTTCATCGATGTTTCCAAATGTAATTTCGAGTGAACTTGCCTCTCTGTCTAGCCAATTTAAGTCCCCTGATTGAGGTACTGTGACCGTTTCCAATTCGTAATTAATAGGCTCCCCAGCAATCAGGTTTTCACCACGCTGAATATCCGCGGCAATCTGTTGTGCTGCCACACGCATAGCCAAAACAAAGCTGGCTTCCGCTGGCCAATCGCTCCAGCTTTTGTCAGCTGTGATCGTCCAGAAGATAACACGGCCTTCACCAAAGCGTTTTTCAAGCACAGCTGGAGATTGTTGCGCATCGTTCCAGCGCGCCAGAACCCGCACTTGTTGCTGGTCTGTACCTGGGTCGAGAGAAACATCAGCAAAACGACGCGGACGTACTCTGCTCAAAAGTTCTGGTGTCAAACTTTTTAAGGTTTCAATTGGTGAATCGGCAATCGGTTCGATGACCAGTCCCTGTGTTTGTAAATCTCGTATTTTATCAATTTGAGCTGGCAACAGTCCTCTGCCGCCTTTGAAGAGCCGTTCGTTGTAAAGCTCCAGATCGAGTTGATCACCGGCAAAGATCATCAACCCTGTACCTAGTGAAACCAGCTCTTCCAATTCCTGCACGCGTTCTTTCGACAATTGATCGACATTTGCCAGTACGATCAAGTCTGGTGCAGTCATCAGCTGTGACTTCCAATTCGAACTTTCTGCTTGAGTCACTTGCCAATTTGAATTCCCTGCAGAAAGAGCCAATGCCAGAAAATCGGTCTCACCTTCAAATGGATTCAGTCCGGGTTCGCCATCGACTAGCACAACATCAACCATTTGGCGCACATTGATAATTTTTCGTTGCGTGTTGTCCTCCAGTAACTTATCGGCGGGAATGCTAAGAGTCACGACATGCTGTCCAGCCTGATCAAAACGTACGCTGACAGGGACATTGACTGTTTTATCAGCAGGGATTTCCGGTAATGTTACGGGAGTGACATTACCATCCACGGTTAAAAGCGCCTGACCTGACTTGAGTGGTTCTTCACCCGCATTTTGGATCACCGCCGTTAATTTGAATTCTTGATCTACCAGTGCAATACGACTTTCTGATTCCAAAGAGTGTAATACTCGATTTCCAGCAGGTTCTTCTCCAATATCAATAAATCTTACGGTGACTTGCTCCTGCGACCAGCGATCAAATAAGTCGCGTACTTCCAAAGTCCAGCCAGCGGCCCATAAATCTGAGATGACAATGACTTCTTTGACAGGAAACGTGGATTCCTGCAATTGACGATCAATATCTTCCAATGTTGAGATCCACTGGCTGCCCATCTGGCAATTTGATAGCTCGTTGATCCGTGAGATCACTTTGTTACTCTCGTTTTCTTCCAAGTGTGCCATGCGAACCAGGGGTTGGCTTGGATTTGACGCCAGGACGACGGAAACAGAGTCCTGTGGACCTAATTGATTCAACACTTGCCGTGCTGCGTTTTTTGCTCGCTCAAAGGCAGATTGATCACTATTTTGATAAGACATACTGAGTGAATCATCAATCACAATCACACGACTGGCACGACCTTCTACTGATAAGAAGCCAGCTAAATTCGTTCCTGAACTGATCGGACGAGCGACAGCCAAAAACAGCGCGAGCACAGCTAACGTCCGGAGAGCCAACAAGAGCCATTGTTCGATTCGCAATCGACGTTTATTTGTCTTTAATGTCAGCTTCAGATATTCCATCGGCGCCCAATCCACGCGAATAAACCGTCGCCGGTTTAACAGGTGAATAATGATGGGAGCAGTTGCTAAAACCGTTCCCGCCAATAATAAAGGGGCCAGAAAATGCATGAATTGATTTCAATCTTTCTTTCAGGATACTAAAGTGTTTTCGTTTCCGGGGCAGGGGATTGTTCTGAATTACTTTCGCTTTGTGATTCCGTACGTATTGAACTCCCAAGTGATGACATTCTCCCACGATGTGTTTTTGACGGTGCATACTGACGGTTGTGTAAATAGTTACTAAGCACAGCCCCCAGATTCTCATCTGTCAAAACCTGCAAGTAATCAATTCCACAATATTGACAACGTTGTCGTGATTCCTGAATGAATTGCTCCATAGCAGCCTGATATGCCTTATGAAACGCCCAGGGTTCCGCAAAAATTTCTTCTTCGCCTTCAATATCTCGAAAAATCACAGAGTCTTTGAAAGGCATTTCTAATTCATCCCGGTGTAGAATGTGTACGACAATCACTTCATGCCCTGCATATTGAAGCTTGCCTAAAGATTCGTAAAATGGGTCTAAAGGAGTCAAAAGGTCAGAGAGGACAATCACCACACCCCGCCGATGGATCTGGTCGGCGACCTGCGAGACAGCGGGGCCAATATCAGTTTCTCCTGCCAATTGGACTCGCTGTAATACTTCAATAAATTTTGCAAGATGTGAGGGGGTTCCTCCCGTTCGTAAATCTTCCTGAACCTGATCATTCAAAATCGCCAACCCAACAGCATCCCTCTGTTTTAATAAGACTGCTGAAAGTGAAACAGCAAGCGTGGCGGCACAATCGTATTTTGAAAAGGCAGGTGCACCATAAGCCATCGATTTTGAAGAATCGATAATAAAGACTGCACGCAAATTCGATTCTTCTTCAAAGCGTTTAATATAGAATCGATCAGATCTTGCATATGCTTTCCAATCCAGATTTTTCAAATCATCGCCAGGGGTATAGCTTCGATAATCGGCAAATTCAGGGGAAAGACCATGCAGAGGACTCCGATGGAGACCAGCGATCGTACCTTCGACCGGTTGTCGTGTCTTAAAACCAATTCCAGCGATTCGGCCGACGATTTCAGGATTTAAGTATTCTTTCAAACTGTCCATCCTTTCCTGCCTCGCTGTGATGTAACGGTGTTTCCTCAATCAATTTTTCGATTACCGTATCTGCTGTTTGGCCTTCTGATTCCGCGTTATAAGATAACACGATTCTGTGCCGTAAAACGGATTTTGATACCGCCTGTAAATCTTCGACGGAAACTTCAGGCCGTCCGTACAAGGCGGCTCGCGCTTTGGCAGCTAAAATTAAAGACTGACCACCACGAGGGCCTGCGCCCCAAAGAACCCAACGATTAATAAACTCGGGAGCATCTTCACTATCACAACGCGTTGCCCGGATCAGGTCCATTGTGTAATCCACTAGAAAATCACTGATAGGCACACGTCGGATCAAATGCTGCAGTTCCAGTACTTCTTCACCTGTTAAAGTTGCTTCGGGCTCTACTAAATCGTCTCCAGTTACTGTTTTGTAGATTAAACGTTCTTCGTCACGCGTAGGATATTCAACAATGATTTTCATCAGAAAACGGTCTAATTGTGCTTCGGGTAGAGGATAAGTACCTTCTTGCTCAATCGGGTTTTGTGTTGCCAATACAAAAAATGGACGAGGAAGTTGATAATGCTTTGTCCCCGCCGAAATATTTTTTTCCTGCATTCCCTGTAGCAAAGCAGCCTGAGTCTTGGGAGGTGTCCGATTGATTTCATCTGCTAATAAAAGGTTTGTAAAAATCGGACCTTCAATAAATTTGAATTCACGGCTACCAGTTTCCCGGTCTTCATAAATCACATCCGTTCCGGTGATATCAGCTGGCATCAGGTCAGGAGTAAACTGAATACGCCCAAACTCCAGTGAAAGACTTTTAGCCAATGTCGAAACCAGCAATGTTTTTGCCAGTCCTGGTACTCCTTCCAGAATACAATGGCCACCAGCTAAAATACTGACTAATAGTTGTTCAACCACATCGTCCTGACCTATGACAACGGTCCGGATCTGCTCGCGAATTCGTTCCTGGGCAACTTTGAGCTTTTCCAAAGCTACCATATCTGGTGCTGTTTTGATTTCTGACAAAATTCACTCCCCGTTCTACCAGTCTTACAGGACCGGTTCCTATCGATAGAAAATCAACGTTGATAAATCGGTAAATATTTGTAGGGTAGTTGCATAACGATTAAGGCCACACTGGTCCCGAAAATTGGCCCGACTCCATCTCCATTCCAGCTTCCGTTTGATACTTGCGACTTAACCAGACTGTCCCGCTGACCCGGAAAATAGGCATTCCAGTATTCATCACCTGCCTGATAAAACGCTTGAGCGGCGTAAAGGTTCAAATAAAAATAATGACCGGACTGAAAACCATTTTTTCGATTCTTGAATTGCCCATAGACATATTCCATACATTCTTCAGCTAAAGGAGATTCATACTCGCCAGCAGAATAGAGGCAGGTGATTGCGGCCGCCGAAATCGGTAATCGCGTATCGTTTCCGGAATGATAGGAATAACGAATCCCTCCTTCCGGTGTTTGACAAAGTTCCAGATACCGGACGGCATTTTGAATCGTTCCTTTGGGTACTGTGAATCCCGCATTGTGGGCTGCCCGGAGCCCCTGCATTTGTGTCACGGTAACACTTCCTTCATCACCCCCTCCGGGTGTATAGATCCAACCCCCTAAATGACTTTGACCTGAGGATGTTAACTGGATTCCGTCTTTCACGACTTTGGCAATTCGTGCACGAACTTTAGCATCCGTCTCCATGCCAAACACACTGGAAAGAAATAACAGTGAAAAACCATGCCCATACATGGGACGACCATTTTCTGAACCAGCGGCTATTAAACCACTGTCCTGAGCTTGACTTAAAACGTATTCTGTCGCTTTTCGTACTTGATCCGCATAAGGGCCACGGCTTGTCGTATTTCCATTAGCCAAAAAAGCAATGCCTGCCAATGAGGTCATCGAAACTGGATATGTACTGCCATCTTGAGTGGTTTGGAAACTTCCTCCTGCAGTTTGCTGCTTGGCTAAATAGTCCAAACCACGTTTAATCGATTTCACAGCAGCAGGTGTTATATGACGAGGTAAAAGTTCTTCGGCTTTTAATAAAGCAGGAACACAAAGAAAAAGCATACATAGGAAATGGATTGCTGCTTGCTGAATCAGTCGCATTTGACGCCTCGATTCCTATTTTCACTGTTAGCTTAAAGGAAGATCCGATTACTGCCAATTAATTATTCAATTGAAAAAGTCACACGCACTGCTACTGAAATTGGGATGCTTTTTAAAAGCGAAGAGGGCTGTTCATCATTTTTTCCGGTGTTTGCAGTCATGGAACTACGACTATAACCAGGGTAATAAACTACAGATGAACTTTTCGGAACGCCGCCATCTCCATTAATCGAAACGACTTTTCCTAATTTGACCCCCGTCAGTTTGGCAAGTTTTTCTGCTTGCGTTTTGGCATCTTGAACCGCTTTCTGATAGGCTTCTTCTTTCAACTTTCCTACATTCGTGACTTTGAAAGTCGCCATCGTATTTCTGGCTTTGGATGGATTATACTGTCCAGGTATAGTCGGCGTTGTATCGTTTCCGATAATCACCCCTGCATCCTTACCTGAATCGATAATCTTGACAATCGTTTCCAACAGTTCTTGCGAGCTTAATTTATCAATTCCCGTTAAACGAATTTTTATCATTTCCGAAACGGAAAGTTGTTGAGACTGTGTATTATTCACAGCCATTCCACGCATCATTGCCTGCATCTGACTTGCATTTAAAGAAGAATAGAGAGACATTCCTTCTTCAACAATTTCGAGCCCTGGAATATTTAAATTTTTGAAAGCAGTCTCTGCTCTACGACGATTTCCATGATATTTTGTTACCGCATCGCCTGCTAATTGACCTTGCCCAATGACCATTCCAGTTAGCTCCACAACGGAAGGTTTCGCCTCAATACTGCCCATGCCGACAACGGTAATACCGTTTGCTTCGTCTGCAGAGACTGTAAGCACATCTGCACCACAGCATAAGAACAAAACCAGATTGAGAGCTGTAAAACGTTGATTCAAGATGGACATGCCGCTCATATTAATTTCCATTAGTGAGTTTATATCAAATTGTAGATCAAGGAACTGACTTTTCAGTGTCAGAATTATCAGGAGATAGTTTCGAGGCGACTGGGTATGCGGTGACTGACTGATTCGAAACACAAATCACTAAGTCATTACAAAAATCAATGGCACCTCCAAGAGACGTCAAATCACTTCCTCGATAGATACGATTGATGTCTCCATTTGTCTTTGAAATTTCAAAAATTCCGCGACTTGTAAATACTAGCACTTCTTTTGGAGCAATGAGTGCGCTTAATCCACCCGCCGCAATCGGAAGTGAAACAGACCAGTTTAGCTGATGTGTTTTGCGGTCAATGGCTTCTAACTCTTTTGATAAAAGATAGACATTGTTTTGATCAATTCCCACAATCTGAGCTGAGACTTTGACAGGTCGCTTCCAAATTACTTTTTTTGCAACCAAGTCTAATGCAAATACTTCATTTGCTCCTGCTTCTTTGAAATAAACCAGCCCCTGATCGCGAATCATCTGACCGTTAGTGTGCAATTCTATTTCTTCTTTGATAGCAGCATAATAATAGTTTTGATTCTGTTGACTCGCCTTATATGGATAGCGGAATACCCAATTCACAGTTTTACTGGGAATCGCAATCTCAAATAAGGCTCCATTGTTCGTCAGCACCAATAAGTTGTCACCCTTTTTTTGTAAAATTGGAACTGGCATCAGAGGCATCCCGCTAGACGAAGTACCTGCAACAACAGTTCCTAGAGGAATCGACCACTCTTTTTTACCAGTTTTTAAAGAAAGACTGTTTAAAGTAAGTAACTTGTTATTTTGGGTATGAGAAATAATATAAATATGGTCTCCGTCAACAAGTGGTTTCGAAATAAAACTTTCATTACCAATGTTCGAGGTCCATAATTCTTTACCGGTTTCTTTATGGTAGGCCATTAATCGATATCGCGCGCGATAGTGATTCATTTCTTTTTGAGGAATCATTGTAGCTAAAACATAGTCACTACTAACACTGATATGATATTGCTGTAAACAAGTCGATTGATGAAAACTATAATTATTGAAATGAGTTCCCAGGGTTTGAAACTTTGAATTTCGCCAAACCAGTTTTCCTGACTGAAGATCGACGCCAAAACAAACGCCATAAAAATTGAAGTAGGCTCGTTTTGAATCGACTGCCATGGGTGGAACAAAAGTGATATATGATTTCCTTCTGCCATAATAGTTCGACTGAGAATTCATGATGGCCTGCACAACACTCTTATCCAGAAAAGACAATTTCCATTTTGGTTTACTTTTTGTCTGCTGTAGATTCACAGATTGCTTTAATAAAGCAAAACTTGTGTCAGGCTGCTCAACTGAATTCCGAGATTTCACTGGCTTTTCAGTAATCAGCGACTGCAAGTAACTGACTGGATCTATCGATCTTCCTCCCATCATAATTTTTTTATCAGGGAACTGTTGTGCGATTAATTGTATGTTCGCATCTGCGAGTTCAAGTTGATGGCTTCGAATCAAAGCTAACGCTAATTTGACATTCAAATCAATTTCAGGCAGATTGCTATCGGGATGGTGATCCAAAATTGACTTCCAATAGTGTGCCGCCAGAGCAAATTCTCCGCGTTCAAATGCATCATTTCCCAACAACTCAGCAACATCATCTCCGACCGATGTCAAAAAGTATTGTGAATAGATGTTCTTAGCCTTGCTAATGACCTTGGGATCGAAAAATCCGCTTTCCGACGATATTTCCTCAAACTGCTTATTGGCCTTGCCATCAAAAAATAGACGAAAGGCTTCACGACCTTCTGCTGGTAATGATGTGATCGCCAACCAGATACGATGTTCTGCATCGACTAAAAAACCATCAGTGGTTGGTAGTAGAGGTGAAGTTGACTTTGTTTCGGCCAATTCTTTCAATGTGGACAATGCCTTTTCCCACATCTGATGCCGTATATATCGCTCGTAATCATCAAGCAGATTCAGTTTCTTTTCATCCACTGAGATACTAAAGCCCGGCATCTTATGGGGAGAAGTGCCAACATCGCCTACAGTGATGGCTTCTGCTGCTGCTACTGGTTGTGCAAAAATAATTTGGGCGCAAAGTGGTTTCTCCATCGATAATGAAGCACAAAGTGCCACGCAGGTAAAAAGATGGGAGCAGACCGATTTTAGCTGAAAGAAATTAAAGTGCGCACTCATACGTAACATTACCCATCCTTAGATCGAGAATGGCCTGTTTATTAGTTTAGAAATCAAGGTAATCGTGGCGCGATTTATAAGAACAATAACCAGGACGTTTGTGGGGGAGATGAGTTCCCGGTTTCTGTAAATTTTCTGTTTATTTAGAACAATATTCCATCTCGTACAATAAATTCTCCTGTTAGTTTTAACAAACGTATTGTACACCATTTGATAATCAAAATTTCAAGCACTATTTTGATGCTTTTCCAATTTTTAATAACTTTTATCAAAATAGAAAATTCGACCATTTTGAAATAACAAAGAACCACCAACTACAAAACAAGCCCACCAGTTATTCAAAAGGTGGGCTTGATTCGTTTCGTAATGAATATGAACTCTCACCCCATCAATTTGGTAACAGCCTGAGCTTTTACTAACTCACGAGGTTGGTTCAAGTGATTATACACAATTGTTTCAGGGTTGATGCCAAACGAGTGGTAGATCGTAGCCAACAATTCGCGCGGGTGGATTGGATCTTTTCGAGGACTGGAGCCTGTTTTGTCAGATTCGCCATGCACATAACCCCGTTTCAAACCTGCACCAGCCATGAGAGACGTGTAACAATAAGGCCAGTGATCTCTTCCATCGTCACTATTTGAGTTACCCGACGTACTCACACCGCGTTGCGGGCTTCTTCCAAACTCACCAACGGCGACAACCAAAGTTTCATCGAGAGTACCACGATCATATAAATCGGAAATTAAACTGGCGAGTCCCTGGTCAAACATGGGAGCTGACTGGTCTTTTAGACGCTTGGAAAGCCCGGTATGCACATCCCAGGAATGATTGTTAGAGTTTGCAACTTTAGGCCAAACGACCTCGACAACACGCGTACCCGCTTCAGCAAGACGGCGCGCCAGCAGGAGACTTTGTCCAAAAGTATTTCGCCCATATTTGTCTCGAACCGCGTCTGACTCTTGTTCCAGGGCAAATGCATCGCGAGCACGCCCGGAAATTACCAGATCAAGTGCACGAGAATAATATTTATCAAGCTTATAGTCTTCCACAGCTTTATTGAGCTGTGGCATCCCTTTGTTAATCGATTCTCGTAAACTGGCACGCCGTTGTAATCGAGAAGTATAAACATCCGGACGTAGCTTAAGGTCGTCTACACTGATCTTATCCATTTTATTCATATCCATATCATCTCCTGGCGGATACAAATAATAGGGGTCATACGCACGTCCCAAGAAACCAGCGGTTCCTGCTTTACCAACAACATTACTTTCCTGTAGAGGGCGGGGCAGCATTACGAAAGGCAACATAGAGACTTGTGGAGGCTGCAACCGAATGATGTTGGAACCAAAGTTTGGAAAGTCTTTGGGACTGGGAGGCTCTAATTGCCCCGAGGGGCTGACCTTATCAGTCGTGTAACCGGTTAACATTTGATAAATGGCAGCTGTATGATTGAAGAGCCCTTTCGGCGTGTAGCTCATCGATCGAATCATAGTGAATTTGTCATTTTGCTGTGCAAGATTCGGAAGCAATTCAGTAAACTGGACTCCTGGAATTTTCGTCGGAATTGGCTTGAATACACTTCGCACGTTATCAGGAACATTTTCTTTTGGATCCCATAGATCGAGATGGCTTGGACCGCCTTGTAAAAAGATCAAGATCACACTTTTTGCTTTTGCCCAGCCAGGACCGCCACCTTCATTATTGTTGGCAGCCGCTTCCTGAAGTTGTAGCATGGAACCGAGCCCCATGCCCATCATGCCGGAACCACCGACTCTTAATAAATCACGTCGAGATATCTGGTTTCTGGACTCACACGCTTCCTTGCCGGGTTGACCTGGAATGATTAGCATTTCAGTATCTCCTCACTTTTGTTAGAGGTCGGTTTAAGTATTCTATCCGTTAGATTGTACTATCGCTTGATAATAGAGTCTTAGTGATTAAACAGAAACGCAGGACTGTTGATCAATGCCCAGGTTAAGTCCTGGGCTGCAATGAGTCGCTTCTGCTTAACCTGTTCCCCACTAAGCCGAACATCGTTGCGTAAACGGGTTAATTTTCGATCTACAGGGCGAATATTCTGCATCTTCATTAGATGATTTCGTAATTCTACCAGCTTTGGATCAGTGGAACGTGGTTTTTTACTGTCGGCGACAGCTTTCAACTGTGCTTGTAGCTTACGATCCGACTTACTGTAATAATCAAGCAGTTTCTTATTCTCGGCTGCATTTCGTTTATCATGCTTCTTTGCAAGGATTTTCTGAATATCCTGGGGATGTTTATCTAACGTTGTGGGACCACCACTGTTAGTGACAGAAAGTCGAAACCGGCCAATGGAATGTGTGTTACTGCTAAAGTGTTGTTTTAAGACAAATGTTAAAATCGTTCCCTGATCATCGACTGTCACTTTTGATTGAATATCAAAACTAGCCATATGCGATTTCCCTGTTTGAGGAGCCAGAGCCCAACCATCACTCGAAGGCTTTACCTTTCCATCAATGGCAGTCGAAACATTATAAACATTCTGGCTAAAATCGGCCTGTGCATTCGCTAGAGTTAATTTTGTTTTTTGAGCTGGTTTTGATATTGGTGCTGAATAGACCTCGAATTCATTCAATACTATATTTCCATCTGCTGCACGTCCTGGTCCTTTATTGGGCAATGAATCATGCGTCAGAACTTCGAGACGAACAGCAGAGATCCCTTTTAAATTCGAACGTGCGACAATTTGATAATCACCTTTGCCGTTCTTTCCTGTTGCTAATACGGAAAGATCCTTCTGGAGCTTTAAAGTCGCTTTATTAGTAGCCGACATACTTTCAGGCTTGAGTGCAATCCACTTCGACCCCTTCGTATTTTGTTTTTCCCAATTCGTGATTTTCGCTTTTAATTCCTTTTGATATTCAGATAAGACTTTTTGCAACTTAGCAGTACGCGCTTTTTGCTCTTCGTTCAACCAGGCTTCCCGGGGAGCAATTGCTTTCTGGAACGAAGTGACGGCATGTTGTGCATCTTGTACGTTTTTGACACGTAGATTTTCCTGCTTGATTACATCAGGAGCTAAGCTTTTTTCGTAGGCAACGAGACGTTTTGTTAATGCCTCATGCTCACTATGAATCTGTTGTTGAATTAATTTGACTCCTGCCTGTTTTTCCTCGTCTGTTGCTGGACGACTCAAAACTCTGAGGAAGATCGAGTCGATTAGCGACAGATCGTCCTTTTCCTCTTGAACGAGTTTACTCAGGGCATTATTGGGATCGCTGATGGCATTTCCGACAGTCGGACCACTAATTAATGCCATTACTGGTCCCAATTCTACACTGGAAGACCGTTCGCATTCGCAAGGACTCTCGCGTTGGGCACGTCCGAACTTTGCCAGGAAATCGCTTTTCAATTTAAAACCAACATCGGGAAGCTCTGCAGCGCGCGTTCCAGCTGGAACTCCTGGGATATTTGATACGGATCCAGTCACACGGCAAAGTGAATCATACAATACTTCTGCTGGTAAACGCCGTGCTTTTGCGTGTGAATAGTTAATTGAATCATCTTCATTCCACTTATTCGTCTTAATCGAAAGTTGATAGGTTCGTGACTGACATATCACACGCATTAGGTGACGAATATCAAAATTATGCTTTAAAAAGTCTGCCGTTAATTGGTCCAATAGTTCCGGATTGGATGGCGGATTTCCAGCACGAATGTCGTCAATCGGCTCAATCAAACCAGTCCCGGTGAGATAACCCCAGATGCGATTCGCATACGCTTTGGCAAAATATTGGTTATCACGTGAAGTGATCCAACGGGCCAATTGTTCACGCCGTGAAAGTTCCTTTTTATCTGCTCCGAATTCTGCGGGGTAGGGAAACTTAGGTGACGTTTTAGCACCGGTGCGTTCATGAATCATCTCACCATCTTTTTTATCATAGACGACTTCGAACAAAGGTTTTCCGCTTTCGACGGCTGTACGACCAATTGTACGTCCTTTACTTTCAGGGGCTTTCTTCAGACCATACTGTGCGAAAAATGCAGATGTTTCATAGTATTGGTCCTGAGTCCACCGCTCGAAGGGGTGGTCGTGGCATTTATTGCAATTGAATCGAATTGAAAGGAATAAATGCGTTGTGTTTTCCATTGTATCGACAGGTGTACGATGAATTTTGAAGTAGGAAGCAGCCGGATTCGCTTTGTTCGAACCAGAAGCGGAAAGCACCTTATAAACAAACTGGTCATAGGGAACATTGTCTGCAACAGATTTACGAATCCAATTGCGGAATAACTTCGCGCCTTCGACACCCAGATATTTACGATTCACCTGTAAGAGATCAGCCCACTTATTGGTCCAATGTTCAACAAACTCAGGGCTTCCAATCAGCCGGTCAATCAAAGCATTACGTTTAACTTTCGATTCTCGCTTGTCGGCTAAAAATGTTTTGACATCCTCGATTGTTGGAGGTAATCCAGTTAAGTCAATGAAAAGACGTCTTATAAATTCGGCATCAGTACATAAATCAGATGGAAGCGTTTTGGTTTTCTTGAGTTTACTATCAACCAGTTTGTCAATGTAATTATGAACGGGGACCTGTTTCCAAACAAAGTCTGAGCGATCCCCCATAACGGTCACAGTTGTCGCAGCATACTTTCCTTGGTACCGAGCCAGAAGCGGTGCTTCACCTCGTCGGAGTACTTCTGCGATCCCACCATGATGCATTTTCGCAATTTCAATATTGCTGCTATCGATGAACGAATCGGAAGTTACATCACGAATTTCACCGTTGTCATAAGTTGCCAGCACACGGAACTGCTGCAACAGGCCTGCACGTGGAATGACAGGATTTTCGGGAGTAATCTTAATACTTACTACTCGGGCAGAATCTTGTTTTAAAGGAGTCCCATTCTTGATCCAAGATGCAACGATCTCATAATGTGCATCACCGGCGATTGCTACTTGGCCGCCTTTATGTGGAACTTCTGCAATTGCTTTCAACAAAATGAGGCTCTTCTCAGGTGACGCCAGATTGACACGGCGTGATTTAAGATCATCAGTGAAAGCTCTGAGATCGAACAGATCATCAGTTCCTCTTAAGGAAAGCTTAAATCCATCTTTTCCTTTATTTGCGCCGTGACATAACCCTGAATTACATCCCATTTTTGTAAATGCAGGAGCAACATCCCGCCAATAATCGGGACGATAATCTTCAGGAAATTCGGCTATGGTAATTTTCGCTTTCGTTTGAATTCCCTTTTGACTGAAATTGACATCGACAGTGCCTGGCTGAAGTCCGCGTACCAAGCCAGTTGGAGAAACGTATATTTTCCCTGGCTGGGTTGTATTCACTTTTACTAAACGTGTCAGATCTGTTTTCGCTCCGGATTTTAAATGTCCTGTAACAATGAACTGAATCGTGTCGTATTTTTGCGCGATCTTGGCAGTCGTCGGTTGTACTTCCAGTTTCACTACCGGGTCGGAGTCTGAGAGTGTTTCGAGTGGCATTTTTTTCTGATTCAAATCGACTACGACTAACCCAGACTTCTGCGTTTTACTTTTCTTTTCTGCGATTTGTGTTTGGTTCGCTTCTAAAGGAACAGGTACAAATGATTTTTTTAATTTCCCTGTTTTCGCTTCGAACAGCCGGACCTGACCATCTTGTCCTGCAGTAGCAATCATTTCGCCCTGCGGGTGATAAGCAACAGTATATAAACCTGACTCTGGAACTTTGACTTCACTTACCAATTTGACTGATTTCGTCCGGTTCTCTTCGACCTGTTTTTTCTCAGCCGGAGTTCGTGTCACGACTCGTTTTGATAGAATCTTGACTAATTCAGGCGAGAACTTTTTTTCAATCTCGAAAGAGAAAACTTTCAGTTCCCCTGTGTGATTCAGGCTGCTGACTGCGACCAGTTGTTTCCCATTCGGATGAATATCGACTCCGAAGATTCTTCCTTTGAGGGCAGGGAAGCGTCGTACCTGATTCGCATCGTCACCGATCACACGTACTGATTGGCGGAATACATGGTAAAGTTTGGGGACTCCATCTGCCCCACCAACCAGAATCGTATCTTGAGTGGGATGACGGGCAATCGCTGCGAGTCCCCCAGTTAAAGCTTTGGGTGTAATCGAAGTAATATTATCGATAAATCGTTGTGTTTTTAGTTCTGCGAGTTTCGTTGTTCTATCACGACTGACAGAAATGACATGACTCCCATCTGTTGAAAAAACAGTATCCAGGACCCAATCATAATGAGCATTCTGATAAAGTACTTCTTTAGCTGTCTCGACTTCGATCACACGCACTGTATTATCAGCACAACCAAATGCCAGTAATTTTCCATCTGGTGACCAACTCGCACCGTAAATGGTGTCATAGGTCAATGGGACCGACTTTTTCAATGTTTGTTTTGCCACATCCCAGATTTGAATTTCGCCCCGCTCAGCAGGAGTTCCTCCCGTCACGGCTAAATATTTTCCATCAGGTGAAAACTGGACCGATTCAATCCGCTGGGATTTTCCAATCAGTCGCCCGACTAATTTATTGCCTTCAGCGGCATGTAGAACAACTTCGTGAAAACCAGCAACGGCTAGTAATTTCCCGTCTGGAGAATAATCCAGTGAAGTTATTACTGGGGGCGAAGAATACTTGGGCGGATTCTTTTTATTAAATTGGTACTCGACCTTCTTTGGTGAATCATCAATGGCTCCCTGTTGAATCCAGGAACGAATCAGAATGATCTGATCTTGTAGGAGAGGCGATTTCCCTTTTGGCATTTCGGCTTCATTACCATGAGGTGTGATCAGCTTTACCAGATAGCTCTCGTCCGGCTTACCTGGAATAATGGCGGTGCTTTCACTTTCTCCTCCCTGAAGTAAACGAGAAAATTCTGTGATCACATATTCCCCTTCAGGATTTCGAGGATGGTGACATCCTGCGCAATTTGCCTGAAGTATCGGGCGAATGTGTTGATAAAAGCTGATTTTACCATCGACACCAGATGGATTCGCAGCGAAAGCATTCGACACTGTGTGTGTACACAAAATAAGTGTAGTGATAGCAAAAGAAAGGAACTTGTCGATCGACATGAGCCCCAACCCCCTTATGGCAGACCTAAGTTAAAATAACTCTGGTGATGAAAAGAGATATTCTCTTTTCACTGCCCCTTATTGATCTTGAGAGGACTCTTACGAGATTTAATGATCAATCAGGGTGAGAGTGACGGAAGGATAAGTTGTAAACTGACCGTTTCCAGCCAGGAACTTAATTCTCGGATGCAAGAATATATTAACTATTATGAATGTATCGTAAATCTTCGTCGATGACAATTTCTCGTTTTTCAAAAAAAAAAAGAATTTTTCTTTTTGAATTCTACTGGAAAATCGCAATCAGAAACACGCTATTTTAACCGAAAACAGATGACTATCTGCCTGAGACATCATTTTGTCTCTCAACAACTAGGTCATTGACAATGAGAGCGATATCCATTTTATAATATCACTAAAATGTAAGGGCACATGAAAAAGAGGTGGCTGTTTCCAGCCACCTCAATCACTCAGGTAGAAATCAACCCAAGCAGGCACGAATCATGAAACATTCGATCTCTGATTAAAAATCATTATCTGGGTCAGCCAACAATTTGGCTGGTGGCACATTGGCTGCAATCTTACCAAAAGCAACCAACAACTGAGCCTGCATGTCTTCAATCGTGGAACCACCGGGAGCATCAATCCAGATACCATTGCACGCTTCGGCGATTGCCTTCATCAAATTTCGATCTGCTCCTTTTCCAACCGTCATCGTATGCACGGTGTATCCCATGTTGGCTGCTTCCACTGCTTGCCAGAAAGCATACTGTTTATCACGGCTCGTTGTTGAATAGTCTGAGTTTCCATCCCCGTCAAAGTCAGTGACTTCATCCCAGTTCCAGCTACCAGGAAGTGACCAGCCTGATGGAGAACGATTCGCATTTCCATCGGTCATCACTAGAATTGTAGGTCTGGCACCAACACGACCATGCGAGTACAACAGCTCTCTCGCATCACGAATCCCGTACCCCATACCGGTAAAGGGGGCATAGTGAGAAGCCTGTTTATGTCTCTGAATCGTATTAATGTCGGCATAACGATTCGTAATAAGATCATCTCCTAAATCCACAGTCTCAGCGACTCCGTCATCGTTGAGTACTGATTCGACTCTCGAAGAATCATCATAGGTTACCAGTCCAATATAATCTCCGAACTGCAACCCGCCGAGGAACTCTGTGAATAAGGTTACCCCTTCTTTCATCGCATGGAATGGATAAATAGGAGCTCGCCATAAATCCTCAGACTGATTGTTCTTCTTACGTCGTTCAATCAGATAACCTACGAGAGTACGATAGCCATAGTCTTTTCTATAGCCATAGTTTTTAACAGCACTATCTTTTCGTACCCAGTTGATGTAGCTTTTCCACGCCGATTTATTTGAAGATCCAGTGGGTTGCCCTTTTAAGTTCCCATTAGAATCTTTCCCTTCTTGAGGAAATGGATACTTGAGATTTCCAGATGAATCGACTTCATCTAGATCGAGCGCATAGAACACCGTTTCATCACTGTCAGAACTATGATAAGTCCCCACAGCTGAGTTAATCTTTCCATAGCCAGTCGCAGGAAATTTCAGTTTTCCTGTATCAGAATAAGTAACACCAGATGCGACTAAAGTGTCCCAGATATCGTCCAGGTTTGCTTCCACAGCCGCTTTTCCTAGACTTGACGATGACATCGCATCATATTGACTGTCGTAACTCATTGATCCCGAATAGTCGAGTACAAGAACGATGTCACGGGCTTCAATGAATGCTATTGCGGAAGTGGTGATTGCCGCTGTTTTATCATTCATGAAACCAGCAAAAAACAATTGCAATTTGGAATCATCTTGACCTTCTGCAGGATTATCCCGTCGTGCAGTCACCCTTACCACATTGTAAGGCTTGGCACCTGGCCCCCATTCCATATGGTCATTCCCCTGGCTATCCTGATAGTTCTTTCCAAATTCGACATCTCTCTCAGGGTCAATGTAAACTCCATTTAAACGAGCTACCTTTTCAGCCATGGCTTTTGCGGCATCAACAGCGATCGCATTCGCATCCTGAACCGCGCCCCCCACATCTTGTCCTTCTTCAATGTCATTAGCAGATTCTTGAATCGTGTTTGTAATTTGCTGAGCAGCGGCCAGGGCTGCTGCATCAACGGCATTCCGCATTCTGGTTTTGGTCATTGTGATCACAGCGACATCAATACCAAACGCCAAAAATCCCATCGTCGCGATAAGAAATGGGACTGCCATCACCATGAACGCACCGCGGCGATTTTGTTCGCCCGGCGAGTTCATTTTTTCATTTTGTGTTACTTGGACTTGTTTCATCTTTCCCCCCCATGTTCCCCTGAAGACAGAGTCATACTCTTTTAAAAATGTTTTCTAGTTGACGATCTTTGTCGTGCCATTATTCAAAATCAAATCCCAGACAGGGTCACCATTGAGTGGTTTGGCCATTGACCCTTCCAAATTCATGATGTCGGTGAGATCTGAACTTAGTGCCCCATCGGGTATCTCAATACCAATTCGAAATAATCGGTTGCGATTGCTTGCATCACTCAAATCAAAGTTATCACCTGAACTTGGAGGAGATGGCATGGGATCTAGAGGAACCCCATTTTCATCGTCTGCATGCGTGATGGTGATCGTCAGATTGGATTCATCATTCTCAATTCCAGACGCACGTAAAAAATTACGGACATCCAGAATGATCTTGTCATTCAAGTTCATTCCCGCAGGCAAATCCAACCCTGCATCCATCGAAGCCAGTCGTCCCGCCTGTGCTAATGCCGCATCCATAATCGTAGTGGTATGTACGGCACGACGGACGGCAACCATTCCAAGAAGTAACGCCATAAACACTGGCGCAATCACAGCAAATTCCATTGCCGCTACTCCTCGGCGGCTTTGAGAATTAATTTTTGAATTTGTTCTTTTGTCTTGTATCACACGCATGAGTTTACTCCTGCAAACAGTGTCTTACCGAAACGGTAAATATATTTCCTGCTAACAAATTGTTGCAGTGACTTATTCGTGACGTCTGACAGTGTGTCCCGACAACATCAGACTCTCTTCGTGACTCGCTGCCGCTGCGGCTTCCACCGGATCAACAAAAAATGAACTTAATAAACGGACATCTTTATACGGAACTTCCACACGAACGATAAATAACTGGGCTTTTTCTGCATCTGCCAGGTTGATGTCAGGAAGGGCAGAATAATCAAGCTGTGAAACGTCTACGCCTTCGGTGTCAAACTGGCTGGCATTTTTCACCATGATTGTGGCTAAATTCGAATCGAAAACTGTATCGAGTATGGATTTGACTTTGGTCTCTACCTGAGCCGTAGTAACACCCTCAAGACGACCTAATTTGGCACCTTCTTGTGTTGCTTCCTGAATCATGTTTGATACCACGTAGGCATAACCAAATTCAAAAATGGCATACACGAATGCCAGGAAGACGGGAGCCACAAACGCTAACTCAACTAAAGTTGCGCCGGAGCGTTTTTCATCATTTTTTTGATTCAATGCCTGTCGGCGATGCCGCGTCAACATTTCAGTCCTCTTGAAAATATTAGTATTGATCCAACTTTGGTTCGTTTTATATTCTGCAAATCAGCAGATCGCCGGGAGAGTACATTCAAGAGGGGAGGGTTTTATCCACTAAAACAATAGCTTAGAAATGAGCTTGAGGAGGGATTTTTCTGTAAAAAAAAACTTATCATCTTATGTAGTAATACTGATACAGGATGCAAATTAAAACGCTTTCACTGGGGTCAATATGTTGCCAAAAAGCCACATCAAATGGATGAATGCCAAAAAATTGTTAATTTCTTGTATCTAAGGGAGGGTTATCGTTCTACTTCAATTGAAATCCATGCTGCATTAGCGATACACTGTCGACTAACGTGCCAATTGGTTTCTCAAAAATTTAAAGATTAAATATGTTTTGGCAGAAATAAATTATGGGTAAAAAGGCATCTTCGACTATCAAAGCAGGCTCAAATATTCAGGTAAAAGAAGAGGTATATGTACCGGAATTTCCAGAAATTTGTTGCGGTGGCTGGACAGGAATGGTGGTGGAAGTGCGCGGCAAGAAAGTGTCTGAGCGGACCTATATCCTAGAATGGGATGACGAAACGGAAGCGAAAATGCCCGATGCCTATAAATCTCAATGCGAAGATCAAGGGCTGTTCTTTAAGATGGCCTGCCTCCCTGGAGACGCTTTGATTCTGCGTGATTCTTAAATTTGCACATCACTAAAGCATATTAACGGATTCTCATCAGTAGACGTTAATTTGTTCGCGATTTGCTCCAGTGTCTTGTTTACACCAGGAACCACATATTGGGGAGCAAGTTCCGCTAAAGGAGCGGCCAAAAATGCTCGCTCAAGTATTTCCGGATCGGGTATGATTCGGTGCCCGATTTCCAACTGCTCTTCATTAAATAGGACCAGATCGATATCAATCGTTCTGGGTCCGTTTTTATTATCAGGATCGCGGACCCGATCCAGCTGTTGTTCGATCCCGGCAATAATATCCAATCGTAACTTAGATGCTTCTAATGGGGTCTCCATCAGAATTGCTGCATTCAAAAAATCAGCCTGATTCTCGTCTCCGACAGGACTACTTTGCCAAACGGATGATCTTTTAAGAATAACACCATAGTTACTTAATAATCTGACTGCTCGGGGAAGATAGAATTCCGGGCGAATATTACTGCCTAATGCCAGAAAGACCTGATTCATGTCAGACTCCGAAAAGATCCTCGCGGGTTCTCTCGATCGTCACACCTACTGAACGAGCAAAACGCAAAGCCCCAGGCTTTTCAATTCTGACCGTTGCCCGTAGTACTCGTTCATCTTTTAAGCAAAGTTTGGCAACTTCTGCAGCCATTTTTTCTACAAGTTCAAACTGTGAGTTTTCGACTAAATTGATTATTTCTTTAGTAATAGTCCGATAGTTGACTGCATCACAAATATCATCTGACTTACCGGCTTCATTTAAGTCCACATGCAAAGTTAAATTGATCAGGACGTCTTGTTTTTTGTCCCTTTCTTCATCATTGATGCCAATAATGGCTCGTAATAATAAATCAGAAATGTTGATTTGATCAGGCATTGTGATAATCATGATGAATATAAAAAGAGGATGCAGCAAGCTAATAAACGTTGAAACAGTTAACTTCACTATAATGTTAGTACAACTGGTTGCACAGGACAGGGCGCTTTTCTAAAAATAGAATTGATTTATTTCTTACCAAATCATTGATCTGGGCCGAACATTGAGAGAAAAAACTCACATGAACAATCAGCAGCAGAATCTCTCGCGTCGTAGTTGGTTAAAACAGTCTATCAATCACTCATTAGGTCTGGCAGGGGGACTTTGCAGTGGTATGCTCATACAAGCGCAATCGTTCTCACAATCGACATCGAAACCGGTTAAAACTCCGACTATTTTACTGAGATCTGGCTGGCAAACGGTGAATATTGGAGATATTGGTCATACTCCCGGAATCTTGAAATTACTCGAATTATACGCTCCCGAGTTTCAGGTCATTCTGTGGCCTAATAGTTTCGATCGGGGGGTCGAACCAATGTTAAAAAAACGGTTTCCCCACCTCAAAATCGTAAAAGGCCGCCTTCAACGCGATGGAAAACTGAACTCAGAGTCTCTCCGACAAGCATTTCAGCATGCAGATTTTTTTCTCCATGGTTCCGGCCCAAGCGTTGTTTCGCAAAGAGAATTAGCATTCTGGAAAAAAATGACGAGAAAACCCTATGGAATCTATGGGGTCACAATCACTAAATTTAACAAAGAGTTACACAGCCTCTTGTCAGAAGCTGCCTTTATCTTCACGCGCGAAACACAATCCCTTAAAAATCTAACTGCAGCCAAAGTAACATCTTCACATCAGGACTTTGCTCCCGATGCGACGTTTGCGATTGATATCACGGATGATCAAAAGGCAACCGCCTTTCAAAAGAAAAATCAGCTTGAAAAAGGAAAATATCTCTGTGCTGTCCCCCGACTCAGATTCACACCGTATCATAAAATTCATAAATCGATTCGTTGGTCAAAAGAAAAAATTCAAGAAGTAGAGAGTGTCAATCAAAAATACCAGGAAATCGATCATGCAAAGTTAAGGTCCGCAATCCAGGAATGGGTGCGTCTAACAGGCCATAAAGTAGTCGTTTGTCCTGAAATGACCTATCAAACTGCAATAATTCATCCACTGGTGATTGATCCGCTTCCGCCAGATGTCAAATCAATGGTCATTGCCCACGATGATTATTGGCTCCCAGACGAAGCAAGTTCACTTTATCGCGACGCAGCCGCTGTTGTGAGTATGGAATGTCACTCGCCTATTATCGCCTGTGCACATGGAACTCCCGGCTTATATATTAGACAGCCAACAGACACCATAAAGGGGCAAATGTGGTACGATATCGGGCTCAAAGATTGGACGTTTGAAATTGACGAAGTGAATCAACAGCAAATCGCCAAAAAGG
Organism: Gimesia aquarii; assembly: GCF_007748175.1. Classification (NCBI taxonomy): domain Bacteria; kingdom Pseudomonadati; phylum Planctomycetota; class Planctomycetia; order Planctomycetales; family Planctomycetaceae; genus Gimesia; species Gimesia aquarii. Next base: position 5,921,061 of record NZ_CP037422.1, read on the forward strand.
TCACTAATGTCTATCGCAACTATGAGCAGTCGCTCGGACATCTGGAATCAGTGATGCAATCGATTCAAGACCGCCAGAAAAATACGATGCAAGTTGTGAAAAACGCTATCGGCAATAGTCATTCTTCCTGATCACTGAATAACACGCTCATTCTTCGTTTTAGAGTTGTTCGCCACCTGTGACCGTTAAGACTTCTCCTGTTACAAAATCAGATTCGAGTAAATAGAGCAGGGCATGGCAAATATCGTCGGGACTACCTGCGCGTTTGAGTGGTATATGTTCCGCCCTTTTTTCGAGATAAGAGGCATCCTGATCTGGTGGTGGGAGGATAGCACCAGGAGCTATGGCATTCACTTGGATTTCGGGAGCCAGTTCAAGTGCAAGACATTCCGTTAACGTCACTAACCCAGCCTTGGAAATTCGATATGGTAAGTGACCGACTCCTGCTCTTCGAGCTCTCCAGTCAACCAAATTGATAATGTGCCCTCTTTGACCCGAGTGAATCGCTTTTGCGAACTGCTGACTCAAAAAATAGGGAGCCTTTAAATTAATATTGAGGTGGGAGTCCCAATCATGCTCAGAAGAATTTAGCAATGTCTTATTTTCAAAAACGGAAGCACTATTAATGAGAATGTCGACCTTACCAAACTCGCTAATAACCGCATCGATAATTTCAGTGGCTGCGTTCTTCGAATTAGCCAAATCTGCTGATACCGCAAACGCATTTCTTCCGATGCACTGAATTTCATGGCATGTTTGCTCTGCTTCCTGTTTTGAAGATCCATAATGGATACAAATATCAGCACCAGATTCAGCGAGAGTTAAAGCCATACTACGTCCAATGCGTACTGCTGCACCGGTGATGACAGCTACTTTTCCTTTCAAATCCAACTTACAACTCCAAAAATATAGATTCGATAAACAAAAAACCCCGGTTAATCAACCGGGGTCATGTAAAAGATTTTGATACATGAAAGGATATTCTAGTTGACAGAAGCCACTTCTTCTTTCACAACCGGTGTTCTCCCGAATGCGCGTTCTATTTTGCCAACTAAAATCTGTTTTGTGAAGTCCGATTTGAGGATGTAATCACTGGCTCCATGGTTGAATGACTGAATAATGGATGTCGTAGAACGATTTGCCGTCATAACAAGGACTTCAACATCACTAGTTAAAGGTGACTGCTTAATATATTTTACCGATTCTGCATGATTTCCATCAGGTGAATCAATATCGAGCAGAATCAGGTCGGGAGTATTCAGAGCCGCGTCCATAAAAGCTTCTTCAACTGAAGCGGCACTTTCGACAGTGTAACGTTCGTGTAGCAGACCCTCAAAAAGTGCACGATCCATCTCATCAGAATCAATAATCAGGATACGCTTTTTATCGACCTGCTCTTCATCATAATCGACAATTTCACCCAGCTGTCCCACAAAGCCAAAATGAACAATAATGGGACCAATACCAGTATTAAAAATACCACATTGTGAACCAGCTTCCGGTGGATATAAGGTGTTTATGGACTCTGTTTCAATGACTGTTGGGTGACCTAATAGAAAACCCATGTGGTCGACTGCCTTTTTGGCCTGACCTGCGATCATATTCGACAATTCACAGACAAAGTCGGTTAAAACGTGTTCATCATCAGCCAAAGATTCGTCTATGAGTAGGGAGACTGCTTTTGAAACTAATTCAGTAGGAACATTGATAACCACAATCCCTTTCCCAGGGCCATTAACTTCAATGGCTGAGCTTTTTTCAAAGCGTGGCGCTTCATGCACAGGGACTATTTTGGCTAATTCGGCAGTCGTGCCCACAAAATATTTAAAAACATCAACTACGGAGTTAATCACCGGATCGGAAAACCGTTTGGTTAATGTTTCGGTCGTATGAGTAGCTGGAATTAAAGACATAGCAGAAACTCGTCTTATTTAAATAAATACTTCTGTTTAACGAATGCGATTTATGTAGAATCAAATCATTCTTCCACACATGAATCCAAACACAGGATTCTCGCAACAGTTTCAATATGATATTTGTTTGCCTAAACTATATGTCAAAAAATTGTTTGAGACATAAACCTTTAATTATCAGGTAAAGGCTTTGCGAATACCTGAAAACCTATATCCAGTAAAACCAATACAATCCTTCGAGCAAATGATGAAATTTTTGTTAACTGAATCGATTAAGCGAAAACGCTAACTGTTTAAGAAATCAATATATACCTCAATTGCTCAACAGATAGCCAAACTCAACCTGAAAAGACAAGAAATGAAATCACGACATCGATTTTTTCCATTTTTTTTCAATACTGCTTTGCTTCTGATTTTGACCTCCCCAGAATATGAAGTATATGCCTCCTCAATAGCGACAGGGAAATCCGAATGGGAAGGTCGACAAGATGTTTGGCATGGTTTCAAACGGTTTCATTTTCAGCTAGACAACCGTAAATGTTATGTCGTAGTCCCAACTCAAACTGCTTTTCGAAAGCCCTGGATCTGGCGTGCTCGTTTTCCGGATTTTCATTACGAAATGGATGTGGAATTGCTGAGACAAGGTTTTCACATTGCCTATATCGATGTTGCCAATCTGTTTGGGTCACCACAGGCAATCGAGTATGGGAACAAATTTTACCAATATTTAACGAAGCAACATGGGTTTCAACAGAAGGTCGCATTGGAAGGTGTAAGTCGTGGAGGTTTGTTTATTTATAATTGGGCCGTGGTGAATCCAGAAAAGGTAAGCTGTATCTATGCTGACACACCTGTTTGTGATTTCAAAAGTTGGCCCGGTGGAAAAGGAAAAAGTGAAGGCTCAAAAGCGAGTTGGAAAGCTTGTCTTAAAGCCTACGGTCTGACTGAAGCAGAAGCCTTGTTATATAAAAACAACCCGATAGATCAAATCCAAACTATCGCTAAGGCACGCATCCCAGTTCTTCATATTGTTTCAGAGAATGATCAAGTTGTGCCTCCCGATGAAAACACTTATCTAATGTTTAGACGAATTCCAGAAAGTGATAGAAAACATAATTTTAAAGTTCTGTCAGTCAAAACAGGAACTAAAAAATCGAAAGGACATCACTTTCAACATCCTTATCCAAATCGCGTTGTTTCGTTTATTGTTAAAAATACGGTGTATGAAGGGGGAAGCATCAATGAGAAAACAACACGCACCTTAAAGCAGATCAAGAAAATCAATCAAACGATTCCACCGATCAATTATATGCCAAATCCCAGACGCCTGAAACACCTCAAACAAACCCGTCATAAAATTACGAGGGGCGGAAATCTTCGTGTTGTGATGTTGGGAGATAGTATCGTAAACGATACTTCACGCTCCCAGTGGCATCTTCTAATTGAAGAAAAATATCCTGCATGCAAGATTACCAAAATCACATCAGTTCGTGGATCTACTGGATGCTGGTGGTATCAAGAAAATCAACGCGTTCAACTTTATGTGACCGAGCAAAATCCAGACCTTGTTATTATTGGAGGAATTAGCCACCGAAATGATATTGATGCGATCCAAAGTGTTGTTCGACAAATCAGAGAGCAATCAAACGCAGAGATCTTGTTAACGACAGGTGCCTTTGGGAGAGTTGACCCTCATAATGATCAACAATGGCAATTAAGTATTGATCAAGAGAAGACTCCGTATCGATATCAACTTCAACAGCTTGCACAAAATCAAAACTGCGGTTTTCTGGATCTCCGCGCACATTGGGGGCAATATATCCGAAACTCTGATAAAAACGTGGACTGGTTTCAGCGTGATCCCGTCCACGCAAATGACAAAGGGGAACAAATTCTAGGCAATATTCTGGCACGATATCTGGCGCCTTAAAAAATTGTCTCACTTAGGCAAAAAACGTTATTACTCTCTTTTCATCACCACTCTGCTTAGAGACAATAATCAACACAGGGATGTTGAGACATAACAGCAGGACCTAAACAAAGCCTGTGTGCTGATGAGTGCATCAAGTGATTTCCCACCGAGTATTTAGAATATGTAGATTTCAAAGAGCAAACTTCTGTGGAACGCTACTGCGCACCGTCAGTATTGTCGTTCTTTGTATTCTCTTTCTGATTACTAATACAAGAGTTCTACCTGGACTGACTCTGGGAAAGAATTGCCATTGTGAAAGCCAGTTAAAAACAACATCGCAATGTTGCTGCATCAATAGTACGAAAACAGAAAAAATAACCAAACCGAAAGCCTGTTGTTCATCAAAAAAACAAACGACATCCCAAAGCTGTTGCTCAAATCAGAACAAGTGTCTTTCTAATTCAAATACTAAAACCAAAAACAAAAATGCCTCTTCCATTTGTGGCTGTAGTCATTCCACAAAGCAAGGACTCTCTGTTGTCAATCAATGGGATCTGAATCCTCCCCTGACATTAAACACAGCAAATGAGCTGATCATTCCGCTAAACTTTCTCAACGATCTACCTATCAAGAGATCGTTCGTACCAGAGATCCCGCCTCCCCAACTGATCATGCTCTGATTATCTTTTTGCTTGTGGTTTATTTGGGTATCAATCTCTATTAATGCCCTGAGAACCCGCTACCGCTTTACCCACCTTAGTAATTGATTCATGTCGAGGACGCTTCGATCTTGACAAATAATCACAAAGGGAAACATCCATGCAATTTCCTATACCGTTAGCATCCCGCTCAAATCGCGGATTTACACTCATTGAACTCTTAGTTGTCATTGCAATCATTGCAATTTTGATTGCGCTGCTTCTTCCCGCGGTCCAACAGGCCAGGGAAGCTGCCCGCCGTTCGACTTGTAAAAACAGTCTGAAACAGATTGGACTGGCTCTACATAATTATCACAACGCTCACAAAACTTATCCACCTGGATATATCGCCCGAGGAGTTACTCCAACAGATCGAAGTGATACAGAGACAGGCTCCGGATTTGCATGGGGAGTGATGCTTTTACCGTTTCTGGATCAAGCTCCCTTGTACAATCAACTTGATTTGAATTTGGATTGCACGGATAGCCCCAATATTGATCTTGCGGATGAAGCACTCCCCATCTTTCGCTGTGCCAGTGACCCGAATCAGGGTGTGTTTTCAGTTTCAGACGGGACAAATACATATCAACTTTCTTCAGCAAACTATGTCGGCGTCTATGGTTATGGAAGTTTAACCGTGGCCCCTGGAAACCCCGCTGAGAAGGGGATCATGTATCGCAATAGTAATACCAAAGTTCGTGATCTCACCGACGGGGCGTCGAATACGATTGTTGTAGGAGAGCGTTCTTATCAGCATCAGTTTGTCGGGGCTAGTTCAACGATTCAGGCAGACTCTACATGGTATGCTGCGATTCCGGGAGTCATGCGACCGGCTGGTATGGCCATGGCCTCTATGATGGAAGGTCAAGCCTCATTAATCCTTGGGCACGTGGGGCAGGGAGGAACAATGATAATGCAGCATCCCCCCAACACCACAAACCATATCGCAAATTTCTCCAGTAAGCACGAGGGAGGAGCACATTTTCTTTTGGGCGACGGAAGAGTTCGTTTTCTCAGCGAAAACATGAACTACGAAACCTTTAAGAATTTGGGGACAATTGCTGATGGGAACGTTCTCGGGGAATTCTAAGCATCTCTATAAAACTGAAGGACTTCTAAGGCCGAGAGAATTTCTCGGCCTTTTTCTCATAATATAGCTGACTGGTTTCCACTTTTGGAACTGTACCTAGTCACTTACGACCATTTCACCGTTCATAACCAGCCAATGTCCCGGAAAAGTGCAGAGGAATGGGTACCTACCAGGTTGGTCAGGGGCTTTGAAAAAAATCGTAAAACGATCTTTTGGCAAAACAACATCGGTATAGCACAAAACATCACTCGATTCAGGAATATAATGTCGCGCTACCGCATTGGGATCAGAGACCAAATGATTAGAAAGTTCGCCAACTCGTTGTAACGTGCCAGGCTTCACTAATGCCCAATTGTGTGGAACGACATCAGGATTCGAAAGCGTAAACTCGATTCGTTCTCCTGGTTTCACCTTAAACGAGCGTGTTGCGAAAGATAAATTGCTCCCCGTCTCAATCGTAATTTTCCTGGCTCCCTTTAAAGGTTTTTTATAGGGGTTGGGGACACGATGCTTCACCAAAGCTAAATCAGCAAGAATGGGGTGTGGATTGATCAGCTTTCCCTCTAAGGGATCTAATTTTGGCCCCTCAATAAAAGAATGCTGCGAAAGTTTATGCACAGTGGCAAACAACTCATGCGAGTGTTGCTGATTCGTTTGAATCCTCAGATGTAGTTGATTGACCGGTTGCAGGTCAGGCATCTCTAGAAAGAGAGACTGGTCATCACCCACAACATGTGCAGACTTGATTGCAACAAGATCGTGACCCCGCATACCCATATGCCGAGTCGAAAATTCTGGAGAGCCATATGCCCCGCTGTAACGATAGTTCCAGCATTGTGCCAAATGATTGACTGACTGTTCTGCGATTTCTGTGTCCAATGGAGCAGAAAATTTCAATAAAATACCATTCTTAAACACCTTGAAACCAATAGGCAATTGCACAGAATCCCCCGTGTAACGAACACGTTGAAAACATCCCGTTTCAGGTGTGTAACTGCCCCAGCCCTGCATTCCAGTAACATAGAGTTGACCATCTTCGTCGTTGAAACGTCCCCGGTGCGCACCTGAAAGAAACTCGCCTGGCAAAGGAACCACTGCGCCCTGGACTTGCCCCTCAACTTCATCACGTAAGACCAGAAAATGTGATCCCATACCAAACGAGAAGTGCAATAACTGATTTTTCAAAGGCCCCCAACGATCACTGCGTACTGTTTGTTGGCCTCCCGATGAGTTGTCTAAACCACGCGGTAAATAAACAAGCGGAAGTGCCGGTGGTTGATCATTTTGCGGACCTCCATAGCCAAAATAGGGAATCTTTGATTTCGCTTTCTCCAGGTGCTGACCAGGACGAAAGGCACAAATCATTGATGCAGGAGTCCAACTGCCTTCTGAACAAGGAACTGTAATCATTCCACCCGCAGTCAAACCAATGCCATCCGGATTCCGAAAACCTGTCGCCATGATATCAGCGCGTTGGCCATCAGGTGAAATTCGAACAATACCCTGGTTGCCAGACGACATATAAAAATAACCATCCACATCCCGTTCTAACCCGCAAATAAAATCATGCCCTTTGTCAGACGTTTTGAACGCATTACTAAAACAATGGTAATAATCAGCTTCCCCATCATGATTCAGGTCTTTCAATAATGTGATTTGATCGCGGCATAAGACAAAAATACCATCATCATCGACGATCATCCCTTGGCAATGGTGCAATCCAGAAGCAAACCGCTTCCAGGTTGCAGCTTTTGATGGATACCTGAAACCGGTAACACGCCAAACGTCACCATGCATTGTGCAAACAAAAGCTGCTCCATCGCGACGAAAACCAAGGCCGCCGCCAAATATTGGAATATTCCAGGGGTTCTTTACAGGAAGTTCTATCGTATCAATTGTATATGGAGACATGCTGCCATGTTTAATCGCCGTTTTAAACGTTTGAGGCCACTTCTGTGAATTGTTTTTAAGCTGATTGGCCAATGGATGCTCTGTGAATGGAGCAACTTGCCGCACAAATTTACCATGTTCAATCCAGGGCGAATCCAGGAAATGTGTCTTTCCAATCCGATACGAAAATGCAACACGATTTCCGATACGGTAATAACCTTCATAGCGAAACGGCTCATCAATTTTTTTACCATTTGGCCCCAGACCGCGACTTGAATTAGGAATAACAGTCCCATCCATAGTTACTCCGTGTAGAAATCCATGACGTACTGAAGAAAATTTTAAGAAGCCATCTTTCCAGACGAGATCATATGACAGTGTTTCCGGATTGAAACAGCAGGCCATCTCTCCTTGTTCACCAAGTTGCACACACACTCCACGTGGCACAGTAATCCCGGCACCTCTAAAAATGCCTGCTTGCACTGAACCAAGTTTGACTTTCGACCAGGCATCACTGGCCCATGTCGTTTCGTTTTGATTTCCCCAATGCCCGAGCGTCCCACCGTCGAGTCCTGGGTGATCCATTAATAAACCTGGTACAGGTTTACCTGACTTGGCCTGTCCTATGAAATAATCAGCCTTTTTGGCATAAAAGTCATAGATGCGATTACGGTTGACATGGTGCTCCCAATGCGGCCAATGCTCAGGTTGAAGAGGCTTACGATTGAATGGGAACGAGACTGCTCCATGTAGATGGGCATGGGCATGATAGAGCACCGAATCGATTTGTGTAATCCGGATTCCGTTTAAGCGTCCGAGATTGACAAGTAGACTCAATAAGTCATGCAACTGTTGTTCCGACATCGCTGCAGTCAGGTTCTCAGGCATGAGTGAGCCGGTCTCGCGTTGAAATTCGATGTCATTGACGGGAATCACAACTTTATGGTTGAGTCCCTTGGTGGGATCGCGGAGTACAAGCTCTTTTGCATCCTTATTGATGATATAACCTGTATGTGTTCGACCATCAACAGTCAGCACAACATGCGCAATATATTCACGTTTCGTATGCCGTTTCGGCCACAATACTGATTCGATAATCTCACGAGGTTTACGCTGTTTCCCGATTTCTGTTAGATCTGGACCGACAGTGCCTCCATGTTTGCCGATTTTATGACAACTGAGACAGGCTGACTTTGCCGCCGAAAACACCATCAAACCACGGGCAGCATTCCCATGTGAATTAGTTTGATCAAGTAGTTTTTCAACAAGCTCTGGGGAATAGTGGGGAGTTTTGCCCAATGGTCTCGCTGAACGAGCAGTAATAGAGTGCCTGTGGTTGTGAGATTGGATGTGGACCGCCTTTTGATTGTTCTCGACAGGTATTCCACGCTTCCAGTTAAGTAAAGTGTAAGCATCTTTGGGTGGTGCAGTGAACTGATTCCAGGGTTGATGACGTGCTGTATGACTGATGCGAACCCATTCGATTGCACCAGTGCAACCAAGACCATTTTCAACGAGACTACCAATGGCCAATCCACTAGGAATTACTGTCATTCCACTCGGTTTTACATTTTGAGTGGCAACAACTTTTCCATCTACAAAAAGTTGAATCCGATTTGACTCATAAACCATGGCAACGGTATGTGGTTTCCCATCGCAGATCATTGCTTTTGAGTAAGTATGATTGGGAATCAATCCCGGTGTGTATGCAGTGAACATACCACTCTGAACCATTGAAAAGAGTTCCCAATGGGCGCCTGATTTTTTGGTATCACTTGCCACAATGATGTTATAGACATCTTGACGAGGCAACAGAATCCGACACTCAACCGTAATCGGCGGTTTACGGTATTCAATTCGACCTTCAAGTTGAATCGCTGAAACTTTAGAACCATTCTTTCTTGGCGACCAGGTGCGTAACTTCGGCTTCGGTGCAGGGGGAGTCCCATCGAGTTGAGGGATGATCCATTCAAGCCCATCGAGGTTATCTTGTAATCTTTGCTCGACGTCATCCTGTGTATGCCCAATAATTCCGATTGGCCCGCTATAACCTGAATCCTTAATGATTTTCAGTAATGCAACATCATATTCACCTTCTCCCAAGGGCAAAATCTTCTTTCCATGTTTGTCCCCCTCACGTGTCATACCGTTTAAATTCAAACAAAGTAAATGTGGTTTCATCAATACGATAACTTTCGCAAAGTCGTCGATTCGGCTGTGCGCGTGGTGTTGGTTATAAACGATACCCACATGTTGTGCATCATGGTGTTTTTTGAGGTATTCACAAACAGCTATAAGGTTTTCCGGCTCGCCTCCCCAACCGCCGTGATTGTAGAGGCCTAGTTTTGATCCCATCTTGGCCGTACGTCTAACAAGCGGTAGCAGTTGTTTTGCTGCCATCTGGATTCTCTGCTTCTGAGTCCCTTTATCTGGCCCTCGAAGCGTCACCCATATTTGAGGATGTAGATCATGTTTTTTAAACAATTTGAAGGCGGCTTCGTGCTCACCCCAAAAAGCGAAGTACTCTAATCCGTTTTTTTTGTATTCCAGAATCTCCTCTTCAAAGGTGGGTATATGCTCCTGACGCCAGTCATAGGCAATCTTCTTCAGACCAAGCTTAGCACACATTGCTGCTCGCTCAGCTGGTCCACGTTTTTTTCCATCAAAGGGTACGATACACCAGGCGACGAGATTCTGTTTTGCATAAATACTGGGAACTGGTTTGTCTGATGTTTCTCCAAACGAGTCTGATATGATCAAAAGCAGGCTGGCAATTGTTATTCCTACACATTGCTGGATTTTCATCATTGGTCTCTGTCACCTCTTCGTCGATTGTTTCTACTACTTGGATTTTTGTTATTCTTCAGTAAACAGCTGCTCTAAAACAGTCTCTTTTCGGGCTTGAATATGAGAAACCATTGCCTGACGAGCTAATAGAGGTTCCCTTGACTCAATTGCTTCAATTATCACGATGTGTTCTTTAAGAGCCTGCAGTAGTGTTTCTTCAGAACCTGTCATTCGACAAAAACCGCGAACTAATAACCGATAACGCATGATTTCCTTTAACAATCGTCTATTTCCACTTTCAGTAGCAAGTATTGTGTGAAATCGAATATCGTAGTTAACAGCTTTCGATGCCCAGGATAATTCACCATATGTATGTAGCAGTGACTCAGATTCACTTCGTAATTGATTTAACACTTTTTCATCAATGGACTGAGTTACCTTCTCGACTGCCGCTCCTTCCAGTTGTTCGCGCAGCTCATAAATCTCGCAAATATCCTGACTGGTAAATTGGGCAACTCGTGCTTTATGATTATTGACCTGCTCTACAAGCCCATCATGAATCAGTAACTTGATGGCTTCCTTCACAGGTGTACGGCTCACTTCCAATTGTTGGGCCAATTCGACACTGTTTAACTCAGCGCCAGGTGCTAAACCTCCAGATACAATCGCTTCCAAAAGCGACTCATAGACCGCATCAACCAGAGAGGTCCGCTTGATTTGAGCATTCAAGCCTGTCGTATTCATCTGAATTCTCTCAATCTCTTTTTGATTCACTCGATTGACAACTAATTTCTAATCTCATAAAATGGATCCTGGATCCAGAATACACTATAATCAGACAGTTGGTGCACTACAAGAGTATTTTTGATGATCTCAGAAAATCGTTTTGATCGATGGGGACTGGACCTGAACTATGCAACCAGTCCCCCAAATGGTACTCCATTGCTTTTGTTACATGGAGTTACGAGACGCTGGCAAACATTTCTTCCTGTCATAACAGACCTTGTAATTGACTGGCAGCTATTTGCCCCCGACTTTCGTGGTCATGGAAAATCGTCAAACTCCGAGGCAGGGTATCTGGTTACTGATTATGTTCTTGATATGATCACATTCACAAAGCAGTTTAACCACCCATTTGTCATTTATGGACACTCACTGGGGGCGATGGTGGCAGCGGCTCTGGCAGCTACATTACCAGAACAAGTTCGCGCCGTGATTCTTGAAGACCCACCACTACATACAATGGGTAATCGTATTTCAGAATCAAACTTACTCGACCTCTTTAATGGCTTTCTTCAATTTGCAGGTGACCAACGTAACCTCGATCAAATCATTAATGACTTATCGCAACAAAAACTACGAAATCCACAGACTGGCAAAGAAGTAATATTGGGTGATATTCGAGATGAGGCTTCACTTCGTTTCACAGCAAGTTGTCTTCAAGAACTCGATCCCGCAGTGCTGCCCCCCATTCTTGCAGGGCAATGGCTTGAAGGATATGAAACCGAATCTATTTTTCGTCGAATACGATGCCCGACTTTACTTATTCAAGCTGATGTCTCAGCAGGGGGAATGTTGATCGATGCCGATGCAACACAAATCGAATCCTGGTCAAAGGCGGTTTCGCGTATCAAATTATCGAAGGTCGGTCATTTAATTCATTGGTCAGCCACGCAAAAGCTTATCAATGCAATCATGGGATTTCTCAAATCTGTACCACAGGATTGATTCAAATAATAACATCATTTGGGAGTAGAGAGAATGAAGATCGCGACGACTCGTATGCTCATCAAAAATGGACAGGTGGTTGACGGAACGGGGGCTCCTCCCATTACCGATGGTGCAGTCTTGATTGATGATGGTTCTATTTCATTCGTTGGCAAGGCAACGGAATTACCAGAAATGGCAAATGATACCACCGAAATTGATGCTAATGGTGGAACGATCATGCCAGGTCTGGTTGAAGCTCATTTCCATCCAACCTATTTCAATGTCGCAGCTCTGGAAGATCTCGACATAAAATATCCTGTTGAATATGTCACGCTGCTTGCTTCTACAAATGCGAAGCTAGCCCTCGAATGCGGGTATACGGCCGCACGCAGTGGTGGGAGCCTGTTTAATATCGATGTCTGGATGAAAAAAGCGATTGAAAACGATCTGATTCCCGGCCCACGTTTGGCTGCAAGTGGTCGCGAAATCTGTGGTGCTGGCGGATTGATGGACTGGAATCCCGAATTCCGTAAAATCGGAATGGAAGGGTTAATTCTGTTGATCAATGGCGCGGACGAAGCGCGGGCTGCAGTACGTAAGCTGATCAAAGATGGTGTAGAATGGGTCAAAACTTACCCCACGGGTGATGCTGCGGCAGCCGATGCTAATGACCACCATACCCTATGCATGACTTTTGACGAAATGCATGCAGTTGTTGAAACCGCTCATAATCACAATATGAAAGTAACTGGCCACTGCCGCGCGACAGAGGGCATTAAGAATGCACTATTGGCTGGTTATGACACACTCGAACATGGAACATTTATTGATAATGAAACCCTGGACTTACTATTAGCACGAGACGTACCTGTCGTTCCAGCACTATATTTTGAACGGGCAAGCATCGACCGAGGTGTTGAATTTGGTATGTCACAAGCCGTCATCGATGGCCATAAAGAAACGCTCGAAGGTGGAGCAGAAAGTGCGCGCCGCATTCTTGCTGCAGGTGGTCGAGTGGGGATGGGCGGTGACTATGGGTTCGCCTGGAACCCACACGGTGACTATGCGAAAGAATTGGAATTCTTCGTGAATTACGTAGGATTTAAACCGCTAGATGTCATCAAGTGCGCTACGCAAACCGGTGCCGAAATTATGGGACGCGGCAAAGAATTGGGTACACTCACACCAGGCAAACTCGGTGATGTACTAGTTGTTGATGGTGACGTCGTATCTGATATTTCTCTACTTCAAGACCGCAAACGGTTTATTGCTGTCATACAGGGAGGGATCGTCAAGAGTGGCCAGGCTCGCGGAATTTTCGCAACTCAGAATTCTTAGGATATTCAATTAGAGTTCATTAAGACCCTCTATCCGATCTTGGAGAGTCTTTTGATTTTGCTGCCCAATGAATTGCGTTCACAAAAGCAGATCGAGGGCCTGGAGCGCGCTCGCAATGTGGGCTGAATAGTAACACACGTCCTTTTCCATAATTCCCACTGACAATAGCCGGAGAGTCAGTCAATTTACGACTCGTGGTTTTCTCAAGTGGTTCTGACCGGAAATAAGCCAGTATTTTGACATTCTTTTCAGAAGGATCTAATTTACGAACTTTGACAGGACCTCCTGAAAATTTGGCTGGATACGTTCCTTTTAACTGGATTTCTATATCAGCATCAAAGTCAAGCTTTATTTTTCCTATTCCAGAACAGGATGCGGAATCAATTGGCAATAGACCGAGACGATAATCAGACGAGGAACAAGCTAAAAACATACCTGCACAGATTCCGATATAGCCACCTCCTGCTTTGACAAACTTCTTGATAGAATCGCGCCCCCGTCTCCCGAGTCCCTTCGACTGACGATTTGAGAGCCCACCTCCAACCAGCAGAACATCAAACTGAGACAGTTTTCCAGCTTGAATTTCAACAGGACCGATAAGAGACGTTTGGAAATCTGGTACAAGCCTTAGTGTATGTTGAATCCAGACCGGGTCATGGCCACTACTACTGACCGCTCCTGGACCGTGATAAATCGCTAAGCGAATTTTTCCTTGTTCTCGATGGTTAGGCATGATGTCATCATACGAAGAACCTTCTGCTCTCATCTCCAATCTACTTAATAACTCATGCATTGCAGCTCGCTGCTGCCGTGATCGAACCCATAGACGCCTCTTTTGGGGATGTTTCGCTGAGGTAACAACAGAAATCATTTGTGGTAATTCGACATCTTTCATTTCCAGGATATGGTGCTTCCATTTGGGCTCGTCTTTTAATCCAGCGACTTCAGCAGCACGACTCATCTTTGAAACTAGTTCAGCTAAATTGGCAACGTTTCCTTTCCCATAGATCGTTGAACCATGAGATTCGCTAATGAGAGATTTTGCATCAAATGATTCAGAAAGCTGAATAACCCAATCGGGCTTGACCTCTTCCAAAATCTTATTAACAGATTCAGTCCATTGACTGCGATTTCCCAATCGAGCGATCTGTTTTTTATGAATTAACTCAGAGGAATCACTCTCTCGAAAAACAACAAATGTTCCTCTTGATAATTCCCAAGTTGCAATTTGAGAAAGAGCGTGTACCCCCGCATTTCCAGCCTCGGATTGATAACCAATCACGGCAATCGTTGGTCCCGATTTCTGTGAAGAACGTTTTAGATACTCAAAAGAATTAGCGAATAAAGTAATCTGCAGAAATAGAAGTGCGAAAACAAATGCTGTAACTCGGAGTAAACTCATAATCCATTCACTTATGTAAGGGAGGAACCAACAAGACCATAATGTTAATTGATGGAGATTATAAGAAAAGAAAGACAGCCATGATAATGAAATCGGCTTTGTTGGCAGGTGCTTCGAACTTCAAAGAAAAAACGTCGACCGGATTAGATGGTCTGGTAAATGCTAAAATCGTAGGCGATTTTTCAACTCGCGTTGAGCACTCAATTAAGCTGTTGCATTTTGCGTAAGTTTCTTTACTGATTTTTCATTAAAAATAAATAGTAAAACATATAGTTTGAGAGTCAGTCAAAATCATGGGGCTTCCGAGGATCATTTTCTAAATAGCGTGCGATACCTCGCCCTAATTGTTTGCCCACTGCCATATAGCCAGCAGTAGTACTATGTGGCGTATTCCAGCAAGTTTCCAACGTAATTCCCACCACATACTCGTGTGTTTCACTTCTAACCCAATTACTGGAAATTGCTTTCCAGCGTTTGTCATATTTTGGCCCTGTCGAGGGAGTGCTATTACTTAATCGAAAGGGCGTTTTCATTTCCCTGCTACAGGCTGCAATAAATGCAGACTGAAGTTGACTTCCTCTTTTTGTAGCAAGCTCTGGCGGTGCTACGTAAAAGAAAGGAAGTTTCGAATTTGCCCCTGGATTATGTAAATCGACAAACAAAACCAGCCGCTTTGCCTGGTCAAATTCTTTGAGATATTGCATGGCTGATTTGACTGAGTTCCACTGCGATGTTTTCGTCCAATCTCGATTATGGTCGTGGGGGACCTGTGATTTTCCACCATTACCAGTTGCCACGTTATCTATGTCCATAATCGGTACAAAATAAATGTCAGCTTTTTCTCTCAGCCGTACCGCCTGGGGATCATCGCTCACAGCCCATTCAATAAAACCACGCCCGACCCAACTTCCACCAGATTCCCAGGCATGCTGGCGCGCCTGAACCCAAATCACCATTCTTTGAGCGTCTTTTTCATGTTTCGCTTGTGTTACAGACAGAGCCGGGACTGCACGACCAGCCCTAGTCTTGCACAATTCAAACGCAGTTGCATGTGCATGCTTCTTGCTCAACTCCTTCACTAACTCCTGGGCATCCGTAGGAACAAAGGGAGGTCCCCAGGCAAACCAGACCTTATTTGCCTCGATTTTTACTTTCCACTGGCACGTTTCCTTGTTTCGTATTCCAGGTGGAGTCTGTTGCCACTCTTTTTGATTCGTGCTAAATGCTGCTTGATTTGGTAGCGCCCAGATAGCGGAAAATTTTCTGCCATTCGCTTGTTTCAGTTCACTCGCATCGACTGTGACTGAGATCTCTTCACCTGGTGTGACACCTGTAACTTGAAAGTACCACCAGCAAGGCCAACCAAATTGGGGATCACCGGCTGGTCTAATTTTGATCGCTCGTTTCCTTTGATCAATTTCGATGACTTCTGCCGATCCCCCTTCATATGCAGATGAGACAACCAATTCTTCCGCCATCAGTTGCACTGGGAAAACTATACTAAGTAACAGGAATGCGATTAGATGAAAATACATCCTCGTCATTGATGCTTTCTAATGAATAAATGAACTACTTCAGGATGCCTGTAGCAACGTTTCCTTGCCCAGGTTCAACTAATGCGACAGGCTGCGTATTATGAGTATAATGCAGATCTTTATGCTTTAGACCAAATTGATTTAACAAAGTCGCGTGAAAATCGTGTTGTGTCATCACGTCTTCGACCGCCCGGTGACCAAAATCATCAGTCGCGCCATATATATGTCCCTCTTTGATTCCACCGCCGGCCATCCAAATGCTGAAGCCTTCTGTATTATGATCGCGACCCGGTTTTTTACCTGCGCCACGATCCTGAATCACGGGCAGACGTCCCATTTCTCCGCCCCACTGCACAACGGTTGAATCTAAGAGCCCACGATTCTTCAAGTCTGTTACTAACGCAGCACAAGGTTTATCTGAAGCATCACAGCGTCTCTTTAAATATTCAAAAATGTTTTCATGCATATCCCAACCATAATTCCAGATTTGTACGAAACGCACACCACGTTCTACAAATCGACGTGCCAGGATACAGGCGTCGGCAAATTCTTTCGTAACTGGATCGTCGGCACCATAGAGCTCTTGTGTTGATTTCGTTTCTTTTGATAAATCTAAAGCTTCAGATGCTGCTGTTTGCATGCGAGCAGCTAATTCGTAACTGGCAATTCTTGCAGAAAGGTCATGTTCGCCCGGATGACGCTCAAGATGAATCTGATTCAACTCTTTCAGCAAATCCAGTTGATGTCCCTGAGGTTTTCCTTTGAGTTGTGTTATCGGATTTAAGTTGGCAATACGAGGTTCATTTTTACTGACAACAGTCCCCTGATAAATGGATGGTAACTGACGGCTGTCCCAATAAGGTGACCCAACTGGATTTTTGGGAATTGTAATGGCAACGAATGCAGGTAAATTTTGCGTCTCAGATCCTAATCCATAAGTCAACCAACTTCCCAGAGAAGGCCAACCTTCACGACCACGACCTGTAGTCATAGCACGCATGCCTGCCACATGATTTCGAATGTTCGGTAACTGCATTGATCGAATCAGCGTGACATCGTCAACAATTTCCGCAAAGTGGGGTAGCATTTCTACATTGATTTCCATGCCTGATTCTCCGCATTTTTCAAATGTATTCGGAGAAGGCATAATAATGGACGTCGCCTGACCGGCGTTATCATATTTGATTCCATCACCGGGAAACCGCTTACCTGCATATTCATCGAGAATCGGTTTACGATCAAAGAGATCTATATGACTGGGACCGCCTCCACAGAATATGGAAATCATCGATTTTGCTCGGGCAGGGTGGTCCGTCCTTTTAGGCAATAAATCGTATGTTTGTGCTTCTAATTCGGGCTTATCAGGTGCCGCTAAAAGTAGTTCCTCTTTTAACAAACTCGCCAGACCAAGTGTTGAAATTCCAAAAGCACCTTGTGCCAGAAAATGACGACGCGAACTTATAGTTGAATTTGAAGAGACCAGAGACACAACAGACTCCCTCTTTAGAATTTCGAATAAAAGTCAGACAACATTCAGAGTTAACGGTCGTTGAAATTCATTCAATATATAAAAATTGATTCGTACCAAATAAGACATGACATAGTGCAGCCAAAGATTCCTCCCGTGGGTTTTGCACTTTCTGCGTCTTGTATTCTTTCATCTGTAATTGCATATGTTTTTGTAATGCCTGCATTTCAGCCGGCGACGGTTCACTGCACAATGCCATTTTCCATGCAGTTCGAATTATGGTTTCGGCATCAGCTTTTTGGCTTACACTTGCGATGACGCGCTTTGCGAATGCAATAGATTGAGTACGCATGAATTCACTATTGAGTAACGCTAATGATTGCGTTGCTACCGTTGAAGAAACTCTTCTTTCACAATTCGGCTCCATGCTGGGAGCATCAAAGGCATTCAACATAGTAACTGGTTGTGTTCTACGTACCTGAATATAAACCGACCGTTTTAATTCGCGACGATCCTTCGATATTTTTCCAGCACCGACTGTAATCAAACCGCTATCAGACAAGGAAACGGGAACAGGCACACCAAATTGCTCTCGGTTCAATTCTCCACTGACAGCTAAGATTGCATCCCGAATCGCTTCAGCTTCCAATCGTTTCATTGGCATTCTCCACAGCAAACGATTGTCGGCATCGATGGCAGCCGCTTTCTCCGAATGCGTTGTCGAAGTTTGACGATAAGTTTTCGAAGTCATTATCAAACGATGAATACGTTTTAACTGCCATCCATGTTCCATAAAATCAGCAGCCAACCAATCCAACAGTTCTGGATGTGTTGGTGTTGCAGAGCGTGTACCAAAATCACCGGTGGAATCAACAATCGCACGCCCAAAATGGTGCATCCAGAAACGGTTCATTAACACACGGGCTACCAGCGGGTGTTTTCCGTTTGTTAAATAGCGAGCAAACGCCAAACGACGACCGGTTGTTGGTAATTGTGGGTCATTATCAGGAAATGTATTATTTGATTTCTGTCCGATCACAGTCAGGCCACCAGGATCAATTCGATCTGACTCTGGTGAGGAAATATCTCCACGATAAAAGACAAAGGTTTCGGGAATATGCCGTGAATCTTCTGTCGCAATTCTGATATATTCTGGCTTAGGAATTTTTGTTCGTAATTTGTCTGCTTTCTCCTTAATCTCCTCATATCGCTTTTTCAAATCATTACCATCCTTATAGCGTGCTATGAATAAATGTAGATTTCCCAGAGAAAGTAAATCTAACATGGGATACTTCTTTTTGAGAAACTCGGCCTGTTCCGTAGATCGTTCTTTGCGCTCTGTTTCAAAAGCGTTTTTGGCAAGCTCTCGATCCTCTTCAGGAATTTCTTTGAAAACGCGTTCTGAAATCAACTGAAGAACTTCGCTCTTAACTTTATTGTGCTGCTCATCAAGGGCTTTCACTTTTGCTGAAAGTTGAGCGACTTTTTCTTTATCTTCTTTCGCTAGTAACGCAGCCCGACGATTCTTGGGAACACGCCATTTGAAAGGATCAAATACAGGAGCAATCACAGCGCGTAAACGGTAAAAGTCCTGTTGGGGAATAGGATCAAATCGATGGTGGTGGCATTCAGCACACCCAACAGTCATTCCCAGTAGCGACGAAGACATAATCTTGACAGTTTCCGTAATCACTTGATTACGTGCGATTGCTGGATCCATTGGACTCGATCCAGTTCCATCGGGAGCCAGACGCAAAAAACCAGTCGCCGTTAACTTATCATAGGCATCCGGATCTTCATCAATCAGTTTCTGGGCAGAGGCATGTGTCGCTTTGATTAACTCATCACCAGCGAGTTGTTCAATGATAAATTGGTCCCAGGGTTTGTCTGCATTCAGCGCACGAATGACATAATCACGATAATGCCAGGCATCGGGGCGAATGAGGTCTTTGTCATTATAGCCTTCTGAGTCTGCATAGCCGGCCACATCCAACCAATGGCGCGCCCAACGCTCACCATAATGAGGTGATTCGAGTAAACGATCAATCAGTTTCTCATAAGCGTCAGGTGACTCATCGGCAAGAAAATTGTCAACTTCTTCAAGAGTTGGTGGTAAGCCTGTCAAATTATATGAAGCGCGTCTGATGAGAGTTCTTCGATCTGCTGCTGGAGAGAACCACAGTCCTTTCTTTTTGAGCTTTCGTCCGATGAAAGCATCCACAGGATTGATTTCTGCCGGGGATTCCTCTTTCAATAAATCAGCGACAACAGGAACAGATGATTTTTTAATCGGACGAAAAGCCCAGTGCGACCGTTCATCAGGTGAAATCAGAAATTGCCCTGGTTTGATTTCTCCATCTGGTTCCGGACCAGCAGTCTTAGCCCCTTGATCAATCCATTTTGCAATAATCGATACTTCTTCTGGCTTAAGTTGCAATTTTTCATCGGGAGGCATCTCGCCAGACTCAACGTATTGAAAGAGTAGACTTTCGGCATGTTTACCAGTTTCAATAACTGCTCCTGAATCGCCTCCTTGCATGATCAATCGTCGCAACCGCAAATCCAGCGCACCGGAAAGTTCTTTTTCCTCGCCGTGACAATGAAAACAATACGTCTTGAAAATCGGACGAATGTCATTCTCAAACGTTAGTTTCTTCTCAGAGTCTGCCAAGCACGGCAAGCAAAAGAGAAGCACAATAGAACTGGTGATCCATCTTGAAATCGTTTGGTCAAACAAAGTTCTGTTCCTTGTTGGGGCGGGAACAAAATGAGGCAGGTTTTTCTTCAAGAAAACAAAAGAAGAAAACGTTTTGATAGGGTACAAATATAGCGTTTATCGGCAGTAAAGTCAAATTATTTAACTTTACTTAAATTGTAAGCAGGCATTTTGGGAATATTCTTTCTCTGCTGAATCGCTCTTTGTCAAAGCAGTGAACGAACCATCGAAAGTATGTCGTATTACTCTGAAACCAAACTTCCCTCAACCGGCTGGATCGGGGCCTGTTCTGGTTCTTGAATCGCGGGAACCTGTGATCGTTTTGCGTACTGTGCCAAGAGAGCAGGTAAGAAGACCAAATCACCAAAGAGCGCAGACGAAATCGTCAAGCCGCTCATAATGGCAAAGATGCGTTGATCGCGCATATCACTAAACACTACAGTGGAAAAGCCGGCGACTAATACAATTGTGGTCATGATAAGCGCAGTCCCCACTCCCGTAAATGCACGGTGAATGGCTTCATGATCATTCTCGACATTCAGTTGTTCTTCTCGAAAGCGCGTCAAAAAATGAATGGTATCATCGACGGCAATTCCCAGACAAACTGTGAATGCACATACGCTGACGACTTCCAGTGCCTGTCCCGTGAAAACGAGATAAGTACCTGTGACAGCCAAAGGAAACATGTTCGGAATAATCGAAATCAAACCCAGTCTCAAGGATTGAAAAGCAAACGCCAGCACAATGAAAATAATGATCGCCGCGCTCCCCAGACTGGTCGCTAAGTCAACAACAATCTGATACAGATTTCTCCAACGCCAAACAGCAGAACCGGTCAAGCTAAACTGAAAGTCGGGGTGCTCTGCATTGATTGCCGTTAATCCCTCTTCGATTCGAGTAAAGGTGGGACCATACCTGGCAATTCCTAAATCCTGTACATGAAAACTGACATCAGCGCGATGTTGTTCGGGAGTATAAAAAGCACGTTTTAATGGAGGCGGTAATAAATCAAGCATTGACATTCGCTCTTCTGGATCCCCCTCACCAGGAAGGGCTCCCAAAATGTTACGAATTGAAATCGGATGTCCAATTAATGGTTCCTGCTGCAATAAATCATCAATTTTACTGATGGCGATTAATACCTCGGGGGAATCCGATTCTACATTGTCGTTCCATGTCACTTGAATCCGTGAATGTTCCAGGCCACCTAATGCCTTGTCCATATGATTCAGCGCCAACGCTGCCTCCGAACCTTCTGGTAACATATTTGCGCGACGTTCATCGGGTCTGAGTGTCGAAGAGATCAAAATCAAGACAACTGTGATACCGATTCCTAATGAACTGATCAATTTCGTCCGTGTGAGTACCAGATCGATGACCACACTAATGCGCCCCAAATGACGGTCGATGATTCCCTTATTATGACCGACATGAATAGAGCGTCCGAGCCAGGTACGACAGGCAAGGGGAATCACCGTAATCACAGCGACAAATGTTAAAATTACGCCGATTACACAACTATAACCAAACTCTCGAACAGTTTCATGATGTGCTAACGAAAGGGAACCAAAGCCAATCGCAGTCGTCAGTGAAGTCAGGGCACAAGCAAGACCCACCTCTTGAACTCCTCGACGGGCAGCATCACGTCCACTCAAGCCTGCTGCACGATGTCGTCTGATCTGTACCATCAAGTGCACACCATCAGTAAAACCAACTAGACTCAGCAAGACAGGTAAAACAACATCATTAAAGGGATTGTTCTGAAAATCAAAAAACTGAATGACTCCCATTGTCAGAAAGACGCCGAACATCGGCGCCAGTGCCACGATAATGACGGCAGAAATGCCACGAAATAGAATGACCGCCATCAGCAAGATCATTCCATAACCGATTACCTGATATTTAACTTTGTTAGCATTATGTGTGCGAATTGCTGTTAGGTAGGTGGGGATATGGCCTGTTGTCATAAAAGAAAAGTTAACATCAGGATATTCTTCAGCAACCTGTTGTGCCACTTGCTTTAGTCCGGTGGTACAATCTTCATCGTCATCAACATAGAACCAGTCAAATTTCACCATCAATAATAAAGTTCGACCATCTTCAGAGAGTAATTGTCCTCCCACTAATGGATGGGCTATTGCTTTCTCTTTTGCAGCCATCAATCGTTTTTCAGAAGCCCGTTCGTTGGGAACAATTGGTTCTCTTAAACCGAAAATATTAAGATTAGGGACATCATCCAGCCAGAACACACTTCGTACATAATCAAGCGATTCGATTTTCTCAACGATCGCTCTGAGCGCTTTGATCCCCTCTGTGGTAAAGAACTCATCTGAGTCAACCACAAGAATCGTGTGGGCATCGGTTAGACTGATGGGGTCGACATCAGGAGGTGCTTGACGTATGAGTTTTAGTTTTGAAGGATTGCTTTGTTTCTCTACAACAGGGGCTGGTTTAAACCAGTCACGAATCTGTTCCGGAACAGTATACCCCAGCAGCGCAATCCCGCTCAAAATCAGAATCAAAATTGTTACGATAGCAGGATGGTCAACTAACCAAGTCGAACATCGATTAAATGTACGAAACACTCTATATTACTTTCTGCCGGAAAAGAGATTCTAGAAATAAAGTGATGAGTATTCCGAACACAAATTTAAAAAATGACGTTTACGATCGTTATCTGGCTGCACTTTCGATTTCTTTCCTTTGCAACCTTCCATCGTCATTATGATCAAGATTTCGAAATCCAAAACGCTTGGTCGACAAAGGCATCTCATCAACATCGACATGTCCGTCTTTGTTTTTGTCAAATCGCTGGATAAACTCAGCGACAAATTTCTCAACTCGCTGCTTTCGCTCCTGTTCAGAGTTCACCTTTTTCTTTTCTGGCTTTTTCATCTTTTGCTTAGTAAAACGAGGCTCTGCGATTTCAAAAAAGGCGATCGCCATCTCTTCCCATGTTTGATCACCCCAAGTCACATATTCATTTGGATCAGGATTAAAGGGGTTCTCTTCAGAATTATCAAACTTCACGGTAAATTTAAGCTCATCTACCGTGTCGAGTTTCATCGGCTGACTCAACTCGTAAATATGTTGCCAATTGAAATCGTAATTGGGCACATCCAATAATATTTGTGAATCGCCTTTTTGTTTCATAAACAGACGAAACGACTTGCCTCGCAGATGCATATGAGGCGCGATGGCTAATAACTCTGCTTGCGGTGGAATGCGTCGTACTTTCGCAGAGACGGGAAAATCTTTTGCGTGAGGCGGTATTTCGAATTCCTGATCAATACCCACCAGGGTAAAAACTTCGTGAGTGATGTCTTTCTCCTCACCAAATAGTAACCCGACTTTTGAAATATCCTCTTCCACCGATCCAGTCGGTGTGTAATGCATCTGGAAAACCAACTTGGAGCCAGCGGGAACTCTTCGAGCGCGCCCCGGGGGTAACATGCTGACGCGTTGCCCAGGCACATAAGCAGTCAACCAGCCGATCCCTCTAAAATCGGATCCGTCAGGTGGACGAATAAAAACAATTGCATGATGAACAACAGATCGATTCCCTGGGAGAACTTGAGCACCAGTAACCCACTTGTCTTCTTTAAATCCTGGATCTACTACAAAATACTGATACTCTACAACACCTTCTTTCGGAACGATAAACGGTCGCTTTCGCATATGATAAACCGTTTTGGGGACTTGAGGTAAATGCCAACCGTTTTGAAACTCTGGAAGTTGTGGTAGATCTTTGACATCGCCAAATGGCATTCCTCCAGCAACCCAATCACGCAGAACGTCCTTATCGGCTTCCGACATGTACCGGGCATTCGCATACTTCCCATACTTTGGACTCGCGTGCCAGGGAGGCATGCGACCGTCTTCAATGGTTTCCAGCATAGTTTCGGCCCAGCCACGCACTTCATCATATTCAGTCAAGCCGAACGGCGCTATCTCGCCTTTGCGATGACACTCAACACAATGTCGATTTAAAACCCCCGCAACTTCTTTACAAAAAGTCAGTGTCGTTTTTCCAGTCGTTTTTTTTACACGGCCAATAAAACAACCATTCGGTTCGGTGCTGGCCACCTTAATCGTCTGACCCGCAAGAAGTTGATCAAGTGCATTCTTCAAGTCATGCGACGTCGTCTCCGCACGAGAAATGCCGGGTAAATATTGATTATCAACACGGCCGCGATAACGAATCTTTAAGTTTTTATCGAGCACAAATACTTCAGGAGTGCGAATCGCTTTGAACTGATCGGCAACCGCGTTTCCGTAATCCTTGGCTACTGGAAATTGAATCTCATAGCGTTTGACATATTTCTGCACATCTTCCAGAGAATCCTGTTGGTTACTATTCACACCAATGAACCGAACTCCCCGTGATTCATAGTCGGCCTGCATCTGGTTTAATTTCGGTCCGTATAATCTCGCCAGCGGACATTCGGCTCCCAAAAAGCAGACGACAATTGCGGAGTGCTTAGGTTTTTCGGCCAATTCTGCGATCCCCCCATCTGAGGTCGGCAGTCGAAATGTCAGTAACTCTGATTTTGTAGATTTCGTCCCTTCGTTAGCAAGCAAGAAGCTGCTAGAGAGGGAAAACAATGAAAACAAACATATCAAACAGATACGTAACATGAAGTGATCCTTCCTCCTGAATCAATTAGATAGGAGCATTTATTTTATCAACGCGTCGGAAACCCACGCAACCCTCATTGAAATGATTGTAGGCCTCCCACGTTGATTGGACAGTTTCAATTAGATATACTCGACGTAACTTACATTGGTTGCAGATTTTGGCAACAGAATTAAAAATTCTCTTTAAAAGAAATTAACACGATCCACACATGTGTGATTGTGCCTCCGATCAGTACTAAAGAAAGGTAGCAGAGTGAAAGCTCCTCGTAGCGGCGGCGGTTGGAAAGCGATTAAATATAGCCTGAAACTCGCAAATCGGGTCGGTTGGTGGAAACTTTGGAAGTCGATGCGTTCCAAGAATGCCTGTAAAACCTGTGCAGTGGGAATGGGTGGCCAAAAGGGGGGAATGGTCAATGAGGCAGGCCTATTCCCAGAAGTCTGTAAAAAGTCGTTTCAAGCAATGGCTTCGGATATGCAACCCTCAGTATCTTCAGAATTCTTTGCGAAAAATACTCTCAGCCAATTACAGTCACTTTCTTCGCGGAAGCTGGAGTACAGTGGTAGACTTACCGAGCCTTTATTACTTTCCAAAGGGGAAGAACATTATCGCCCCATTTCCTGGGAAAAAGCGATTGATCTGGTCGTTGATCGTCTGAAAGCTGCTGGAGCTGACCGTAGTTTTTTCTATGCCAGTGGACGTTCTTCCAATGAAGCTGGTTTCCTCTTCCAAATGCTCTCGCGTTTAATGGGCACCAACTATGTTAACAATTGCTCATTTTACTGCCACCAAGCCAGTGGTGTAGGCTTAGGCTCCAGTATCGGCACCGGAGCAGGGACCATTCGCCTGGAAGACCTGGACCATACAGATCTCTATATCTTAATTGGAGCCAATCCCTCTTCTAATCATCCGCGTTTAATGAAAGCATTTATGGAAATCCGTCGTCGTGGCGGAAAAGTGATTGTCATTAACCCGGTCAAGGAATTGGGACTCGTCAATTTTAAAGTTCCCAGTGATGTACGAAGTTTGTTATTTGGCTCAAGCATCGCTTCGATGTACGTACAGCCTCATATTGGTGGTGACATGGCTTTGCTGACCGGTATTGCAAAAGAAGTACTGGAGCAAGGTGTTCACGACTCAGATTTCATTGCCAAACATACAGAAAATTTTGAAGCATTCCAGGAACAGGTGAAAAACACCAGCTGGGATGAAGTCATAAAACACAGTGGTGTTAATCGACAAACTATTAAAAAAATCGCAGACCAATACATTTCTGCAAAAAATGTAGTCATCGGTTGGTGTATGGGAATCACTCATCATCTGCATGGCACGAATAACGTTCAATCAATTGTTAATGTTTCTCTATTAAGAGGCATGGTTGGCCGCCGTAAGGCAGGCTTAATGCCAATTCGTGGACATAGCAATGTTCAAGGTCTGGGATCAGTGGGTGTGACCCCCGGCATGAAACAAGCGATGCTCGAGCGTTTTGAAAGTCAATTGAATATCAAAGTTCCCACAACTCCTGGCTATGACACGATGGCCTGTATGGAAGCCTCCCATCGTGGAGAAATTGATTTTGCATTCTGTCTGGGTGGTAATTTGTTTGGCAGTAATCCCGATACAAAATACGCTCTGGAAGCAATGAATCGTATCAAAACAGTGTTGTATCTCTCGACAACATTAAATACCGGTCATGTCTGGGGAACTGGTGAAGAAACATTAATTCTCCCCGTTCTACCGCGCGACGAAGAACCACAGTCAACAACTCAGGAATCGATGTTTAGCTATGTTCGTATGAGCGATGGAGGGAAATCACGTTTTGAAGGCCCTCGGAGTGAAGTCTCAATTCTGGCTGCCATCGGCCAAAAATTATTCGCTGACGACAATCGGATCGACTGGAAAAAACTGGAGAGCCATACAGCGATCCGTGAATTGATTGCAGAACTCATTCCCGGTTATGAAGGTATGAAAGAAACAATTCAATCGAATAAAGAGTTTCACGTCACAGGTCGTGCCGTCGAGGAATACCAATTCCCTACCGAAAGCGGCAAAGCTAAATTTCATGCAATTCCGTTACCCACACTGCCTGAAGATCAGAATCAGCTTCGCTTAATGACGGTGCGATCAGAAGGACAATTCAACAGTGTCGTTTATGACGATGAAGACATCTATCGCGGCCAGGAACGACGTGACGTGATTCTGATGAATAAAGCGGACATCGAACGACTCGGTTTCAAACCTGATCAACGCGTAAGCATCAAAAGTGAAGCAGGGGAGATGCAGTACATTCTGGTGAGAGAGTTCGACGTCCGTGCAGGGAACGCACTCATGTATTATCCTGAAGCCAATGTCCTCGTCCCACATACAGTCGATCCGCTTTCAAAGACACCGGGCTTCAAATCTGTGTGGATTACCATCACAGCAGAAGAACCAGCGGTCGCTTGATTTGTCACAGTCAAACTGACGTAAGAATCATTTTTCATCCTCTAGTACGCGCTGGATAAACGGCCATTTCATCTGGGTATAAGTTTCACGATCTTCCTTATATCGTGCGGCAAGTTCTCTTTTTAAATCCGAATATTCTTTTGCGATTTTTTGATTAGTAATTAAGAGATCACGGAATTGAATACGCTCGTTCCAGAGTGGACTTTGAAATGGTATTAAATGCAGGTGATGTGTTCGAAATGCATCCGATGGTTTACAGAACCAGTGCATAACTTCCGCTTTGTAGGGCCAATACTCATACCCATTGTTTACCAGCACATCAATAGCTGGACGTGACTCATTGAGTGACTTAACTCCGAACATAATATCAATCACTGGCTTTGCAAGGAGTCCTGGAATAGCAGTACTCCCCACATGCTCTATGCTGCCGTAAAACCATTGGCCAATTATCTGCATTAAGAAGGCCCTCTCAGCTTCAAACTTGTCAGGCCACTCGGGGTCATATTCTACTAACTCAACTGGTGCTCTTTTCATTTCTATACACTCAACATTCGATTGTTCCCAAGGTTTTTAAAGTTATTTTAATCAACATCTACTTCGCCACTTTTTGACATTACTGATTCCAGAAAGGACATCAAAATTTTCAGTAGAAATCCGGTAAATAAAGAAACTGGTACAATGACACAAGAAACGAGTGTTGCCAAGAATAAACATAACAATAGACGTACCGCTGTGGAAACATCTCCATTATGGAGACCTACGCCATCAAGAAGACCAATAATAAGTACAACAATAAAGGAAAAGTAAGTCAGCCCAATCGAATAAATAGAACCTAATGCAAAACCATATCGATAGATAAACAAGCTACATACTATCCAAAGCATTGTCAGAATCGAATTAATCTCCATATACTGTTTCCTTACATATCATTGATTTCTTCAACAGAGTGGATAATGTTTCTTTTGATTCTGCCTCGACCGCTTCTTTCAGTGGATGTGGTTGCTCAGATTACCAACCACAGTCAAAAATAACAAAGAGAACAAGTAGATAGAATCTATACTTCTTTGTATCTGTATTATTTCACTATTAACCGTTCAAATTAATGGCTGAGATTCAGCAGTAAACATAGACCAATATGATCGACAAAACCAAATCAAGTTAATCTGTCATCCATCCAGATTAATGCCCCTCAGAATTTTACTGTCCATAATCAAGAACTGGTTTCAACGTGTAAGATGCAAATAAGCCATATACGTGACTATATACAGGAGCTAGCATATTATTTGAGTAACATACGGATAAAGAATTGACAAGCCAAATACCTGCTAACACTCCGACTTGCCTACGCTCAAAATACTAATTCGAGATCTTGCTTGGTAAGACCTATTTGGATAAAAAACCATAATAACAACGTTATTAACAATCTGGTCAATCTAGTAACTCCTGTGACTCTGTATGATTTAAACTCTTGATAATCACAGGCGCGTTTTCCTCAGAAGTGACTTCGTGAATGCGAATCGCATCTTTCAGAACCTGATTAACTCCAGGACGAGGGCGACATTCTACGAGAATCTGAAATGCGAATAACGATGGCCACAGTTTTGCAAATAGATTCGCCAGCCAACCTAGCGCACGACCAGTGCGACCCGGCATAACTGCTGCGAAGGGAACACCGACTCCGTGCACGTGTTCAATTTCGTATCCACACACCTTTAACATCTGCAGCAGGGAACGACGTGTAAAAAGTCGTTTGTGAGTGATGTCTAAAATCCCGCGCTCAGCGTATCTGAATTGACCCATCAATAAATTGAGCCGTATTGCAGCAAACGCCACATTGGGAGTGGACAACACAAGCAATGGCTGAGATAGATTGCTCGCTGCTAAGTTAGGATCATTTCCAGGGACGCTATTGGTTCGATCACACTCAGAAACTGGAAGCTGATCTGAGGAAACCGGTTCTTCAAGCGCGTCTGCTGGGTGGTTTCGGTCATCATTGCGCATCGACAACAAAAAATCCTCTGGGTTGGCTAAATGCTCAATCACGTCCAATAATAACACCGCGTCAAAGTCTCTTATTGATACTGGTAACACATCAGTTTCCAGATTTGCTGAATGGAACTCCGTCATTGTTTCGGGTAGTGGGCTTACACAATCTACACCTGTCACTTCCATTCCAGATCGCTCGCATTGCGATGCTACATGTCCCAAACCACAACCAAGATCCAGAACTTTTTGCGCCTTGTGTTTTTTTAATAGATTCAGCGCGAGCGCGTGAGAGGAATATTCAGCCTGTGTCTTGTCACGATAACGGTCGGTAGACAAATTTCTTAGTTTTAACGAACACAACATCCCCCACTGGTGCATTTTGAATTGTATCGTCGCAGTTACCACATTCCAGGCATATTTCAAACCTGGCACGCGACAAACTTCATTGCCATAAAAGGTAGGAATCTCAATCTCTCTTACGCTGGCTCCAACATGGGCTGCCTGGAGTAGAATCTCCGTATCGAAGTGAAATTCGTTTGTATTAATCTCAAACGGAACACTTGCCAGAAATTTTGTTGCGTAGGCACGATAGCCGGTGTGATACTCACTCAATTTCCAACCCGTGAGCCAATTTTGAAAAGTTGTCAGAATTCGATTTCCGACAAGCTTATACAATGGCATCCCCCCTTTACGTGCACTACTGGTTGAATGCATTCGCGTACCCAAAATCAAATCGGGCTGCGACTCTTGCCAGACTTTCATAAATTCGGGCAAAAGCTCAGGAGTATACTGTCCATCACCGTGTAATAAAATTACACAGTCATATCCTTCATCAATTGCTACGCGAAAACCGATTTTCTGGTTCCCCCCGTAACCTTGATTGTCACGGTTTTTTAGAATTGTAATGTTGTAGATTTCATGAGCTTCCAACCACTCTTTTAATATGTTGGGACCATTGTCCGATGAAGCATCATCACTTACCAGAAAGTGGATATCCGACCGGTTAAATAATTCATATGGGATCCGTTCGAACAAATCGTGCAAATGCTGTTCGGCTTCATAGGCGACAACATAAATCAGGAACCGGTATGAGGAATGAGTGATCTGCATCTGTTCGAATTTGACCTCAGTTGAAAATTTGATTTGAGTTAAAAGGTCAAGGAGTTTCTTTCTTACTTGACTTAACCGTTAATTTTTTGCCCGGATCACGAAACTGTACATGTAAAATCTGATTATCCAAGTGACTTATTTTTTTGATCAGACGTCCTGGTGGGAATCGTTTAAAAATTAATGAGGTATCGTTATCAGGTACTTCAAATCCAAGGTATGTCACCCAGATTGGTTTTGTCGCATTCTCGCCAAAAGCCTTGAAAAAATTCGTCCAGTCGGCTCGTATGTCATACATAAAGAAATGAAATTTCGGAATCGAGATGACTCGATAGCCAGCCATCTGATATTCAGTGTAGCCACCCCCAAGTGCTTTTCTATGAGTCATAGAATCACCGACAAGATAGTATTCAAGAACATTACGCGTGCTACCGTCTGTTAAAATAGTGGCCCCCTCGGGCACAGTCTTCTTCAATAACGCTATTGTTTCGCGCGCCATAATGGGAGTTTGTGTGGTCTGTAATTTCCAGACATTCGGATACGCGTATGAATAGATCCATAAAGAAATCACCAATGTAAAAACTGTCACACGTCCAAAACCGGGTCGTCTTACCAGTGGCAAAGTTGCTGCTGCGAGACCAAGAACCACAAATGGAATGAGCCACATCGAATGCCTTGTGTGCCCGACAGGATAAATACGGAAATGAAACAGTAGCATTGCGACAACCAGCGGCAGCAAAACCATCATACTACGTTCGAGTGCAATCCATTTCGACCCGGTATCTTGAAATCCTTTTCTTAACATGACTAGGGAACCAAAGATCACTAAGCCAGCGATTAACATCCACAATGCCCCAGAGAGATATTTGATATACTCAAGAGTCCGCATTAACGCGAGATAAACAGGATGAGTGGTTACGGGGTCATAGGAACTGTCATACAACCAGAAATCCCATAAATCTGTTTTTGCATTGCTATTGATAAATTGTTTTATATGGCCAAAATACATTGCAACACAAATACCTAGCAGTACAAATTGAAGGATGATCCAACTTACAACCGCCCTTCGAGGCAGTGTTCCCGAGATCACTCGAAATGTAACTAAGAGTCCGAGCACCAACATTAACCATGCTGTGCTATAATGCGTCAACATGGCAAGTGCCAGACAACATCCAGATCCAGCAAGCGCAACAGTTGAGTGAGTACGCAAAAAACGTTCTTGTAAATAAAGTGCCGCGAAGATAAAGGTGAGCAAAAGTGTATAGCCACGCATTAACGCGCCAAGATGAACCATCGGCATTGAAAAAGTCAGAAACGCGAGGCCTACTAAAGCTGGTCGTGGCCCCAATAATTCCTTGAGCCACACAAAACCTAAGACCAAAGCCGAAATACTAAAGAGTAGGGCAGGTAATCGGAGCATTCGCTCAGAATCACCTAGTTTCATCCAGTAATGATAAACTAAGAACGCCAATGGAGGATGCGTGTGCTCGCGACTGGCATGCCAGGCATCGGATAATGTAGGCTGACGTGCCACCTGGAAGTGCATCGATTCGTCAAAGTCCAGAAAGAATGCATCCAACAGCTTTGCTCGAAATGCGAGCCCTATAAGTATAATACCGGCTACTATCAACCAAACCTTATAAGAACTCTCAACACCTCGGGTAGAGTCAGCTTTTGAACATTTGGAAGTCTGATTTTCATCATCCCTCGCAGTTGATTCAGCCAACTTATCATCCTTCATGATTGTTCATTATCCCGATTTTGATGTAACGGCCTGAGTAGACCTCAAAGAGTGAGTGAGAGTGCGTTTGATTGATCAGTTAATATTGATTTGTACGATTCGTTTTAAAAGCTCTATCAACTTTGTTTTGCGCTAGTCTAAGGTCGTAAGGGGAAATAAATTCTCTTTGCTGAATTTATGGGAAAGTTATCGTGATGCGTAAAGACCACTAACACATACTTGCAAGCTCTGATTACGGTAAATATCCAGCGTACTAAAGCTTATAACCAAAATCCATTGGAAATTGATTCTAAGGGGCAAGGTCCTGGCCTGCCTGAATTTAAGCAATTGTCATACCTAATCATTGTAGACATATTGCAGGCAACTGAAGTTTCCCACTCAACAGTACGACTGTAAGATTCGTTGTAACTTGAGTCTAGAATTCTTATCAAATCGAAGAAAACTGTTTAATATTCTTTACCAGTGGTCATGTTTTGGGACAGGTTCATCAACGACACATCGGTTATACTTAAATTCGTCGTCGCCAAAATCGTTAATCACTTTTGTACTTGTCATGCCCAAATTGAACGGCTTCGTTGATTTCATTATCTCTTAAAATGAAATCTAATTCTCCCCAACTCAACTCTTTAATTTGATGTGGGAGCCAGGAATACTTATCCATGATCCATTTGTGAATCGCTTCTTCACCAACATAGCGATCATAGTGCTTATATTCTGCGAGATAGTCCCCCAGCTGTTTGACGGTGAAGTCTTTACGGAACTGAATGACTTCTTCAGAAAGGGGATAATCGTCATCAAACAGATGTTCGAATAATCCAAACAGAAAGGGATCTGACTCCTCCATACCATCATCGTCGTCTCGATGATCATCGGACATAATGCTTGCCTTTTTGAGTTTTAATGAGATGGATCAAGTTGACAGGAAAAGAGTTGAACAGACTAAATAAGAGAAATAGATCTCTAATCTTAATGACTGCTATGACCCTGATGATCACAGGCTCAGTTCTCTGCCATCTTTAGTTTTGATTTATACCAACACATAACGACTTGGTATAAACGTTCAAAAAGGCCTGCTTATTAAGGAGCAATGGGCACGGGCGGGATCGAACCGCCGACACCAGGATTTTCAGTCCTGATACATTGTTTAATGTTCATGATTGAATGCTATTTATCGATTAGTTCAACTGTTGAAAGCAGGCTGGATCAACTGAAATAATTTATTCGCGTGGAGTAACTAGGATCTGCAATTCAAAATAGATCGTAGGTATTTTTTTGAAAATTTACTTTTTCATTGAGATGTTAGTTTTTGTGATCTGCTCGTTCATATTTCCATTTATCGTCATAGGTATGTTTACAAAAATGAGTAATCAGGAGAGAGCAGGGCATAATGGATTTTTAATGTAGTATTTCACAATTCTGATTTTCATGATTATCCTCATTTGTGTGATTCGTGTTTATCACTACATAGAAAAATGAGGTGATTTCTTCACAACAAATAACACAAGTAAGTTTTTGGAATTAGGTAGCCATATACGCAATGTGGAAATATTGCATCAACAAACTTTCGGCCAGATCATCTTCAGAAATCCAGTTCGCGTAGTTTCATAGAGTCAAACAATGGGTAGTACCATGTTGATTTCGATATAGGGTCTTACCTGACTAGAACAAAAAAGTCATACGAACTTTTTGAATTCTTTATTATTTTTGGGTTTGAAATTGCAGCGGGCGCAGGAAAGAAAGTAAATTCTGCCGCTTGCTGTGCGTGATTGTGAGTAGCTGCTCAGTTTTCCCGTACATTTTTTGTTCGGACAAGGATCTCCACGACGCGGGTTTTTATTATTTACCGTACACTTTTTGTCGGATTTGTTAATCTGTTCGGCCATTGGCGGCCACCTCCTTCGGTTCAGGGATTGGGAGTTTGAGCGATCATTTTTTCGGTCCCTCTTCGATTTCAGATAACCGCTGCAATGCCTGCTCAATCAATCTTCGCATTTCTTCTACTTTTACATGACATTTTTTACAGAGATGGCGCCGCATCTCCTTTGGTAGTGTCAACATCTGGTCGCGGGCCTCGATCACACATTCCGCAGCAAACAACTCGTATTCTTCCCGACTGATCAGCTTCTCATCTGCGATTAAATCTTTACGCTCCAGGTCCTTCCGCTTCAATTTCTCCTGAAGCAGCTTTTCTTTTTTGAGTTCTTCGTTGAGCTTCTGGGACTCTCTGTCTGCTTTCTCATCACGATAAGATGCTACCCACGCATCACACTCAGAAACATCGAACACTCTCTTTCGTTGAGTTCCACTAACCGGAAGTCCTTTTTTGATCCAGTTCTGGATCGTCTTGTCGCTAACGTCCCATCGTTCGGCAGCAGCAGTAAATCCAATGACACATTTGACCGGCTCTGTTTTTTTCGCTGGAGCCTGTTTTTTAGCGGTTTTTTTCGTTTTTGACGTCGTGCGTTTTGAAGTGGCTCTTTTGGATGATCGCTTTGCTGATTTTTTGCGCATCAATTTAATAGGAAGAAGAAGAAGAAGTCACTTAAAATTTCGTTTTGAAACCAAAAAAGTGCGATTAGGGAACCGCGCGCGGCCCCGGGCTCCCCGCAGGAGGACCCGAGAAATTTTCAGCCAGGCTTGTACTCAGCCGGCTTGATCGTCAGCTGTTCTTTGCCTTGGGAATATTTCAAGCCGAGTTGTTTCAGATGATCTGCCGTCAATCGTTTTTCTTCGAATGCTTTTTTGATCTTGGAAACACTGAGCTTCGGTTTGAGTTCGACGATTTCAGATAACAGGCGCGCCTCTTTGTTCTTTCCAAAAACACAAATCGACATCAACCAGGCTGTGATCTGTTCAACCAACGATGACTGCATGAGCTTATCTAATAGACTAAGACTGTCTGCTTCTTTCAGACCAGATCGATACTCCACCCTGGCTGGCTGATCTTTGAAGCTCACCGAACCGTGTGGAAACGATTTGGTTTTCTTCTTTCCATCGATCAAGCTCGATCGATTAGCTTTGCAATACTCGTTCACTCGCTTGTTGAGCAGCTCCCTTCGGCTTTCAATCGTGACTGGGTCTTGATCATCGATCAAAACATATTTGCGTTGCTCAGATTCCTGTTTGAGTTTCTCGATATACCTGGTGCAAGTCGCGTTCACAGACTGATCAAAGGCGTTCAAAAATGAGAGTTCATTTAAAGCCTTGTCGAGATCTTCCTCTGTCTGAATGACGGGATCCGCTCCCAGCAATTCCGCAGCGGGTCGATCATTGGCGGTGAGGCTTTTCACGTTTGATTCCTTTCAACAATTTGAAACCAAGATAGATCAACGTCATCAAAGCAATGAAGACAAGAAAAACAGTTCCACTGTTTGATTCTGATTGATCCGCATTCAGCTGATCCGAATCGCTTGAATCTTCCGGAACCTCATACAACGGATCCGGTTTCGGTTCGATGATTTCGACGACTTCCGGATCGGGTTCTTGAACCGTAATCGTTTCAACTTTCTCGATCATGTCGAGTGCATCGTTTGCCAGAATTCCAGCAACGGCCGGCACCGGAGTTTTCTCCAATACCTCATCGACACGGTCCGCAGCTCCCTGGATCGGTTTCCGGATCTTTTCGCTGGGCCGGACTCGTTTTGAGGGGGGATTGTAAAAGGGGCGATACTGTTGTTTTTGATCGTCTGACTGACAACCAGGCAGTGTCAATAAAAGGATCAGGAAAGCGAAGATCCAAAGCAAAAGCATCGAAATAGAATCGAAAACTTTGGATTCCGGTCTATTTGGATCCGGGGAAATGGCCATCATTTGTGGTCGCTCCCGTAAGGCCCCTTTTGCCAATAGGGAGCGTACTCATTAAAAAGGGAATCTGAAAAGAGCCAACCGTCATAGGGAGCTGGATCACCTTGATCGAGCATATCCGGAACCATTTTGTCTGGTACCGCGATCACTTTGGGTTCCGGTTTGCGTTTGAGACGATCCACCAAATTACAACCACTAACGATCGTTAGTAATGCGACCACGAGAACGCATACGGTGAAACTGTGATTGAACCGCTTGTTCGTCTCGATTGGTCGCATTGCGTTGAATCCTTTCCGCTTCTTCCAGCCGTTCGTTTTCGTTGCTATGTTTTTTCTTGGTCCAGAAAAACAACAGCTCCAAAAGGGCTGCGATGATTCTTAATAGACCGCTCATTGATCACTCATTTGAAAACTGACTTGGATCGTGATATCTCTCCTCAGTTGGTTCGATTTCTCCAAACACCATTTGAATGGGAGCACTCTTTTCTAATTTGTGACCAATCCCGACAAGGCCGAAGGCGGCCAGTAATAGCTTGATCGCTTCCGCTGTCTGAATTTCACCAAGTAGCATTCCGCTTAGGGAAAAGACAATGGTAAGAAATGCAGTGAGATACGTTTTCTTACCGTCAAGCGCTTTGAATGGGAGTTTGTCGAGCATCAATCTGGCTTCCTTGCCATGCTGAGAAATGATATAAAAGCGGTATTGCTTCCCTGCGCTACCGCTCTGAAATTAACCGTCGCTTCTCCGCTCCATGGTTCGGCTCCGGCTTTTCGATTGCGTTTTAAATTAAGGATGGTACAACTCGCAAAAGTCAAGGGCAGATTATGAAGAGAAACAGGAAGATTGTTCAAGTAGAACTCAATACTGATGAGTGGTTGCCGTTAAGTCGTTATGCAGCCAAAGAGAAACGATCTATTCGCGGAATCGCGAAGGAGCAATTGATGCCGTTGATCCAGGAAGCAAAACGGAAGTTTCCGCGACAACCCATCAATGCATCCCCGCCGATCGATGATGTTCATTAATGGAATAATAATTTCGTCAATAAGACCGTCTTTTATCCTGAGAGGCTCTGGCTATGCACCGTCCCAGTGAAACGTTTATTAGAGCTTAAATGAAAAGATATCACTTGATTAAGGCCATCTAACCAATCTTCCTTGCATTAAGATACAAATTAAATTTCACTGATTTCAATGTTCAATGACTGTAGCGGAAGTATCATTCTCAGATACACTCACGGCTTGAGTACCTGACATATGAGTGTTAAGAAAAAACTTCGTAATCCGTTTGAAAACAGTTGAAACATGAACATAAATGCTTACAATCATAATGCACAAAATGACATGTTTGGGAGTATTAATTCATCTGAAGATCAGAAACTGAATTATAGACAAAGGAAAACAATGAAATTCATATTAGTAATCTTATGCCTTTTCATTCATACGCCTGTCTGTAAAGCAGATACCCCCCCTTTAGTCGCAGAAATTAAGTCGATTTCGCAATTGCATGGCTCATATCGTAGTAAGTATTCGCATTCTGCTCCACTTCACCTCAGTGGTATTACGACACATAGCGGAAACCTGTTTGTGGTTGGAGACAAGTCGAACGATCGATACCTTTACGGTATCGAACACAAGAATGGCCACTGGCACATAGTCAGCAGGCTCTCTCTTAACTACGAAAATGATAAAAGAATGCCGAGCTTTGAAGGTGTAGCGTGTAAAGGAAATACACTCTTTGTCGTCAATGAGGATCCAACGCACATTTACTCATTTTCATTTAATAGTAAAAGTACTCAACTCGATTACAATAATGAAATTAAAATAGACTTCGATCCGACTGGCCTATCAATAAACCACTGGGATAACTCAGGTTTTGAAGGAATCGCGTATGATAATCAATCGCGATTGCTGTATTTGGCTAAGGAACGGAACCCTAGATTCATTCTAGCTGTATCTCTTAATCATGCTGTTACTCGTGGCATAGTAGTTTCTCAGTTCGATGTTCCAGGAACAACCTTTACAGATGACACTCAAAGGCATCTTGGTCGAAAGAAAACGTACTCTGGACTCACGTTTCACAATGGCTTTCTTTATGCATTGGAACGACGTGGCTATTCGATAATAAAGATTGATCCCACAAAGAAAATAATTGTATCACGTCTGTCATTTGCCGCACTCAAAGATGGTAAATATGGTTCTTTATACAAAGAGGGGACACGATATGGCCTAGCCGAGGGTATCGTATTTCACAACGGAAATATTTTAATAGGGATTGACAATAATGGAAAAGATGTTGATCGAGATCATAATTTAGTAAAAATGTATAACCTCTCCGGAAACGAACCTTCAATCGTAATACTTGGCAAGCCGGATGAATTCTAACGTCGGTTTTTTAACAATTACGTAAACCAAATAAAAATTTTACTTTTCTACTCATATAAATTGCATTAGTGGATTTACAATATGAGAATTGAATTAGGTTCCTGAAAGAAGAGCTTTAACATATCACTTCTTTCTATTCTCGCAACTATCAATTCATCCCACGTTCGCTCCTAGAAAAACAAATCACTTATCGCGTCAATTGACATTTTATATGTTTTTCCAGGCTTCTCTTGTTTTAATATCAACAGGCAAAATGAGTTTGCCGAAGGGGCCTGATTTTGAGTTGAAGCTGCTACATCACTGCCGACCGGCAAGTATGGCAGCAATCCATATAGAGCCAATTGATAATATACAGAATCAGATTCTGCCTATTAAAAGTTATGAGTAAATCATGATCACGGAATTGCGCCAAAGACTGAAAACACTTGCATTGCTTGACGCTATCATTGAGCCCGAGTGGCAGTACCGTTATTTTTCCTATAACTCAAAATGGTCTGATTCTGAAGAGATGGGATCCCTTAGAGATGGTTCTGGTGGAGAGTGGTTTTTATGGATATCTGGTCAACTCGCTGGGTACAAGTGCTTAAGTCCTGAAGACGGACTAATGTCGAATATTGAGAGCGTGAATAACAAGATACCGAGTAGCTATGATTCGTTTGTTTCCGAACCGGCATTTAGCATGGATAAAGCCACCTGCGTTTGGTACCTAGAAAAATCAGAGTGGGTAAAGTTCGGATTACCTATTAAGTGGTTAATCGACCTAGAAACAGTATTGAAATGGTATGCGATTGATTATCACGTCTGGGCAACAGGTTATTATGAAAGAGAAATAAATATATCTGTTCTCGAGAAAATATTCGAAGGTAGTTTTAGTAGTGATCTTGCTATTAAACTAAATCCCGACATAGAAATGGATGGGTTGCAAATAGAGCTAGAAGAAATTGGAATTTACTTATAACAAGCATATGCAGTCGAACCGTTCCACTCGCTACCCGAGTGAAACGGCCGTTGATGCGAAGTGTTACTCTTGCCCTCGTTCGATATACTCAAATGCGTTTTTAAATGACTGTTTTAAAAGACACCCTCTAAAATAATGACTGAGTATCTCTTATTTACCAGACCATTTTCTGGGACTTTAGATTTCAATTTCGGCAAAGGAACGTCACTCTGCCCCTCGTCTCGATCATGGTCGGATTGCCAGAAGATCAACATTCGCTGTCATTCCAGTCTTCCCTGAATAAACCTGAAGCGGATACATACCATCAATTGATAATAGACAGAATTCTTGATAGATATAGACAGAATCAAATTCTGTCTATCAATAGTTAGGCCTCAAATATACGAGTAGCAAATATGTCGGATAATGGTGAGCCACTTATCGAAGCTCTTGAAGAAGCAGACGCGGGTGTCGCTCCATCACCATTCGGTGAGTTGTCTGTCAAGATCCCCGGCGCACCGGCATCCATTCAATCCAAAAAAGCCCAGCGAAACGCCTACATCGCACAAATCAAAACCGAGCTGTCAAAGTTTCAGTTCATTTTAACGGGACAGATAATTCTCGAGATCACATGGAACGTTCCAGCGAAGAGTCGCTACGAGACCGACGCCAAAGCAGACATTGACAACTGTCTGAAACCAATCATTGACGCGTTCACTGGGCCTGATGGAATCATGATCGACGATTGCCAGCTTAAGGGGCTTTATATCTCTTGGACCCACATCAATTCAGGAGATGAGTATTTGCATTTCCAATTCAAGTTTGATTCGGACCACTATTGTGAGCGAGATGATTTGGTATTCATTCGCCTCGAAAAGGGCCTGCGTTGTCCAGTGAACACCAATTGGCCCAAAGAGCTGAAAACTATTTGGGTTAAAGCGATCCAAGCAGGTGAAGACCTCAAAGCGATTCTTGAGAATGAAAATGTATCTTACTTGACGCTTGCCTCGATGACTGGTGGAGCACAACCGTTTCACGCAACGAGAACAGTTGGCTTTAGAGACTTGTCACCTGAAGAGTTTGCTGGCGAAACATAACAACAGGTCGAACTGGAGAGACCGTTCACGCGAAATATGAAATCACATTCGTTGGCTGTTACCCGATCAACCTAAAATTTACTTTTACCCTCGTTCGATAAAATCAAACGTTTTCTCAATTGCGTTTTTAAACCGTTTTAAAAGACACCCTCTAAAATAGTGACCGGGTAACTCATATTACCCAGACAAGAGGTCGGGTAAATATTATTTCCCGGAGACTTGTTATGATGGGGCACTGAAATGATTCTGCCTGTTTTTATCAATGGGGTTAAATTTCCTTATGGCGAATCTTGTGAAATCGACTTTGGGCTAAAGCATCAAGAGATCAAGACGCATGTCATTCAAGCGAGCCCAATGATTAGAATTGATGGTCTGATCTTGGACAATTATGATTTGATTTCTATTATTCTTCAAAAAATGAATCAAGCGGGTCGTGATTGAATGAAATTAAAAGTGTCCGGGTAACAACAATTTTACCGGACACTTTTTTCTATTTTTCAGAATTCTCTCGTTTTAATATCAACTGTCATCGAGGACTTTCTTTGGAAACAGTCTTTTAGTGGAAGTTGTGTTTGATCGGAGCTGCGAAATTTTTCAGATTAGCAGATCAAGAACGTTGGCTAAAAAACTCGATAATGTCTCTTCTTTTTGCTTCGATGTCTGTAGAATAATCAAATGAAGTGTATTGTTTGTTCTACACTGATTTCTAATAACTGTTGTGATTATAGACAGGGAACAAAATGGCAGATATTGTCCAATATCTCGTGCTTCGCCGCAGAAAAATTGCATCACCTACTTCGATTGAAGAGATTTACGGTCATCCGTATACCGTTAATCCCCGAGCGTCGGAAGATATGATAGTTGAGCAGATAAATGCGCCACTTGTAGAGCTCAACGAAATTCGGAGTGAGGAAGACTGCCTCGGTATCGCACCGGTCATCCCCTTAAGGCATATTGCCCCGATGAATCGAACTCAGCGCCCTTCAAATGGCGACACATCCATTTTGCCATGGGGGCTACGGGCAGTCGGTGTGGAGCGAACGGAATTGACGGGTCATGGTGTGACTGTTGCCGTACTTGATACCGGCATCGAGAAAGAGCACCCAGCGTTCTCCCACATTTTTTCGGGAATCGAATGTGAAAACTTCACCGGCGAAGAGGCTGTAGACTACGATGGTCATGGCACTCATGTCGCGGGGACAATCTTTGGTGAGAGTATCAACGGCGTCCGAATTGGCGTTGCACCTGGAATCAAAAAAGCGCTAATCGGCAAAATCATTGGAAGGCAAGGAACGACATCGGTGCAACTTCAACGCGGGCTTCAATGGGCCATTGAAAACGGTGCCAATATTGTTTCCATGTCTCTTGGCTTTGATTTCCCTCGCTACACCAAGAAACTGTGTGAGGAACTGCCGCGCGATGTGGCTTTCTCAAGAGCCCTACGAGCTTATCAGCAGAATTTGGATTTCTTCTCTACTTATGCCTCTCATGCGACTATTTCTGCCACTCAGCCATTGCTACTGGTTGCAGCCGCTGGCAACGAAACTAGGCGCGACGAAAGATCGGATTATGCAATAGACAAATCCCTGCCAGCGGCAGCTCCAGGATTTCTGAGCGTCGGTGCCCTCATGAATTCCGGTACGAAGCTTGAAGTGGCGTCGTTTTCTAACACCGGAGTCAGAGTTTCTGCGCCGGGTGTTGATATTCTATCCGCGATCCCTGGAGGCGGCGATTCAGAGATGAGCGGCACTAGTATGGCAACACCGCATGTGTCCGGTGTTGCCGCGCTATGGCTGGAATATCTGACGAAGAAGCAGGGGATCGTTTCCAGCGGTTTACTTGCGGATAAGGTGGTTGGAAGCGCCACCGATCAGTTTTTGGAAGGTGCTCCAGAAAGCGATGTAGGTGCCGGGATTGTGCAAACACCATAGAGGGTCCCGGCCAGTGGCAACACAAGCGTTGCTTTATTTCTGTTGAAATATGGAACGGTTGATTCGACACTTTTCAAACAGTACTAAACCCCTTTCATCTAGTCCGACACAAATTCCACTCACACGGACTCGTTGGCCGTCTTTGATTTGAACATATTGTCCGCCAGCTTCGATGAAATCATTCAGGAATCGATTCTCTTTAATGAGTTCAAAATCCTGATATCCGAACTCACAGTGTACCATGTCTTTTCCAGTCGTAGAGTCGCTGATTCGAAAAACGGGATATCGGCTTGTCATAAAGCCTTCAATCATAAAATTTCTTCCAACATATTCTTCTTCCGCCCATGTTGGCCGAGTCTCAAAATCGTTCCATAAAAGATCAATGGGAACGGGATTTCCTGGAATCCCTTCAAAAGTGTTCGGAAGCGTACCGCGACCGCTAGTGGTGCCCTCTGGAGAAATCTGCATCAAAGCACTAATGGCCATCGAAGTTGGATACTCCAGCAATGTCAACCCAAAGCTAAACAAAACGATCGGAAGACCAATAATAACCGTAGCAATCATGTGCGAAGCCCCAAAGCTCATTCCGGAAAACTTATTAAGATCTGTCGAGAATGATTGGTGCCCAAGGTTGTTAAGTACATGGACTCTAATGACTATGCAGGTCGCGATCACAATTCCGATAGACCATCCAAAAAGTGATATAAAAAGGATCCAGAAAAGTTCGTTAAGCAAAAAGTGGAGCACCCAATTAGTCCAGCTTGTGGAAACCACATAGCATAAAACGGTCGCGGGAAGGATAAGCCAACGGATTCCTCCCAAGATGCCGAGTTCTCCATAGATTCGTACAATTTCCGCATGCCACCTGCTGATCATTGAGATGATAGAAGCGAGTAACACAAAAAACATGCCCGTAATACCACAAATATGCCATCCGGATGACATGCCTTCACGCCACGCACGTGTCATCACGATACTGAAATTATCAAAATCGGTGGGGTCTGAGCTTTCATAGAAAATCGCGGCAGACAGCATTTGAAATGATCCGCCAACACCCCAGCCAGCCATACCAAACAGGCCATAAGCGCCAACTGTTGAGAACAAGACAAGTACCGCGCGAACAATAAATCCGTTGCGGTTGCGTTCATAGACGCTGTATTGGGCGGATTCTAAATGTCTTTCAATCAATTCCGTAAATACGTTTCCTTTCTTTGGTTCACCAGCAGGTTCACAGGGACTCTTATTATACCTGGAAAGCATATCGCCATTACGGTGGACTAAATATGGTGTAGGACTTTCTTGAATTGAGTGGCTCTGGATTCCAAACAATTTATTTTCTGCTGCCGCAACTGCGAGTGTCGCGATCCTGCTGTCACATGAGAGCTCGCGTGTGAATTCCGACTTAAGATCCCAGCAATGAGTTCCTTCACTGGTGCAGATCAGCACTTCATCAGATTCTGCGTCATACTCTAGAGCGATCACAGCAGATATCTCATCCGGGCCATCATTACTAGTGTGAAATGATGCTTGAACGACCAGTGTCAAGTTTTCAGAAGTCACCGAGCTGATGCCATGAGTACCGGCAATGACAAGTAGGTCAAATGAAGGTACCAGCGTCATCAACACAGAGTTACCAACTTCGAAAAGAGCTTCACATGACATCGAATTGGTGACGACATCTATACGGCATACCCTTCCATTATCAAAGCATACAAAACAGGTGTTGCGGTCGTGAATATCAAACGCAATACTTGTTACGATGCCTGGCCCCAAACTCAGATGACTGATAGATTTCCATTTCGTAGCATCCCAGACAAGAATAGTACCGGACGCAGTACCTGTTGCCAGAAGCGAACCACAACTGCTCCAACCAATTGCGGTTACTGATGTTGCGTGGCCGTATAGGACTGCGATATTCGCATTGTCCTCCCAGCACCAGACGCAAGCCGTCGCATCACAGGATGCCGAAGCAAAAAAGGCTCCTGAAGGTGCAAACGAGATCGCTGTGATCCTCCACGAATGCTTCCAAATTGGAGCCAGTTCCGCTGCCTGAGTCTGGATGTAGCAACTCTCACCGTCCGTGAAGACACATTTCTCCCCAAACCTATCGACAGCAATGACGGGATTCCAGTTTTTTTTCACCGATGAGAGTGACTGGAAGCGATTTTGTGGCTCTGATTTCCATCGGCCGTACGATTGAAAGACAATTAGACCGGGAATGATTGAACCGGTGAAACACGACAGCAATAGAAACAATGCGTCGCCACCCGGCATAAAACAAGTAAAATGTAAGAGTGCCTCTGGATCTTCATCATAGAAAGCAATCACATCAAGATAATAAGCTCCTAACACAACTAG
The DNA here is from genome assembly GCF_007748175.1 of Gimesia aquarii. Lineage (NCBI taxonomy): Bacteria > Pseudomonadati > Planctomycetota > Planctomycetia > Planctomycetales > Planctomycetaceae > Gimesia > Gimesia aquarii. Next base: position 5,965,943 of record NZ_CP037422.1, read on the forward strand.
CAAGGCAATCAGAAGATACTTCACAGCTCGTTGTTTGAACAACAGAATAACTGCAACTCCTAAGATGATTCCAAAGCAGGTCGCAACAAGCGAGTTCCATGTAGGTGGAAGAATGGATTCAACAACAACGAGAGTTACTCCGGTTGCTCCCGAACACAACGCTGCTCCCCAAACCGCTAATATCACTGAATGCCGATCAGTTATGCTGTCAAAAACGTGCTTCATAGGCGTAATAGGAATCGCGATTCGAAAGAAAAAGATCGCAAAAAGTGCACCGATGACGGCAGCCCAGAAACCGCACCACGTTGCATTGGTAAATCCTTCTCGCCATCGGTTTTGTTCGTCAATTGCCCAAAGATACCAGAACAGCTGTCGCAAAAGGACAACCCCCAGCAACACAGCAAATGCGGCGTTAAACATACTGAATTTTTGTTTGTAAGGTGCGATTTGGTCTGACGAAACAGGTACCCCCAGAGCAACGCTCCAAGTTGATAGGATCCAATCTGATAGATCTACGTCAAGACTGTTGTCTTTGAGTTGTGCTATGCACCGGGACGAGATCAGTTCGTATTTTCTTGGATCATCAAGACGCAGTAAATCAGCCACCACCCCGCTGTCAATCGCTCTGACTAGCAACGATATCAGAAAGCCCCTTTCCGGACATGCCTGCATAAGACGACTCCTGATTTCATCGGAGTTAAGAGCGATGTCAGGAGATTTTTCGATGATTAATTTGAGACTTTGACGCAAATTGCAGCCAACCGCCGCCGCAGCTTCATTGAGAGCTTCCAAAGCATTGGTTGTGTCAATTGCCGGGTCAGCCTTCTGAAGGTCACCCAGCCATTCTGGAACACAATCCTCATATGGAAGTTCTGCCGGAAGCGCCTTCATCTGCTCAACGATACCTAGCCGTTTAATAACAGCTTGAACTCGTAGCCGATTGGCCTGAGTCGTATAGGTTGAATCGGGTAAAGCCTTCTCCGGCTTCGTCATTGAATTATTCTTCAGTTGTCTCGGTTTATCATGTTGCAAAAGAACGTCCTCCGTCTCCAATCAACATCAGGCCACTCCAAAAATACGGATGATCGAAAAAAGGTACGTCCCAGTCTGCATCCGGTCCCTTGTAGTTTTTGACTTCGAGTACTGCAGCTCTGAAACTTGCCCCTACTGCGAGGCCCTCCTCACGCAGGCACATGTAAAATTTTTCAAAGAAGATCTGGCCCGGCTTTGAGTAGAGAAGCCAGCGTGCGCCTATAAAAGCTGGCACACCAAGCGACAGAATCGCTGCTGGAAATCCACTGATATCAGTTCTGGTATAGTCGCCCGGACGGCTCATTTCCGCTGAAAAGCAGACATTCATTGTCAGCAGTTGACAGCGTGGAAACCGCTTGCCGTTCTTCACGAGGCGAAACAGCGTATCACTGGAAAATTGTTCTCCAGGAAACAACCCGTCCACACCGGCGAACTCAAGCGAGGGAGCATTGGCCCGGCGGGAACTGTGGGAACTTCCGTGTAACATCAGATGAATCACGTCTGCCTGAGGCGCGAGATCAACGAAATCTCTTGCCGATGCGCGAGCCCCCATGAGAAGATGAGATTCTTCGCTGAAGTGACCAAGGATCCGATCCCGGACGAACTTACCATCACCAGATGCAGCGAGGTCGGATCCTATCGGCTGGGCAACGCCAAGCAATACAGGTGTTGCCGTCTGAGACTCTCTTTGGCGGGAGGCTGCAAGGACTTCGATGCTTGGCGCGAGAACAACTTCATACTCCTCGATGATGTGTCTTTTCGTGCGGATGTTGATCAGAGCTGGGAATGGGATCTGGTTTAAGTTCTTATCAGGAATTATCACCAGTCGATCAACTCCAGAATTCATCAATAATTCCATGACTTGGGACGGCAGGAAATAACGCGACAACTGCATTAGTGAAATGATAAAGGCTTTTTTAGAATCGAAGATCGATGTAAGGCTGCCGCCTGAGGCTTTCAGGCCTGAAGTCACCTCACTCAATAGACATTCGAACTCTTCCAGTGCACATTCAATTCCTTTTGTCTCAAGACGTATCAGATGGTGATCTCCTTCACTAAAGATTACTACCAGCAGCAATCTGTCACCGGCATCTGTTCTGTCATGGAACCAGGTAAAGTGCAGGATTGCTTCGCGATGGCCTGGTACATAGGCAACGTTAGACTGTGATGAATTTATTTTTGATGTATAACTGTTGTCTCTGCTGATCCATTCGCAGAGTGTTTGGGCTCGGCGCAGTTCTGATAGACGAACAACTTCACTGACGTCGTTTTCCGCTTCAGCAAGCCGAATGGAATTGTCAAAAGCAATTTGTGAAACCTGAAGCAGACGGTTGCGAGAAGGTGTTCCGACAGCTTCTGATTGAATAGGTGGCAGTGACATCCGCTCTTGGAAATAACAATCCACTGCGCGTTTGTAATAAGAGCGAGCAGCAGCGTAATTCTTTTCTTCAATTTGAAACTCATAGCACCACCCGAGTCTCTCAAGAACAACTCGCTGAAGATCCATCCTTTCGGTTCGGAGGATCAGTTGAGCAGCTTCTTCAAGTAAGCTGATTGCCTTCGCCGTATCAGCACGGTCTCGTTCTTCTTTGCCGATTAAAAGGTTAGCTTTTGCCAGCAGTATACGGGCCTGACCTGTCACGTTTTCTCCATCCCTGGCAAGAGTCATTGCTCTGTCGAGATGCTCAGAATCGACATCGGATGCCTTCCTCAATAAACTTGATTCGACGAGACGCAATAGTGCTTCCAGTTCGTAGTCGGGCAACTCAAGTTCGCGGCCGAGACTCCGGGCATCCTGAAACGTTGCATCTGCCTCCTTGAAGAGACCTTGCTCAAGTTCGGCATTGCCACGAATTAACAGAGACTCAGTCTCAGCAACATGTAGGCCTAGAGAAGAAAAAATAGCGATGGCCTGGGCAATCGTCTGCATTGCATCAGCGTATATCCCACATCTTGACAATGCTTCTGCGTAGTCTTTTAGGAGATGACCGGTGCCAATCTTCTGCTCACTTCTGTTAGCAACTTCTATGGCTGAATTAAAGCAGTCGCGGACATCGTCACCATTTCGCAACTGCCCGCTAATCACGCACAGTCGACGGTAGGAAAGCAGCACAGCTTCCTCGTCACCTGAATGTTTATGTCGTTCGAGAGCCTCCCGCTCAACAATGAGCCAGTGTCTTAAATGTCCCAACCGTGCAAATGCAGCCAAGACGAAGTCCATACTTACACCGACAATCCCATCGTCAGGAAACTTAGAAATAATCTCTCGCGCCGAATCCAAATCACCACGTCGCAGATACAGACGGTACAGTTCTTCCAACGCAAGTTTATCTCCAAGTTCTGATGCGCAAGAAAATGCTTCTGCGGATTCAGTAATGCGCCCTTGAAGCAAATATTGTTCACCGAGTTGGCGTTGAGCGGCTGAGACAGAATCATTCCCGAGCCAAATCGACTCACTACTGATAGCTTGCTTTGCATATTCCTCGGCTTCACCGAACTCCCCGCGTGCAGCATGTATTTCAGAAAGGAACAGTAGGACTTTTGTAAGTTCCGCCTTTGGACGAGACGTCCAGGACGTCGCACGTGACAAATCGTGCAGCGCACCATCTATATCTCCACGCCGATATCGCAGCTGTCCTAAAGAATAGAGCGAACGGACTGCAGCTGCATCGTTACCAGCTAAGCAAGCAGCATCGAATGCCCGGCCAAAGGCTTCTGTCGCATTATCAAAGAAACCAGCCCGGGTTGCACGTTCAGCAAAGGACAACGCGGTAGTCAACTGCAGTCGTGTATCACCCACGGCCCGCGAAGCTGTGTCGTTCAGCATTGCCACGATTGCCAGCTTGCGATCTGACAAATCCCAGTCGAGAAAACCGTCATGTTTGGTATCGTTGTTTCTGCCAGTCAACACAACGTCAATCGCCCTAATTCTTTCCTGAACAAGCAATGACCTGAGTGGTTCGGTCTTCAGAGCCTGCTGGGCATCGGAAATTGAGAGTATATTGGATTGTTGGTTTCCCGGAACATCCCCAACCACCTGATGCGCTAGCAACAAAACAGGATGATTGTACAACATTGTTTTTTGTTGCAGTACAGAGAGAATAATTGGGCGTACCAGGAACTCCGGAATACGAAGAGAAAATACAAGGACGCGACTAAGCGATTTGAATAGCAAACGCAATTGGCACCTTTATTGTTTTGAGACATGACAGTTAGGATGCATTAATCTATCTGACCACACAGAACTGTGCTCAAAAATACACACTGTCAATCAAAACACAAGATACAGAACTAATGCTCACTTGTCAAAACTTAGATTAGTTCAACAAAATTAGACAATCAAATATCCTTCCAGCAATTTGGGGGAGAATTAGAAGTGTTTCAGTTGCTGAGAAGCTTATTAAACTTATCCCGAGCTATTTTGATCTCAAACCGTTTTCAACACAAAAACTAGATCGAGTAAATCGATTCCCATCTTTACTTCACCTCAAACACAACCCCCAAATGTACCTTCTTCTAAAAAAATGACCGGGTAAAAATAATTTCCCGGTCACTTACCTAGGTATCAGTTCAAACCCGAATACTGACTTTAATTAGAAATGATACTAGCTCAGTCATCCTTAAAGAGTGAGCCCTGTTCGAACTGTTCATTAACGTGAGACTTAGGTTCGCTAGGTTTATTTGCTTTTCGCCTATTCAAAAGTGACCACGAAATATCTTTACACATTAAATAGACTCCATGTTTAATAGCATATTGAATCTGAATTGCATCGATGGCTTTCGTGTAAGGGAGCTTGTCAATAGTTGGTTCGGTTAATTCATTTTTTTTAAAGTTCCAAATCCTATATTCTTTTTGTACTTTAATTTCCTCCCATATTTTATTGAGCTCATCCTTTTCACTTTTTTTTAATGTAGAGTCACTTTTCTTTTGATAGCTTATTTTCGAATTCGGTAAAGGCCATCCTCCAAAAGCTATTTTCAGTTCAGAATCTGTTGCTTCACTGAGATTAATCACTTCAGGATAAATTTCATTGTTCCATTTAATTCCGAGTTTTTTTGCATTACTGGTAATACCTAGCTCTTCTGCTTTTTCATGTGATAGTTTTTTTGCCAATTTTGTAACTTTAGCCATTCTTGAATCGCCAGTAACGAGAATTACTGAATCCTCTCCAAGACGGCTTGTAAGGTGAGTAGCCATTCCGATAATAACGCAGTCAGTTGCTCCCATCATGATGGTTTTATTACCTTCAGATTCATCATTGAAATCGCAATTCACTGGTGAAATAACGCTAGACATCAGGGCGTGTTTAGGTTCATGCTCTAATTGTTCTAATACTCCGCTATTAACCATACTAAATAAAGTATCTCTTATTTCTTCGTAGTCATCTTGAGTTAGCAATATCGACGGGTCTGATCGAAATTCCCCCTTCCAAGATGCAAATCGATACTTATCAATAATACCTAATGTTTCAGCAATACAAATTGCCGGAGTATAAAGCTTTATACGAGGCCAATTTGACTTCATAACCGCTGCAATCAAATTATTACTTCGCGGGACTCTTTCTTGGGCTTTTGTGGATTTTTTGTACAAAAAATCTGAAAGTATGTTTGCGTCTAAAACAACATGTAATACTGAATCTGGCATATTTTTCACATAATTAGAAAGAGTTGAAGATGTTCAGTTATTAAAAATATTTCTTATAAGGTCTATTATTAAAAAAATTCTCTTGCGCTTTCTGTGATCTAGAGATATTATAGGTTATCCACTAGAGAACAAGGATACATCATGACAAAATGGACTGACAAACTCTACCTACAAGAATGTAATAATGGGCTTAAGAAATATAAGAACAAGATAGATTTAATCTTTGCTGATCCCCCATATAACATAGGATTTTCCTATGACGTATATGATGACAATAAGGAATGCAGTGAGTATTTGAATTGGTCAGAACAATGGATTAAATCAAGTATCAATGCACTTAAACCCACCGGGGCACTCTGGATCGCAATTGGAGATGAATATGTTGCTGAGCTCAAGATGATCGCCCAAAAAAATGGATTACACTTAAGGAATTGGGTGATCTGGTATTATACTTTTGGCGTTCACTGCAATAAAAAATTTGGAAGATCTCATACGCATCTACTTTATTTTGTAAAAGACCCAAACAAGTTCACTTTTAATGATGATGATATTAGAGTTCCATCTGCTCGGCAGCTCATATACAACGACAAAAGGGCAAATTCATCAGGCAAAGTTCCAGACAATACATGGATTCTTAGGCCACAAGATGCGTCTGAAACATTTAACCACGATCAAGATACTTGGTATTTCGCACGTATAGCTGGCACTTTTAAAGAGCGAGCTGGCTTTCACGGTTGCCAAATGCCGGAACAACTATTGGGAAGAATTATTCGTAGTTGTTCTAATCCAGATGATGTTGTATTAGACCCGTTCTCTGGATCGGGAAGTACGCTTTGTGTTGCCAAAAAACTTGGTAGACGTTGGCTGGGATTTGATATCTCTCCAGAATACATCCAGCTTGCACAAGCTCGTATCGATTCTGTTCGATCTGGAGATCCTTTGGAGGGTCCTGAAGATCCTCTTAAAAGTGCACCATCTGTTGCTGTTAAGAAAAGAAAAAATGAGGGAATAAATAATGAATTAATCATTAAAGCATTCAAGAAAGTTTCAAAAGGGAACTCCGTAGACAAAATTATTGCAGATCCAGTCTTAAATGCTTCGTTTGTTGATGAATGTAGCCTACTAAAAGTGCGTGGACGACCTAGTGAATGGAATCTTACTCTTATGGGGATGAGAAAAACTGGCCACTTCCCAGAGATAAAAGCAACTAAAAGAGTACAAATGCCATTTCAGAAAATGGATCCGTTCGAGTATGCCAGTGAAATTGCATTACGTCGCATGTTAGATATGGGTTATCCTAGTTTGGATCACATTCTTTGTGATCCGTATGCTGCATCACGCTTTGACAGCTATGCTAGAAGCTTAGCTCCGGGTTTTCGCTCTTTTGATTACCGATGGGCTGCTTTAAGAATTAGAAAAGAAGCTAGAGCGTGGAAAAATTCATCAGAGCAATTGCCTAAAAATAAGCTTCGAAAAAAAATCAATTCTTTTGATTTAGCAGAAATAAGTTTGAAAAAAATCCCTGATTCTCCGGCCGTATATGCATTAAAAAGAGGAAGTGACACATCTCTTCCAGTTTATATTGGAGAAACATGGAACTTATTAGATCGAGTAGAACGTACCTTATCAACGATGTCCGCGCTGAACCAATTTGTACCAAACTCAGGTGATTGGGTTTTAGAGCATTATGAAAGCAGGAACTCAGATCATATTGAAAGAAGAGGACTTCAATCATATCTAATAGGCCAAACTAGACCTAAGATGAATTTTTTAGAGTTAGCAGCTTTATGACTGATCACTCAATCGTAGAGAGAACTATTGATTTTTCAGGTCTATTTGAATCTGAAGTTCTTACGGAGTTGCTTCTTCGTTATTATAAACATCCGCTTGCTGATGATAAAGAATTCCGGAATAACCTCCTCGAAGCAGCTACAGGCGCACTTCGCCATGCTGCAGCTGGTATGAAACTAATAGATAGTTTACCAGCTATGAAAACCAATTTTATTGTTGCGATTTGGTATTCTGAAGGCGTATCTATTTCAACAGATGATCAAGATATCCCGACTGAGATGATGCTAGAAAGAAAAGCATGGCTTGAACGGATTCAAAGGTTAATTCCATCTTGTTTTCAGGAGCCTGAAGAATAGTTTCTTGTAAATAATGACCGGTAAAACATCGTTTATCGGTCATATCACAGTGATCCCACAGAAGAATAATGTCCCGGAAATATAATTTACTATTCACTTCAGTTGGCACTTTGCCATTTCAGTTTATGCAAATATTATGTAGCCATTAATCATAAGGATTAAGGCACACAGAACACTAGCACTAGTTGTCAGGACGATAAAGATGAGCAAACACCCTATAGCTGAACTTGGAACATTATGAGCTGACAATAATCTGTCCAAGTAGGTCTTGGCTTCTTTGAACCCTGTTCCATGTGCCTGGCGATACATTTTTAGTGCTGCAATCTTTCCGCTGCGCTTGTACACGATCAAAATCTGGTAATCAAAAGGGGTAAGTTCGGGAGTTCCAGAGCGAAGAGTTTCGTCGTATGCCATACGCGATGCTGGATCGGAGAGGATATTGAATGCTTCGGTAATCTGTTTGAACTTGGCCGTTCCTTCGAAGCTTGGATCACGATCAGGATGGTACTTTGCGGATAATGTCTTGTAAGCGGCTTTAATAATAATATCACTGGCATCAGGTTGAATTTGCAAGATTTCGTAATGGGACGTGTTGGTCATTCTTTTTTGCTATGCCTTTTAGTTCCTCAGTATTGAATAATATTTAGATATATCATATAGATCTGGCATGGCAACCAGGCGGTGGCCAAGAAACATCGAGTTGAGAATCCGCCCGATTCGCCAGTTGGATTGTCCGTTTTGTTATGCCACTCAGAGGAGTTCTTGCTTGATCATCTTCTCCCCAGCTCGTCTAAGGTGCCGTTCAATGCAAGGCTCCAACTTGGGCTTTACATCGGAAACAGCAAAAGAACGCACCTTGAAATCGCGGTCATTTGGATAGTAACCGAAGCTGTATACCTTTCCGAGCGTTTCTGAGCAAATTTCATAGATTATGTCAACCTTTGGCCGAAAAAGCAGTAGCTTCTTGTGCGAAAATGTGATCTCCACTTTGCAGGTAATGTCGCCATTCGCGGGACGATGATTGAGCTTTGCCTCCGCCACGAACATTGGGAAGATACCGTCTTGTGCTGGCCCCTGCGTGGCATCCCATGATTCAACCGACTCCACCACAAGTTTAATGCCCAGTGGATCGGATACCTTGATAAATGTTGGGCACACATAGTCGGTCAGCGTAGCAACTGCGACCTTACTCCACGCCTCGAATGCGTCGTCATGCTGACTCTTGTCACTCTTCTTCGCGTCGAGGTGACTGGCAATTCGTTTTTCTAGGTCGTCGGTCATGGTTCTAATTTTGCGTTTCTTAAGGCCGTTATGACATAATTTGAATTACTCTGAATTATTTCGGTATAATCAATTAACGGCAGTGCTAATGAAATTTTGTTTAACCAGAAATGAAGTGTCAAGAGAAAATTGAGGAAGTTGCTATAAACAAAGAAATAAGTTTGAATGAATCAAATCGCACCATGATTTCCTTTCTAAAATTAAAAATGATGGGTGGGAAATTACAGTTACCCGGTCAATCTTGGAAAACCCCTCAAAGTGAAACGGCGTCTCGCCATCATCCACGTGGTTCGGTATGAGATTCGAAGTTTGAGTGATCATTTTTTCGGTCCCTCTTCGATCACAGATAACCGCTGCAATGTCTGCTCAATCATTGTTTGCATTTCTTTCACTTTTGACTGGCATTTTTTATAGAGATGACGCTGCATCTCCTTTGGTAGTGTCAACATCTGGTCGCGGGCTTCGATCACACATTCCGCGGCAAACAACTCGTATTCTTCCCGACTGATCAGCTTCTCATCTGCGATTAAATCTTTACGCTCCAGGTCCTTCCGCTTCAATTTCTCCTGAAGCAGCTTCTCTTTTTTGAGTTCTTCGTTGAGCTTCTGGGATTCTCTGTCTGCTTTCTCATCGCGATAAGATGCCACCCACGCATCACACTCAGAAACATCAAAGACTCTCTTTCGTTGAGTTCCACTAACCGGAAGTCCTTTTTTGATCCAGTTCTGAATCGTCTTGTCGCTAACGTCCCATCGTTCGGCAGCAGCAGAAAACCAATGACACAATTGACCGGCTCCGTTTTTTGCATTGGAGCCTGTTTTTTAGCTGTTTTTTTCGTTTTTGACGTGGTGCGTTTTGAAGTGGCTCTTTGGGATGATCGCTTTGCTGATGTTTTGCCCCTCAATTTAATAGGAAGAAGAAGAAGTCACTTAAAATTTCGTTTTGAAACCAAAAAAGTGCGATTTAAGCACCGCGCACGGTGCCGGCCCCCCGCGGGAGGACCCGAGAATTTTTTTAGCCAGGCTTGTACTCGGCTGACTGATCTTAAAAGCTTACCGAATCGTGTGGAAACGATTTGGTTTTCTTCTTTCCCTCAATCAAAATCATTATTTTGTTGTTCAGATTCCTGTTCGAGTTGCTCGATGTACCTGGTGCAAGTTTCATTGGTCGACTGATCAAACTCGTCCAGGTATGACAGCTCATTCAAAGCCTTGTCGAGATCTTCATCAGGCTGAATGATGGGATCAGCTCCCGGTAATTTATCAGCTGGACGATCATTTGAGCTATGGCTTTTCATATTTGATTCCTTTCAACAATTTCAATCCGAGATTGATCAGAGCAAATAAGGCAACGAAGACTACGAAACTTGTTCCCGTTGAGGCCCCTCTTGCCAATGTGGAACGTATTCATTAAAGAAAAGAGCGATCCATCATCGGGAGCTTGTGCACCTTGATCGATCATGTCTGGAATCCACGTAGGGAAAATACAACTGCCAGAAATGTAGTGGGATAGGTTGTCTTACCATCAAGCGGTTTGAGAGGGAGTTTCTTCGAGTATTGATTCGGCTTCCTTGCCTGATTAAGAAATGATATAAAGAGCGGTAATGCATCCATGCCCTACCACTCTCTGAAAATGACTGGCGTTTCATGTGATCCATCATTCTACACCAGTTTCTTTTCGCAGTTACAATTTCGCATTAACTCGTTTAAAAAAGTCAAGGGCAGTTGGATTATGAGAAGAAAAAAGACAATTACGATCGAGCTTGATCGGGATGACTGGTGGCCGCTATGTCGCTACGCGGCAAAAGAGAAGATCTCGATTCGAGGGCTCGCAAGAAAAACGTTGATGCCATTGATCGACGATCTGAAAAGACGGTATCCACGGCAACCAGTCAATGAATCCCCGTCGATCGAAGATGTTCATTAATTGTACATTGATTTCGCCAATACGATCGCATTCGGCCCTGAGAGACATCAATTAGGGTTTAAATGAAATCGTATCGTATGATTGGGGCCACCCATTAATGAAAAGTGTCTGGTCATAGCTATTACCCGGTCATTATTTTAAAGGGTGTCTTTTAAAACGGTGGTATTAAGGCACATACTGGAGTGCATAGGAGTTTGTGGAGCGATAAGTGACTGAGATGATTAAATAAAACTTGACGGCAAGTTCTGAATAATCCTGCATTTACATGCCGTCTGATTTTTTTACCCTATTCTAACGAAAATCCACGCGGCTCGGACTTCGCATAACAACTAAGTGCCGTTGCGCGAAGCATATAGAACACCTTGTCAACAACTCCGAATTCCCAGTCGTCGAATAGAAATATATTTAAAGTCCAAGTGAAGTCTTCGGCGAACAATTTTTTCCTGAGTCGAGTGCGTGATCGAAACGTGCGGCTGTGGTTCAGATGATTTGTTCATAATTGTATAGACACAAAAATCAGCATCAACAACGCTGATTGCTACATGCCTTGTTAGGTTGTCTGCTTGGAGGATTTTTGCTGCATAGCTCGGAAAAATCGTTCAGTCGCATAAGTTGGAAGCTCCTCTCTAAGTGCCGACCGGCCTTGCGCTCTGATCACATCTTTTTCGGCATCAAGTTCTTGGGTAAGTCGAGGATCCCCTGCGATTGTAGCCTTATACACGTCGTAGAGCCGCTTGTGGACGAATACCAAGTCAGAATGACTGTCACCGGTACGATGTAAGAGGCCGAGTTGAAGTAAGCTACGAGCACCCGCAAACTCCTCATCATGATGTGTGGTCCCGTAAGGCAGCAGGAACTCCAGGGGGGTACACTCTTTTCCTTCAAGGAACCAGAGAAACCAGCGGCGTTCTCGACATGGTGTGCGAAGAAGGTCTCGCAGGGTTTCCTCACTACCAGGCCGGACCCGGCCTGCCTTGCGCTTGCGAACAAACCATGTTAGTCGTTCAGCCACCCAGTTTCGACCAGTAGCCGCGCCGCGCACAAGGGAGTGATGTAGCTCAAGCGCGTTTAACCAGAGGCTCGCAATTACTACTAGGCTGACAGTGAGCCCGACGCGAGGTTCTGAAAGGACTTGGCTGATAGGGATCAAGCCTTCCGAATCAGCCACAAGAAGGACAACGATGGCAACCCCGAGCCAGAACCAGAGAGCGGCATCTCTAAGGACTTTCTCGGTGAACTTCAGTCCCGAATCGACGATGTCTTTCCAGGTCATAATGCTCCTTAGGAACCTAACTCGAATTAGGCTAAATATTTTTGATGTAACCCATTAAGAGTAGAACGAGTTATAATTCTGTTTAACTAAGGATGAATTGTCAACAGAATATAGAGTAAGTTGCTATGATCAAAGGAACTAGGTTGAGTGACTCGAATCGGGAAAAGTGGAATTCTGAACTACGAATCAAGGGTTAAAAGAATCATCATCGTAGCATTGTATTTTTGTTGATTCGCCCATCGTTTCACTTTCTAAAACTCGTTTATAATAAAGAAAAAGTGACCGGGTAACAGCTAATACCCGGACAATCTTTTTGAGGGTGTCTTTTAAAGTCGTCATTTAAAAATGCTTTTGAGAAAAAGAATCCATGTAAGCCGTGTGTTCCTCGATCGCCAATACTGGTATCAAGGAGAACTGATTCTTAACTCACACACAAGGAGTACATGACAATGAAGATTCTTGCAATCGATCTAGGAAAGTTTAAGTCGGTCGCCTGTCGGTACATTACCGAAACCGGCAAGTCGGATTTTCTGATAGTGCAAACGCATGTGTTCTCTTTCGAGCAACTGTTAAGTAAGGAAAGTCCCGATCTGGTCGTCATCGAGACCTGCTCGATTGCAGGTTGGGTGCACGACTTGTGCTGTCACCATGGCGTGAGGTGCGACGTCGCCAATCCCAGCAACGAGGCCTGGAAGTTCAAAAACATCAAACGCAAAACGGATCGTGATGATGCACTCAAGCTGGCTCAACTAGCAGCATTGGAACAACTCCCAACAGTTTATGTCCCAACCCCAGAGATACGACAGCGGCGAGCGCTGCTGAAGTATCGTCAGTCATTGATTACTCGTTGGATTGCGATCCAGAATCACTTGCGAGCTCTCTTTCAACAACAAGGAGTTCTACTTGACCGTGGCCATCGTGCGTGGACAGAAACGGGCTTGCTAGCAATCGAACAACATGTGAAACCATTAGAGCAATGTGGTCCGGATGAACTTTGGTGTGGTGAAGTGGCCCTCGAACTCCAGGCGTTCAAGAGTATCTGCCAACAACTGCAGCAAGTGGAACGCAAGCTGGACGTATTTGCAAAGACGGACGCCAAAGTGAAACTGTTGCGGACCATCCCCGGCGTTGGACGTTGTACGGCCGAGGTCGTCGTTGCATACCTTGATGATCCACAGCGTTTCACCAACGGCCGTCAGGTCTCCGCCTATGCAGGACTAGTTCCCAAACAGTTTCAATCCGGTGAAACCGACCGTCGTGGACGGATTACTCGCCGAGGACCATCTTTGTTACGAAAGATGCTGGTTGAAGCGGGATGGATCTTGTTGCGGCACAACCTCTGGGCTCAGCGGTTGGTGAAGAGGCTTTCGCGTGGTCAGAAGACGCGCAGAAAACAGGCGATCGTGGCTTTGGCGCGAAAACTACTCGTGCGTTGTTGGGCAATGCTACGAGACGGCACGCCTTGGTGTGATTTTCTACCGCTGCCAGCAACCACCTGACCATTGGGCCGAACAACATGATAATCAGACGCACTCGCCAGCATGATTCGCCAGAAACAAGGGAACTGTCCGCGTCAGCTCGATACTCAAACAGCGAGGTCGCTCCTGCGACAGAATCGCGTGAAAACGTATGAGCAGCGCGGCGTATTTGGATGAATGAGACTGTGCCGTTGTTGATGCACAGATACCTCGAATAGTCGTATGAATTCCCAAAGCTGGTCAATTGCGTTTTGAAAAGGTAGAACAAAAATGATCATTATTTGGTTAAAGAGTCCCGCAATACCATTTGGTATTGCGGGACTCAGCGGATAGTTTTGCATCCTGACTTAACTATCTCTTGTGGGAGATTCACTAGCAGCAAAGGAAAGTAACATGTAATGCCAACCTTGACTCAAACACGGCTTCATAGTCGTTTGAATATATCGAATTTGGGATAGAGTATCGACAGCCATAACTGGACGACTGCCAAAAGACGTTGGTTTCAAAACCCGTGTTGTCGCCTGCTCCGGTTCACGGATTTTTAGGTCTCTCGTTTGTCATTTCAAACCCGCCGTTTCAATGATTTTTGGCGCCAGAAGGCCCTCCGTCGAGGTGTCGGGATCAAGGGGTTCCATTCCCAAGTCTACGCGCATAGAGCTTACAATAGTATCGAGTTTCTTGGAAGTACGATCTTCGAGAAAACGAGCGATAGCCGACGCCACTCGCCTTTCTCCTACGACGTACGCGTGCAAGACTGGAACGGCAAACTCATCTGCCTTGTCCCCATCGCTTCGTATGTATGGGACTAAGCCCTCGAGTATCGCAGCATAACGTTCCTGCTTCCGTCGAACCTGATCGGCCTCTCGTTCGCGCAGGGTAGTTAGGACATGGGTAAAGTATACCCCGATCAAAGCAAAGAGCCCGGTAAGTACGGCAACGATAATCTTTGATACAGGCTCCGCGATCACCTTGAGCCCTTCGACGATGTAATACCCTGTCGCTAAGAGAATGGCTATCCATAAAATCGCGATCGCAATGTTTGAACGTGTGGACGTGCTCATTGTTCCTCCAATATCTGCCGCGAGGCTTAACTATTGACAGAATTTGGCTTCTTCTAAATCTATCAAGATTTCTGCCTATTATCAATTAACGCAGTATGATTTCGCATTTACATCAAATTAATGATCGGGTAATCTCTATTACCCGGTCACTTATTTTAGAGGGGGTCTTTTAAAACGGTCTCTTAAAAACGCATTTGAGATTACGTTTGAGTATCTCCAACGAGGGCAAGAGTAACGCTTGTTTTCACCGAGTGGCGGTGGTCGATATTGATTTCAGGAGCGACGGCGCCCGCCGCTCAGTGTGTTTGTATCTCATTGTTAGTCGACCTTCGCACGCAGAGATTCACAAGGGCCGTCCCTGTGTTATCTGCGCAGATTGCAACCGCTCGGCCAAGTGGTATTTGTCGCCTGTCGCCTAGCTGAGTGAGACTCCAGAAATAGTTAGCGTAGGTCTTATCAAGCTGAACATCAATTATTATTAGATTAACTGCTCGAAACAACGTGCCAATGTCCTTTAGGAAACGTTGTTCGAGCGATGTACTCTCCGGCATGTTGGGATGTAGCAACTTTAGAATATCCGCAACGTGGTCTTCGACCTCATACTCGTCGAGCGGTGCCATCAAATGCGGTGCGAGCATAATAAAGACGTCGCGGAGATTGAATGCTACTTTCCACGGAATTCGATCTTTTGAGTCAGATGAGTCCTTCGCTCTACCAGTACCTTCAATGACGTAGTCCTGCGGCAGATGGCTATTCACCTTTTCGAATGATTCATTAGAGCGTGTCAGCTTCTCCAGTTGTTGTTTGAGTTCTCTGTTCTCAACCCGAATGCGGTTGTTATCTAACAGTAGTTCCTCAGTTGTAACGGAAGATGCACTTATCCATCCTTTCGATGGATACATCTTGATCGTCTTCTGCATGCTCAGCGCAACAAGACCAATCAGTTGCTCTGTGCTATTCCAGAACTTTACGAGTCGCCCATTTGCTACCTGCTGGCGAAACTCATCCAGCTTTGTCTTCAGTTCCGGGTCCGCTTCGACAAACTTTGCGGGCAGTTCCTCTGGTGATTGATGAAGGAGCGCGACAATTCGCAGCTTCTTGGACTTTGCATATTTGTATTCTTTCTCTGTAAAGCTGATGCCTTCGTTTGTAACCGACCCGTAACGCCCACCGATAATCAGAAGGTAGTAGTCGCAGTCGTCGATGATCCGCTTGATGAACTGCCATTGCTCCTCGTCTGCAGCGGGAAATAGCTCCATTCCAGCGGGAATGCAGTCCATTTCCATTAACGCCTGCATGACCTGCTGGCGTTCATCCTTCAGGTCGGTGTACATGGAACTCACAAATACTTGATATCGCTTTTCCATATGTGGCAGCTCTCAATGCTGTCTTGTTAACTAATGTTCAAAGTCACCGTGTTGCATCGTTTTGTTATGCATCTTGAACGCTCTTGGCACTATCTTTACACAAGGTACTACAGAACTTTCCCGACAGTCCGCGAAATAAAGTGCCGCATCGTTTGCAGTAACGATATTCATTGAGGTCACATCCATTGGAACACGTCCACTCCTTTTGGCTGTAGATCGCAGATTCGAGATGGCAGATTGGACAAAGAGCAGTTGCATTAAATCTGTCACAATCAGCAACTTCGTCGCCCACGAATATGAAGTGCTTTGAGATTGCTAAGGGGCGTTCACGCACTTCGCGTTGGTCTGTATCTGACTCAAGTACAAATGAGATGTACGGATTCAATCCCTGGTCGATGCCTACATGTCGAATGACCGCGACGTCACCGACCCGAACCCTGTACTCGAACCCGCCGTGTTGGTCGATAATAAGGCCACTGTCTCTTTGGCGAGCAATTATGCGTGTGCCAGGTGTTAGGCTGAAGACATCTTCAATCAGCATTCCAATGACCTTTGATACATAATAACTGATAGACAAAACATCACATATCTAAATGTATCAAGATTTCTGCCTATTATCAATCGACACAAAATGGCTTTATGTCAGAAATTGTTCAGGGAAGGCCGAGTAGAATTACGAGTTGTGGATCGAGAGGTTCTTGCGTTTTCATTATGAACGCAATCGGAAACGGTTGAGGCATCCTCTGTTAGATTGGAAAAATGGACATCGAACAATATCTAACATATTTGGCGGTCAACAAAGATATGGAAACTTCAACTCAAAATCAGCCCCTCTCGGCAATCCAATCATGATCGAGACGAGGGACTGAGTTACGTTCTTTTGCCGAATTTAAAATCTACAATCGCAGAAAAGTGACCGGGTAACTCTTATTACCCGGTCATTGTTTTGATGTTACTTTATCCTTGCATTGAACAGTAGAAATAAAGACCGTATTGTTGAGGATGAACTAGAGTGAATCTAAAATAAATAATCAATCAATATTGGAACATCAACTCCGCTGGCTTCGTGATGCGAAACTTTATGCGGCAAGTTATGGACTCCTATCAAAAGAGCTTATCCAGGGAACACTCGTAATAACAGAAAAGCATATTAGAATGAGTTTTGACCGCGCTGTTTCCCTCGCTCGATATAATTGGCCGCTTTATCTCACCTGCTTTCTAGGGGCAGCCGTTGGATTCACTATTTGGACGATCCAACTAGTTCCGTCGCCCATCAGATACTTAGGTTTCCTTGGTGCCCTTGTTGCAACCTGGTACGCAATCTCATCTTTCGTAGCGTTTTACGTCATGTTTGACCGTTCCGATTTTCTTTCCGGTGAATGGCTTACTCATTGTGTCGAACAGTCTCCACAAACATGTGTTCAACTGAGTGTCTGCGTCGAAGAAACTACACTCCCAATTTCTAAAGTATTCCCCAGTACCGATTACATAGAATTGGACCTATTTGACAAATCTTTTATGACCGAACCGGCAATTGCCAGAGCAAAGCAGAATTCGGGTGATTCACCGTCCATCGCCGCAAAACCAGATGCACTTCCGCTGTCAGATAACACTTCTGAAATGACTGTGGTAACTCTCGCTGCCCACGAAATCCGTGACGCGTCACAGCGCGAAGTACTTTTCCGAGAGCTATCACGAATCACCGCACCAAGAGGTCGACTGATTGTTGCCGAACACCTCCGCAACCTTTCTGCAGCTGCAGCTTTTGGGCCGGGATTTTTCCATTTCTACCCGCGGTCCACATGGACGACTCTGGCACAAAAAACAGAACTCCGGATAGAATCAGAATTCGACATCACGCCATTTTTTCATGTATTTGTGTTGCGTCATGCGTGATGATGAGCGAACAACGCCACAAACTAATACTTACTACATTACATGCCTTTATACCCACCGTTTGAAAATCAACTTCTAGATTAATGACTTGGTAAAGCACGTTGCCCGGTCATTTTAACTTTGTAGTGCTACTATCTCATAATGAAAAGTGTCTGGTAAATACCTATTACCCAGACACTATCGGAGAAGTCGTTTGATCCGGTTCACGTTTTTGCTATGTTTTTTTCAGGCTTAACGATAACCTCCAATGTGTAGACGACGCATCGCGACGCGTACGTTGCTAAGAGTTCCTGTCATCAAGTACGTCTTTGACGTGTGTTCTCCAGGACGGGCTCGGTTACCAAGGCGTCGAGCTAGTGCAAACTTATGAGTATCTCCGTATCGTGCAAAGTAATAATTATTCACATCGCCACCGTCGTCACGATGTGCTCCGTATGCCCCCATAGCGTACTTGAGATCTTCCGTTGCGAGAATCAACCCAGTACAGCCACGCATGCGACGCAACCCATTTGGGTTGGCGCGCATAAACTCCGTCACCTCTTTTAGGCCACGATTGATATCCGGCTCTCGGGCGTCAAAGGTAAACCATCGATTGAACTCTGTATTCAGATAACCGGTCGGAATTTCCCAATCGATGTTACCTGGGACAGTTTCGGGCAAGTGTAAGACGGTAGTATATTCAACGATCTGATGACGTCGTTGTGAATGCCCCGCGCCAAGTGAAAGGTCCGGCGAGAGTCGGATATTTTTGCCAAGCTGCCAGTCCTTGTATACAACTAGGTGCTTCTTTGTGTTGAGTGAAGGGTATTTATATTTAGACCACTCAACAGGCACTGCGCGCGTAACCTGAGTCAATGCATCCACATTCTTTGCCGAAACTAGTGGAGAGCCATGTCCGTAAACTGATTGGTCAGAACCTTTGTTGTGGTCGTTACCTCCCTCTGTTGGAAGTGCGACTTCACCAGCGATCCCAAGTGAACTCTGAATTAATCTCCCATAGTCCGCTTGGTTGATGAACTGTTTTCCGTTCCACCACCATTCCCAAATTGCTCCTCCGGCCACCCGATTGGATACGACACGGATTACCCCATTATCGATTTTCAGTGGGGAAACACCGGTTCCTGTGAATCGCGGGAATGCGTAATGCGTGAAGGTGTGCCGGTTCGGATAAAGGCTGCGTCCGATCAGTGCAAATGGGCTGTGGATCGCGTAGTCATCCGTTGCCGGGCGATGTGTATATCGGATTTTCTGCGTACCAAGCGGGTTAGCGGTTGCCCAAGCATATCCAATATTTACTTCCTGGTCATAACCAGGGATACGTTTGTGAGAGACACGATGGTCTGAACCATTGTAGTGCCGGAAATATGCGGCAGTTCCATTCTCAGGAAAATTCGCGAAGTAATAGGTTTGGCCTTCTCGCGGAAAGCGTCTTATTTCGCTGACTGCTGAAGTAGCCATGCGGTCGCCCCTGTTGACAACGACTCGATTGCAGACTCGAAGTACGAGCTGGTGGCGTTTAATGAAAGTTTCCAGATCGGAGCCGTTCTCGGTGAGATTCAGTCCTTCTGAAGGTGATCGTCGCATTTCTGGGGTCAATGTCGTGGCGGGCTCTTCCGCTACGACATTGGATGCGTACACACATAGCGCCGTAATCAGAAATATAAACCGAGAAGATATGACAGATCTATTCATGGCACAGACTTTCATCACATAGGGTTATAGAAGTAAATTCATGTACCTATGGGGAAAGTGCCTGCTTATCCAATTTGATTATGAGTTCAACTTGAGTAAAACAGCCAGTCTCTTAATCTAGAAAATGGAAATATCTTCTAGATTTAAGGTTGGAAAGATCTGCATTAGTGACCGGGTAATGTGTATTACCCGGACACTAATTTAAATCATACTGATAAGGGTGTGAGAATGAGTTTAGATCACCGTTCAGAATTCCGCTTTTCCCGATTCGAGTCATTCAACCTAATTCCGAGGATCATAGCGACTTCCTCAATTTTCGCTTGACTATTCATCCCTGTTTAAACAGTATTTGATTAAGTTCTACCCTTAATGGGTTATTCTGAAATAATTCAGTCTAATTCAAGTTAGCCAGTAGAAAGCTGAGACCTTGGAAGATCGTCGCCGTTCTTGGTTACGCCATTGGTATAGCATCATTGATGCTGAAGTTGGCACAGATTCATCTTTCGACTTCGAAGCCGCATATGACGATCCCCACAGCGACTTTCGGATGCACTTTTTGACTTGGGATTTGTCGGATGATGCTCTACATCGATGCTTCGAAGTGTTGCCGGTCGGTCGGCAGATGGCTAATCGCGCAATTGAAATGCGGTCCCTAAACCGTGCAGACACACCGAAACTCTCTGAAGAATCTGCTGTCGACCTATTCCAGACAGGGCTCGATGCATATTCCAAGTTCAGCGATGATCCAGAATTGAAGAAACCAATTCGCGTGCGGCAGGTTTCCTGGGACGATCTCAATTCGGCAACGGCGAACACCGACCGTGTGGCTGTACTCCTTGAACACATCGACTGGCAGATCCCTACCGAAAACAGTGGGGTGGGATCATTCCTTCGCGAAACACTATATCGCCTAGCTCACTCATACGACGTAGTCGATTATATTGAATGGCCGTTGATCGGTGATACACAATCGGTCGAACCATATCGATCGTTCGCTATACTTGCGATTACAGACATTTATTTCCCATTGTTGGACGAGGCTGGCCCTGTGCTGTTCGTGACCAACAACAAAACTGGCTAACAATCGCATGTACTGGAGACACGTCCGCTAGGCCTTAAATGAAAAAATATTGTGTGATATCGCGAGCCAAGAATAAAAAGTGTCCGGTAAATAACCATTTACCGGACACTTGTTGTTTTCTGATCTCCGGGTAACTACCGTTACCCAGACATTAGCATTTTTTAGCAATATATTCCCGAATGTACCGTAGGAAATCGTCCGTTTCCCTCTCCAAGATATCACCAAACATGATTCCTATGATGAATAAAATCCGGCTTGTATGGTGATACACCGACACCGCCGTTCCATCACCAACCGGCTTCAGAATGACCTGCATAATTCGTTTGGTTTGTTGGTCTGTAAATCCAAATCCTGAGCCTCGGAATGTGGAAATTTGGGTGGAATTCACGAGTGGATCGATTCTGTAATCATTGGCCTGCCACCACTCTTTGGCTGCTGCAGCAACCACTCTTTCAGATGCTCCAAAATATTCCAGACGGTGGCAGAATGTTTTCATGTTGCTAGCTTATTATCAAACTTAAAATGATCTCGTAAATAAAGTGTCCGAGTAACATTTATTTACCGGACACTATCCAGGTGGGGCGTGTTACTTGCGGCATTCAAATGATTAAAGTGCTCTTGCATAAGTTTATGTGCTCTAATGGGTGCAACACCGTTCTTTCTGAAAAAATGTAGAATATCACCTTTAGTCATGCCATCCTTCGGTGACTTTGTGGACAACAAGAATAATTCTTTTAATAATTCTTCTTCAAATACATTTAGAGATTCCTGCATATCTGGATCATCTCGTATTTCACGACTCTCTAAACGTCTAAGCCGCGATTGCATACCTCTCGTATTCTCCAAAATCTCTACAAGAATGTCACCATCCGGTCGAGGTGGAATGGTTTCTGTTTGTGGGTTATCTTCAATGATTTTTGCAAACGATTTTTCAAATTGCCCCCAGTATGTATCGAACACTTGATCCAGAACAATATCATCGAGCGATTCATTTGAAAGGCTTTTATTTAAAGTTCGAACCAACTCCCAAACACTGTCACGATTGGGTATCGTATGATTGAACTGTGCCAAAGGGTCTACAATGTCAGATGGTTCTAAGTCTATCAAAAACGTACAAACTCGACTTGACGACAACCCCTTTGCAAGAGCTCCCGACTCAAATAAGATCCAAGGGCGATTTTGATTCTCTTTAGTCAAGCAGACAATTCCGACAGCAGTATCCTTTAATTGGTCATGTATTTCACTAAACCAAAGGGCTCCACGGTCAATATCACGAGTAGATAACCAAGGTCTAGTGGCTTGTAACACACATTTAATCCAAGTTTTGAGCATCTCTGCAACGGCTCGGCTGCGATTCCCTGACCAACTGATAAAGACCTTCATTAGAATTTCCTCGTATAGAATAATATTGCCAGAAGCATCTCTCTATTCAGGGTACACTAGAGCAATGTACTGCAACAGGGAACCGGCAAAATTTAATGAAAAATGAATGGGCAGCTATTGTTTCCCAACCATCAACCAAGGATTCCACAAAAGAAAAGTGTCTGGTAAATCATTATTTACCAGACACTTTATTAGTATTGAGATCTTGCCAAAGAAAGTGACCAGTAAAACATCGTTACCGGGACACTTTTGCATGATTTAGAGCTTTGGAATGGGATCAAGTTCTCTGCCTGAATCATTGGTTTGAAGAGCTTTAACAACTCGCTCGAATTGGACTTCGAACTTTGTATTATCAGATTCCCAATTAGTGAAATCAGGAGCAAGACGTTCAAGAATTTGATTACATTTGGGATGTTGCCATTCTGAAAAAAGATAACCATCCAAGTTCAGTGGTATCAAAGACAAAACCTCACGTCCTCTTTGTTTGAACAGCTGCTTTTCTTTCGCAAACGCATGCTTAATCTCATCATCAACCCAGCCACTGGTCAGTGAATGTTTTGAAGTACATAACAGTACTTTATCCCACACACGAATTCCATGATCAACACGATCGTAGATATTGTCTCCTGGTAATAGCTGATGTTCATCGAGCCAACAGCGAATTCCTCTGCCTTGCAAAGCGTCATGTAACCGACGAGCAAACGATTTATCCTCATGGCTGTAACTGATAAAGCAGGAATAGAAATCAATCGCTGGATTTGCAAAATGGCTTGGAATGTAGGAAATAAAATCATCAGTTAAACCACAACCACGAAGAAATCTCTCTGGAATCTTACCGTTTGATTTCATCAAGGTGTCAACACCGAGAGAACTTCGTCCTCGATGTATGACTGATTCCAAACCAATTGATTGCGATAAATCTAGATCAGTCCATCGTGTTTCCTTTGAAGAAGCATTACTCAAATTGGCCCCGCTCAAATCGGCCCAGCTCAAATCGGCCTCGCTCAAATCAACATCGCTCATGTCGGCCTTTCTCAAATCGGCCCCGCCCAAATCGGTCCGACTCAAATTGGCCCGACTCAAATTAGCATTTCTCAAATTAGTTCTCCAGTAATGAGTCCTGCTCAAATCAGCCCCATCCAAATCGGTCCCACTCAAATTAGCCCCAATCAATTTAGCCCCGCTCATTTTGGCATGTGTTAAATTGGCATTTTCCAAATTGGCATTTTTCATTCTAACCCCGCAAAAATTGGCCCAGCCCAAAGTAGCCCCGCTCAAATCAGTACCGTTCAAATTACCCCCGGAAAAATTGGCATTGCTCAAATTGGCCCCGCTTAAATTGGCCTCACTAAAATCAATACCGCACAATATGGCCCTTACCCAACGAGCCCCGCTCAAATCGACATCGCTCATTTTGGCATTACTCAAATCGGCACTCTCCAAATTGGCATTAGTCAAATTAGCACTAGTCAAATTAGCATTACGCAAATTAGCATTACGCAAATTAGCATTACGCAAATTAGCATTACGCAAATTAGCATTTTGCAAATTAGCATTACTAAAATTAGCATTACTCAAATTGGTAACTTCAAAAATGGCCTCGCTCAAATCGGCATTACTCAAATCGGCATTACTCAAATCGGCATTACTCAAATCGGCATTACTCAAATCGGCATTACTCAAATCGGCATTACTCAAATCGGTCCGACTCAAATCTAACGTAAAATGTGGGTTCTTTTTTCTCCAATTTGTTATTGATTGAGCTCCTTTTTTGACAATTTTCACATGCGCGGGATTAGCCACTGCTGTGTCTCCTTAAAAGAATAAATCACCAGATCCTAACCGAACCTTAGATTATGAGTGTCTGGCATCAGAAATGCAAATAAGTTTGATGTCACCAAAATTGAAACCATCGTTAAGAAGGTTAGCTGTACTGAAGAAGAATGTCGGAGTAATGACTGTTACCCTGTCATTGCAATGCCGGTAGCGTGCTGATCAAATCATCGAGATTGACATACCATTCGACCTCACTCCAATCAGTCTGGCATAGCTCCCCCGATGATGAAGCCAACGTGCAATAACCATCAGCATCAGGTAGAAAGATTACAGACACTGAATCAATCTGCCATTCTTTAGGATGATATGATTTCAAGGCAACGACCATGCTATCCCCTACTTTCCAAGTTGTTTTTGATTCTGCCGACTTCCAAGGCAAATAGGGGCTTTGTGGCATAGTCCCTATTCCTGATCCTCGGCGTGGATCTACAAACGCTTTCGGTTTTGCTTTGCTTGATCGTTTTGTAAACAGGGCAGCCAAAGCAGCAAATCCAACTTGTATAAAATTACGTCGTTGCATCCCATTTACCTTTCTTAATTTGATTTAAAATAATGGGTGGGTAACAACGGTTTCCCAGACACTTTGTTTAATTCCAAACAACCTCGCTTTGAAGATAACTAAGATTCCTGATTACTTTTCGCCTTCAATCATTTAAACTGTGCGTGTTGGATTCCTGCAATTCCAAGGTAGTTCGCATGACTGAAAGAAAAGAATCAAAATTTATTCGATTCCTAAGCTATGCAATTCCAATATTGTTAGTGATTTATGTATTGGGTGTTGGTCCTATCGCCGGAGTTATAACTCAACCTGATGGATCCGTTAATCCTGAACATAGGAGCTGGGCAATTTCTTTCTATGCTCCTCTGTTTTTTGTGGTAAAAAGTAATGCGTCATTGGAATCTATTGTTGAAGAATACGTACAATTCTGGGTTGACATTATTTGAACACTTTCCCGCAAACGCTGAGAATTCGAGCTGATATGACCAGTACATATAAAGTGTCTGGTAAACAACCTTTTACCGGTCACTTACTGGCTGGAATTTCAAAACACTTTCCACTCCAAGCCATTTTTTTGATTCGTTCCAAACCAGAGACAGACCAGCGCTCTATGATCATAGAGTTGACCTTTTTCCAATCGGTCGGATAATCTGATTTCAGAGCCAGTGCATAAGTCATAGCAATCTGTCTCTGTGTGCATTTCTGTTTGATTTCGTTTTCGATGACCATTTCGACACACATAATATGGGAACTAAAACCATTAACAATTTCTTCGTCTGACCGGATATAGCCTCTTTTTCCGCATGCGGTGCAGATATTGATTAACCGATCTCCATCCTCGTGCGGTTCATAAAATGCCTGAACTGTGGGATATCCTCGATCGCATATTGGGCAATTAATAACTTTGTCTTTTGGTGCTGGTTTCCATCCTAAATCTGTAACCATTGAATTATCCTTTTCTAAAAATGATTTAAAATGTTGTCTGGTAAATAACATTTTCCCAGACACTATGAAATCTGCTGGATCAAGTCGCCAAGAAATTCCTTCATATTCGCACGGAAATTCATGTCTTCTTCACCCGGCTTTTTTACTGTGATTAAAAGCCACGGCGAACCCAGGCCAGCACCACAATCCATAGAGAATTCAAGATCTTCTCCTTCCCCTGAAATCCAGTTTTGCCGTAGTCCACATTCAAGCATTCCACCTACATCAACCTGCTGAATATTGAGCTGACTTTCAAACTCGTTTATTAGTGTTGCAGTCATTGCATGTCATTCCTTTCTAAAATTAAAAATAATGGGTGGGTAACAGTCTTTTACAAGACATAGTGGTTTATCTAAACACTTCGACGATCAATAAAATGAAGCCACCAAAAGCAAGTAGAAATTTCGCACAACCGCAATCTCCACCACCTTTGGTAACTCTTTCACCTGAATTATCAAGATCGTGCATCTGCCAATAGACTCCTTTCATTCAAACATAAGAAAATTCAATGCGTGTGACTTTGGTTGAGGGAACGACACGCATCTTTTTACAAAACATGGCGACAAACTCTTCACCAGTCATTTCCGGAAAGCCTTCACGCGTCGCTTCCTGATTTCCATAATCACGATCAAAAACCAGTTTGCTCAACGGTTCCTTGTAGACGGAAACAACGCGGATCACACAAATGACTTCCCTCTTTTCACCGCGTTTGAGTCCCATACATTTCACGCAGGCCTTTAACAACGTGCCTGGCTGTAAATCGTGCCAACCGAGACGACGCGTTACGTCTTTGCGTTTCATCCTGGTCTGATCGGTTGTGATCGAAAACGAAATCCCAGGTAAACGCCAGGCTTTGAGCTTCGCATTCGTAAATCGGTGATCGACACTCACTGCTCCCTGTTTAATCGCCAATTGACGTTTTGACTTCGTCAAATCGTAATGCGGAATCGTTGATTGATTTTGAAACCAGCCCCTCATCAATCCGATGCGAGTCGCGAAGTCATGTAGCACGTCGAGAGACGTTTCCGGAGAAACAAACATGTGGCAGGCCTCGTTGTATCTCCAGTTTGGATTTCTGGCACAGCCTGACATCGGATCCACATAAACAGAATTCATAGCAGGCTCGTCGGGGGTATTAAAAAAGTCGAGTTGAACTTGTGACATGAGATTCGCGTCCTAAGAAAGCATGAGATCAGCAAGAGTTCCAAGTGCGATCGAGATTAAGAGAAGTACCAGAATCGGAATGATCATTTCTTTGAATGGTGTTGGATTATGTACCGAACCGGAGCTGCTATTTAGGTCGTGTTTGTTTTTATTTTGTGACCACTTACGTTGTTGAACACCTTCGATCTTTTCCAACGTTAATGCGTATTTGCAATGAACCTGTTGGTAAACGTAGGCTTGTCGTTTGTACTCGACGTTTTGAAATTTCTCATTCATCTTTTGGCTTTCGATTTCCATATGTCGGGAAAATGAAATGAGATCTTTGGCTCGAATAAAGACTTCACCTTCGGAAGATGTAATGGTTTTGATTTCTCCCGGATATTCCTTTTTGATGTTTAACGTGGTCATGAACTCTCCTTGATTAAAAAATCCAATTCGTATCGGTTGAAAAAGGATTCCGCGATCGCCATTCCGTCAGCGATCGCGGATTAAACTTCACCAGGCAATCCGGTTGCCTGGTCTCGAAGTGCCTCCAGCAATGTGACGCGATAGAAACCGGGTGAACGATGAACATCCGGATTTTGGGCCAGTGCCCGGACAATGACCGGTTCACAATGAGCTTTCACGAAGTTGAGGAGCTCGTCTCGTTTCAATCTGTCCAGCTGGGGGCCGTATTCACGCTCCAGCTCTTGCAGGGCGCGTTGATTCGCTTTTCGTTTTGCCCGTCGATCTGATATCTCTTGTGCAGATCGTTGACGTTCGCGATCTGCCTGCGCTTGCCTCTGACCCTTGTGGTATTTTTCATCCTCCGGAGGCCAACCCGCGGCGGGATTGTCGCCGGGTAGCGCGTTTCTGACTCGCGTGTAGATCGCTCCTGGGCCGTAGGCTCCCGGTTTTGATCGAGCAAATTCGATCAACTGCAAAATTTCTGCGGGAACACAACCACGAGACCTGGCTGACTCAACGGCAGGTGACGCCCGGCCCACTCCTTCTGAAATTAAAATCTCCTCCACCACCGACCAGGCGGGCACACTGGTAACGAGCGCCTGGTGGGAGGGGGGAGGAGTATTAATCGGTTTTAACGGCGGATATAAGAGGGCCTGATCACTGTGATCAGGGGGGGCCTGATCATGGTGAGCAGGGGGGTAGTCACTGTGATCAGGGGGGTGCTCATGGTGATCACCCCCTACTTTAAGGACTTGCGTCGATTTTTCCGGAACAGGAGCCGGATCATCGAGCGGTTCACCGTTGGCAATCGCATCAAGATTCGGCCATACAATGCGATAGGAGTTCGCTTGCTGGCCACGTGCGTTAATGGTTGAATCTTTGATTAACAAACCGTAACGACAGAGATCTTCGATTCCCCGGCGAACGGTGGGGACACTCATGCCGTCATAGGCGCTGATTTCACGATGTGTGAGCGAGACTTTGGATTCATTACGGGCGACATCATCGATTGCCCGGAGGACTCGTGCCATACGGGAAAACGGCATGAGGGGCGATATTTGATGTAAAATCCAAAGTTTCCGGCCTCGATTAAAATCGAGATCCAGTTGTTTGCGACTCATCCGAACATTCCTTGTTCGCGCCTTTAGGCGACTTGTGGTTGTGGTGCCTCTTCGGTCGATTCTTTCAGTTCCTCTCGAACAATGGGGACTTCAGAAGGCGCGACAATTCCGATCTTGACCTTACCTGGTTTTAATTCCGTAACCAGAATTTCGATGTTCTCTCCAATTAATATTTTTTGATTTACCTTTCGACTCAAAACTAACATATCAGACTCCTTTCAAACGGTTGATAAAAATCATTTTCAAACCACTTCGATCCGTGAAAGCGGGACCGGCCATTGTTCACCTTCAACGAAGACGGCTGCCACTTCGAGAAACGCGATCGCTTTCCATGTCGTCTTACTCAGTCCGTCCGGATCCGTGTTGAGATCGCGTCCCTCGGACCAATAAAAGACTTCCGTACCAGGAGGATGATGCGCGTTGAATTCCTGAATGGCTTTCAGAGCTTTCGCTCGTTTTTTTCGATAAAATTCGATTGCGAGTAAATCAGCCATCGCATGACCTCATTCAGTAACCACAAATTTTTGCGCGCCAGCCACAAAATGCTGTTCTTCACAAGTCAGGATCGCCCAGCCATCAGGACTGTGTTCCTGATGAACGATCATGACAGCGGCTTCATAATCCACGGCTTTGATTTCGACAGTTTTCAGATCTCCAAGTTCCGTAAATGTTTTTTCGTTTTCGAGATCTGTTTTCCGGCAGAGCAAAACGTTGAATGTTTTCATGACTTCTCCTTTGAAAAGAAACATACAAACGCAATACGCCCGCCGACCGAGTAATCGATCGACGGGCGGTTAGTTAGGGACAACGTGCCTACGTTGGTTGAAACACGACGCGGCCACACGTTTGAGATCAATGAGTTAACCAGGTAATAACGTGTGACGTGAGGATGAACGACCTCCGCGTCGTTGGAATCTATTCCAGAATCGAATAAAACGAATCTGGTTGTTCGAGATTTTCGACGGCTTGAATGACTTCCGGACTCGGATTGAGATAATAAACTTCGTTCACTCCGCGTCCGCCATGTCCCAAAACCCATTTCCCGGCTTTTGCACCGGGGTTTGCAGCATCTAAACGCGAACTGCAGGTCTCTCTCAGATCCCGAAATTCGATGTATTCTTTGATGCCCGCGGAATCTTGAATTGCTTTCCACTGATCGTAAAGCGTTCTCTTGCATTTGGTGCTTCGAAAGACACGATCGGTCTTCTTCTGATTTTGAAACACAGACTCGAAATGCAAACCGACGATTTCTTGAAAGGGAACGCCTTGGAGTTTTGACGTTTTTTGAGCAACAAAGGAAACACGCCTCATTTTCAGATCGACGTTTTCCCATAGAAGTTGAAAAAAGTCTTGAGTCCGTGGTCCACAATTGAAAAATACAACGAGTGCCAATCTCCAGAGTAGGGGAGGGCAATCTGAAGTATAGGGCCATTTGGCAACATCGCAGGCATGGTAAACCGCATTTATCTCTTCGTCCGTCACAAGCCGGGGAAATTTTCGAAATCGTTTTTTGGGTGGTGCCATGTATGGAACACGTTCGATAATCGATTCTCCGAGTGGATTGCCCTGGATAGGAGGACCAACACGACGAAGAATGCGTCTGATGTGTCGCCAATATTTTTTGATCGATTCCGGAGAATATTTTTCGAGTTCGAAAGTCTCCTTGAACTCGCGTAGACTTTCGTTTGTGATTTCCCCGACATTGGGATTGGAAGTTCTGGCTTCCCAATGATTCAACGCCGTTCGATAAACAGACAAGGTTCCTTCTGGAGAATCTTTCATATCGGGTAGAACATATTTTTCGTAACAATCTCGTAATTTCAAATGATTTTTTAAATCGTTTGAATTTGAAATCAATTGAGATGGAAACGGAAAAATATCGTCTTTTCTTAGGGGTGAAGAAATCATATATGCAGGTCTCCCTGATAATTTTTTTGCAGCGCCCAAACGGGAAAATAGTGCCTGCTAAATGCTTCCCGCCCTTACTCCGTTGTGCCTCCATGTAGGCATATTTTGTTAGCTCCTGAATCTTGAATGAACAAACGCGATCCTTCTCTGAGAAAACTATCCAGTTTTCAACCCAAACTTCAAAACAAAAAACCATCATTCACCTCCCCACAATCAAAAGTGCGTACGTTTAGCGCAACGATTCTGATCGTGTTTTTTTTGGGGGTTGAATAAAGCGGGCCGGTTGATCAGCGTATAACGCGCACGATCAACCGGCTGAAATAGTTCTGGATATGTGCAAGCAAAGCAGCAAAGAACCCCGCATCAAACTCAACTCCAAAGATCGGCTAATGCCCAAGTGACAAGGGCCGACTATACGAATCCTAATTGTTTGTAATTAGACGTTCGTAAGGTCTCGATCTTTAAGCTGAGATAACCGGCTTAAAAGAAGGTTGGTGAGAAATCTCACGAGCGTCACTTTTGTTTAGCGAGAGTCAGTTTGCGCACGGTGATTTGAAAAAGTCAAGTGAGAACAGAAAAAAATTGAAAAAAGGAGGGTAAGCAAATTCGAGATATTTATTCGCTTCTGTAATTCTTATGTCCTAATTGAATCGCTTCGTTGATTTCGTTATCCCTCAAAATGAAATCTAATTCACTCCAACTTAGTTCTTTGATTTGTTGCGGAAGCCAGGAATATTTATCCATGATCCATTTGTGAATGGCATCTTCACCAGCATACAAATCATAGTGTTTATATTCTGCGAGATAGTCGCCAAGTTGTTTCACGGTAAAATCTTTACGGAACTGGATCACTTCTTCAGAGAGGGGGTAATCGTCATCGAACAGATGTTCGAATAACCCGAAAAGAAAGGGATCGGATTCTTCCATACCGTCATCGTCATCGCGATGATCATCGGACATAATTGCTGCCTTTTAAATTGGTTGAGATGGAGTAAGGCAAGCAGTCATTGAGTTAATCTAAAAATAGAAACTCAAATAGTTGCAGGCCATTTTAAAAAAAGTTGGAGCGAGAGAAGGTGCAACAATCTAACAGACGTCGAACAGCTAGAAGCTGTCTTAGTAAAGAGATTTATCCCCTCGCTCCAACTAATTTCCAATTACACGAGGATAGAGACACGGAACAAAAAACAAAAACGTTGAAGCGAGAAGTTGCTAAACAAACAGTGACGTCAAACAGCTCAGGAAAGAGCTGGCTTCGTAATATTTCTCCCCGCTCCAACGTTAATTTTGATTTGTACCGGGACTCGTAGTCCTGGTATAAACGTTCCAAAAGGCCTGCTTATTAAGGAGCAATGGGCACGGGCGGGATCGAACCGCCGACACCAGGATTTTCAGTCCTGTGCTCTACCAACTGAGCTACATGCCCTTTTCGTTTCCTACTGTGATTTCAATAACGTTAACCCCATATGAAATCATTGTTTAATAGAAGCGAGATGGGAATATAAGCCATTCTCCATTCAGTTTCAAGCAAAACCGGCATTTCCTGAAAAGGATTCGGGAGTTTTCCTGGTTCTGAGTCGACTCCCTGGCAATTACAGGTTTAAGAACCAATGTAAGTTCAGAAGAATCAGCAGATTATAACGATTAAATGAGCTTAGACTTGACCGTCGAAGAGTTCGGAAGAGAGGTCAATCTCATCTTTCCCGGGAGTCGGTAAGGCTTGATCGATCTGCAGTTCATTCTGATCGAGATCAATAATATTATCTGGATCCGCAGGATCAGCCCGTTTTCCATCAGCAGATTGGATGATTTGCACAATCGGGCTGGTATATAAATTTTGATTCCGTCTGATGACTCGCGCCGCGCTTCCATCAGTTAAAGTGACAAAACTACCAACGGGAAAGAGCGACAGCAAGTTTAATAAAGCTCGCATTGCTGCTGAATCAATCGTTTTATCATTTGTTTGTCTGAGCAGATATTCCATTGCAGCATAAGGCATCAGAGCAGGGCGGTCTTCTCTGGATGTTGTTAAAGAAACATAAGAATGAGCGACATTCAAAATTCGAGCAAACATGTGGATCATTTTATGTGTACGATTACGAGGGTAGCCTTGACCATTAGGTTGCTCATGAACCTGATAGCAAACGACGGGAACAATACTGGGAATTCCAGCAACATTTTCGAGCATTTCCAGCGAAAATATCGGATGCTTTTGAATTTCCATGAGCTCAAGCGGGTTAAGCTTGCGACGCCATGTGCCAATTTTGTCCTGCACACGCACCATTCCCCAGTCATGTACGAGTCCACACAAACCAATATTTCGCACATTATTTTCATCCAAATTCAGTTCTGCCCCAATCGCCATTCCTAGCAGTGACATCTGTAAACAATGCTGAGAAAGCGTTTCATCTTGTCCTGCTTCTGCTGCAGTTGAAATCACACTATCTGCATCAGCCGTCAATTGCGTCAGATAATTAGCGGCCATGCCGGCAATATCCGCTCCTTTGGGAGTTTCGCCTTTCAAGGCACCACGCATCATATCATCCAGCGATTCACCATATTCCTGCTGTTGTGCAAACAGCTTATCGCGACTTTCCTGGTCATAACCTTTACAACCATGCACGACCATCGAATCTCGAAGAGCTGGTCCGGTGTTAGCCACAAACATCGATCCAGATTCGATGAGAGTATCCAGCTTCTCGGTTAATACAGTCGAATAAATGCCACCATCAGAATCATCGATGTCTGCAAAAGCACTTAAACTCACTGACGCGGCATCATCACTATGAATTTCGACATTAGACATGTTCCGATCACGCAGTAGTTGTTTGAACCGTGAATTAACGACTGATCCCGCAGCTAATAACAAAACTCCATTGGAATCATGAATCGCATTGTTAATTGTTCTGCCGACAATCAAATCTTCAACACGTACGGAAACTGTCTGCTGATCATCTGCAGATGATTCGGCGGCCTGATCTATTTTTTCATTGATCTCAGTCGTCATTTTTACTACCTGTATCGAAACTGATTCCTAATTTTGCATCAAGGAAAACAGATTATGTCTTGTTTTAAATTGGAATACAGTTCTCTGATCCCATGAGCTAAAACTCATTAAAAACTTAGGTTAAAAACAAACTAAGGTTTTACGATGGAGGGGAATCCGATGAAAATTCCAATTCCAATCCTAACGATTGGTTTGAATAACCGGACCGACTGAGAATCCAAGGAGGCGAAACACTGTCTTTAATTATACTGGAGTCTGTTTTAAGATTGATGTGATGTCAGTCAAGACATCTGCCTCACTGAGAAGATTGGTGGAAACAAGACCACGTAAAGGGAGGGGTGTTCCATCAATTCGATAAATGGAACCTGGAAAGTGAATGCCGTAAACACCTGTTGGAATATACACATTCAAATCTAAGTCATCAATATTAGCAGGCCCGACTAAGATGGTGGAAACTTCTGTCAAATACTTCTGCGCTTCTGTTGATAAACTCGAAAGGGGTTGCGCTCCTACTAAAACACAAAGATCGATTTCACCCCGTTGTATTAATTGACTGGCTGAAAACTCGATGGGAAAGTAGCGTGGATACCCAGCTGCAAAATTCACGTTAGCGGCATAACCTGTTTGCCATGCCAACACATGCTCTACGCCTTTGGTATCGCTCGCAGGCGGTACACTGATTGTGTGACATCGGCGATCAGCTTGAATCTCTCGTACCAATATTGATAAAGCTTCGATCTCACGATGTGACAAATGACCTTGTTTAAATTCTGGACCAAAAAAGAAAACAATATATTTGCTCTGTTGGATGAGACTGACTAATTCCTTCAAATCAGATATAGAAGCCCCTGCTGACTCACCTTCATGGAAATCAATTCCTTTTAACAGTCCTCTCAAGTACCAGATCACCTCAAACGTGTTTTGTGCTTCCACCTGAATCGATTTATCGACATCTTCAGAAGATCCAGGAGTTTTCGTTCCCATTGACACAATCGTTCGTGGAAACTCTTCGTGCCCAGCAAGAAGAGTTTCCCGGTGACAATGATTTGTGAGCAATGCATCTGCTCCCCAATAAATAATCAAATCGGCACGACTGCGAACTTCTCCCAGCGTACAAGAGGCCTCGCCCACCTGTTGTAATGCCCTTACGTTAGAGGACGCAGCGGTATCTATGGTAGCTCCAATTTGATCTGCCAGACCGACTGCCGCTCGATTTGAATCAGTAGAGGATTGTGACATCCCCCAAATTAGAGGTGCTTTCGAAAGATGAATCAGATCGACTGCCTGTTGGACAGCGTCGGAATGAGAAACCGTACGACCATCAATCAGGGGCAACAATGGGTCCGTCTGTCCAAATTGTTCAAACCAAGATCTTCCTTGCGAACAAATTGTCTGAACATTGAGAATTTGGGTTCCATCAGTTGTGATTTGAATATTATCACATACGCAACAACATCCTGCACAAGTCACATCTTCAATCACATTCGCCACAAACGGACTCCAAAACCACGCATAAAATGAAAGCAGTAAACAGGCAGGACACCTTAGCCAATTTGTTCTTTCAATTCATTTAGCAGTGCTACGGCTTTCCCAATATCGGCTTTTTGTTGTTCTCGATCTTCCGGTATTTCTCGTTCAATAGTCAGAGGACCGGTATATTCAATGTCGTTGAGAGCACGTAAATATGTTCCCATACCAACATCGCCTTCACCGAGAGGGACTTCCGCCCCCCATTCAATTCCACGTTTGCCTTCTGCAGCCCAAGTCGCATCTTTACAATGAACACTGGCTACAAGGTGGCCAACGCGTTTCAAGGCAGCAATGGGGTCGCCTGTTCCGTAAAGAATCATATTAGCAGGATCAAAATTAATTTTCAGATTATCACGGCCGACATCACTAATGAAATCAAGCAAATGATCTGCGGTTTCCTGTCCAGTTTCCAGATTCAGAGTCTGGCCATTCACTTTTGCATGGTCGAGTAAATTCTGAGTCACAGAAACCAGCTCTTTATAATCCTCCGAATTCCGATCTTCAGTGACAAATCCAATATGCAAGGCAATTGTGTTGCACCCTAACAACCTGGCGAAATCGGAGATTTCTTTCATTTCTTCAACACGAGCGGCACGTGTCGCTTGGGGAACCAGCCCAACCGTTTGTTTCGTTGTGGGAATATCAGCATAGCTTTCTCCATCAAACCCACCAAAAACACACGTAATGGTAATGCCTGCTGCATTGCACCGTTCTAGAAATGCTGCTGCTGCCTCTGGAGTCCGTGTTTCTTTATGTGGAGCATGAACTTGGATCGTGGGAATTCCTAGTTCCTGAGCTACATCAAGATGAACCCCCAAACCTGCATCAACCGAAGCAAATACACCAATGGGCCATTTTTCCATAATTCTATCTCCAGAAACTGATCTTTTTGTGATTCTTTAGATGATCCAATTCAAAAACTGATAGAACCCTAAAACAATTGGGAACTTGTCTGTTATCATAAAAAGAATTCGCTGGTTTCACAAATGAGCACCTTGTTTTCTTTACAATTTAAAGAAACACACAACTTAATGCTATTTTACAACTTGCCCCGTCTATTGTTTCCAGACAGAGTCGTCCTATAATGGAAGCTTATCAGGAAGATCAAAACAAACTGACCAAACAAAAGAGGTAATTTGCCATGATTGAAATCAATAAAATTCTCATACCAACCGATTTTAGTGAAACAGCACAAGCTGCTACCCAATATGCTGTCGAACTGGCAAAAAAATTCGATGCAAAATTACATTTACTACATGTCATCGAAGACCCGGTCGTCTACATGCCGATGTTTGAAAGCTATGCGCTACCTCCTAAAGAAGATTTTGAGAACTTCGCTGAAACACGATTAGAGAACTGGATTCTGGACGAAGATAAAGAGGGGCTTACTATTGAAACAGAGTGGGTTCATGGCAATCCGTTCGTCGACATCCTGAAATGCGCTAAACGTGAAGATGCAGATTTAATCGTTGTTGGGACTCACGGACGTTCCTTTACTGCCCATTTATTA
Source organism: Gimesia aquarii (assembly GCF_007748175.1). NCBI lineage: Bacteria > Pseudomonadati > Planctomycetota > Planctomycetia > Planctomycetales > Planctomycetaceae > Gimesia > Gimesia aquarii. The sequence goes on from NZ_CP037422.1 coordinate 6,002,211, forward strand.
TTGGGGAGTGTTGCGGAAAAAGTAGTTCGCAAGGCAAAATGCCCCGTATTAACAGTTCGTCCGCAAGGGCATCAATTTATCCATCCAGGTATGGCAGATGATGAGTGAGCAATCTCTTTGTCTTTTCAATTCCTTTTTCCTCTCTGGTTGAATGATTCACTCAGATAAATCAGGTATTTCAGATTTGTGATTGGCGACTCATCACATTCAGCAGAAAGCCGAATTCCCTTTTATGGGAAGCTATTCAGTATTATCGCTTTATTGATCATACTGAATCTACCAACCCCACAAGATATGTCAGCCGCTGCACAACGCCTGGCTGCTGTGACAGCTTTGATGGCAATTCTCTGGATGACGCAGGCGCTCCCCATCGCAGTGACGAGCCTGGTTCCTTTAGTGGCATTTCCCATCTTTGGGATTCAAGACCCCAAAACAGTCAGCCAAGCCTATATTAATCAAAACATTTTTCTTTATATGGGCGGTTTTATCATTGCGCTCGGAATTGAAAAATGGGGCGTTCATCGACGTATCGCCCTACATATCATCAATGTGATCGGCTCAAGTCCACGGCGTGTGATACTGGGCTTTTTGTTCGCCACGGCATTCTTATCCATGTGGATTAGCAACACGGCATCCACATTACTAATGCTGCCAATTGGTATGGCTATCATTGGTTCAATCACAGAATTAACAACACTGGAATCTCCAGAAGCATCTTCAAAGGCGATACACCATTTCTCAGTCGCACTACTGCTGGGGATAGCATATTCAGCCAGCATTGGAGGTGTGACAACTCTGATTGGAACTCCTACTAACATTGCCTTTCAGCAGATCTGGCTCGCCCAATTCCCCCAGGGGCCTCAACTGTCCGCTGGGGAGTGGATGGTGATGGTTGTCCCTTTTGGAATCACCTTTTTATTTTTGACCTGGGTAGTTCTCTGCTGGAAAATGCCAAGTTTATCTAAATCGCAAGATTCTTCTCAGGCAATTATCCGTGAGCACATACATAAACTGGGGCGTGCTTCGCGACCTGAAATTCTGATGCTGATCATCTTTGTAATGACCGCGATTTTGTGGGTGACACGTAAGCCTCTAAAATTTGGGGCTTATGAACTCCTTGCCGGTTGGGAGCAGTTTCCAATTTACTTTCTCACAAAGTGGGGGATTCCAGTGGAAAATGTTTCTGGCTGGGTTCATGACTCCACGGTTGCCATGGGAATGGCCATCTTAATGTTCGCGATTCCCGCACAAAAGTCAGAGCAGGCTGAGACAGAATATCTCATGGATTGGGAAACAGCAGAACGACTTCCCTGGGGCGTGTTGTTATTGATCGGTGGTGGCTTTGCTATCGCGGGCGCATTTCAAACGACAGGTTTATCAATTTGGGTTGGTCAAATATTCTCTGAAATTGTGACTGGCTGGCCTCCCTGGGCGCTCATCTTTACTGCCTGTCTGATGCTGACATTTCTGACCGAGTTCACATCTAATATTGCAACAGTCAACACTGTCCTTCCCATTCTGGCTGCCACTGCCATCAGTCTGAATGTGGACCCAAGAATCATCATGATCCCTGCGGCGATTTCAGCCAGTTGTGCGTTTACAATGCCCATTGCAACTCCTCCCAACGCGATTGTCTTTGCTTCCGGGCAGATTAAGATTTCCGATATGCTAAAGTACGGAATCATCTTGAATCTGATTGGAGTCTTCCTGTTAACCGCATTTATGTTATTCTACTTCATCCCACAAATGGGTATTGAACTTGGAAAAGTTCCAGATTGGATCTATCAACCTTAGCTTAATCTTTATTTCCCAATACAGAATTTACTGAAAATACGATCAAGGATGTCATCGGTATATACTTGCCCGACAATTTGACCAAGGTGCTGTAAAGCATCACAAATTTCGATCGCAACCAGTTCTTCACCCATTCGTAATGTGGCTGCTTCTTCCGCCGCCTGCATTGATTGACTGGCAGACCGCAAACTTTCTCGGCAGCGCGAAGCAGTGGAACCAATCAGAAACTTGCTGCCACGGTGGTATTCTGTCAAACGTGTTAAAATCAGATTCTTGAGTGCTTCAATTCCCACACCCTGCGTAGCACTTAACATGACATCACAATCAGGAAATGATGTATTTTTGAGTGGTTCAGAGGAGAGGTCACTCTTGGTTTTTACAATGATGACATTTTGCTCTGCAGATAATTGATCACGTTGTATCTGGTCTTTACTTTTCAGCTCTGAGTCAATATCTGCCGCAGTACACCAGATTACTAAGTCTGCTTGCGCGATTTGTTCTCGTCGAAAATCCTGAGCACTAAGCGATACTCCATGTTTTCCTGATTCCATCCCGGCCGTATCGATCAGGTGAATTGATTGGCCTTCCCATTCTAAAGAAGTCACCAGATAATCCCTTGTCGTTCCTGCCACATCTGAAACCAACGCAGCTTGAGCATCACCAACTAAGGTATTATATAGCGTACTTTTCCCCGCATTTGGCAGACCTGCCAGGACTACAGTAAGCGTGCCCGTTGATTCCATGCGATGAGAAGAATCGTCATAAAGTTTTTCACAAAACGTGCGAATATCATGTAAGCGGGAAACGAGTGTATCACGATCAATAAATTCGATGTCTTCTTCTACAAAGTCCAAGCCTGCTTCCAATTCGGAGAGCAATTCGAGTAGATTCATTCGAGCCTGCGCAATACGAGTAGAGACGCCTCCTGCGAGCTGACTGAGGGCTAAATTCAGTTCTTCGTGATCATAGGCATCAATCACACCCAAGATTGCTTCTGCCTGCACTAAGTCAACACGCCCGGCGAGAAATGCTCGTAATGTGAATTCTCCGGGCCGGGCCATCCTCGCACCATGCGAACCGAGATTCTCAATCGCAGATTCCAGCAATGGTGGAGCACTGACCGTGTGAAACTCAGCTAATGGCTGCCCCGTGAAACTGCGCGCTGTCGGCCAATAGTATAAAGTCCCAGGGAGACACAAGTCCGAATCAGTTAACCGTAATTGCCCAGAATGGCGTTCCGATCGTCGGGAACTTTGCCATTCGCTGGTTGATTCAAAACAAGTTGATAAGCATGGTACTATATCGTCCCCACTAATTCGAATGATTCCAGCTGCACTACTTCCTGGAGCAGAGGCAAGAGCAACGATCGTGTCGTCAAATTGAAGATTCATGCCGAGTCTCTTAGGGAATCATCGTTATCGACGTTTTTTGGACTTTTTACCTGCCCCTTTTAGACGAGAACTTTGCTGTTTCTTCTTTTCATTCAAAGCAGCCTGCTCCTGTGCTTGATCAGCAATTTCCTGTAAACGAGCGAACCATCCTTTTTTCTCAGGCTTATCATTATTGGAAGCGTCTTTTTTAGGAGCTTGATTTTTTTTAGATTCCGCTTTGACTTCTATTGTTTTTGAGTCCGTCGCTGCGGCAGGAGAAGGATGTCGTTTTGATTGAAAATCAAGTAGTTTACGCTCACAAATCCCCCATAAGCTGGAAGCAATAAAGTAAACACAAAGACCAGCGGGGACTCGATAAAACATGAATCCCATCGCGATCATCATGTAATTCATAATCTTGTGTTGTAACTCCTGATCTTTATCGGTCGGTGGTGGCATGAACAACTTCTGCTGCACAACAAATAAACCGACTGTAACGATCGGTAACAGATTAAAGTAATCACCCAGAAACGGAATTGCGAAGGGAAGCTGAAACAACTCATCAGGTGCGGCTAAATTATCAATCCAGAGGAATGGTGTTCCCCGTAGCTGGACCGCATTATTTAACGCAGTATACAAGCCAAAAAAGATTGGCAACTGCAAGAAAATGGGGAGACAACCTGCTAACGGATTGTAATTGTTTTTGCTGAACAACTCCATTTGCGCTCTACCGAGCTTCTCGCGATCATCGCCATATTTCTTTTTGAGCTCTGCGATCTGGGGCTGGAGCTCTTTCATCTTTTGAGCTCCGACTGCCTGCTTTCGAGAAAGCGGATAAAGACTACCACGGACCATAATTGTCAAACCAATAATGGCAAGCCCGTAAGACAGACCGATGCTGTGCAATGTAGTCAACAACCACAACATCAGTTTGGCAACCGGACCAAAAAAACCGAAGTCCATAATTTCGGTCGCCTGCAAAGGGGGGCCGAGCAATGACTCTCGTTTAGGTCCGACATACATGGCATAGGTATGTGTTTCTTCAGCACCAGCCGCCAGTTCCATATCAACCGAATTGATTTTAACAGATATGCTGCTTTGCGATACATCTTTCAATGAACGGCTGATCAAAACAGGTTCAATGCTCTTATAATAGTTTGACCGCATCTCACCATTGACAAGTTCTGGCTTGTAATTTTTGCCGTCTGGTGTCAGAAGAGCGGCAAAATATTGAATATCAACCCCGGCAAATTGAAATGCGCGAGTTAACTTCTCAACATTACCAGCATCGATTTCTTCAACAATGTCGGGAGCATACAAGGTAACCGTATCGATTTCCAAATCATCTTGAAGAAATCCAATCCGTACATCGCGAAATTTACGCGTATTATCGGCATTTTCGAGTGGAACTCCAACAGGGCCTAAAAGCTGATAATCCAGTTTCTGTAATGCATCGCCGTGATTGATCACGTTAATTTTAAAATGGACTAGATAGCCAGCCTGATCTGTATCACGAAACTCACGAAAGGTTTTACCTTCAGGTACTGGATATTTCTTGAGACTATACTGCTTTTGAACTTCAATGCTGCCATCAGGGGCTGTCAGTCCCATGCGAACCGACTGGATGATTTTGGGGTCAAGCGGATCTTTGACCTGTTCCAGTATTTTCCAGTTTGCGCTCTTCGAATTTGTTTTTAATGGTGCCAATTTCTCATTTAATTGTTTAATGTCCAAGTCCAACGAACGCCTGACATCTTTCCCCGCGGTAAATTCATCCAAAACTTTTAATGGCTGCTTATTTGCCTTTAACTCCTGATAGAGTGGATCATTTAAATGAGCATCAATCAGCGATGCACCTTCAGTCGTAACAGACACCTGCAAAAAATAGCCTGACTGGGGATCAAGTGAACCCAGAACTATCTTTTGACGAGGATTGTTGAGAAGGTCTGCTTGTTTAACAGCTTGTTGCGTAGGCTTATTCTTTTCAACTTCCTCAGCCTCTCCTGGTTTTTTCGCAGCCAGAGGGGCCTCTGCTTCAGGCTTCGCCTGCGCAGCGTTTTCAGGTGCCTTTTTCACCGCTGGTTTTTGGGGAGGGGCAATGAGGGGGACGACGAAAAGTTGCCAGGCAAACAAAACAGTCGCAGACAGAGTGACGAATAGTAAGAGTCTTTTTTGTTCCATTGTTATCGACCATCACGCAGACGGTCGCCCAAGAAGTTATCTAAATCAGGAATGTCGTAAATTTTTTCTGCGGTGGCATTGAAATCGTATTCGACTCGGCAGAAAGTTAACTTTTCATCATCAAGAATTATGTAGGAAGATCTGTTGTCAGTATCACGAGGTTGCCCAACCGAACCAACATTCACCAGAAATTTTTCCGCTCCAAAGTCGTAAACGTAATCTACTTCGTCTGGTGCAAGGAAATTCATACTTTCTGTGAAAATTCCCGGAATGTGCGTGTGACCTTGAAAACAATATTGATCTACCAGTCCAAAAATACGTTCCATTTTTCTCTGGTTGTAAATGTCTTCCGGAAAGACATATTCATTCAATGGATTTCGTGCTGATCCATGAACGAACAAGAGTTTTTCTTCGCGAATCATACGGGGAAGTTCGCCCAAAAAATCCCATCGATCCTGATTTTTTGATGCATCACCCGTTTCCAACATACGTCGCGTCCAGAAAATGGCACGTTCCGCACCAGCATTGAAACCTTCGGGATCAAACAGAGCAGCTTGATCATGATTTCCCAGGAGGGACTTTTGACAGCGTTTACGAACTAGATCAATACACTCGCGCGGGTTGGGACCATATCCAATGATGTCTCCCAGGCAATAAATCTCGCTGATTTCACGGCGGTCTATGTCAGCCAGAACTGCTTCCAACGCTTCAAGGTTTCCGTGAATATCACTTATTATTGCTCTTAACAACGGATAACTCCCATTATCTGTTACCGGAGCCTCATAACAAACAGGCAAATCTCCCGGTAATAATCATTGAAGACACCTCAATCTAAGAGGCGACCTTCGGTAAGTAAAACACCCTGCATTCGAATGGTAAATTGATACCGCGTACATAGAATCCTGTCTGTTCCTAACAGGATGTTTGAGAGTCGACTGCAAAGCCCTTTGAGCTATTTGATACGATTATTTATAACCCCAGACCACTATACATTCGAAACCTAGATCTGGATTATTTCAATTCAGCACCAATAGTAGCAGTACACGGGTACCATCTCAAGGCTCTGTTTGCAGTTGTCATTCGCTATTAGTTGGTAATTCTTTCGTATTTCGTAATAAATTCCAGTAGGAATTCGGCCTCAACTTGTAAAACAATGACCAAAAAGGATCTAGATCATAGAAAAGTCATTAGCCACTTCAAATTTATCTGCTCTCAAGCTCCCTCAAGATTGAATTCTCTCTCTTATTTCTTGTTAATTCAGGTGATTTACCGTAGATCGAATCAAATGTACCTTCATTTCACATTGTAGGAATTATACACATCTTAACAGAATAGGATACACCATTACGAAGGTCTCAAAACCGGCACAATTGACAATATTGTTTTTCTAGTAGTGTTGCAGGGGCACAAATGTTGCTTTTTTGCAACAGCCACACCTCGGATTTCAGGTACAGATCTCGTTCTGATTCTCAAAAACAACAGACGTCATAGGAGCATGTTGCCAGTTTGAAACTTATGCCCTATGTTTTCAATATCCCTTCATTACTGTTTGCTCCCCAGTTTGATTGTTAGACAAAAGTTCCTCCAATCAGGTAACTATATGTCTGCATGAAACTTAATTTGATTTGCTCATTCGTTTTGAGGAAATCGAATACCAGCGCGCTCTGCATTTGAAATCAATGATTGATTTTAAATCGAGCAACAAACAGATTTTCAATTTCAAATTGTGAATCCAAGAGAAACATCCTATGTAACTTCACAATCAGATTCAGCTGTACGATGATTACAGCATAACTAACACACTTTGGGTGAGACAAATTCAATGAAGACAAATTCTGGTTCATTACTGGTAGTTGACGACGATCAAAATATTCTGGAAGCGATGGCTGACTATTTACGAAGTCTCGGCCACCGTACAGAAACATCATTAACCTGTCTGGACGCCATTGAACGTCTGAAGGAATTTCCATTCCAAGTGGTCGTGTGCGATGTCAATTTACCAGACCAGGACGGCTTTCAATTACTGGAATGGGTGAGAGAGAACTCACCTGAAACTGCCGTTATTATGTTGACGGGATTCGGAACTATCGAAAGTGCTGTAGAGGCGATCCGGCTTGGTGCTTTCGAATATTTGACCAAACCGGTCATTGATGAAGAACTAAGTCTGACCATTGAACGATGTTTGGAACAGAGGCAGGTTGTAGAAGAAAACAAGTCACTAAAAGCCCAACTCGATCAGCGTTTTGGTCTGGCAAATATCGTGGGCCAAGACTACAAAATGCAGAAAATGTTTGATTTGATCGAAAGTGTAGCAGATACTCGGACGACGGTCTTAATTCTGGGTGAAAATGGTACGGGAAAAACGATGACTGCACGTGCGATTCACCAGCTTAGCGATCGCTGCAGTAAACCATTTGTTGAAGTTGCCTGTGGCGCGCTTCCAGATACTTTACTGGAGAGTGAGCTTTTCGGTCATAAAGCCGGCGCCTTTACGGGAGCAACTCACGACAAAGTTGGTAAGTTTCTACAGGCGGATGGTGGTACATTGTTCCTGGATGAAATTGCTACGTCTTCTCCCAGTCTGCAGGTAAAATTGTTGCGGGTTTTGCAGGATCGTGAATTCGAAGCAGTTGGTGATAATAAAACTCATTCTGTTGATATTCGTCTCATTTTGGCAACCAATCAAAATTTGGAAGAGATGGTAGCCAAAGGAGAATTCAGACAGGATTTATATTATCGCATTAACGTAATTACATTGACTCAGCCTGCACTTAGAGAACGCATCAGTGACATTCCGCTGCTGATCGAACACTATCTCAAAATTTATAACGAACAAGTTGGCAAATCCATCAAAGGTTTTGATGCTTCTGCAGTTCAAGCCATGTTAAAATATTCCTGGCCAGGTAATGTTCGAGAACTCATTAATGTCATTGAGCGGTCGGTTGTGTTAACAAAAGGTGATTACATTCGAATTCATGATCTTCCCGAACAAATTCGTCAGGAACAATCATTTTTGGCCTCTTCTAGCAATCGAGTGGGAAATGCCTCATTAAAGAGTGCTTTAGCAAACCCTGAACGTCAAATCATTATCGAAGCCCTTGAGGCCAATGGCTGGAATCGACAAAACACGGCCAAAGCCTTGGGAATCAATCGCACAACACTATATAAGAAAATGAAGAAGTACGAAATCGATTTCGAAAAGCAACTAATGCACTAATCATTAACCTTACTTTGCTCTACTTATCAAGGATGCACGTCGTTCAAACGTGCATCCTTTTTGCATTCTGAAACCATTCACATGCAGTATTACCATTCATTTAGGTAAAACAGATCAGGTTTGTTTTATCCCTTCATCTCACGAAATAAAATGGCCGATACTTTTGAGAGAATAAAACAATCTAATTACGTATTTAGCGAACAAACGCTCCATCATCTCATTTCCAGGAGGGGGGAAACATGAGATTCTCGCTGATTATGATCGTCACGATTTCGTGTACTCTTACCAGTTCGGCAATTTATGCCGAAGAGGCGGTTCAACCACAAACCTTAGCAGATGTATTATCTCAAGGAGTCCTCGAACAAGATGCGGCACCAGCACCTCCTGTCTTGGATGACGATGATGATTCTACTCTTCCACCAGACTCGAAAACAGAACTGATTCATACGCCTAGCGGTGAACCAGCACTGAGCCAACCCGCGCACGGATATTGTTCTTCCTCTGTCTGCAACGATCAATCTTCTGTTTGTGACTGCCCAATATGCAATTGTAGCTCATGTTGTACAATATGTGATCGAATACCGTTATTGAATAAATTTCCCAGCGATCGCTGTTTTGATGACTTTATTATGCCGGTAAGTAATCCCGTTTGGGCGATTGATCCACGCTCGCTGACCTATGTACGCGGTGTTTTCATCAATCAAATGATTGACGCTCAGACCCCCGTGCTTGGAGCAGGGGACTTGCAAGTCTACGCTCTCCAAATCGGAATTGCCTTGAACGAACGACTCTCCTTTCTGGCAATCAAAGATGGGTATAATACTTTACAAACACGTGGTGTGGGAAATAGAACAGGCTGGTCAGACCTTGGACTTGGCCTGAAATATGTCTTTATCAGAGATGTAGAGAATCAATTTTTACTCTCTGGTGGACTGATTTATGAAACAACCAATGGAAGTACACGCGTGTTTCAAGGAAATGGTGATGGAGTATGGACACCCTATGTTTCTCTGGGTAAGCAAATTGGCAGTGGTCATGTCATCGCCTCAGCAGGCTATCATATTCCTGGTGACACGTCAGAAGAATCACAATCGATTTATTACAGTGTGCATTATGACCATCCCATTACCAATAAACTCTCGGCAATCGCAGAATTGAACGGAATTGTTTATACCAAAAGTGGTCAGGCTTTGCCGCTAAGTATTGAAGGGGGAGACTGGATCAATCTTGGTTCTTCCAGCGTAGCAGGAAATAATGTTGTGACGACCGCCTTTGGAGCCAACTACCGCGTTAATCGCTGCTTGTCTCTCGCAGGCGTTTGGGAATTCCCGCTTTCTAATCGAAAAGATCTTCTTGACAGCCGTACGACGATTACTTTGACGCTGACTTTCTAATCCAAAATCAATCGATTCGGTTTAGTGAGGTTTGGAACTCATTCGTGATCTGACAATTTGTTCCAATTGATCTAAAACCTCTTCAATTGTCAAAGTCGAAGTATTGAATTCCACCGCATCGTCGGCCGGTACTAACGGGGCGACGGTGCGTTGTTCATCACGTTGGTCGCGTTGATCAATTTGCTGCAATATCTCTGCAACCGACATGTTTTTCCCTTGAGTTCGAAGTTCTGCCTGTCTGCGTCGGGCTCGCTCTTGCGGATCGGCGATCAGAAAAAACTTGCAGAACGCTTCAGGAAAAACCACCGTTCCCTGATCTCGACCTTCGCTGACGATATCAATTCCTTCAGCTGCTTGACGCTGCAAACGTACCAGCTCTGTTCTCACTACCGGGTATTGTGCAATCAGAGAAGCAACTTCCGTCACTTCAGGGGTACGGATTGCCTCTGAAACATTCCGTCCATCAACCAGCACTTGGGCATCAGAAAATGAAATTTTAATTTGCTGGCTAATTACTTCAACCGCTTCCTCATCAGTTGGATCAACGTTTTGATCAAGCACACTCCAGGCAACACATCGATACATTGCCCCTGTATCAAGAAACTCGAAGCCTAAACGCTGCGATAAACCTCGTGCTGCAGTACTTTTCCCAGATCCTGCCGGACCATCTATCGTCACGATCATCAACTAGGATTGCTCCTCAAACTGGATTTCAATCTCAGCAATTTCATACTGAGACATTTCAATTAGAACAGCGTCGTCTTCAATCGGAAGTTCCACTATTGTTTTACCGTGAAAATCACGTTGTCTGGCGCTGACGGGTGATTTCCAACATCGCAATTTGACAGAACGATGTATCCCTTCGGTCTCAATCAAACGCACTGCAAAACCAGTCGATACACCAAACGTATGTTGCGAGGAACCTTCTTCGTGGTTTACCAGATCCAAAATTCGTGTTAGTTGTACATTACTGGCTGAAACATGAAATAACCAACCACTGTCTCCCATACGGGGAGGTCCAACCGGACTTGAAAATTGACCTGCGGGAACCATGACATTCTTGGCTGTTTGCATGGGAAAGCTCTGGTTGACAGCAATCGAGAATCTAAATTCGCGTTTGGTTTCTCCTTCAACAACCAACATACTATCCAGCATGCGAGGCCCTGTTTTACGATGAAATGGTAAACCATGATTGAGAATCGTTACCCGTTCTTCACCTTCTGCAATCTCAAAATAGTGAGGACTTTCAAACCGTTCTCCCTGAAATGCATGCGCACTCTCTAATAACGATCTTGTCAGAGAAGCCGTGCTATCTCCCCATGCAAATCGAGCTGCAAAATAATTGTCCCAGGGATTTCCATCCGGCATTGTCTGAATATCAAGCTCAATCTTCACATCAAGAATAGGCCGCCCGCGCCAAAGCTGGAAAATCTGACGAAATGTTGCCAGCGTGCTCTCACTCACCTGATCAAATATTTCACCAGTTGTGACAATTTCTCCCATGCCTGGACCATCGCATGTCAGCTCTACTTTCACTTCTCGTATCTCGGAATAAGGAGTTTTATTGTCCCAACTCCCTAAGGGGCCTGTTGTAGAAATATTTCGCTGGTAGGGAAATCGAAATGCTAATTGCTGGCTTAAACGATTCGGCTTGCGACCATATTCTTTAATTTGAGCAATGCCACCCGTCTCTTCGTGTATATGAACTTCAAAAAATTCATTTCTAAGCAAGAGTGGCTCCGCAATTGGCACATTCACTTTAGGATGCTCTGGCGGGGACTGGGCTGGCTGCAGCCAGACAAAACCCGCCCCCGGGATCTCAACAACGGCTTTCTTTTGTCGATCATCAAATTGTGTTGCTTTGACTGAATCACTTAGCTCTGGTGCATTAGGAAACTCAGATAGATCGACAACAACAGTCCGATTAAACGATAAGGAGTTCAACAATAAAACTCCATACTGTTGTTGTTCCGTGCCTTGAAGAATCACATCAGCCAACTTAGCTATGCCCGCTTCACAAAAACCTTTCAGCGACGTAACAGCGTTTTGAAGATGTTCTTCGCTCGCATCGGGATGGCCGCTTTCGATAGCTTGTTCTATTTTGAAAAGCGAGGCATCTTGTATCGTTTGTCCATAGATGGCTTTGGAAATTGTGTGAAACCAGAGCCCGGCAGTAAACTCATCATACCTTTGGAAATGATCAATAAAGCGGCTAAGAGGGTTGGGTATTCGCATCGCCACAAGTTGACTCAGGAAAGGCGATAAGTATTCCCGGGCATCATAAGAGGAATGTCGTCCCGATGACTCCGTGTTTTGAAAGAAATCATTCAACAGCACAAAGCTCCCCAACACGGGGGCATAATGATGGATGCGTTTAAAATCTTCAAAGAAGGGGGACTTTACATCAGGCCAATGAGCAAACATCAAAGCCCCGACCTGATCTTCTTCCATCGACTCCGCCATCCGCTGCGGAAATCGAAGATAACTGGCGGCACCTTCAGCAGACATGGGAATTCGAGAAAAGGCATCTAAGATCGTTCCATCTGCGCCTTCCCAGTGAATTTTACTTTGTTCATAATCGGGATAAACGCCATCATCTAATACGATATGCAAGGCAGAATGAAATCCAAATCGATGCAGTAACATAGGTAGGAGAGAGGCCAGGCCAAAACGCCGCCTGGCCCACGTCGTAGGTGCACGTCCTGTCCGCTCCTGAATTTTGTTCGTTCCCGATTGCAACTGCCAGATGACAGACTCAACTGGCACAACCGGAATGGCAATCTGCTCTTGGTCCCCTCCGATCACTTCCGTTTCCTGACTTTGACAGCTCCTTTTCAGGTGTGCTATTAAGTCAGGATCTTTTTCAGCGATGGTTTCAAGATCATCTGCGGTGATCAACAAATTTAAGGGCCGCTCAGCGGCGATGGACTGCTTGAGTGAATCGTCAACCGACTCCGGCGTCAACAGGCACAAGTCGAGCAAATAACAATCAATGGGATAAAAACGTTCCCGATTTTCCAGAAGGACTTCAAAACATCCTTTGAGATGCGCGCGGGCTGCTTCAATATCATTGGCTAACGCTGCATCAGCAGCGGCAATGGCCTCCCGCTGAATGGTTGCCTCATCTAAGCTACTAAAATGGTGCATACAGCGGGTTAATAATTCTAATTGAATATAACAGAGCCCCAATGCATAAAAATCAGCAACCAAATCATCCGACAAGACCTCATGAGCCGAATCTTCCTGTTCAGAGTTGAGTGGCTGAAGAGCTGCTTCTGCCATTTCATCTCGCTCAATCTTGCCACTGACAACAGTTGCGCCATTTGACTCAGCCTCTTCAATCCAACCGTAAGGCAGCCAATCTTCAGAAGTCTTGGGAATGAGCAGCAAACGATCTGTCAAAAACTGCGGAGGTTCATCGGAACGATGCCAACTGGGAATCACTCGTGATGAGGCCAAAAGTTCAGGATGCCAGGCCACCGCAAAAGCGTTGAGCAGGCTCTCTGCGTCTTTTTCATCCAGTTCCGTTGGAAAATCTTCAAGACTATGACAAGGGATCAATATTACAATATCATTGTATGTCATTATATTGCAATGCTTTACGAACGTTGTGTCATTCTGTTATTTTACAGGGAAAGCTCTCATTTTCGACGCTGACTACGATTAGCATAAGCAAACCGCCAATGATGATCCATAGAACCGTCTTCCACAGACTTGATAATTCACAAATGTATGATGAACTTATACTTAAATCAGCCCTATTTTAAACCTCGAACGATCAGCGACACGCCAAAATCGACTAAAATCTTTTTAGAGAATCCATCAGAAAAACGACAAAATCGTATTAAATGATAGGATTTGCGGGAACTATACTCAGTAAGCTCTCATCTAACAAAATGAAAGCATCATTACTAAAAGATATCTGCCTTAAGTTTGTTACTTCATTTTAGTTCCATTTAAGCAGTAAAATATACAGAGCATGTTTATTAATTTTCATGAAGTCGTTTTCAAACATCCTTTATTTCATTGACTTTAGACGAAATCCTGTGATAGCCTTATGTTAGGGAATTCTTTGCTCTCAAAAGTGATTCTCGAACCTTTCTTGACACGAAACTAATTTAGATGATTCTCATTTCGCACTTCTGAGCAATTTGATTCAGCAAGCGGAATTTCACCTCGTTATTGATTCTGGTAACCACTGAGACAAGCCGTTCCAGAAAGTAGGAGTAATCGGACACATGGCAGATAATCAAGCTGTTTGGGGCATTGAGATTGGACAAGCTGGTTTAAAAGCCATCCGTCTTCGCTATGCGGAAGCCGCCGATCAAGTGATTGCCGTTGCCTTCGATTATATTCCGCATCCTAAAATTCTTAGCCAACCAGATGCGGTTCCCGATGAATTGATTAGCCAGGCTTTGGAAACGTTTCTGTCTCGTAACGAAATTAAAGGGGATCTGATCGCAATCAGTGTTCCAGGGCAGGCCTCTTTGGCTCGGTTCATTCAATTACCACCGGTTCAATCGAATCGTGTTCCTGAAATTGTGAAATATGAAGCGAAACAACAAATCCCCTTTGCTCTCGAAGATGTCATCTGGGATTATCAGCCTCTGGGTGGAGGTGTAGAAGAAAGCGGCTACATGCTGGATGCCGAAGTCGGTATTTTTGCGATGAAACGCGATCAGGTCTTACAAACACTACAACCGTTTGTTGATCGAAAACTCGAAGTCGAGCTGATCCAAATTGCCCCACTGGGTCTTTACAACACTCTTTGTTATGACTCACTAGGCATGCGAGTTGGCCAGGACTACGAGGGGAATCCTGAAGAGTCTTCCATTGTGGTCGATATGGGTGCCGACAGTACCACACTGATGGTAACTAATGGCAGTAAGATCTGGATTCGTAACGTACCCATTGGTGGAAACCACTTTACGCGTGCCCTCACCAAAGAGATGAAACTCACATTTGCCAAAGCCGAGCATCTCAAATGCAATGCAACACGATCAGAAGACCCAAGAGCAGTGTTCCAAGCCTTGCGTCCTGTCTTTAACGATTATGTCGCGGAAATCCAAAGATCTATTGGATATTTTTCCAGTGTTAACCGTGATGCGAAAATTTCCAAAGTCTATGGGACAGGTAATGGATTTAAACTTGCTGGTTTACAAAAATTCTTACAACAAAACCTACAATACGAAGTGGAACGGCTTGATGACTTTCAGGCATTGGTTGGTGATGCGGTCCTTAACGAACCACTGTTCCAGGACAATATCCTGACGTTTACTGTTCCTTATGGAATTGCGTTGCAGGCCTTGCAACAGACATCTATTCGCACTTCACTACTACCACCTGAAATTGCAACAGCTCGTAAGATTCGGCGTAAAAAACCTTGGGCCGTTGTTACAGCCGCAGCCTTATTAGTGGGACTTTGTATTTCAGCAGTAGGGTATAGCAATGTTGCCAACTCAGTTAGCACCGAACGTTTTGGTAGTGCAGAAGGTAAAGTCAAAAATTTGACAACTCAAGTGAGCGGATATAAGTCTAGCTATGATAGCGCAGAAAGTGAATTTACTTCTCTCATTGAGACAGGGAACAAGCTTGTTTGGAACCTGGAAACAAGGGACGACTGGTTAGAGGTGTTCAAAGCCATAAATGAATGCCTTCCTCGCGACATTGGCGACGAACTTGATAATGAAAAAATTGAGCAAAGTAAGCGGATCAAGTTACCTGGAATTACAGTAAAGCATTATGCCGACTTGAATGAGTGGTTTGAGAAACTACCTAAGCAAGCGAAGTCAATTATGCTAAAAGAAGATCAGGATAAAGCACCTGAAGGAGAAGGCTTTGTCTTCACCTTACATGGTTTGCATTATCACCACGACGAATCAAAGCCAACGACCGATATTGGTGCTCTATATGTCCATGAAACGTTACTCAAAAACCTTCAATCGTGGACAGTGAAAAATCCAAATTCTCCCATGGTCGATGTACGCAAAATGGGTATTTCACATGCCATTATTCTTTCGGATGAACGAAGCCCGTTCGAATTTTATCCCAAAGGTCGTCCACGGGGAATGCAACCAGGTGGCGAAGGAGGAGCCTTTGCCCGCGGTGGATTTGGAGGCTTTGGGGCTCGTGGTGGAGTCGGAGGCGTCCTACCGGGAGAAGACGCCATAGGTATCCCCGGTGGTGGTTTGGGCGGCGTCGGACGACCGCGCCCTGGTAGAAATCGTGTTGAAAAAGAAGTCAAACCAATGCGAATTCACCAAACAAAATTCACATTAGAATTTGTCTGGAAACCGATTCCGGTACTTGAACGGCTGGAAACGCAACCAGAGTCCTCTTCAAGTGAAGGGGAAGAAACCGCAGAAGCAGGTTAATCAACGTTTTACTTTCAAATTAAATACTGTGATAAAGTGATCAAAATTACTGAATTTGAGTCAATAAATCTCTGCGGAGAATCGAGGACAAACTCATGGACAAACTAAAACCGATTCTTGCTCATAAATTCTGGATTATTCTGTTTATCGCACTGCTACTGCCTGTTATTGGTTGGAGCATGGCGACAGGTGGCCTTGCCAAAGAAATCGAAGAACGAAAAACGGCTATTGATAAAGCGTTTACCGACGCGCAAATCTCTCCGAATCCTCCTAATGAAACATGGTCAACCGCACTCAAACAAATCAACAAAGAAAAAGAGAATTACATTGGACAATCACATAAATATCTTTGGGACAAACAAAAGAGCTTGTTTGTATGGCCAACAAATATTGCTCCTTTGATGAAAGATACACCTTATCGTGGTGAGATATCTCGTGTACCACGAAACCTGTATCGTAGCGCTTACAAATTTGAAATTTTACGTGTACATAAGCTGGCAAATCCCTTTGACCTGAGAGAGGGGACCGGAACAGTCGATCTCTCTCCCAATGTAATTCCCCATGTTCCTTTAGACAAATGGAAAACGCTACCACCAACTCCAAAAGAAATGTGGGACGCCCAGGAAGATATCTGGCTCGTGACCTCCATTCTGAAAGCAATTGCAGATGTCAATAAAGGTGCGGCCAATATCAGTGAGTCTGCCGTTCGACAGATTTCTGTACTTGAATTGCGGGGGGGAACAGTTGGCGATGACGGCAGCGCCCCTGCTGGTGGTGATGGCATGGATCCAGGCATGAGTATGGAAGGAGATTTTGCAGGTGGTGGTGGACTATTTGGTGGCGGTGGCCCCCAACCTGGCATGGCAGGTGGCAAGGATGGAATGCAGAGTATCAGCGTTGACATGGATTTGAAAGAAATCTTTGGGAATGATGTTGATGGCTCTGCTGGAGGAGGGGACGAGTCAGGTGAGATGATGGAATCTGCAGATGCTATGGTTCCTGGAGGGCTCGGCGGTGGTTTTGGTGCAAGGGGTGCGCAAAACCTCAAACGGTACTATCATGAAGAAGAAGAGCTTCCTTATAAAACTCGTGCCTTCTATTTAAAAGTTGTCGTTCAATCAACAAAACTACCACATTTACTCGCAGAGCTGACAAAAATGCCTTGGCCCGTCGAAATTAAGCGTGTTCAAATCGCAGATATGTTTGATGATAATCTCAGCCCGCTTGGTCAAATGGGCGGTGGCATGGCTGGCCGTAGACCAGGTAGAGGCGGAGCTATGGCAGGTGGAGACGAATTTGATCTGGAAAGTAGTTTAGATGGAGGTTTAGGTCGTCCAGGCGCCGGCTTTGAAGCAGATGGACTCCCTGGAGCAGGACGTGATCAAGGGCTCGAAAACAAAAGCTTACTTGATGCCGCTCTCAATGACCCGGAACTAGCTGTTGTTACGATCGCAGGCCTGATGACACTCTACAAACCCTACACACCTCCAGAAGGAGACGTCGTTGCTCAATCAGAGGGAGGGGAAATGGATGCAAATCAGCAACCAGTGACTGGCGCAGAGCCACAACCTGCAGATTCTTCAACAACACCCCCTGTAGAAAACCCAGCAAACCCTGTTGAACTGACTGCTCCAGCAGAAAATTCAGAAAAGCAACCTGATGATTCGACTACTGGAGAACAACCAAAACAACCAACGGAGTCTACTCAGCCGCAACCAGCAGGCTCCGATTCTAATAATCCACAGCTACCAAAGACTGAACCCAAGTCAGAGGAAGCTGTAAAATAATAAAACCTGTTTACCTCAAAACTAAGTTTGACTAATTACAGTAAAAAACTTAACCAA
The DNA here is from genome assembly GCF_007748175.1 of Gimesia aquarii. Taxonomy (NCBI): domain Bacteria; kingdom Pseudomonadati; phylum Planctomycetota; class Planctomycetia; order Planctomycetales; family Planctomycetaceae; genus Gimesia; species Gimesia aquarii. The sequence continues at coordinate 6,020,385 of NZ_CP037422.1, forward strand.
ACGGAGAAGGTCCCGTGAAAAACTTGATGTCCAATCTCAAAGGAATGAACTACAAAGAATTTGCAGTAAATCACGGTGAAAAAATTGTCCTGTGTTTTGTTGTGCTATTCATTGTATTTGCTGTCTTTACTTCAAAGTGGACAACAGAAAAACGCACTCCAGTTGAACTAAACCAAAAAGTAGATACTGCACAAACACTGGTCAAAAATAGTCAATGGCCGGAAGAAAAACGTAATGAATTTCTTAAAGAAGACGACTTGTTCGAAAATGTAAAAGATGTGATTGATAACGGAGTCGAGGTCTCCAAGTTTACATTTTCTACTCCAATCTCCTGGCAAATATATCGTAAAAAAGAAAAAGCTAAAGAAGTAGTCTGGCTCCCCGTCGAAGATTTGAAAGCTGATTACGGCCGTTTCATTATGATGATACGCCCTCCTGAACTTGCCATGGATGGAGAAGGCGACGGATCTGAAATTGAAGGATCGGAAACAACCAAGCCTGACGAACCAGAATACGATGAATTCAAACGACGTAGAACTGGCGCTGGTATGGCGGGTGCCGGAGATTCTGCTATGGCGGGTTTAACCTTTGGGAATATGTCAGCAATGGCAATGACTGAATCCGCGGAAATGATGGCTGCCGGTGGTGGTCTTGATCCTAGTTTTGCTTCTCCAGACAGTATGGAGTCGGCTTTTGCTGAAGACGGAATGATGGGAATGGGAGGCATGGCAGGCCCCGCGCGTGAAGGCCGTGGTTTGCGATATGTCGCCGTTCGAGGTGTGTTTGATCTCGCGACGCAGCAAGATAAGCTGGAGCGTTCCTTGGGTGATGCGTTCTCACTCCAGAATATGCAGGCAGGCAGGATTCTTGAGTTCCTTGATTTTGAATTGCAACGTAAAAAGGCAATTCCTGGTAACGATCCCTGGTCTGGCCCTTGGGAAAAAGTAGATATCGAAACTTCAATTGAAGTTTTAAAAGAAAGTGCCGACTTTGATCCGCCCGTTGTCAATACCAGCATCACTGATCGTGTCTTTACGATGCCACTTCCCAGTCGTATTGCCGGGTTCTGGTATAAAGTAGCGACTCATCCTCGGGTCGAAAATTTCACACTGAGTCAAGAAGAAATTGAACAAGAACTGGAAGTCAACCGACTTCTTCTGGAGCGCTACCAAAAGACTCATGCAGGTGAAAAAGTCTTCAAAGAAAAACAAAAGGGGTTTTCACAACTCCAGATTGGTATGCGGCAAATTCGCACTGACATCATGATGGGTGATGAATCTTCAGAAATGGATGCTGCTTTCAGGGGCATGGCTGCAAATATGATGGGTCCCCAAGCGTCTAGAGAACCTTTGGATGAAAAAAAGTTTGTCGAGAAATTGAGAACTAATGCCTCAGCAGCTGGACGTTTGCTTTTATTCCGTTACTTTGATTTTGATCTGAATCCTGGTGAAACTTATAAATATCGAGTGCGACTCGTTGTGAGAAATCCTAACTTCCAGCGTCCGATTGAAGAAGTAGTTCTCCCTTCTGTTGCTGAAGGAGAAACACGCACAACTCCCTGGAGCAATGACACGGCAGCCGTTACCGCGGAGCAGGACGTCTATTATTTTCTTCAAAATGTCAAACCTCCGCGTGGTGTCAATGGGACCACAGCCTACTTTGAAGTCTTCCAATGGTATCCCAAAACGGGAACAACCATTCATTCTACTCTCAAAACTGCCGTTGGTGAAGAAATCGGCGGCGAACAAATTACTGAACTCTATGATGTAGCAAAAGAAGAATTTGATGATAAAGCTGCTGTTGAATTTGATACACAAAACTATCTCGTCGATGCGATTCCATCACCAACAATCATTGCAGACGAACATCCAGATTTGAATTTGCCTGCGAAATTACGCGGACACCTGCCTGTCGACGCAGAAGCAATCATCGTTGATAGCTTTGGCAACCTAAAACCGTCTCTGACTCCTGAGGCGTCACCAACCTATGATAAAGCTAAAGCAAAGCTTGACCGGGAACGAAAAAGTCTTGCCTGGGTTAAAGAAGCAATGGAGGCACGAACGGCTGCACCGACAGATGGCTTTGATGCAGCAGGTTTCGAGGGCATCAGTGCCCTTGGTCTTGAAGGCATGGAGGGAGAGATGCTTGGCCCACCGAAAAAAGGAAAGAAAAGCAAACGTAGAAAAAATCCGATTCGAGTAGGGCCCTAACCTAATAATTCACTAATATAAAAGGGGCAGGGTAAGCTTCATTATCCTGCTCCTATTTTAATGCGCATTACACTCTTCTGAATTCGAATCTAAAACGAACTTACCAATTTCTAATCAAATTGCAGAGGTAATCTAATTCTTGCAAGTTAGCAAGATTCTGAAACGAGGATTTCATCAGTCGTCCCGAGAAGAAGCTCCCGCATTTCAGCAGCAATGAAAAAAGACCCCGTCACACAAGTTAAAGTATCAGGCGTCGAACATGCTTTTGCTCTTAACCAGGCATCGTCTGGGCTTGTAGTGACAATCATCTCAGCAGTATTTTTTGTTTCACATTGAATCGATTGCATTAACTCGAGTAATTCATCTACGAGAACACGCCGCGGGTTTGATAAATATTGAGTTAAAATGACTGTCTGGAAATGTGGTAACAGAGTGATCAGCATTTCTTTGATGTCTTTATCTCGCGAAGCGGCAAAAATCAATAAACGATTCTGGTATCCAAAACTTTCCTCGAGTGTTTTGATTAGTGCCTGAATCGAAGCATCATTGTGAGCAGTGTCAACAATCACAGGAGGGCTTTTTTGAACAACTTCAATTCGCGCGGGCCATTTGACAGAAGCCATACCTGCACGCATTTGTTGAAGCTCAATCGGAGTTTCCTGATGTCGAAGATAATCTAATATCGTTACCGCCAGTGCAGCATTGGCCGCTTGATGTGTTCCCAAAAGATTTACTGGCATTTCATCAATCACAGACCAGGGAGTTTTGACCTGAATTTTTTGAGTTGGAATCTGTTCTTGGGTTTTCCTGAGTCCAGGCACATGTAACTGATTCTCTGTTTCACAACGCAGTTCCCAAAAATAATCCCGGTTCAGTAGATACAATGGTACTTGTTTCTCAGCACAGACTTCTTCTAAAACCTCGATGGCCTCTGGTTGGGTAACTCCGCTAAAAACAGGAACTCCTGGCTTGATGATCCCCGCTTTTTCACGTGTAATCTTCGCAATCGTATTTCCTAAAAGAGCCATGTGGTCATAGCTGATATTTGTGATTACACAAACAAGCGGTTCACAGACATTAGTCGAATCCAAACGACCTCCCAGTCCTACTTCCATTACTGCAAAATTGACTTGCTGCTGATTAAAATGCATCCAGGCCAAAGCAGTTGTTAACTCAAAAAAAGTAGGGCTTGATGTATCCTGATCGTATTTGACCTGTGCAGCAATTTCACTCACAATGTCAATCAGTTGCTCAGGTTGGATCTGATGACCATCAATGAGAATTCGTTCTTCATATTTTGTCACATGCGGTGAAGTAAACAAACCTGTTTGATATCCTGCAGCAGAAAGCATGTCCGCGATCATCACTGAAGTGGAGCCTTTTCCTTTTGTACCTGCCACATGAATAGCAGGCACTTCGGATTGAGGATTACCTAAAATCCGCAAAAGCTCTTGCATGCGTTCCAATTTAAAATCTTTGGTAGAATACTTACTACTCCCCATTCGTTCATAATTGAGACGACCAAAGAGGTAATCCAGACTTTGTTGATACTGTTCTGCCGAGACTCCCATGTCAGGCAGTTCCTTCTATATAATTGTCAATAAAATATATTGAGGTTGATTAAGTGTTGACCTTGATACGCTAACAGGAACGCCAATAAATATCACACTATTATAGCTAAGCACTTTTCTGATGTAGACTGTGAGATATACAATCAAACTGAGAAATTTACAACTGTCAAATTCAGTTAGAACTTTAAGGTAAACAAGTAAAATGAGTGATTACATTGCTACAATACAGCAACTTTTAGAATTTAATCGAAATATGACATTAAAATTATTGGAAGAAATATCACAATTAGACGATCCACTTAGTGCTTTGATATACCAGCCAGGCCCCCAAAGAGCACATATCGCCTGGCAGATAATGCATATTGCTATTACAGAAGAATTATTTGCAACGAACCGTCTAAGAAAAACGACATCTCATTTGTCGTCCTGGTTCCCTCAATTTCAAAAGGGGAGTGTTGCTGATCAGAACATTCCCTCTATGAATGAAATACGAGATATTCTTGCCAAATCACGTCAAAATTTGCTTGAAACACTCTTAACAATTCATGAATCAGATTTAGACCAAATTCCGGAAGGACTTAAAGAGCGAGGCTGGACAAATCGTCTGGCATTGCAAGTCATTTGCTGGCATGAGGCCCATCATCAAGGACAAGCCCATCTATTGCTAAATTCATGGAAGGCGGGGCACTGACTCCTTGGTCACAATCAAATCCCTCTTGACATTTTTGAGGCATCGTTGAAAATTATGCTTTAGTGGCGATATGCAAATCGCATCCTCTGATGTGCAGCCTGATCTTGGTAGCTTGCAAAACGTGGTTAAAGGATCAGTCATTATGAGTTCGATCAACCCGAGTGCGTCTAATTTACAAAGTTCTTTTGCTGGCGCACAGAAAAGCGAGGCGAATGTAGATAAGCAGAAAGCAGAAGCTGCTCAACAAAACATGTCTATCGACAAGAAAGCGATGACCGAACATCAACTACAGGACGTTGGTAATGCCGACAAATCAGGCGACCGTGATGCCGATGGTCGTATGCCATTCGGATTTGATGGCGAAGAGGAGCAGACTAAGTCTCAGGACTCCAAATCTGAAGAAAATCATTCTGTAAGAGCCCCAGATGCTGAGGGAGAACTCGGTACACAGCTTGATTTGGATGCTTAATTCTTTAGGTTACTGACTCACAGTTTCTATTTTGAGTTATTTAAAAAACCAAAGAGACTTTTTTTCTTTTTCGCTGTTGAGTCTTCATCAACAGCAGAAACATCGCCTCCAATACTAACTGCTAAATCCATAATCGTCCTGGTCAACTTCGCTTTGGGCGACTGTAAGGCAAGAGGAACCCCATTGTTTCTTGATTCAACCATTGTGGCGTAATCATTTGGTATCTGACAAAAGATATCACGACCAATGGTTTCCAGCGCTTTACCGATACTGATTTGTGTGTCTTCCAATCCCAAACGATTCATTACAACTTTGATTTTGTCTGAAAGATGTTCGTTCATATCAAAAAATTGTGACAAACGCACCACATTTCGCAAGCATGGCAAATCCAACTGAGCCGTCAATAAGACCGTATCAGAGAGTTCCATCGCTGCCATATCAAGGCTGTTATATGATTTGCTGATATCGATCACCAGATGCGTAAACGTGGCTCTTAAAAGTGCAATAATACGCTTTAACACTTCGGTGGTGATTTGCATCGACTGATCCATTTGTACTGGTCGAGGCAATAAAAATGCACCGCAATCATGTTTAGTTAAAGATCGCTTCAATAATGAATAATCCAGCCTGGCAATATTTTCAGCAACATCCTGAATGGTGTAATCGGGAATAATATCCAACCAGACATCAGTATCACCCAATGCTAAATCAAGATCGATTACCGCCACGCTATTTCTCTCATTGCTTGCCAGACAACAGGCCAGGTTGATGGCAAGAGATGTACAGCCAACACCTCCACTCACTCCCGCTACCGTGATCACTTGACTTGAGCGGGGCGCACTCTGCTCACCCTCGGATTTCCCAGAGGTAAGCTGTATCCGATTGAGGGCAGAGAGAAAATCTTCCAAGACCAAAGGGAAACCTAAAAATTCTTTGGCACCATTACGCATTGCCTTTAAGATCAAGCTGCCTTCTTGCGAACTACTCACCACGATGACATTACAAGATGGTAAATCTCGCGTGACTTGAGCAATGAGATTGAGTGCCATCTCAGGATTCGCATCCAACGATATCAAAGCAATGTCTGGCTGAGTCTGTGAAACAACATCCGAAAAAAATTCGTAACGGCTACACTCTGCTTCAAGCCAAACCATATCAACGCCAATCAGCATATTTTTCAGCTCATTGCGTGTTGTCTCGTTAGGATCGATTATGGATAATCGAACAACTCCACTCATTTCATGATCACTTATTCTTAAGGTTACGTACTCATAAGTAACTTTTACGGTTATCGAGTCAGATCATACTTTTATAATAGTTCCTATTTACTTCCGGGACCGATTAAACCAGGACGCTTATTGGAAGGCGGACTGCTCAAGCTGCTGGGAGCTTTTTTCGGATTCGAATTTGATGTATTTTGCTTTGCTTTCCATTTACCAGCTGATGAGTTATTAAGAGTTGGTACCTTTGAACTGGCAGGAGCTTTCGGTGCAGCTCGTTTCAATTTTTGTTGTTGCTGTAAATTTTTAATATTTTCTGGTGACAGAGTTGATTTCTTAATCACTTCAGATTGAACCGAAGGTGCTGCCGGTACAGGTGGTACTTGTGAAGCAGATGCAGGAGGTAATACATGGTCTGAAGAATACATCATTGATTCAGGACTGATTGGTCCAGGCACAGAATAACGGCATTCAGGACAATCATCACCATAATTTGGTACTTCAAGCACTCCATCCAGGTACAGCTCTCGATCCGTGGGTGTCGCTGTAAATAAACCAGGACCTCCCGGAGGCACCTGTCCCGATTTTAGTGGCGAGACCAACTCCGGTGTTACCATAATGACCAACTCCGTCTCGCCTTCATTATATCTCACTCTGCGGAAGGCTGCTCCTATCACAGGAAGCTCACCCAAAAAAGGAGTCTTCGAAGTTTCAGCTGTTCTTCGACTGGAAATTAACCCGGCAATCACCATCGTTTCCCCGAAATTCATTTCCACTGCTGTATTCGCTCTGCGAACTGTTAAACCAGGTACTGTTGTTCCAGCGACCTGAACCGCATTAGAAAAGTCTCGTTCACTGACTTCCGGCTGTACTTCCAATCGTAAACGACCGTTGCCGAGAACAATGGGAACCGCCTCCATTCGAACACCAAACTCGCGCCACTCAATCGTGACAGTACCCAAACTTTGTGGTACCAGAATTGGAAATTCACCACCAGAAAGTAAGTTAGCGGGACGACCACTGGTCGTTACTAATTCAGGTTCCGCCAGAATCTTAAGTAATGCTTCCTGTTTTAATGCTTCAATAAACGCCTGGAAGATGCTTGAGCTGTCTACCAGTCCAAACCCCAGTGAAGTTCCACTGAGCAAATTCTGTGAAGCAGTCAGTGCAGGGGGGCCACCAAAGGGAACTGTAATTCCTGTAATTGGAACAAGAGAGCCAGGCGTACTATAAACATAGGACGATTGGTTTAAAAATAACCAGTTCACACCCAACTGTCGTATCTTCGAGCGTTGGACTTCCATTATCTTGACTTTGAGCAAAACCTGCTGTACTCCAGCCAGTTTCATCTGGTTCAACACACCATTGGGAAAGAACTGTTCTGCGATTTCGACCATCTCAGTAATGGCCTCTGGTTCGGTAACCCAGCCACGCAAAACAACAGAGTCTTGTACTTTGATCGCAGTGACAGAAGAACTGGGAAACAGTTCACGGAGATAGGCCTGTAAATGCCGAGCGTCTCCACTGACAAAAGTCTCAACAGAAAAGACTTTTTTGTTTTCATCAGTGATGACCAGAGTTGTAACCCCCGGTATGATGGCTTGAACCCGAATTTCATTCGGAGTTAAAGCAGTCACCCCCAGCACAGTCGGATCAAATCCGTCGACGCGTTTGATTTTGCCTGGAAACTTAAGAATCTTGGAGAATTTCTCTGTAATCTCCAGCTTCATTTTGGGGGCAGTGACTTGAACAATTGGTTCGCTTGCTCCGGGAACCGCGGTTTGTTCTTTCTGCGAGTATCCCTTTACAGTGGTAACACCACATACCAATAATACAATTAAAGGTAGTCTAATCATTCTTAATTGTTTTTTTAAGGCCAGCATCCGTGCCCCTTACTTTTTAAACAGTTGAGCCATCTAAACCAGGTGAAACCCAGACTTCGAATCACTCTTTGAAATAATCCAATTCCCAATCGGGATACTCTTTACTTGGCCCAGAAATCATTATCCCCTGTATCTGATCAAAAGGCTGGGAATAATCAAACTAATTTATTTTTTCATTTTGTTTCTTAGTAAATACTTCCCACAAGCCTTTCAAAGCTGCGGTTTTATCTTCCAGTTCTTCTTCCAGAAGTTCAACTTCTTGAATTGTTTTTTGTTCTCCTGAAAAGATTTCGACTTGCCACATTTTTTTGGCTTCTTCTAACTCTGCCTCGACTTCTGCCCCCACAGATGTCATCTCCTGTGGTTGTTGCTCTTCGTCTAAAAACTGTTTGGCTGAAGTTGTTTTGTCAGATTTTTGTGCCAGTTCTTTTGAAGAGTCTTCTTCGTTTGTATCACCTTTTGTTTCGTTTGGATCCGTGTACTCACCACCTTCAATCGAAAATACTTCGGCTAAATCATCTTCATTAAACTGAATATCCTCTGTATCCGACGTGTCAGATTGTGCTCTCAATGCGAGATGAACTTCCCCTTTCCGCTCAGCCATTTTCAGGATCGCACCTTCTTTGGGTGACAGTAATATCGAAATATTTTTTGACTTTACTTGATTGCTATCAGCTCCACCAACATCAGTAAGATGATCCGTTGCGAAGATCTTGACACGTTCCAGAATCACTTTCGTAATTGTGGTTAAGCCTCCCTCTGGTTTACGCGCTGAAAAAGTTACATAAACATCAACAAAGTCACCTGGAAGTATTAAACCACTGTGTGTTTTGGTCATATCAACCGATGTTGTAAAAACTCGTTTTCCAACTGGAATTTCTACAGATGCTCCACGCGCTCCCTGCTCACTGAGCTTTGCCTTCATCACGATTTCACCAGGAACCGCTCGGGTTTTGATGGAACGATCTTTATAATCCTCCAATTTTGTAACAGAGCCTTCTGGTATCTGATCAATTGGCCATGACTTAAACTTTACATTCGACTCATTCAAAGGAGTACCAGGAGCAATTTCAGCAATTGTCACCAAAACATTTGCAGTCTCAACTTCTTGCTTCTGATCATCTCGATTGAGCACCTGTCTTACACCTAACATCGCAACCAATCCACAACCGACTGCGACGACCAACATCATCAATGACTTTATTTTCATGTCTGTCACCCATCAAAGAGAAACAAATCAAGTGACTCCCGTAACTAGAACAGACTCGATACTGATTCGTGTCTATTTCTGAAGTGTCAAACTTGATTTGATCCTGCTTTCACAGGTTAACAGAAAGAAAACTCTGTCATCATTCTCAATATCGGCACTTCGAGAGTACTTGCTTCAATTTATAACGATTTTATCGTTTGAAATAATAATCCTGGTTAAGTAGCCTTGCCCGAAGGCTTTCACCCAAAACACACACTCAACACAAACTATCTATTTTAACTTTTGATACCTGATCTAAATGCCAACTTTAAAGTAAGCCGGCATAAAAGAAGTAAGCAATTGAACCAATGCAAATTGGAATTCCGTAGGGAAGGAGAAACATCGTCGGCTTTCGCTCTTTTGCAATTCGTGATAATTCACGTGGATTTTTAACAGAACGCCATTCGTCGAGAATCACCATGGCCTGTGCCAAGTGCGTATAAAATTTCTTGCGATAGAGCACCATAGCAATGGCCATGATTGCCCCTACAATTGTTGTGACACAAAATGCATAGAATGTGATTTTCACACCTAACCAGGCTCCTATACCTGCCATCAATTTAACGTCACCAGCTCCCATTCCTCCAACGCTGTATAAAGGAAGTAGGGTAGCCAGACCAACAAGCATCCCGAGTAATCCCCAACCAAGACCGGCCAATCCACCCGTCCAAGTCATATAGACCAAACCAGAAAGCACCATTGGATATGTGATCCAGTTTGGAACTCGAAGTTCTTTTCCATCAATGTAAGCTGCATAGATCAAAACGATGGATACAAATTTTACGTGCCAATTCTCTAGAAGTAACTGTTGCCAATCCATCAATATGGCCTTTCTTATTAGTCTTATTGAAATACTTTTTTCGTATTTCGTTGGGGATGTTTATGTCATTCAAATTCACAAATCAGGACTGTTGCCACTTGATGAAAGCGCTCAAATCCCCTGATATTGGTCATTTAACTTTTGTATTCTTATTATTAATTTAGGTCACAGGCAGAGCGGTGAGGTGATTATCTTGAAAAATATTGCTGTTTTTTCACAACCAGATTAAAGCACACCGGTTGCCAGCAATACTGTCGTCTCCTTGTCCCGACCAGTTAGCAACGGCTGCACATCAGAAGGGAGGTGAACCAAACAATTACTGGAACGATCAGCAGGATTAACTCCATAACCGCTCCCACCTGGGGATCTATGAAGTAAGGAAACATGCTGCTTTCTCCTCGGGTTAAAGACTTATTTTTTTGTTATTCACTAAATCAAATTGTTTGAAAACAAAGATTCGCGTTTTGAGAATCTGATACGCAATAAAACGCTCAGCCGAAAAGTTCGACTGAGCGATTCACTCGTACTCGCGTTGTAATACGATTGACTGCTATTAGGTCAACGCATCACGAACTTGTTCGAACTTCGCGTTAGCGTTTGTTCCGACAGCCTGAATTGCTGTTAAACAAACAATCACAATCAGAGCAAGCATCACAGCGTATTCAACAGCTGTAGGACCATCTTCTGAAACCAGGAAATTCTTGATGCTCTTTGTCAGATTCTTCATTGTTGTTGCTCTCTTTCTTTCCAATTGGAGTCGATTCATGAACCACATTCACCGACACTAAACAACTAAGTTATGAGAAATATGAGATTTCTCACAACTCACCCGAAACAATTGCTTCTCTGAGTCACATCCTCAGGTGAAGCATCCCAATATGCCCCCTCTTTTGAAGAGCAAAATCTCTACACTCAAAAACTGAACTGCAGAAATGGTATTGGACTATTCATAAATTACAATTTATCGAAAAACTAATTCCGAAATGATGTCACTCAATTTGTTCTCACTGATTGGCCCGTTGAGTTACAGATCAAAGTGTCAACACTCAAAAGTAGGTCACAGGAAATAACAGTCAAGCAGTGAACCAAAAGATTTTTTTGAAAAAACAAAGGTCTTTCAAAAGAAACATTAAAGCGGCCGTAAGGTCTATCTAATCAAACAATTAGAACGATGATGACAAAAAACAACGGCATATTTTTTTTGTGGGGCAGAGAAAACTGAGTCTGATTTCGTTCAGAATTTCGAAATCTGACCAGGCCCAACCAGTGAAAGAGGGGTATTCACGTAATGCTTCATGTAGAATTATTGTTGTTTGACCATTATCTAAGCCGCTCCCATTCCTGAAGCTTTTGTTCCATTCTCTGGCGGTCCAGTTCATCAGGTGTTGTACTCTCAATTGCCCGTTTGATAATCGCAATCGCCTCTGCATGTTGCCCCTGGTTGTGATAGCTATTAGCTAACTGGATCTGGACAACCGGTATTTGAGGTACTTGCTGTGCAGTATATTGCCACAATGAGAGGCCATCTTTCCAGACAGAGAGATATTGTTCAGTCTGCAGGTTGTACCTGGTAAGCAATGGCAATACCAATCCACCAAAAACTGCAGGAACCAGATAACCAGAAACCGGTTTCCCATTTCGCAAAGGTACAATTACCTGTAGTCGCATTTTCTCCAATAAATTCATAATGGCACTAAAAACGAGAGCAAAGAAAGGAATACAGGGCAGGTATAAATAACGATCATTCATCAACGTCGTAATGGGAAATAAATTGAGAACAGGTAACAGAAGTAAGAGAAAAGTAACACCTGCAAATGGAATTAATGGCTGATGTTTCCCCATTCGAACAAACACCCAAGCAGCAACCAGCCAGCAAAATAGTGAGATCATAATTTCCCAGCCGATTCCCGATACAGGTGGATCATAAAGGACAGATCTCGTTTCAGGCCATAATAACATTTGCACATATTTTGACATGATCACAGTATCAACACCGAGAAGTTCGACTTTGCTCATACCAAAGTGATCGCGCACTCCACCGAGTTCGCTAGTTTGAGCCAACATGGTGATCATCAGCAATAAAAGGGCACAACAGCCCGGAAAAATCTGTCGTTTAACAGCTTCGCGAAATGGCACTTTCGCCACCAGGAAGTCATAACAGAATACGATCGCAGGTACCACAACTGCTAATGCTTTTGAAAGCAACGCACAAATAAAGAAAATAAATCCACAAGTATTCTGCTCCAGAGTTCTCTGCTTTCTAAGCCAATACCAAAGTGAAGCCAGTATAAAAGCCCCCGAAAGTAATCCTTTACGGGACGAAATCCAGACGACAGTCTCCACCTGGACGGGGTGAATCGCAAATGCGGCAGCAGTCGCCCAGCCAATGAAACGATTTCGGGTAAAACGAGTGACCAATAGAAAAACGAGAATAGTGTTGATGACATGCAATAAAATATTCGTGAGATGATACCCACCGGCCCAAAGTCCATAGAGACTATGATCAATCAAAAACGAAAAGATGGTTAATGGGGCATAATTTCGGGTGACAACCTGAGTTGCGATCTTTTGTAAATTTTCAGGATGCCAACTCTTTGCGAGGGGATTGTGAATGACATACCAGGGGTCATCCCAGTTTACAAAATCAAAACTGGTTGCCATGCCAAAACAAATCAAAACAACGAATGCCAAAGAAAAGATGGGCACTTTCTGGCTTTTCATTGCCTGAAATAGTTGCCAGGGAGGTTCTTGTTGTACTTGTTTCACCATATTTATAATCCCGTTCACGACAGGGATTAATAGAACATCTCCCTGGTTACCTTTAACATAGGTCTCACTCAGTTCACTGTCGAAATTTCAGGAAAAATGATGATTAATTGAAACATCAACCAGGGTAGAAAACCTGATAACCGGCACAATCGATTCAACAGAACCAAGTATCCATTGGTACCTCGTTTATAAGCTTTGCTGTTCGAATCAGATAATCCATCACCAAATCTATAAGCTAGATTTCAATGATAATGTGCGCCTATTGCCATTAGATCGAGTCTTTGAGTTGCAACAGCGAGGGAGATTATCATGCCAATACACACTTCATTAATGAGTCCAAGTATTAAACAATTAGAACCTGCTGTTGCTCCTGACTGTGCCGAGGTGATGACACAAATCCGAAGTATGGAGCCACTGCTTGAAGAAATTGAGCGAAATTGCATTCCACAAGGTAAAACAATCATCGTTATGCCCGCATTTAATGCAGCTTCCACCTTGAGCAAAACATTAACAGATCTTCCTACAGGTATCGTAGACGAAATCATCCTTGTTGATGATGGTAGTACCGACAACACGGTTGAACTCGCTTTGAGTCATGGCTTAACAGTCATCAAACATAAAGAAAATCGTGGCTACGGTGGAAACCAGAAAACCTGCTACCAATATGCACTTGAGCATGGCGCCGAGTATGTCGTCATGCTTCATCCCGACTACCAATATGACAGTCGTGTGGTTGGTGTCGCCATTCAGCTTTTGAAATTAGGGATTTGCGATGTGGTGCTTGGCTCACGAATTCGTACACGGCGAGAAGCGCTTGCAGGTGGCATGCCGGCCTGGAAATATCTTGCCAATCGTCTTTTGACTATTACAGAGAATGTGGCACTTGGTCAAAATGTAGGTGATTTTCATAGCGGATTTCGTGCTTACCGGAAAGAGGTCCTGGAAACAATTCCCTTTGAACATAACTCAGACGACTTTGTGTTTGACAGTCAGTTTTTAGCACAAGCGGTTCACTTTAACTTCCGCATTGGTGACATTCCCGTACCAGTCCGCTACTTTCCCGAAGCCTCGAGCATCAACTTCCGACGCTGTGTTAAATACGGGCTGGGAACTCTGGCTGTACTGACGCGATTCTGGGCGCAACGCTTAAGAATTCGTCCCTCAAGAATTTTCTTCAGTAAACAAATTGATTCAGACTCAGAAAACCGCATCCAATTACAATAATCCTGCTTTTCAGGATCAAAACCTCAAATAGTGGAAACGGTAGCATTAAGTATCTTGGACAGTCGAGGTACTTAATGAAGGCTTCCGTATAAAGTGGACAAGAATTGCCAATCCAATGAACGCTCCAAATGCACAGAATCCAGCAATGGGATAGTCAGAGGACTTGATACTCCAGAGAGATCCAAGTGCCGCTAACAGTGTTGAGATCCCCATCGCCAAGTTCCAGCCAATTCGTTTACCTCCCTGGGGAAGATGCTCACCCAAAATTTGAGGGGAATTCATCATAAAAAAGAATGTAGCATACGCGATCGGCAATAAAACAAATCCAAACATGGATGTGGGCACTGCTAACCAGGCTCTGGCATCACCCGTCCAGAAAAAAGAACCAACGGCTCCTGTAATTGCGGGCATATAGCAGCCAACACGATGGAGTGTTCCCTTGGATTCAACTCCCAGCATTTCACAAAAGACGAATCCATTGATTAGCATCAAAATGATAATCGTCGAAATGGCCATTGCCACAACTCCTAAACCAAAAATTAACTGAGAGGCCGTTTTACCTGCCAAAGGGGCAAGAGCTGCTGCTAACTGAAACACATCCCGTTTGATCAGCATGGCTGCCAAGGTTCGCTCAGCGAGAGGAATTTCAGATCGTTTCTGCTGTAACGCCGACGGATCCTCTTTTAATTGATTCCAAACTTCAGGTGACAGTTCTTTTTCCAGTCTTTCATCTAATAGTTTGTGATACTTTTTCAATAGACCTGGATCTGCCTGAACGATCTGACCTTCTGCATTTTTCTCGCCCAATAATCCGGCAGCCGGCTTAGCATGAAACTGCGAGGCTGCTGCAATCACAACACAGCTGGTCGCCAGCAAGAATGGAATAAACAAACCTGTCGACAAATCAAATGCGGCCAACCCGCGGAAATCTTTGTCCCAACCTTTGGCACGCATGGAGTAGGGAAGCAAAAACGTCATATTAATGCCAACCGCAGTTGCAGCCGCTGTAATCATCACTTTTTGTTGATCGCCAATAATCAGTTTTTTCCAATATTCGGCATAAGTTCCAGCTTGTGAAAGTACGTCAGCAAATTCAGGAGAAGGGTTTGTTAACAGGCTGAAATTAGGAATATAACCTGCCAAAATTTTTCTCCACTCCAGATCATCTGTGGCGAAACTCATTTTCAACACAACACCTATGAAACAGAGGACGACAATACCGACCATAATTTTTAGAATTACCTCAAATAACTTGATTCCCCATCCGCCAGAATCATAAAACCAAATCACAATGCCTGAAAGTACAAATAGCACAGCGACAGCGAGCATTTTTCCAGTATCATTGTCGGCAAAAATCTCGGGTGCCAGATTTTGCTGTAACGCAGCAGAACCTAACGCAAACTGTGGCATACACCAGACTAAGTTCGCCATCAAGGTGGCGATTGCCCAACCCCAACCCAGAACAGGGCTGATGTGATTGTTAATCGCAGCGAACGGACGTTCTTTAGTCGATAAAGCAACATAACCAATTGCGCTTAGCATAATCACGCCCATGATCATCGCCAGTGGTTGTAACCACATCAGGTGATAACCAGACAAAATGCCAAGATACAAGCCCCCCGCCAGAGAACCACTGCCGAGTGTAATCGCACTTTGCAACCAACCTGGTCCAGAGAGGATGGTATAAGCTTTGAGCTTGGCACCAACGCCTTTTTGCTTCGCATCCAGAATTAACTGGCGGTCTTGTTCAATCCGTGAATTTGCTTGTTCGTCTGTCATTGCAAACTCTTGCTATACCAATATTTATTGGCTATGTTAAATTAAAAGAAAAGGTCAATTCCGAGAAACCAAGGTAACCAGTTCTGGATTGAGAATCAAGCATTGAACAGAATTAGAAATCCACTGATTCTAACGAGTTCATTTAGAAATCAGTAACATGAGCTTCAAATCAACTTTAAAAAAAGCAGTTTCTTACTGTGTAAAATTCGATCTCATCTGGAAAATCCTCAATGCAACTTTTCTGCAACTGGCTCGATTTATCGAATGGGAACATCACACTCAAACAGTACGCTTGAAGGGGATCCCTATTGAAGTGGAAGCAATAGAACGTTTTTGTCCGGACTTCATTGTAAAACGCGGCCCTTTTGCAGGACTAAAATATCCAAGCTCAACAATCACCCGTGGGACTTTCAAGGACATCACTTATGCGGAAATCAATCCTGTTTGCGGCAATCTCTTTCCCAAATTGATTGGTTCTTACGAGTCTGAACTGCATACTACCATTAGTATAATCAGTGACCGTTCCTATTCGGAAATTATCAATGTCGGTTGCGCTGAAGGATATTACGCAGTTGGTTTCACATTAAAATTCCCGGAAGCCAGAATATACGCTTACGACGTCAAACAGCTGGCACAAGAGCATTGCTTACGATTGGCCCAATTGAATCACTGTGAACAAAGAATTGAGATCAGTGACTTTTGCAGCCCGGAAACCTTATTGTCCATTCCCATTTCAAGCAGAGGACTCATTATCTGTGACTGCGAAGGATATGAAGCAGAACTCTTTTCTGATCGAGTGATTGCACATTTAAAAAAATGTGACTTGCTAGTTGAACTCCACGATTTTATTGATCTAAATATTTCAAATAAAATCAAACAGCAATTTGCTGATACTCATGAGATCACCATTATCAAGAGCATAGATGACCTCGAAAAAGCGCGAACATACTCAATCGCAGAATTAAAAGACTACGATCTCAATGATCGGAGAGAACTATTGCGTGAAAATCGTACCTGCATCATGGACTGGATCTTTCTGACACCGCTAAATGAAGAAAACTCACCTTAGTCATCACACACACTTTCAAACAGCGTTTCTAATTTCTTTATCGCCGAATCATAACCAAACATATTCTCAATACGTTCGCGAGCAGCCGGGACCAACGCCTGCCAGACATCATAATGTGAAACCGCATCAAAAATAGATTCTACCAGAGCCTCGACATCGCCTGGCTGAACGAGCCGGCCATACTCTCCATTCCCCAGAATCTCCGCAGGACCACTAGGAGAATCAGTTGAAACAACGGGAATCCGACAAACCATCGCTTCTGCCAATACCAAACCGAACCCTTCATACAATGAAGGCAAACAAAACAGTTGTGCTTCACGATAAAATTGAAAGGGATTGCTTTGATAACCTTCCAAGACAACATGGTCACTCAAACGCTTTTGTTTGATCTGTTCCAGTAATGCTTCGCGACAGGGACCTTCCCCCAGAATATGAAACCTTAAATTAGTCAAACCCCGATCATAAACCAGCTTCGCAGCCGCGTCGATCAAATACGAAATTCCTTTCTGGTGATGAAGCCTCCCACAGCTTACGATATGAAATTTTTCTGAATCCAGTTGAAGCGTTCCCTGTTGATACAGCCGATTAATTCGTTCGATATTAATGGGATTGTAATGAGTTTGAACCAGTTCAGGATCTAAATCGTAACAGGTAATTGCTGCTTGTCTTACTCCTTCTGAAACGGCAACCACAGTCTGTGCAGTTTGATAAGCGCGCTTTAAAATCCGTTTCTTGAAGAACTGAAAACGGCGTTCTGTACTTATAAAATCATTTTCGGGATCACAGACAATTAATGAGATTCTGTTTGACTTTGTCTGTGCGGTCGCAGGCCCTGCAATCAGTGTCATGTGGAATGTATGATCGAATACCAGATCAATCTGCTGCTCTTGAATGACTGCCACCAGGTCAGCCACTAGCTGTTGATGGATTCTCCCCGGCCAATTCCACCGAGAAACTGGCTTCCGTAAGTTGAAAGCAAAAACGGGAACATCTTCAGGAAGCTCACTAAGAAGCGAACCTGTGTGATCAACAAGATACAAGAGCGGGGTAAACCGCTCTCGATTGAGTTTTGCCAATTGATCTAACAGCACACGCTCGGCTCCACCTCCTCCTAAGCTTCCAATTGCAAAAAGAATGCGAATCTTCTTTGTCATCGAATGCTTAAACTAACTCCATTAAGAGGAACCGAGCTTCCTTAACTCCGTCAATCAGAACCGAAATTCGCAGCACTAATCCGTCAAACTACCCGAAACAGTAATGATTAGATTCTCAGGATGAATATATTTTGCAAACGCCTGCTGTGCTGCTTCAGCCGTCACAGCGTTAATTTTTTCCTCCAACTCGGAATAATATTTCATATCCCGTTTGGCAAATAAATTCGCAGTTAGAATCGAAGCCAATGAAGAATCGTTGGTTCGCGAGACTTCCTGCTGTTCCAGATAACCTTTCTGTGCATTGGCAAGCTCTTCCTTGGTGATTCCCTTGGAGCTTAAAAGGTTGAGCTCTTCTTTGATCGCCACTTCTACTTTATTCATGTTTGCAGGATTACAACTGGCGTAAATCGAAATCGAGCCTCGCTCATCAATCGAGTCAGCGTGAATGAATGCACCGACACCATATGCCAGGCCTTCTTTCTGACGAACACGATCACCCAAACGGGATGAGAGGCCGCTTGACCCCAGTACCGAACCTGCAACGATGAGGTCGGGATAATCGGGAGAGGACGTATTCATCGGAAATGTCAGACCTGCGAAATAAAAGGCATTCGCTTTGTCCGGAATGATAATCTCTGTGAAGTTACCAGGAATCTGATGTGCCATAGCGGGAATATGCTTGTAGGCCGCTTTGGACTCCCAATTCTCCAACATCGAATTGAGTTGTGAAAATGTCTGATCTTCAGCAAAATCACCAACGACGGCAATTTCACCAACGGATGCCCCAATAAAGTTCTCATAAAGTGATTGCAGGTCACTCTGCGTTAATGCTTTAATTCGCTTAATCTCCTGGTCAATGTCAGGTACATAGCGAGGGTCTTCAACAGAGTAAGGTCGAAGCTGTCGACGGACCGACAGAATCGCCCGCGATTGCGGGTCAGTCTTTTGTTTCTCAAGCATCGCGATTTGCTGAGTTTTGAGAACTTCCAGTTCTGATTCTGGAAGAGTGGGCTCACGTAAAATGTCTTTCAGAATGTCTAAGACTTTACCCAGATTTTCCCTGCGAGTTTTTATGCTTGCATTTATTTGACCGGGAGAACCAGAAATACTTAATTGTGCACGTAATTTATTCAGTGCATCCTCAATTTCCTGACGAGTCATCTTCTTCGTCCCCCGTTTCATCACCACGGGTAGGAATTCACAGGCGAGCCGTTTTCCATTCAGGTTTTCCAGGTTGCCATACCGCAACGTCATCTTCAAATTGACTTCTTCTCCACGTGTCTTCTTTGAAAGCAATGCGACCTTAACACCTGACGATAACGTTTTAAGGGTTGTCCGTTTATCAATATTTTCAGGAGAAACATCGAAGTCTTCTCCCATCGCTACCGTTTCACGCCCTTTATAGTCACCAATCATTTTCGCAATGTCGTTGACTTGCGGAATGGAAACTTTTTCACTTTTATCAACGGGGACAAAGATCCCCACTGTGCGGTTATTTTCTTTGAGATAGAGGTCCGCTACACGTTTCACATCTGCGGGAGTCACTTTTTCTAATGCATCGCGATAAAGAAATCGAAGCCGCCAATCTCCCATTGCGACCCACTCAGAAAGCTCGACTGCCAATCGGGAACTGTTATTTTCTGCCTGTTCGTATTGTTTTAACAGCTTCTCTTTGGCACGAGTCACATCGTCAGGAGAAATTCCTTTGTCAATGACAGTCTGAAGAGTGTCAAACATAATACCCAGAATCACTTGTGGATCATTCCCTTTAACGACTTCGACGATTAATCGTAAAACACCCGGGTCATGCAACGCGAAGATTGACCCTGAAACGCTGGACGCTTTTTTGGTCTTCACCAAAGCCTGATAGAGTACGCCCGATGGATCACTTGTGAGCGCAGATTCCAGTACATCGAGGGCAGCCATATCTTTGTGAGCAGCAGCAGGGATATGATAGACTACGCCGACAACAGGAACTTCTCCCACACGCCGCAGAGTGACAACCCGCTCACCTTCCTGAGGAGGCTCTTCAGTATAAGTCGAATCCAATTTTCGCTCAGGGCGCGGAATCGTACCAAAATATTGATTGATTAGCTTCAGAGCTTCTGTCTGATCAAACTTACCAGCGACAATTAAAACCGCATTATCAGGCTGGTAGTATTTCTTGTAAAACTTTTTCAAGCGATCAATGGGAACACGTTCGATGTCTGCCCGGTTACCAATCGTAGACTTTCCATAATTATGCCATTCAAAGGCGGATCCCATCACTTTTTGCATCAGCATCCGAGATGGGCTGTTTTCACCTCGCTCGAATTCGTTTCGTACCACCGTCATTTCAGAAGCGAGATCTTCCGCTTTCACATAACTATTCATCATACGGTCTGCTTCCATCTTTAAAGCAAACTCGAGATTATCCTCACTGGCAGGCAACGTTTCGTAATAGTTGGTTCGGTCAAACCAGGTGGTACCATTGAATTGGGCACCACGCGCCTGTAATTCTTTGGGAATATTTTTATGTGTGGGAGTCCCTTTGAATAGCATATGCTCCAGCAGGTGAGCCATACCCGTTTCCCCATATCCTTCATGTCGCGAACCGACTAAGAGAGTCAGATTCACCGTGACCTTGGGACTGGAAGGATCTGGAAAGAGCAACACTTTCATCCCGTTTTCCAGAGAGTATTCGGTAATGCCTTCTACCGTTCGCACTTTTTCAGGAGGAGCAGGGGACTTGGCAGCTGAAAGAAATGAATTTGATGCAAAGCTCATTACTAAAAATACCCCTGCAGTTAAACTCCATTTTTGACGATTCATCATTCGAAATCTCGCTCCACTTGAGAGGGTAAGCAATATTGTTTGTCCTTAACTCAACTGTGTTTAATGTCCAGTTTGGGAATTATAGGCAAATCCAGGAATGCCAACAATCTCCGACTATTAGAAATCATGGAGATCATCTTGATTTACCAGCTTGTTTTAAAAATGTCGTTGCAACACCGATTGCCATGCCGGTCCCCAATCCAAATCCATGTGCCATATTTGCAACCGGTCCAACAAACCCAGTCATGCAGAGAAAAAACCATCCGATCAGAATAAAAACCATGTTGGGTGGTACAAAGAAATACGATTGCGGATCAAATTTACTTTTCATCCACATATACCCAAACATTCCATACACAACCCCCGAGAGACCTCCAAAACTGGGACCGCTCCAATAAAACTGTGCCAGATTAGAAGGAATTGCCGTTAATAACACTAATAATAGTAGCCGACCGCTCCCTCGATTGGCCTCAATAGCACCTCCCAACTGGTAAGTCATGATGCAGTTGAACACAATATGCATGATCGAGAAGTGAATGAAGATTGGTGTTACCAATCGCCAGACCTCACCTTCCCGGACGTCAACCAGGCGTTTGTCATATCTGATCATATCGCCTGAAACTTGAAAGGAACAAATACTCAATGCCTGCCTGACTTGAGTCTTAGATTCATCGGACTGCATGAAAAGAAACACAACCACACTGATACCAATTAGCAATGAAGTCACAGGACAACGGCTCGTAAAGGGACGATTCCAGGTTTCGCGAACGTCGACTTGACGACTCTGGTTCTCGCGCACTTTTTTGATTTTTTCTTCACGAATTGAATCCGCCTGCTGAGAAACTCCCTGATATTTTTCAGCTGAAGAGTTCTCTAAGAATTCATCTAATTCTGATTTAGACTGTTCCACATGATCTTCATCGTATACCCAAACAGTCCATTGATCGGAGGCTGACTCAACAGTGACATCAATTCCCTTTGTTAGCAAATAATCTCTAAACAAATTTGCCTGCTGCCCTGATTCGAGCGAGCCTATTTTTCTCATCGTGATTTCAATCTATGCTTGAATCAAAACTGCACTAATCGTCTTGTGACCGGCTTATTCTTGTGCCAAGGCAGATAAATGTTTCCTGACTGATTTTTGTAATGATTCGTGATCTGTCCAGGGAGCATAATGCGCCCGTATGATAAATCCATAGGCTTTACCAACTTCGTAATTGGGAATAAACCATTGGAAATCCCAGGCTGGATTGAGTCGCCCCCCTCCTGTCGGAGACTGAGCAAACCAGATATGATCACGATCACGAAAAATCTGAGTATAAGAATATTTCCCACGAATACCATAGTACCAGGGTTGGGAATACACATAGTCAGAAGGGTGATTCACGAGAGTGAGGGGAAAATCGGGAGCGAAATTGGGATAAAACAACACATTCAACGGTGGGTGAGTGCTGTTGACACCATGTGAGGGAGTTCTGGCAGTAATCAAAGTTTCCCTTTTAGCTAAATTCGCTATTGATTTTCCATAAAAGTTAATTCTGCGATCTTCCGGTGCTTGTATATAGCTGGCCCAAAACAAGCCGATATAACCATTCTTGAATCGATCCGCATGCGGAATACATTCAAACGTATATTCGATCGTACCATCTTCCAAAATCTGATAGCGTCCACAGCTCTCCAGTTTCCAATTTGGAGTCGGAGCCTGATAAAGTTCCACCGTATCATCTGAAATGATTCGCAACTGCATCGGGAATTTACGCGGTTCGAATTTCTCTTTGAGTGTAGGAGTTCCATCATGAATATGTTCAAAATTCAATCCTGCTAATGAGGGGACAAAGAGATTATCGCTTTGGTCTCGATGTTTCAGGAGAGCCAGACCGTTATAGCCGGCACGATGCCCCGGTAGTTCTTTTATATCCACAGCTGCATTATCAACGACAATCGCCGTGTTCGGCCCGCGTTTTAAAACGACATAGTGCTGATCAGCCACTTTGTATTTGACTTGAGAATTTGTCAGACTTGTCACCCCGGGAGCACGGTAAAGGTGAGTTCCTGACATCATAGTCACAAACCCCGTTAATATGAAAACATAAAAAAAATATTTCATCAAGCGCACGTTAATACTCCCCGTTCTCAATCAATTTTGTTTGGAGCCAATTATTCAGGTTGCTTCACTGTTGTTAAAAAGTTTCTGAATTCATGGATACGGCGTAAATCAAACCCTTCAGGTGATTTTTCTAATAGGTAATCGGCATCCATAATCGCTTCCGTGATCCGTCCCGTCTGGTACCGCAAAACGGCGCGCAACCAGCGTTCCTGAAGCAGGTCGTCATCGATGGCGATCATCGTTTCGACATAGCGTAGCATGGAAGGAATATCTTCACGATCTCGGGCAAGATTTAACAAATTTCTCAGCATACGTTTAATAATGTCTTTTTTGGTCTGAGCTTTCAGAAACGCAGCATCAAATTGACCCTGGTTTGCATTTAGAATCATGATTTTGGCAGCTTCATCACTCAGGATTTTGCCCCCTTCGAACACATCAATTAATTGCGTTTTCTCTTCTTGAGAATCGACACGTACGACAAAATGACCGGGAAGCCCAACCCCTTCAATATTGACCCCCAACCGCCGCCCCATTTCCATATAGAGAATTGCCAGAGTGATGGGAAGTCCTTCACGGTCATCGATTGTCTCATTAATATAACTGTTGGATTTGTTATAATAATTGGTACGGCTGCCATGAAAACCAGTTTCGAGGAACAGATACCGGTTCAGTGCATCGAGCTTGATCTGTTGATTTGCATTCTCAGGCAACGAGTTTTGCACCTCTGCCACCATGCCTGCCACCTGATTGAGATATGACTTGAGTTCCACTTCAGAATTATCCAGTCGGGCCACCAACAAGGCAGCCGATAATAAATCGATGTCTGCTTCTTTTTTTCCAACAAACAGTTTTGCGAGTTCATTTCGTACGACGCGTTCATGGATGGACTGCGCTAACTGCTGCAGACGTTCTGCCTGCCTTTTGAGCAACCGGGCCCTCTCCTGCAGTGCTTGTTGTGCACGTGTTTCATCTGTCGCTTTCACAACCTTTTCGATGAGTTCATCCAAAGGGGGACGATCAACTCTGAGGTCCTCCGTCAGATCCAGAATTTTTTGTGCCGTCTCTTTAGAAGGGCGATACGGTTCAATCCGAGATGCGACTTGAAATCCTCGAAATGTCGCAATCGTATTCCGAAATTTCGCAAGGCCGACTTTTCCAGTTTGATACTGTCTGTCTTTGATTTCAAATACCTGCTGATCATTGATGAAACATA
Organism: Gimesia aquarii; assembly: GCF_007748175.1. Taxonomy (NCBI): domain Bacteria; kingdom Pseudomonadati; phylum Planctomycetota; class Planctomycetia; order Planctomycetales; family Planctomycetaceae; genus Gimesia; species Gimesia aquarii. Next base: position 6,044,627 of record NZ_CP037422.1, read on the forward strand.
ATGTACGATCTGCCTCAAGCCTGACTTTTAGATGGTTCCATTCTCCCTGACGATAGAAAGGACTCTTTTTTTCTTCGAGAACATGCCAGGAGAAGACATCTGCACCATCAAAACGACTGATTCGTAAATTTTTATTACTCGGATAAAATCCATAATGCTTCGTTTTTTCATCGGAATAAAAAATGAGACCAGCCGCTCCCGATTCATCATCCAGCTTTACTTCGACTGCAATTTCATAAGGCAGTTCTGGTAAGTCTTCCTGTGAAACACATAACGAGCGGCTACCTAATCCAGTGCCAAAACCATCAACCATAATGCGCCCCGCTCGCTGTCGCCAACGCGAACCAAACAAAGGCTTCCAATGCTGTTCATCCAATGTCCCAATGGTTAACCAACGATTGATGGGAACAGGATTTGGTTTCTCTAACAGCACTTTGAGCGCACTGATATTGACGGCATACCCTAAGTTTCGAGTCACCGCTGATTTCAACGTAACAATACCCTGAACACGGCCTAAAGAGTCCAGGACGGGACCTCCGCTATTGCCCGGTTCGATAGGAATCGCCAGTTGGATCATTGGCTTTCCCTCAATTTCCCTCGTCCCTGAATTCACACCTTTCACAACACTGTAACGAAGCCCTTGTGGATTACCGAGTGCCACGACTGCGGCCCCCTGTTTTAAGGAATCGGGTTCTGCTAAAGGAAGTGGGGTCAGATCCTTGGCCTCTATTTTCAACACAGCCAGATCCATCTGACGATCAGTGGCATAAACCTCTTTCACGTCGTATTGTTTCCCGTTTAAAAATTGAACGGAGATCGGCCGCGCTTCTCCAATCACGTGCAAATTCGTAGCGATAAGCCCCTCTGCTGCAATCACAAAACCGGTCCCCAGTCCAGCCTGTTTTCCATCTCGTCCAGCAAAAGAGACAGCGGCTACGGATTCTTTTGCGTATTCAGCAATTTGCTCGGCAGTCATTTCCTGAGAGGAGGTTGATGTACCGATCGCAGGACGCTTGGCAACAATCGGTTGTTCAGAATTGGTTTCTGCAGCAAAAACGACTGGCGTCAAAAACAAAACACAAAAACCAGACAACACAATCCCACCTCGTCTGTGATTGAGTTGCGCAATCGGACTTTGACGTTTGACCATCTGCAGAAATCCCATTAGTAAGAAATAAGATGAACGAGCGATATATCAGTCACTATTGTATTTTCTTGGGCGACAGAATGCAAAAAAGAACACCTGAATTCGTATTCATTGGAAAAATGGTCTATCAAGATCACACTTGACGGCCCTGTTCGTACATGACAAGCTGGTGTCCACGAATTGTCATTAATCTGGAAATAAGTAAGGTAAATCACATGTGGAACTCTCTGAAACCTTTTCTATTGCTATTGGCCATTTTAAGTTTGTCCAGCAACGTAGTCGATGCAGCCACACAACCGAATATCCTTTTCATTTTTACAGATGATCAGGCTCCCTGGGCTTTGGGACGTTCCGGTCATCCTCACGCACACACCCCACACATCGATCAAATTTTTCAAGAGGGTGCCTATCTGATTAATTCCTTTACGACAACACCGGTCTGTAGCCCTTCACGTGCCAGCTTGATTACAAGTCGGTATGGCAGTGAAGTTGGCATCACCGATTGGATCAACCCTCGTGTCGAACCCAAGCATGGGCTCAATCCAAAAATCACAACCTGGATGCACCTGCTGAAAGAATCAGGCTATCGTACCGGACTCATTGGAAAATGGCATCTGGGTTTGCTTGACAAACAGCATCCGACAAAATTCGGGTATGACTATTTTATGGGATTTCGTGGAGGAGGAAATGTTCCCAAAGATCCGAAACTTGAGGTGAACGGCAAAGAAACCAAACTCAAAGGATTACTTCCAGACATTCTTGTCGATGATGCCATCCGGTTTATCGGACAGGAGCAGGGGATCCCCTTCCTGCTTTCGCTGCATTTTCGCGCCCCGCATGCACGCTGGCTGCCAGTTGCCGCTGAAGACTGGCAACCCTTCGAAAATCTTGATCCACAAATTCCGAATCCAGACTATCCTGACCTCAACGTAAAACGAGTCAAAACAATGACGCGTGAATATCTGGCAAGCGTCGCCAGTGTGGACCGCAACGTTGGTCGCCTGCTTGAAGCATTAAAAACACAAAATTTGCACCACAACACGATTATCATTTTCTCCAGCGATCATGGTTATAACATGGGACATAATGGGATCTGGCATAAAGGAAATGGTCATTGGGTCCTCAACACGAAACCGAAGGCAACCAAAAATATTCCCGCAGGACAACGCCCGAATATGTACGATCATTCGATCAAAGTCCCAACCGCAGTCCTTTGGCCGGGAGTCACGCAACATAATCAGCTAGTCAAACAAACGGTTTCCAACCTGGATTGGTTTCCAACGATATTAGAAATGGCCCACGTTGCCAAACCAGATCAGTTAACACTCCGTGGCAGGAGTATTGTCCCGTTGTTAAAAAATCGAAATGTGAATGACTGGGACAACGGATTCTATGCAGAGTATAGCACCAAACATCAGTCAAAGACGCACATGCGTATGTTCCGCACCCCGGAATGGAAGCTGGTCCGTGACTTCTTGAATCCCGCCAGAGATGAACTCTACAACCTGACTCAAGACCCGGAAGAGACCACGAATCTGATTGATTCAGAAGATTCGAAAACAGTTAAAATGAAAGAGAAATTACATCAAAAAATTCTCTCTCACTTGAAAGCAAACAACGACAAAGTTCTAGATCAAATAAGACAGGGGACTTAACACCGGCGAATTATAAAATAAACCGAAACTGCTCTTGCAATAAAAAACTGAGGAGGTATATTTCCCTCAGCAATCAACTACTCGCCCGGCAGGTGCCGGCCGCATGCTCGCCGCTGGAGGTGCGAGCCTTACTAACTAGCGACGCGATAGCAATATTTTGCTGCGGTTAAGCTGAAGACTCAGTTTGACAGCGATTTTGATTGCCTTTGTCTACATTCAGACTTTTTGACTGTTTTGACTACGAAATGGAAGTGTCCTTGTAAATATTTGGCAAGGTCAGTCCAAGCTCGGCTTGGCAATTCAAAAGAATTTTGAAACATGTTCCTATTCCACCATGACAAGAAGGAGTCTTTCAATGTTGGTCTTATCCCGCAAAACCAATGAATCCATTCAAATTGGTAACAATATTCATGTTACAGTTTTAGAAACGCGAAAAGGTGCGGTCCGAATTGGAATCTCGGCACCACCAGAAGTTCCCATTTCCCGCCCAGAATGTGCGAAACAAACCGTGACACAGGAAACGGCACTACACGATGGCACAAGAGAGAATTCGCAATTCTCACTTTCCTTTTGCGGAACGATTTCCTAAGAATGCTCGGTGATACATTTCAAACGAAGGAGAGTCACTATAGGCTTTCCTTCGTTTGTCTTTTACTGTTTTCTATTTGGAATCACATTCCAAACTCTTTTGCATCGCGACCTGATCCGAATGGCACTTTTTACTTCCACGTTAGTTAATTATCTTCTGTTCGAACTCTAACACCAAAGAGTGTTAATAAAAGGGTAATGTATCTAAAGGTTGCATCCTAATCCTCTTGCGACAAATGTGGAAATGCAGCTTTAATGTGCTCAGGGATAGGCTCGCCTTCTAAATGGTTAGTAATATCGGCTAATTCTGTTTGGTAGTTTTTTAAACGAAAAAAGAAATCTGTAATTTGTTCATTTACTTTGTGTGGTGCAAATTCAATTCTTGAAATTGCATCGATGTTATCTTCTGAATGGGATCCATGTAAAAGAAGGTTTTCATTAAATTCTTGCTGTTGCTCAGGTACTAATTTACCTTCATAGGCAGAGTGAATTAATTCTTCGAGATTTTTTCGAACATTGAGATCTTGTTGAAAATAAAACTCCATAGTAAACCTATATCTAGGGATGGAAAAAAAGAATCAGGTTCAATCCTGTTCGGCACGAACATGATTGACTTGCAAAGCCGCTGCACTCTAAAGCTACCCAGCTCGGATTCTGGCGCAGCACTCGCTAGATGAAGAAAAATATACCCCCGGCTGGGCTCGAACCAGCAACCTCTGGCTTCGGAAGCCAGCACTCTATCCAATTGAGCTACGGGGGCCTGAGAAGTTGAGCAACTGCTTGAAAAAGCCCTGTTTTCAGCCACTGCTGCTCTGATCCTGTCATTTGAATCAGGCTCTATGAACTGATTTACCGTTCATCAGGCGATCTCACAAGTATCAGCTCTCAAATTTTGATACTGAGTTGAAAGACTGCCCTGTCCGAGGCTTGTAATATTAAGAGATCTTCATAATAAATAGGCAGAATCTTAACATTTATCAATTCAAATGAACACCAAAGCGTACTCTCATTCCTCAACACAAAATGCTGGGGTTCTGAGTCAACACGACAGGGTCCCTGAATATTATGTTTGAAATGTCGACCACCCTCATTGGAGGTTTGGGAATTTTTCTCCTCGGGATGAAATACATGTCCCAGGGGCTGCAGTCCATTGCAGGAGCCAGTCTGAGAAGACTGATTGGCGCGGTGACCAATAACCGTCTTCTGGCCACCATTGTCGGATTTCTGGTGACGGTTCTGGTGCAGTCCAGTTCAGTCACGACGGTGATGACTGTCGGCTTTGTGAACAGCGGGCTGATGTCGTTGACGCAGGCGATCGGAGTGATCATGGGCGCCAATGTCGGGACGACTGTGACAGGCTGGATTCTGGTTCTGAAAATTGGCAAATACGGTCTCCCGATGCTGGGTGTCGCCGCATTTGTGTATCTCTTTACCAAACACGAAAAAGTGCGCTATACGGCTCTGGCAGTGATGGGCGTTGGGATGGTTTTCTTTGGTTTACAACTGATGAAAGAAGCCTGCAAATTCTTAAAAGACATGCCCGAATTTCAAGACTGGTTTCTTCACTTTACGGCGAATACCTATGTGGGGCTTTATCAGTGTATGCTGGTTGGCTGTATTTTGACGATTCTGGTGCAGTCCTCATCCGCCACGCTGGGCATTACGATTTCACTCGCGGCGACAGGCCTCATTCCTTTTGAAACGGCAGCTGCGCTGGTGCTGGGAGAAAACATTGGCACCACAGTCACCGCATTACTCGCCTCATTGGGTACGACCACAAATGCTCGCCGTGCCGCCTATTTTCATGTCCTGTTCAATATCAGCGGGGTGATTTGGATTTCGACAATCTTTTTCTGGTATGTCAAATTTATTCCCTGGCTGATTGATGCAGATGTTACAAAGGCCGTCATGGTCAATGGTCAGGCGAGTTATCCCGGTAGTGTCAAGGCGATTGCCGCCACTCATTCGGTATTTAATATTTTGAATACACTCGTATTTCTCCCCTTTGCGGGAAAGATCGCAAAGCTACTGACGCGCATTGTTAAAGATCAGCCTGAGGAAATTTCACACCTGACCAGCCTTGATATTCGCATTCTTGAAACCCCGGTTCTGGCCATTGAGCAGTCTCGTGGCGAAGTGATTAAAATGGGTGAAATCTGTGACGAAATGGCTCAAATTCTTAACCGGATTCTCTCACGAGAAAAGCCAGATCCGGAAGAAGTTGAGAAGCTCTTTCAAGATGAAAAAGAGCTGGACCGCATGCAGGATGAAATCACGCATTATATTACCCATCTCTTGTCGATGGATCTGCCACAGGAGATCATTTCAAATGGGCGCTGTCAGTTAAGAATGGCAGATGAGTATGAATCGATCAGCGATTACCTGGAGCGTATCGCGAAATTCAGGCTGAAACTGAATAAGCAGGGTAGGGTATTTGACCAGGCGCATAACGATTCGCTGCTCGATTTGCTCAACATGGTCGAGAAACAGCTGACGCATGTCACGAAGGCATACATCGAAGACAATGCTGATGTCGTGGCAGCGACTGTTCAATCCGGCGAAGAAATTAAACGCAAAGTCAAAACGTTGCAGCGAGAACATCTAGATTATTTGTCGGCGGAAAAAGTCGACCCCTACATCAATGTCTCTTACACATCAACTCTGAATGCATTGCGACGTGTGCGAGACCATGTTGTGAATCTGGCTGAAGCGATGGCTGGGGAAAAATAGTAACCGTCAGTCAAGCACACAGGCAAATTCTTTCATGTTGGCATGCACGACGGGTTGCGGACAGGACCAGACGAGGAAGAACATCGCTTCACGGATTGCTCTTTCTGCCGGATGGCCTTTGACAAAACCCGCACCTTTCACAGCCGCCAGTAACGCCTGGGAGGCGCGAAGTACCAAGGAGTTGGATCGCTCGCGTATCTTTTCAGAAATTGAACCGTTCAGTGTTCCCGAATTTAAAGCACCAAACATATCGGTAAAGATTACTTCACACTCGGCATTGAATGGCTGATAGATTTCTTCCAGATCAGGGCGTTTGTCGGCTTCTGCTTTTAATTTTATAATTGTTCGCCTGGCGACGCCCAAAGCTAATGCTGAAGTCGTCAAAGAACCGGCGCCTCCCTGACCATCGGGACGCTTCATGACATTTTCTACCGGGCCGGCAATCAGATGTTCTGCAGGAATCTCCACTTCATTGAGTTTAACGGGACCTGTTTGTGACCCTGTCATCGATAACATTTCAATCGCGGGCTGAACTTCCACACCTTGCAATCCCGTACTAACCAGTCCGAGGATTTGGGTCCCATCCTCACAGACGCCACCGGTCACAATGTAGTCGGCATGGACGGCTCCCGTGACCCAGGGGACAAAGCCATCCAACAACCACCCCGTTGCTGTCTGTTTTGCAACCACTGTTGGTTTACTCAAGTGTTGTCTGGAAGTAGTGAGATGGGAAATTCCCACCGTGGCAAATTTCGCCCCGGTTGCCAATTCATTGAACACTCTGGCTTTGACATCATGATCTTCAGACCAGTTGATCCGTTGGCAAGCCGCATTAAACTGAGTTAAAACAAACGTTGTCGTTAAACAGGCCTCTGCCAAACTCGCATAGCCGTATGTCATCTCGATTGCACTGAAATCGGCTCCACCAAATTGAAGCGGGATATTCCAACCCAGGACGCCCGCTTGCTTGAGTACTTCCCACGATTCGTCGGGCCAGAGATGCTCTGTCTCGGGACGGTGCGCGTAATCTGAAACCGTCTTTAACAAAGCATCGAATTCTGCAGCAAATCGTTCTGGCTTGATTTGATTTAAGTAATCGTCCGACATCCCTTTTCTCTTCTCGTGTAAACAGGGGAACTCTTCACTCTAGTACTTTGTCAAGCTTGAAATTGCGGGTTGGAAGTGTAGTTTACGTGCTCCGTTGGCGCACTCCCATGATCTCGATCACCCCAAAATTCAAAAATGACACTCCACTCATCCTCAGTCTATAAAAAAAGCCTCATACTCGAAAGTATGAGGCTCGAATCTGTTGAGGAAGATACAAGATCTTACCCTATTTTCTCAGCCATTCAGTTACAGGTCACACAGTCGACATCGCAATCAGGTACCTGGACCAAGACCTTTTTAGCGACATGCCGACAAACCTGAACGGGAACTTCTTTCTCGACCGTCTTGGGAACACAAACAGTATAGGCCTGCTTGACCACTTTCGGCACACGCTTGCAAACCGTAACTCTCCGTGTGCAGGTCTTTTGCTGTGGCACACAAACCGTATAGTTCACTTTACGTGTTTTTTCCTCTTTGACATAAGAGCAGACTTTCACGTCACAGGTACGTGTTTCCTGCTTACAAAGCTTTACCTGATAAGTATACTCTTCAGGAACACAAGTCACTTCGCAAACTTTCACAGTACGAGTTCGTTTTTCCCGCTTACAAAGCTGAACGTGATAAGTGTATTTTTCAGGAACACAAACGGTTTCACATACTTTCACGGTACGAGTCCGCTTTTCCAACTTACAACGTTGGACTTCATAAGTATAAGGGACTTGTTCGCACTGACGTTGATACGAAGTGTACTCGACTTTCTTTTTGACAATTTTAGGTACCCAGACGCGCTGTGTGCAAACTGGAGCACATGCAGTCTGGCAACAATTGTCACAAGTTCCACAATCACCACAAGCAGGGGCAGGGCAGGCAGACTTGATCGGACGCTCTTCCCAATGCCCTTGATCTTCACAGACCATGCGGTAACTCTTCACAGGAACGCATTTCATAACAGTGCGTGTTCCCTGACACTTTTCTGTATAAGGAACTCGGACACAGTACTCTTGCTTGACATCCTTCATAACCATTTTTTGAACTTGGCGTGTACCTGTTCGTTTTTCGGTGTAAGGCACGTTCGCGTAGTAATCCTGTTTGACATCATTCCAAGTTGTCTTTTTAACCAGACGGGTTCCTGTCCGCTTTTCATAATAGGGAACGTTGACTGTATAAGTCTTTTTTGAAGTCTTCCAAACTGGCTTACAGGCAATGTATTTTTCCATACGCGTTCGGACTTCTGGAACCTGAACCGTATAAGTGTGAGTGACTTCTTTCGTTTCGGGAACCAGATCGTAAACAGTCACATCACGATGACGTGTTTCGGGATGGTACTCGGTGCACTTTACTTTGCGCATCTCGGTTACCATTTGTGGTACCATCACGGTTCGTTCGACCGTTTTGCATTGTGGTTTGCAGACGACGGTCGCACATGGATTACATCCAGTCTGACACGGTGCAGCAGACACACAACATTGCTGCGCCCGGCATTTCCCAGCCTGAGCTGCTGACGTCATCATCGTAATGGCCGTCAGAGCACATAAAAACTTAAACATTGGTTTCACTTTCCTCCCCTTTCATTGTTGCTTGTAGTTCGCGACCCAAAAAAATGACCATCTGAATTTTCTAATTCCCTTTAGTTTGGGAAAGAGTTATATGAAGCTATAGGATACCATGTTAATATAGGAATACTACGAAATATGCCAACTATATCAAAATAAGTACCAATTTTCACAATCAAACGATTAGGTAGACCTGGACACCAGCGTAATGTTAAGAAAACGAGAACTCTATGCGGCGCTATTGATAGTTTTGACGGTCGTAATTCTTGATTTTGAGGTCGTTTATGGATTGGAAGAACCAAAAATCTTTTCCAAAACCAAAATTGTGACTTCAAAAGGGGCGGAAATCAAAACTGGTACTGGCACTATTCATCAGGTTAGTCCTGGTGAAGTGCTCGTTGTTACACAAAGCAATAAAGAATGGCTGTGGATTCCACTTCTCGGGGGATGGATCAAAGAGACTGATGTCAAAGCCCCTGATGTGCTGATTCAACTTCTCGATCAATCGATTCAGGCGGCACCTACTGCAGATCGCTATCAACTGAGAGGAATCGCCTACCAGGCGCTTCAGCAATATGAAAAGGCTTTGGCAGACTTCAATGCTTCCCTCTCTTTGGAATCTGACAACGCGCATCTCTATGTTAATCGGGGAAATATCTGGCGTTTACAAAATAAGCCTGCGGAAGCACTGCAAGACCTCAATCGTGCTATCAAACTCGAACCATCCCGCGCGAACGCGTTTCATATTCGTGGACTGGTTTACTTTTACAACCAGGAAATCAAGAAAGCGATCCAGGACTTTAGTGCAGCAATTCGCATTCGACCTCAAATGATTTCTGCTTTGAATGCCAGGGGAATTGCCTACCGGGAGTTGAACCAACTGGATTCTGCACTACAGGATTTCAATCAGGCTATCAAAGCCAATAGCTTCGTATCCGAAGTATTCAGCAATCGTGCATCAGTTTGGGAGCAAAAAAAACAGTTTGAATCTGCGATCAAAGACTATAAAAGGGCGATCGAGCTTAATCCCTCGTCGGCAATCGCTCACAATGACCTCGCCTGGCTTTACGTCACTTGTGATGACTCTCGATTTCGTGACTCAACAGCAGCTGTGCTCCATTCCCAAAAAGCATGTGAATTGACAGAATTTGGAGACGCCAACCTGCTCGATACTTTAGCGACAGCTTATCTTGAAAATCAACAAACTGACAAAGCAGTGGAATTCCTCAAAAAAGCGATTGAAAAGGCTCCTGACGATCAAAAAAATATAATAAAAAAGAAGCTCGAGAAAATCAAAAAAGATTAAATTCTGATTCAAGAAATCTTTTTCATGACGAATTTTAAGGCGATTTCTGCCCCAGCGACTCATTCCTCATTGCTACGGCTTCTGTGCGCATAAAATTCATGAGGAGATTTCCAGATCGCCTCACATTTTTCCCAAAGACGAGGCCGAATTATCGATACTGTTTATCCAAATTAACGCACTGTCAACTAGGTAAACTATTCCAGAGAGTGTGTTCATGATTAAGACACTATAGAAATCATTCCGATATCCAGTTCTACGGAGCATTGATGGATCGCTTCCGGTCGGTAGATGGAACTAGGACACACGCGAGTAATCGCCCGCCACCTCGATGAACTGAGCCACCGAATGATTAAGTGTTTTTATAAATTTACACTATGCACCGCTCTCCTTCTCACTGGATTAGGTGCGTTTTGTGAACATAGTGCCGCTTCCGATATCAGAAAAACTCCACTGGTACGCGCTATCGAACGTGCTAAAACCTCTGTGGTGAACATCCACAGCGAAAAAACAGCTCGTACCGATGACTCGCTCTTCGGCTCTGGAAAAAGCCGAAAAGTCAATGGAATGGGAACGGGAATTGTCGTCGACCCCAGAGGCTATATTGTCACGAATCATCACGTTGTGGATGGTGTCGATTCGTTACGTGTGACAATGATAGATGGCGGCACGTTTAACGCCCGAGTCATTTCTTCAAACCAAAGCGAAGATCTTGCGATCATCAAGATCAATCCCACGAAAAAATTGACTGTAATGCCACCAGGAACTTCCTCAGATCTGATGTTGGGAGAAACCGTCATTGCTGTCGGGAATGCTTTTGGCTACGAACATACCGTCACTTCCGGAATCATCAGTTCGCTCTCGCGTGATGTTGAAGTGAATGAAAAACAATCATACAAAAATCTGATCCAGACCGATGCCAGTATCAACCCGGGAAACAGTGGTGGACCGCTCCTGAATCTTGATGGTGAGGTCGTCGGCATCAATGTCGCCATTCGCGCTGGTGCACAACGAATCGGTTTCGCGATTCCCATCGATGATGCTCGAAAAATTATTGCCAACCTGATTAGTACCGAATTGATCGACCACACTTATCACGGAATTCAAGCCAAAGATGTTAAGCAGGGTGACAAGCAGATGCTTGTACTCAAGCAACCGCTGAAAAACAGTCCTGCTGAAAAATCAGGTTTGCAAAAAGATGACATCGTCATGAAAGCAGGCTCTGTAAACGTGGTCGACCGTGCCGATCTGGAACGGGCTTTAATGGGCCACAAAGTGGGTGACACCATCGACCTGTTGATTCGACGTAAAGAAAAAACTCAAACCGTTCAAATCACTCTGGTAGACGTTGGAAATGTTGTTCGTACGACTCCCGTAAGTGCTCCCATTGTTCGCGCTCAAAATACAGAAGTTTCGACTGACCCTACCATCAACAAAACATGGGAACTGCTTGGCATTCGAATCTCTAAAGTCCCTGAAACACAAAAACATCTGCTAAATCCTCGCTACGAAGGGGGGATGTTGATCGAAGAAGTTCGTCCTAAAAGTCCTGCCGCTATCAACGGCATGCGAAGAGGCGACATTCTCGTTGGACTGCACATCTGGGAGACCGTCAATCTGAGTAATGTTTCCTACGTACTAAGCAACTCAAAGCTAGCCAGCTTTAGTCCGCTTAAGTTTTACATTCTCCGGAAAAATGAAACATTGTACGGTCATTTACCACTGAATCTCACTAGTTCCCACTAAATGAGATTCTTGGCTTCATCTACCTTTATACGATTATCAAGCTCGGCGCTATGATCTAAACATCTGCCGGGCTTTTTTGTATTAAGTCAGAGTAGTTCTTGAAAATTTACTCAGATCACAAACCTCTGACATTCAGACTCTCGCTGTAGATTATATAATCCTGGTATAATAACACTTTGTTAGTGATCCTTTTCAGATAAATAGTCTACTAGAAACAATTCAAACGCTTAACATGACTCCTCCATTTCACGAATTTGACCTGATTCAATGGATTCGTGAGCAGTGCCCCGATTCACAAACGGATCTTCTGGGCATTGGTGATGACACCGCGATCCTTCAACCACTCAAAGATCGCGAGCTACTACTGGCAACAGACATGCTGATGGAAGGGACTCACTTCACGCTTCCACCCGCTACTCCTGAACTGGCAGGTCGTAAAGCGTTAGCCGTGAATCTGAGCGATCTCGCAGCGATGGGGGGTAAACCACATTCGGCACTTGTCAGTCTGGCGTTACCCCAATCAAAAGGACCAGAATTCGCTAAGGCCGTGATGCAGGGGATGATTGATCTGGCACAAGAGTTTCAAGTACAGCTCATTGGTGGTGATACAAACAGCTGGCAGGGACCGCTCGTTATTAATGTCGCAATTATTGGAACCGCGCTACAAGCACAATCAGTAACACGTTCAGGGAGTACTCCCGGCGATTGGATTTTTGTAACCGGCAAGTTAGGTGGCAGCATCCATTCGCATCATCTCACATTTACCCCCAGAGTGGATGAGGCAAACCGGCTCAGTCAATCCGTGACCATCAAATCGATGATTGATATTAGCGATGGCCTGGCCTCTGATCTGTTCCATATTCTGGACGAATCTAAAGTTGGTGCCCAAATTAATGCAGCAGAGATTCCCATTAGCAACAGAGTTACCCTGGATCATCCACAGACCTCTCGGTTGCAACATGCTTTGTCGGATGGAGAAGATTTTGAGCTACTGTTTACCGTTTCGCCGGAAGACGGAAAACGACTTGTAAGTCAAAATCCGTTACAAATTAAGCTGACACATATCGGTGAAATTACTCAAGAGCAGGGCGCCGTTCTCCATCACGCAGATGGTTCTCGAACTTCGCTCAAACGGACTGGCTGGGAACATTCGCTATCAGGTCAAAAGCGAAATGATTAATATTCGCGTCTCTGGCGTGATGAAGGAATATTCATCGCTTTACGATATTTCGTCACGGTTCTGCGAGCGAGATTATAGCCTTCCTTAGACAGTGCCTCCACAAGGGCATCATCGCTGAGTGGCTTATTTTTGTCTTCCGCGTCGATAATCTCTTTCATCTTCAAGCGGATAATTCCCCAGGCAACGTCTTCTCCATCCGACGTCTTTGTGCCTCCGCCAAAGAACCGCTTGAGTGGATAGAGTCCACGTGGAGTCTGAATCCATTTGTCGTCGACAGCTCTGGAAACGGTCGTTACATGGACGCCGACCACATCTGCAATTTGCTGCATCTTTAAAGGAACAATGTGCTCAGGACCATTATCCAGAAACTCTGTCTGAAAGTCGACGATCGCTTGTGCCACACGTTTCAAAGTACTATGACGCTGTTCAATGGCTTCGATCAACCATTTGGCAGAATCAATTTTTTTCTTAATGTATTCTTTGGTCTGATCGTCTGCGTTGTTACGCAATAAATTTTGAAAATAGCGGCTAATTCTTAGTGGTGGCGTGTATTCATTCTCCACTTCGACAACATATTTCCCGTTTTCATCGCGTTTGACAAAGACATCAGGTGTGACCTTCAAAACGGGTTCCGATTCAAAGCCACGCCCGGGGAAAGGATCAAGATAACGCAAATACGACATCGCGTTCTTGATGGTATCGATTGAATAGCCTGTTTTGCGTTGAATCACGGGAAGACGGTTCTGCCCCAGGTCATCCAGATGAGAAGAAATCAATGTGACCAGCACTTCTCGAAATGGTGCATCCGGTTTCAACTGGAGCAGCAAACATTCCTTCAGATCTCTGGCTCCCACGCCAGGAGGATCACATTTTTGAATTAAACGGAGCGCTGCTTCCGCATCTTCTTGTGAGATTTTTTTCTCATAAACCTGTACGATCTCAGGCAATGAGCTTTGCAACCGACCATTATGGTCCAGGTTTTGAATGAGATACTCACCAAATTCCCGCACTTCCGGAGAACAATTGAAGAAATGAAACTGTTCCACCAGGTATTCATTAATTGTCTGTTGTCGTTCTGAAATATTCGCAACGGCGTCATTACTACGTTCCATATCATCGCTGATACGGTTCGCTGAAGGCTTCGTGGCTGAAGTCACATTATCTTCCGGCCATTGCTCTGCCATCTCTAATAAACGCTCAAAGTCCGACTCGTTATTCTGCTCACTCCCCGCGATGATTTCTTTTTCGTCAATCTCATGGCCGTTCGATTCTGAGTTCGCTTGATCACGCAGAAGTTCCGATTCAGTGTCGGGGGTACTCTCGTTGTTACTCTCACGTTCCAGACAGACGTTCTCTTCCAGTTCCTGGTCGATGCGTTCTTCCAGCGCCTGTAATGGAAGCTGTAAGATTTCCATCGACTGAATCATTCTGGGTGCCAGCTTCATTTGCTGGCCCAGTTTCATTTGCTGGGAAATATTCAGATGCATGTATTATCCGAATCCAAACTCATATGTAATGTAGTGTAAATAAAACCAGCGTTTTTTTTAAAAACGTTGTCGCCCCTGTAACGCATCAGATAACATCTCTTTGTTAGCAAACTCTAGCACACTCCCAGAAGCAATCCCCCGCGCCAATCTGGTAATTTCGACATTTTCGTTTTCTAAAAGATTTGATATGTATAAAGCCGTCCCATCCCCTTCGAGTGTCGGGTTTGTCGCCATGATGATCTCGCTGACACCATCCTGTTTCACACGACGAACGAGCGCATCGATTGTCAGTTTTTCAGGCCCCACTCCCTCCAAAGGGGAAATCCGTCCTTGTAGAACGTGATAAACTCCCTGAAAGGAACTGGTTGCTTCCAGAGAGACCACATCGCGTGGTTGCTCTACAACACAAACCAGCGTTTTATCCCGTCGAGTATCCGCACAGATGCTACAGACTTCATTTTCGGTAAGGTTGTAACAAACGGTGCAGGGCCGTACGGACTGTTTGACAGCCATGATTGCATCAGCCAACTGCCGCGCATTTCCTTCGGATATCGATAAAATATAATGAGCGAGTCGCTCTGCAGATTTGCGACCAATCCCAGGCAGAGTGGCAAATTGATCGATCAATTGTCCCACACTGGAACCATAAGGATGAGACTGACTCTCTCTTCCACGTATCGACATAACACTGAATCTTTTACAACTGAAGAATCGCGAACTCTTATCTGGAGATCGATGAAAACGATCGCCAGTTAGAAACGTACTAAGCATTCGGATTGAATTTTGCCAATGCCTCATCCAATCCGGGAATATTCATTCCTCCCGTCAGTTGAGCCATTTCTTCGGCGGCCCCTTCACGAGCCTTTTCCAATGCCTGATTGGTTGCCGCGGTCAAAAGGTCTTCGAGCATCTCCTTATCATCACTGTCGAGTAGAGTCTGATCTATCTTGTAACTCAGAATTTTCTGCTGACCATTGGCTTCGACGTTAACCATTCCACCCCCGGCGGAACCTTCAAATCGAAGCTTTCCCAATTTCTCCTGCATTTCCTGCATGCGCCCCTGCATCTCTGAAAATTGTTTCATCATGCCGGCGATATTTCCCAGTCCTTTGAACATGGTCACGAATCCTCTTTTTCATCTTCTGTTTGCTTATTTAAAACACTGACCCGCACACTTTTCGCATTGAAAACCGCAAGTGCTTCCTGCAAAAACTCGTCTGAGTCAGGCGATAAATCGCGCTGCTCAACCCGTCTTTTTGTCAGCGTTGAATTGCTTTCTTTCTCTGCTGTCGTTTCTGACGAGGACTCCTGTAATCGAATTTTGATTCGTTCCCCAGTCAGTTTTTCCAGCGATCCTTCGAGTTTGACCATGATTTCCGGTCGCTCGCAGTATTGCTTTGAAAAATTATAGCTCTTAGAGAATTGTAAATCCAGTTGTTTCGGCCCAGAAATTGCTATTGACTCCACTCCCTTCAAAGAGTCTTTTAGCAGATCTTCATTGATTTCAATGAGTTGCGTTAACAATAAACTTTCTACTCCTGCGCGAAATGGGATCAATTCAGCTGTCGAAGTAGCACTTTCAATTGAATTTTGTGTTACAACCGAATTTATTTCACTTTTTTTTTCAATTTTTTTTTGAGTAGGAGGCTCATTCTGAGTAGATGGATTCACCTCAGGGGTAGAAACAGCGTTTTGCGTGCTGCCTTTAGGCTGTGAGGCAGGTCGCTGGGTGGGAGGCAGAGCAGGAATCTGGACCCCATTTGTCAACAGGGAACACAACTGATCCAGATCTTCCAGCAGCGAAATTCGAATCAATGCCAATTCAACCAGTGCTCGTCCATGACTGGCACGAAACATTTTATTGCGTGCTTCATTCAGAATTTCAAAGGCAGCCAGACAGGTCTGAATTCCCCAAATCTGAGCCTGTTTCTGTAAACTGCTGCGGTTAATTTCAGAGATTGCCAATAAGGTTACCTGATCGGCACCAGTTGCAACCACTGATAAATCTCTTAGATAGTTCAGTAATTGATCGACGAATTCATTGAGCTGCACACCAGAATTCAAAGCCGCCTCAAACAGGGCAAGGGCCACATCTCGCTTGCGGTCAATCAAAGCGTCAATCAACTCAATCAACCGCTCATCACTGGCTGTTCCCAAGATGCGGTGCACACTTTCTGCTGTCAGATGGGAATCGCCAAACGAGAGTAATTGATCAAAAATGGATTGGCTGTCACGCATCGAACCGCCGGCACGACGTGCTACAAGCTGGATCGCACTCTCATCCACTTCGACCTGTTCCAATTCTGCAATCTGCTTCAAGCGGTTGCAGATGCTGGTCTCTTCAATGTATCCAAAATCGAACCGCTGGCAACGAGACAAAATGGTATCTGGCAGCTTATTCGGTTCTGTCGTGCAGAAAATAAACTTCACATTAGGAGGGGGCTCTTCAAGAGTCTTCAATAAGGCATTAAACGCCTCTTTGGTTAACATGTGAACTTCGTCGATGATATAAATCTTATACTGAGATCGCATCGACTTTACGTTTACATTGGCCCTCAATGACCGGATATCATCAATCCCGCGGTTCGAGGCACCATCGATTTCTAAAACATCAATATCACTACCCACGGAAATATTCTGGCAGACTTCACACTCTCCACACGGAATGCCCTCTTGTGAATTCGGGCAATTCAAAGCTTTGGCCAGTATGCGCGCCATGGATGTCTTACCCACTCCACGTGCGCCGGTAAACAGGTACGCATGCGCCACTCGATCAGCACAAATTGCATTTTGAAGGGCTTTGGCGACCATTTCCTGTCCGACGACTTCCGAGAAATTCTGAGGACGGAACCGACGGGCCAACACCGTATACTGTATCGATTTATTAGACATGCTTGTTTTCAGAGATCTGAATCAGTAAGAGGCAAACTTCCAATGACGATAATCATCAGATTCCAGAGTGATTCACAATACGTAACTCTGGTCTGACAATCCAGTGAGAGATTATACTGAATTTGCATCGGGGACTCGAACGAGTCGAACTAAAAATAAAAAAGGGGCGAAAAGCTGCCTCCTCGTACACCTGGAATAAACCATTGTGGGCTGCTTCGGTTAAGATCTGACCCGGTCAACGACTACCCCACCATACTCGGAGACAGCTTTTCGCCCCCTCATAGATAGCGAATTAATGCTTGGACCATGCATTATGAAGCTAATTTCTCAAGCGTCAAGCCACTGACATTTGAATTCCGGAAGTGAATCGTCGAAAATCACAAAAATCCGGTCACAACCCTCACTTATGCATCAGAAACCGAACATGAATCTATTCCAGACACCTCCCCAGACAATCACCGACATTCAGGTCGCTATGAAAGCAGGGCAACTTACCTGCGGCGAACTGCTAGAAACCTGTTTCGAACAAATCAAACAAAAAGAACCGCTCCTGCACGCCTGGGCCTATCTCGACGAGGAATCGGCGTTCCAGCAAGCTGAAACTCTTGACCAAGAATTGAAACAAGGCAAATGGAGAGGTCCATTGCATGGCATCCCCGTTGGTATCAAAGACATCATTGATGTTAAAGGTATGCCTACCAAAGCCGGTTTTCCAGAACGCGAAGATTCCCCCGCCATTCGGGATGCGACAGTCGTCGAAAACCTGCGAATCGAAGGCGCTATCTTTCCCGGTAAAACTGTGACGACACAACTAGCCTGTTTTGACCCACCTCCCACACGAAACCCCTGGAATCAGGAGCAGACTCCCGGTGGTTCCTCCAGCGGGTCAGCGGCTGCAGTCGCCGCAGGCATGTGTCTGGCAGCCGTCGGAACACAGACAGGCGGATCGATTATCAGACCTGCTTCGTTCTGTGGAGTTGCTGGCTTGAAACCGACTTATGGTATGGTCGATCGCCAAGGTCTGATTCTACTTTCCGAGCATCTGGATCACATCGGCCCCATCGCCCATACCTTAACGGACCTGGTGATGATGCTGGATGCGATGACGGATCAAGCAACATACCTTCCGCTGTTAATTGAACCGGTCAAAGAGGCCCCACGGATTGGTTGGCTCTCCGATTTCTTCGAAAGCAAAGCAGATGAAACGATGCGTCAGGCGATGGCAATAACTCGACAGAAACTGGAAGCTGCTGGAGCGACAGTCAAAAATGGTGAATTGCCTGCAGAGTTTGCATCGATTCTCGAAAACCATCTGAACTTGATGCAATATGAAATGGCTCAGAATCTAGGGAAGGACTATGAGCAAGAGCCCGATGCTTACGGCACCGCCATCAGTCAGGTTCTGGACGCGGGCAGGGCAGTCACCGATGAAATGTATCAGGCAAGTTTGAACTATCAGACTCAGATTGCCCCTCAAATGAGAAAACTCTTTTCCAGATACGAAATTTTAATCTCACCCGCTACCGTAGGGGCTGCGCCTGATATCTCAACGACGGGTGATCCGAGTCTGAACGCTCCCTGGAGCATGACCGGTTTTCCGACGATTTCCATTCCCGTTACTGTCACGGAACAAGGGCTTCCGCTGGCGATTCAAATCACAGGACACCCCGATAAATTCGACGATCTCCTACTCGCCGCTCAATGGTGCGAAGACGTTTTGCGTCCTGGCTATCTTGAACAGATCTTGTCCTGAAAAAACGGTTATCATTTCCCACCGGATTGTTTTAAGAATCGACAAAATAGTGAGCGGTTCGGCGCTAGCCGCCGGTTTAGTGATATCATATTCTTCGTTATATTCTGCATTCCCTATTGAGTATTATTTCGCAGGGAAACCTGAAGTCGAATTTTACCGAGTGCTAGCGCACTTTCGCTCACAAGATTGATTGATCGACTCGGTAGAAATGGATATTCAGCGACACTCAAACATTGTTTTTCAGAATTCATAATAAAGAGCATTACCAATTCTCGCTGGTAATGCTCTTTGAATTAACATTTTCTAGATGTTACGTCTCTTACGACTTAACAACAATCCCGTTTTTTCCCGGTTCGGGGTCGACTTCCGGTGTTGCATTTCGCTCAGGGATGCGATCGTTAACATCATAAGCCAAACCCACTGCCCGCAAAAGCTTGATCGACCACCAGGTAATATCAAATTCCCATTTACGGTGACCGGCGGGCGCAACAGAAGGATGAGCATGGTGATTGTTATGCCAGCCTTCGCCGTAAGCAACGATGGCAACCCACCAAAGATTTTTCGACTGATCTGTCGTTTCGTAATTGCGATAGCCCCACAGGTGTGTTGCAGAATTCACGAACCAGGTTGAGTTGTAGACAAATGCCATACGGGCACATAAGCCCCAGAGCAACATTGACCAGCCCATATAATTGCCACCCATAGCATAGCCTGCACCAAACATGGCAAACCCAGAGGCAACCAACCAGAGAGGGTATGTCTTTTCGAAGAACTGAATCATCGGGCGATCTTTAAAGTCGGGAATATAGTGTTCCGCAAATTTGTCGTTGATTTCTTTACTACGATAGACGAACAACCACAGAATGTGAGACCACCAGGTTCCTTCAAAAGGAGAATGGGGATCACCATCCTTGTCTGACTTTTGATGATGTAACCGGTGCGTGGCAGCCCACGTTAATGGGGAACCTTCACCCGACAACACACCACACAGTAAAACAAAGAATTCCGCAGGTGCTTTGAGCTTAAAAGATTTGTGTGACATATAGCGGTGAAAGCCCAGACAAATACCGATACTGGCTGTCGCCCAATGCAGTACCAGACAAGTGACGATTGCCTGCCACGAGATGAAAAAGAAGGCGGCGACGGCACCCACATGAATTCCGATCATCCACAACAGGACAACCCAATCCACATTACTCCATTTCAAATTTTCCTTATGAAACTTGGCAAGAATCTGCTCACGCTCTTCACGTTTTTTTGATTTCGTGATTTGCGGTGAAACAGCCGAGTCTTTTTGAACAGGTTCCTCCAGGGTGACACTCGACATCGTGGCCTCGCTATTTGATTGGGTGCTTCAATGATTCATATTCCGGGAATGAGCATTTTGCTCCTTCCCACATTTCAGCAGAATTCTATCAATGAGGTCGGAATCCGTTGTCTGGTAAGCGTCATAGAACTGTCAAAATTGTGTCAAAGTGAAAAATAGATTGAAAATTCAGAGAAACAACGCCTTAGAAAACTACGTTTGTTCACATTTTCACTCTGAAGATTCCTCTGGCATAAAGCGATAGCCAGCACCACGCACGGAAACGATATACACGGGTTCCGCGGGATTCGTCTCAACCAACTTGCGTAATCGCAGAACAAAATTGTCGATCGTACGTGTTGTCACATAAGCGGATTGCTCCCCCCAGACGTCTTCCAAGATTTGAGAGCGGGTGAGTACCATACCTTCATGTTCAATGAAATACTTGAGTAATCTCAATTCAAGATTTGTCAAGCTTTTGCGTTCCTCTCCGACTTCAATTTCAAACGACTCAAAATCGACGGTCACATTGCCAAAATGATAGAGGGCCGGCAATTTTTTGGACGTGTTTGTCACTGGCTGAACCAGGCTTTTTCGCTTTAACAAATTTTTGACCCGGCTGAGTAATTCAGGCAAAGCAAATGGCTTCGTCATATACTGGTCGGTACCGCAGTCAAATGCATAGGCTTTGTCTTCGCTCAGTTCTCGTGCGCTGAGGACCAAAATGGGAACAACTTCATCAATTCTGCGAATCTCCTTGGCAATTTCGTAACCACTCATGCCAGGTAACATGAGATCCAGAACCACAAGATCAATGTTGTCTTGATCTGTTTCATAACACTCTCTGAAGTAATTGAGGGCAGTCGGGCCATCTTCCGCAGTGAGAACAGTATAACCTTCCTGTTCGAAGTTGAATTTCAATCCCTGCGAGAGTGCTTTTTCATCTTCGACAACCAACAGTTTCATGATTCCGCGCTCCCGGGTAAATCGATGGCAAACACACTCCCAGACTCATCCAGGCGATCATGCACTGTTACTTTTCCTCCCAATAAATGTACTAAAGTTTTCACAATATAGAGTCCCAGACCCGTACCTGTTTTCCGCCTCTCAAGTTCACTTTCGCCGCGGTAAAAGATTTTAAAGATATCTTTGCGAATTTCAGGATCAACGCCTTCCCCATTATCCATAATGCGGGTGATTACACGGCCGCCTTTACTCAATCGAACTTGAACCAAAATCCGAGGCTGTGCACTACCATATTTAATGGCGTTGTCGATCACATTGCGAAAGATCATTTCCAATAAAATACGTCGCGTATGGATTACGGTGGGCTCAAAATCAAACTCGAAAATCTGATCCACTTCTAAATGACGTCGGTTGCATTCCACGCGTGCACAATGCCTGATTAATGGTTCAAGTGCAATATCTTCCGGATCGGACTCCATGCCTAACGCATCCAGACGTTTGACTTCTAGCAACTGGGAGATTAAATGATCCAGTCGCTCCAGCTCGACTTTCATCGTCTCATAAAATTCGCCGCGTTTCTCATCTGACAACGAATGCAGTTGCAGCGTTTCCAGATAGAGTTTGAGAGAAGCAATGGGAGTTTTCAATTCATGGGTCACACTATCAATAAAATCAGACTGCCGCTGGCTCAGACGTACTTCTTTAATTGTCAGGATCAAGTAGAAAGTTAATCCAACCAGAATCAACGCAAACACGACGGTACCGATCGTCAAAGCAGTCCACCAATAGATTTGGGCGGCCAGTACGATCCAGAACACCATCAATGCGATGTTCAAAGACATCAATACCACACTCAGAGTAATCGGCAGTCGCAAACGACCACTGCGCACCTTGCGCATCAGCTTCAAGGCCTTACCATTTCCAGAACGCATTTGCGTCTCAACAACAGAAGTTCCCTCCTGCTGTCGATCATCAATTTGTTGATGTCCAGTGGATGACACCATACTTTCCTTACTCTGAGTTTTCGATTTTGCCACGATCAATCATGCGCCTTAGAGTATTGATTCGCTACTATGCACTGCATGCCCACTTTGTAAACACACTTATCACACCAGCTTCATTTGATACTTACCAGTATATCTAAAAATAATAATGGAGAGTATGAACAAAACAACAATTCCCCGGAACTTCACTACCTGTTTTTTATGAGAATCATGGCTGAAAATAAAATAAGTGCAGTTCAACATTCAGATGCTTGCCTACCAAAGAATTTTGTATTTTTTTGATGAATCGCTTTTTCTCCAGGAATATTTCCACTTTTCGAAGCCTCTAAAAGAGTGCGGTTCAGCAACAGATTACAGTCGTGTAGAGTGCCTTCTCTGCAGTTCAGCGCATCAGGACTATCAAATGGAATTCCTCGCAACAGAGTTACTGTACCGTATTGGTGCCGATCTAACTGTCGTAATTCATTTCTCTTTTGTCATGTTTGTTCTATTAGGACAAATACTGATTCTCATCGGTGCGCTGGCAGGATGGAAGTGGGTTCGTAATTTCAAATTCCGCATGATCCACCTTCTTTCTATCCTGTTCGTGGTGCTCGAATCGCTGGTGGGAGTAACCTGTCCTTTAACAACATTCGAAAAATGGTTGCGCGATCAGGCGGGTGAAGTCAGCTATCAAGGCGATTTTATTGCAGCCTGTGTTCATGAAGCCTTGTTCATGGAAGCACCTCCCTGGGTGTTTACACTCTGCTATAGCCTATTTGGTCTCTTTGTGTTGATCACGTTTTTTCTTGCTCCTCCTCAAAGAGCGAAAAAGCAAGAGGTCACAAAAGAAACTTAAAAATCTCATCTCATTCAGCGATTCACGCTATTTTTAGCTCATTACCACTATTTCAATTTTTCGCTCGATGTCGTAAACTCTGGAATATCACGAATATTGACTCACGACATCATCAAGAGTAACCCACCTTAGTGAAAACAGAGCGAGAAATAGAAAACATGTCAGGACTAGAAAACAAAAATATCGTTGTTTCCGGTGGAGGCACTGGAATCGGGGCCGCCTGTGCTTTGAGTTTAGCCAAAGCAGGTGCCAATGTCATGATTGGTGGCAGACGTCTTGAGCCACTTGAAAAAACTGCTGCAGAAGCCGAAGGGAAAATCAAATGTCATGTGCTGGACGTCGCTGACCGTGAGAGTGTCTCAATGTTCTTCGCGGCTGTAAATCAGCAGTTAGGCCAGATTGATATTCTCGTAAATTGTGCAGGTATCAACTGTCGTGACCGTTCCATGGAAGTCGTCTCACCTGAAGATTGGGACCGTTTAATGAACGTGAATGCGACTGGGGCCTTCAATTGTATGCAGGCTGTACTGCCCCAAATGCGAGAGCGTCAGGACGGCTTGATTATTAACATCTGCTCTGTCTCTGGAATTCGGGCTGGTCTGTTAGGGGGAGTTGCCTATAATGCTTCTAAATTCGCGATGACAGCGCTCGGTACGACGGTCGCTCAGGAAGAAAAAGACCGTGGAGTACGCATCTCCACAATCTATCCAGGTGAAGTGGAAACCCCGATTCTGGATGATCGACCTGTTCCCGTCAGTAAAGAACATCGTGCCAAAATATTACAGCCGGAAGATGTTGCTGCTGCAGTGATGATGATTTGTCATCTCCCTCCACGTGCTCATGTTCCTGATTTAACAATTAAACCCACAACAGCCGCTTTTGTTTGATCAGTCCCAACTCGAGAGCGTTCTGCAGGACAGGACAGAATGAAGAGTGATTTGGAATTTCCACTATTTATTCCACACCGATTTTATCGAAATCCGCACCTGCAAACGATTGTAGGGCAATTTCACTCGCGGATTAAAACCAGCTATCAGGCTGAGCAGCACAGCTGCCGCTTGCCTGATAATGATCTGCTGATCCTGCACGACGATTGTCCCGGTAATTGGATGCTGGGAGATCGTGTTGTCATTTTACTACACGGTCTCTCGGGGTGTCACGGCAGCTCCTACATGATTCGCATGGCGCACAAACTCAATCAAAAGGGAGTGCGCGTTTTTCGGATGGATTTACGAGGTTGCGGAGCAGGGACCGGATTAGCAAAATCTCCCTATCATGCCGGCAGCTTCCTGGACTTGCAAGTTGCTCTTGAACGCATCGAGTCGTTGTGTCCTCGTTCACCCATCGGTATCGCGGGCTTTTCACTTGGTGGTACAATCACCCTGAATTTTTTGGGGAGATACGCTGCTTCGTCTGATCTGGTAGACCGCGCAGTGGTCCTCAATCCTCCGTTACAATTATCCGAGAGCGTGAAAGTCTTCGGCAGACCTTTATTTGGAAGATACCAACGGCACTTCGTCAGTAATCTGATTAAACATGTCCGGAAATCACATCTCTTTAAAGAACATACACATAAGATTTCGGGAGAGAACTACCCCAGGAGCATGCTCGCTTTTGACGATCAATTCACGGCACCTCTTGCCGGGTTTGAATCGGCAGAAGATTATTATTCACAATGCAGTCCTGCAGAAGTCCTGAAAGAGATCAGTGTCCCCACATTAATCATCTCAGCACAGGATGATCCTCTGGTTCCTGTCACAACATACCAGGATGCACTGGAAAATTTGTCAGATCACGACAAAGTGACTCTGCACTTGACCAGGCATGGTGGTCACCTGGGTTATATCTCCGGTCCCACATCGGACCCCGACCCGCGCTGGTCAGACTGGCGCATCATGGATTGGCTGCTCTGTGAATCACCTGAAAGCCTCGCAGGCCAAATTCGGGAGCGCTCTCGCCAACCGCTTGCACAGTCGGCCTGATCACAGGATGTGAAACAGGGCCGTATGCTAATGTGCGGCCGGTGCTTCATTCTGGAATGCACGTGCACGGTAGAGGAACTCGACAATATTCCCTTCGTGCGGCTGTAACCAGTTCAGTGCATTTGTCTTGATCGGCCCGATGTTGAGCCGGTCAATATGAGTCGCATCGAGCAACTGCTGGGACCATTGCTGGTCTTCGGTAATCGCCGTACAAACTAACGTTGGTCCGATTTTCCTCAACATCTCTTTTTGATCGCATTGTACGACCGACGCCATCGGAAACATGTACTCCGTATTTGCCAGGGTGGCATCCGTGTTCGCACAATGCACAATGGTCGGTCTGAGGTAATCGCACCGTTCCAACTCAATGAGCCGCTCGCCATCCCGATACTTCGCAGTCACTTCAGTCACTCCCGGTTCACTCAAACCGGTTTCAATTTGACCATTCATTGCTTTGGCAGCACCAGTCATTGTGAAGGCAGCCAGTGGTGCTTCAGGATCAGTCATCGATGTCGGTCCGGCTGGTCCGATGCGTTTTGCAATCGCATCCGCAATCGCTTCGGTATGTCGCGATGCCCAAACACCGGAGGCATTAATACAACTGCGACCGCCGTTCTGGAAAATACTATCCACCAGCAAGTCCAGATAGTCTTCCCAACGGTCGACCACATCGTCACCCAGTAGAATTTTACTGAAACCGGGGCCATGTGCCTGGACGTTCGGATTTCCTTTATACTTATCAATGGTCTGTTGACCGCCGAATAACATCACCCGCTGGCAGAGCTCAGTGACTGTCGAACCGACATCATGCGGTCCCGGATAAACAGAAATACATTCACGGGGAATACCAGCCTGATAGAAGGCTTCGGTCATCCGATAGGGAGTCCAGGGTTCAGACGATCCTGGCTTAAGCACAAGCCCAACCTGCATCGGCAGAATCGGCATCCACAGTGTATGTACTCCAGGGGAGTTCGATGGCAATACGAGACCCAGAACTGGTGAATTCGCCTGATAACTCATCATCACGCCACGTTCTTCTTTGCCGTATCCACGGGTTAAAATATCCAGTGGCAGGCCGCGTGTCAGAGAATCGAGAATCGATTCCATGTTCTCCAGCACGAAGGAAATCTTTTTCATATTTCCGGCACACATCCACTCTGGCATTCCGGTACTGGCAGATTGAATGCGACAAAATTCTTCGGGTGTCTGCTTTCCATTGCCTAAAGGAAGCTCCGCTGTCATATAAAGATCGGCAGCGTTCTTGCAAATTTCCAGCAGTTTTGAACAGGGAATTTCACGCAGTAAATCGCGGGCACGCTGTGCTTTTCGCATGTCCATTTTGACCAGACCCGCGTTGGCCTGATGGACTTTGGCCAAAGGTTCGCCCGTTTCAAAATGAACGACTTCCTGTTGATCAAAACTTTCGTAAGGTTTTCCCCAGCGAAGTACAGGTATTTCCAACACGACGGCTTTCCTTTGTGAATAGAACGCGAGTCAAATGCGATCTCGCATTAAGGCAAATGTTTCAAAACTTAATATAGTCACTCGCAGACGAACCACAATTTGACTGACAAGACAGACATCAGCAAATCAGATCGCCAATACAGACGAGTTGATTAATAAACGCCCACAGTCGTTGACTGGGCAATCTTATGATACGGACGCACGCCACTCACTCCATCCCACGGATACTTCTCGTGAGGTACTTCACGTTCGCCTTCATCTCGTTCCAGAAAGCCGGGGATAAACAGTTCTTTGGTCATCGTGAACAGTTTCACGCGGCCTGTTTCGCCGTAACCAACGACTTTTGTATGATCGTCGAAATCGACAACACGAATCACAGCTCGCGGCTGCGGTGCGTAGTAAGTAATTTTATAGTCATCAGCAGGATCAAAGGGACGACCGCAAGCCAGACCCATTAACGTGTTTCCATAAGTCGGGGTAATGTAAACGTTTTCTCCCAGCAATTCTTCACGGGCGAAACGATACCATTGCTGCGTGAATTCGGTTCCACCACAGAAGATACCTTTGATACCGGCTTCTTCAATACTCGAACCTTCATCCATCAATCGCATCGCCAGCGCTTCGAGTAGCTTCGGAGTGGTAAACATGCATTTGATGTCATGACCGGCTCCTAAAATCGCCATTGCCTGATCGATGACATGTGCGCTGTACTCTTTCACTTCATCAATCTTACCCTTCTTGATCAGTTTGACCACCCACCGAGGATCCAGGTCGACACAAAATGAAATCCCGCCGCGGTATTGCGCGAGGTGCTCAACAGCCAGTCGCAGACGGCGCGGACCAGAGGGACCGAGCATTAACCAGTTGGAGCCTTTAGGAAACGACTCATCGGGCAGGGTGTCACTGAAATTTTCATAGTCAATGCGGAAATCGTCAATCACGACGCGCGACTTGGGAATGCCCGTGGTGCCCCCGGTTTCGAAGACATAGGTCGGTTTCCCGAGTAATGCTTTGGGGATCCAACGGTCGACGGGTCCGCCCCGCAGTTCATCATCTTCAAACAGAGGGAACTTGTTTAAATCTTCGAAACAGTTCACGTCGGTCAAAGGATTGAAATCGAGCGTTTTGGCTTTTTCCAGCCAATAGGGAGAACCGGTTTCCGGACTGAAGTGCCACTGAACAGACTCACGAGTATGAGCATCTAATGCTTCCTGATTCTGTTTTACCAATTCGTCGAGGTTGTTATTGTCTGTCACTGTGGGAATTACTCCAAACAGGGAAGGAAAAGCGGCGGGGAACATGACACGTTCACCAGGAAACGTGTACTCAGATTTCATTTTAGAGCATTCAGCCTGATTTTCAACTAAGGAACCTAACGACTATTTGGGAACAGCATAAACCGCTGGGAAACTTCAGTGAAAGTAGGTAGAAAAGAAAGCAAATCCGCATTTTTTTGAGACGAATAGAGTTAACCCGCATTTTGATTACATTGGGTGTACGACACGAATTACATACAGCAGACACGATGCATCCGCTTCATGGAGAAAATAGGACGATTCCACCGCAAATCAGGTCTCCCAATTGACAGTAGTATAGAGTATGGTAGAATTTCCTATGTTGCTGTTGGACCGGTTCTCAGTGCGGCTCCTCATTTCCTGTGAGACTCTCATGGATTTTACCGATACGTATTTTCGTAGATTTCGAATGGAGATCGATTTATACAATGCGCGTCTGGAGGATTCCAAACTCCCCGACGGGTATCGCTGGTGTCCCTGGGAACTCACCACCGTCGATCGCCATGCGATCGTCAAATACCACAGCTTCAAATCAGAATTGGATGCCAAGGTGTTTCCCTGTCTTGGCGAATACGAGGGTTGCCACAAATTGATGACCGATATTTCTCGCCAGCGCAACTTTCTGGCGACGGGCACCTGGCTGATTACCTGGGACGGTATGGGCAATGAAGATCCCGTCGACTGTGGAACGATTCAAGCCATCGTGCCCAGTAAGATCATGGGTGCGGTTCAGAATGTGGGCATCACCCCCAAACATCGCGGCATGGGATTGGGCCGAGCCCTGGTCAATAAATGTCTGATCGGATTCCGCGAAGCGGGTATGAAACGTGTGTACCTGGAAGTCACCGCCGACAACGAACCGGCGATCAACCTCTATCGCTCAATCGGTTTTCGCCTCACACGGACTCTCTACAAACCAAGCCAACACGTGGAAGCCCCCTCCTATTAAAGAGAGTATCCGCGTAAGGGTATGTCTTTTTGCTTTACCCTTTAATTAAGAATGGTTGTTGGCTGGCTTTGCGATACAGTTCTTTCCATTCTTTCGAGCCATCGTTCGGAACCAGACGTGTATCGACACCACGTTCGAAGAAGGGAACCTTTCCTTCCTGCCCTGCGGTGAGTACAAAATTCACTTCACCCGTGTTACCGAAATACATCTTCCGGCCATCTTTCCATGTCGTTTCGATTAAACGAGGCGGGTCCGGGCGAGCGGACGGTTTTTTGACGCGGAGTTTTTCAATCAAATCACGATCCAGTTCATAGCCCAGTCCCGGCTTATCGGGAACTTGGGCAAATCCGTCTTTGACGACAATCGGTTCGGTTAACAGATTGTGCTTATAAAGCTGGTGACAATTTACTGCTGGCCACGTCGCATGGCTCAGAACTCCACCAAAATGCAATGAGAAGGCAGCGGTAATTCCCGTGCCGACTAATTGTAACCAGAACGGTTTGTCCGCCATCGCAGCGACTGCTCCGGCGGCCATCAGCTCACTGGCTCCGTGACCAATCACAAAACCATCGCAGATGTTTTCGCGAATCGCAATCAGTGGACTGGGGATCCCATAATGCATGGCGATATTCACATCGGTGGCCGCCATCAACTTTTTGTTTCCGGCGATGTCGGTTTGAAAGATGGGAGACTCAAAAATATCGACCTGCGGGAACTCGGCCAGATCTTTCAGAATCGGAATCGCCCGCTTAGCATCGAGCAACGTATCGTTGAAGTCCATGTCGATTTTGAAGTTCTCGGGAACGACTTTGCTCGCCTCTTCGACTTGCGCCCAGACATCGAACCATGGACGGCCTTTGGTTTTGTAGGACATATAGCCCTGCTTATAAGCCTCGGCACATTCCAGAGCCATATCTTTGACCGAAGTATCGATGTTCCACCAGGAGAGGGGAGTCTGCTCATTAATCTTCTTTCCCAGTAATGCGTGCACGGGAACCTCGGCTGCTTTCGCGACCGCATCGAATAGAGCCATTTGCAGACCGGCTCCCAATTCGTCATCCCACATTAACTCGGCGGCATTCTTGCCTTGCGCCTGCTGCACCGCCTCGTCGGACGTCGCATTCCAGGTATAGTAGAGCAGGGTCTCACCGAAACCGACATGGCCCGATTTTAAATGCACTTCGATAATTTCGGTATAAGCCCAATGCGGCAATTCACGCGCCATGTTCCGGGCAGGCACTTCCCGAAAGGGAACTTTCACCGTGGTTCGCTCGATACGTTCGATTTGTAAATGCTTCTTTGCTACCCGTTTTTCTGCTGCCTGCACAGAATGGGAAATCGTGGTCAGAATTCCGGAACCTGCAACGCCGGCCAGACTGGTTGCCAAAAATTTTCTTCGGGAGATTCGGTTCGTTGTAAACATTGTTATCGATTGATTCTGTGCGTGCACCAAATGATTCCTTGATTCGGGATTCCCCATTTGGGTTGAACTGAGTCGAGCCTGGACCCGCTCCAGACCTGTTTCACTTCCCATCCTAACATCGCGTCCCCCCCTTGCGTCCAGCGCCGAGCGATTTTTTCTGTTATTTTTTGCCACCGCGGAAGTTCGTAGCTCATACGGACTCTGTACAAATCGAGTCGGTAGATTCCGTCTTCTTCTTTGTGAATCAAACTACCAATTCGCTCTGGCAATCGCTAAGATCGCGAAGTTAATATTGATATTGAAATGGGTTCGCAGGAGGCAACGGGCCACCACAGGCCGTTCAACATGAGCGAGGATTGTGCCTGCTTCCCAAGATCCTTGAAATCATAAAACAAGAAGGAAGGTTGCCCCCCGCATGGGTAAACAACTGATTCAAACGCATCAATTTTCGAACGGCTTAACGCTGGTCATGGAATCGATGCAAAATGTTCAATCGGCCGCATTTTCACTCATGGTTCCGGGCGGCAGTATTTACGATCAACCAAATCGACATGGAACCGCCAGTATCCTTTCCGATCTCATCACCCGTGGTGCCGGTCCCTATGATAGTCAGCAGCTTTCCAGTGCCCTCGATAACCTGGGCGTCCAGCGGCACGAAGGTGCTTCGAGTGCCCACATTACATTTAGTGGCGCCACTCTCGCGGACAATCTGGCCGAGACGTTCAAAATCTATAGCGAGATTCTCAAAGCACCGCATTTGCCTGAGAACCAATTTGATGCTTCCAGAGCAGGGGCCGAACAGGCGCTGCTCTCCGTGGAGGATGATCCACGACAAAAGGCAATGGTCGAATTAAAACGGCGGTCCTTTCCCGCGCCCTGGGGTCTGCCCAGTGATGGTGAGCTGGCTTCACTCCCCCATATCACGATTGAAGACGTCAAACGACATTATGAAACCTGTTTTCATCCGAATGAAATGATTATCGGAGTCGCGGGAAAAATCGACTTTGACGAGATTCAGCAATTAGTCGAAGAGACCTTTGGTTCCTGGAAGTCCAGCGACATCAGCGAAGAGCCGGCGATGGTCTTCGACGACGAAAAGGTGTTCTTCACAAAACAGGAGACAACACAAACCCATCTTGGCATCGCCTACGATGCGGTGCCTTACGGCCATCCCGACTATTACACTTCCTGGGCCGCCGTTGGTATCTTAAGTGGCGGCATGAGTTCCCGACTCTTTACCGAAGTCCGCGAGAAACGGGGATTGTGCTACACCGTGTCCGCTTCACTGACCGGCATGCCGGGACTGGGGCGTGTGCTCTGTTATGCAGGCACCACATCGGAACGTGCTCAGGAAACATTGGATGTCACAATACAGGAATTACTTCGTCTGAGCGAGGGCATTGAAGAATCGGAACTTGAGCGCTGTAAAGCACGCGCGAAAAGTTCGCTGATCATGTCGCAGGAGTCCACGTCGTCGCGTGCGTCTTCCATTGCCCGCGACTGGTTCTATCTCAAACGCGTGACCACACTCGATCAGGTCAATGACGAAATTCAAAAACTGACAATACAGCGCGTGCTCGATTATACCCATGCGTATCCCGCCAGGAATTTCACTATCTTAACGATCGGCCCCCAACCCTTAGAGGTTCCCAGTGATATTTCATAACACACAACTCGAGAACGGACTGCAGATCATTGCAGAACTCAACCCGCATGCCCACAGCGTAGCCATCGGCTATTTCGTACGCACCGGCGCACGCGATGAAGTCATGCCCGTTTCGGGCGTCAGCCATTTTCTGGAACACATGGCCTTTAAAGGGAACGAAAAATATTCTGCCGACGATGTGAATCGCATCTTCGATGAGATCGGCGCCAACTACAACGCCTCGACCAGCGAAGAAATTACGCTTTACTATGGTTCCTTTCTCCCGGAATACATCGGCACGGCAATGGAGTTGCTCTCCACCTTGATCTATCCTACCTTACGACAGGACGATTTTGACATCGAGAAAAAAGTGATCCTGGAAGAGATCGGCATGTACGACGATCTGCACAGTTTCACCGCGTATGAAAAAGTGATGCAGGCGCATTTCCAGGGGCATCCGCTGGGACAAAGCATCCTGGGTTCGGTGCAATCGATCACCGATCTCACTTCGGAACAAATGCGTGCGTATCACGCCAAACAGTACATGGCCGGCAATATCACACTCGCCATCGCGGGCAACGCCGACTGGGATCAGATTCTCGAATTGGTGCACCAGTTCTGTGACGTCTGGCCCGCCGGTTCTACAGACCGGCCCACCGACGAAGCCAAACCGACTCCCGGCGCACAGATCATCACAGAAAAACCAATTCAGCAACAGCACATTATGCAACTGGCCCCCGCACCCGCGGCAAAAGACCCGCTGCGACTGGCGGCCGAATTACTTTCGGTGATCATCGGCGACGATTCCAACAGCCGCATGTTCTGGACGCTGGTCGATCCCGGCTTAGCCGAATCCGCCGAACTCGGCTTCAACGAATACGACGGCAGCGGCACCTGGCTGACCTATCTCTGTTCCGATCCCGAATTGACTCAAAGCAACCTCAAACTGATTCAACAAATCTACAACGAAGTCAACACCAACAGCATCACCCAGGAAGAACTAGACCGCGCCAAAAACAAAATCGCCTCGCGTCTGGTTCTAAGAAGCGAACGCCCGATGGGCCGCCTGTCATCCTTAGGCGGCAACTGGGTCTACCGCCAGGAATATGTTTCGGTGGAAGATGACCTAAAACTGCTTAATGGTGTGACGCTGGATGCGATTCGAGAACTGCTCAAAAAATATCCGCTGGGGCATAGTACAACGGCGGCGGTAGGGCCGATGGCTAACGTAATTGTGGATTAAGATATTCAGAATTGATATATCAAATGTAATAAATTACGGCAAATACTTAGAGGCATTCCATTTTGGTAACGGATGGCCCCCATACTTTATTGTGCTTGTTTATCACACCCACTTTGCTTCTCTTTTAATTGTTCATAATTTTTAATCACAATCTTCGTATCCGGATGCTCTGGACCAAAGGTTAATTTTAAAATGTTGATCGTCTGTAGATAATTTTGAGCGGCCTCATCATAGCGTCCCTGGTCCATGAAAAGGTTAGCTAAATTGTTTATTGTTACGGCAAAGTGCGGATGTGTGATGCCTAATACAGTTTGATAAATATCTTTTGCTTGAAGATAAAGTTCTTCGGCATCTGAAAAACGCCCCTGACTTTTATAATAAACAGCAAGGTCATTCAGGGACAAAGCAAAGTCTGGATGTCTTTCCCCCAAGGCTGTTCGGCGTATTTCCATTGCCTGGAGAAAGAATTGTTCGGCCTCAGCATAACGTTTTTGGCTTATATATACTCTGGCTAAATTATGGAGTGAAGCCGCAAAGTAATGATGGTTTTCACCTAACACCGAACGATAAATATCTATTGCTTGGAGATAAAGTTCTTCAGCATCTACACACCTCTTTTGGCAAAAATAAAGATAAGCTAGATCGTGGATGGATTGGGCATAGGATGTATGATTCTCCCCAAAAACAGAACGGCGAATTTTTATTGCTTGGAGAAGAAGTGGTTTGGCATCTGTGAAACGTCCCTGAATCATATAAGTACTAGCGAGGTCATTGAGAGAAGTACCGAATAATGGATGGTCTTCTTCTAATACAGAATGACAGATTTCTAATGCTTGGAGAAAGAGTGAATTAGCTTCCAAATATTCACCAATATCACATAAAAAACGACCGTATTTACATAACAACTCTCCACTGTATTCTGTTTCAATTTTTAATTGTTCGATATAACCAGTTGCTACTAAACATTGTAATGTGAAACGACGACAAGTTGACCAATTACTAAAATCAGGATGGGGATAAATTGCATTCATGGCATTCACAACTCGAACTATCCACTTCTGCTCCTCATTCTCAGAACGTACTTCTGCTTTCATGACTTCCTGTACAAGACGGTGAATGCTGAATTCTTCTTCTCCAGGAGCCAAGTTAATCAGCGAATAATTTGCGAGTGGTTGGAGCAGTTCAACAACTGCCAACATGGGATCCTCAAATTGCCTTATGAACTTGTGGATAGAGTCACCTAAGAAACTGGCGCCTTCAGCAATCAATTCATGCGGTATAGCATCGGGAGCAAGAAAAGCGCTAAAACGAAGTAAATCAGCAGTTGCTTCTGATTGTTGTCTGATTGCTTCGAAATTCATCGACCATGTTGTTTGAACCGATTTCGGATACTCTCCCAAAACTGGTTTCTGCTTTGCCAACAGATCAAGTTTTGAACGTTGATAGTTCTCCAAATATCTCTTAAAAGTAAGGGACGATTCATGTATATAAGCTCCGGCTTGCTCCAGAGCCAAAGGTAGCCCATCTAACTCTTTTGCTAATTGCTCAGCGAAATCCTTTTCTGAATCTTCCAATTCTCTGGCAATTCTTTCAATCAGAAAATCCGTTGCTTCATTGAGAGGTAGTTTTTCAACTTCAATCGGTTTTAGGATTCCCAGTGAGTCAAAAGTATGAGCCCTAGATGTAAGAATAATATGCCCCTGAGGTTGTGGGGGTAAAAACGACTTTAATAGTTTTGGATCATCCGCATTATCAAAAATTAGTAACCAATTAGGATTCTGCTCCATCCACTGCTGAAAAGCATAGATAGCAGTCTGCGGTTGCGAGTCATCAAAGGGAACGCGCAGCTTTTGGCATAATTCGACGTAGCTGTTTACGATTTGCAGCTTTGGCTCAGTTTCTTCGGCTATAGACCCCTCGTCGCTTTTAGAAAACTTGTTTGACAACTGAACCCAGAATACATGCTCGTATTCATATTGATATAGGTAGGCGTATTTAA
Source organism: Gimesia aquarii (assembly GCF_007748175.1). Classification (NCBI taxonomy): domain Bacteria; kingdom Pseudomonadati; phylum Planctomycetota; class Planctomycetia; order Planctomycetales; family Planctomycetaceae; genus Gimesia; species Gimesia aquarii. The sequence continues at coordinate 6,079,882 of NZ_CP037422.1, forward strand.
CGGCGAGCTGTGTTTTCCCAATTCCACCCAATCCACGAATAGCTTGTGTTAAAGCTGCTTTTTTTCCAGAGATCAGTCGTTCTCGAAGCTTTTGAAGTTCCTCATCCCGACCCGTAAAAAGAGGATTCTCACGAAACGGGACATCAAAGACTTTTAATAGCTCGTTTTTCGCTACAGAACTTGATGATAAATCTTGATCTGATATTTTCTTGTCTACGTTTTTAAGAAATTTTAGAACTTCAATAAGTTTTGAGATTGCTGTTTGAATCGTGCAGTTTTCTGAAATAATTAAACTATGTTTTAGCCGAAGGCCATAAGGAATTTCATTACTTTCTCTGCATTCATCATCTAAATAAATAGGGATTATCCTGTGGCCATTTGGATTTTTCCGAGCATAAGCAATTGCCGCTGCTATTTCTTCGCGTTGATAATAGGCAGCTCCTGTCTTAGACGAGATTAGGACAACAGTAATCAGTGATTGCTTCTGCGCTTTGGATAAAGCTATATCCCAATCATCACCAAGAATCAATGATTTAGAATCAAGGAAGACCTGGGAATGGTTTTGAAGTCCATCATAAAATTGTTTTGCTATTTCTTTGTCACTTCCAGCATGAGCAATAAAAAAATCCCATTTTATCATTTGGTGAGACATCAGCCCATTTCTTTCGATTGACAATCAATAACAATACTACCAGAACATGAACTTAACTACACATTGTAGTATTCTGGCCTGGGAAGATCACGATGTCAAATTGAGCGTTCGAGATTCTCCAGCCTAATAACTATTATACTAAATGAGATTTTTCAGGAACCATATTCATTTTTGAAAATTTATGTTTGCTACACGAAGAAGTTTCAGAAAGGTAATTTCAGACGAATAATAGAGTTAAAACCAAACTGATTATGGCACCAACAATTCCACCAAGTACATATTCTCGTGCTTTGGATTTCCATTTCTGTGAATATTCTTGAGCTTCTTTCAGATCATTAACTTGATCTTCGAGACTGTTGATATTTTTCTTTATTGATTCGACGGATTCAGGAACTTCCAGTAGCATTTCTTTTTTTTGGTATCGCTCCATCATCACTTCATCATATAGTCGACTCATCGATTTTACTCCTGAATGTACCTAGTATCATACTGCTTATACGCACCTCTAAATGTTAAGAAATCTTCTACTTGATTAGAACGAAGTTATCAGAAAAAAGATCATTTAGAGCAATGATTATTTACGAGAAATTACCAGTTACTTAATTAAGATGTCAAAGTTTCCAGGAACCGATTTCAGTTCAAGCCCTCCCGTTTGATGCAGCTTCAATGTCACTTGCTTGTAAAACACTGATTAAGGAAATGCCGGCTTTCTGCAAATTTTCTGCTCCGCCGGTTTGTCTGTCGATGACACAGATTGCAGTGTCTACGTCGATTCCGCTTGCCCTCATCATGTTTGCTGCGTCAATAATCGCACCGCCGCTCGATACAACGTCCTCGACCAGGACAATCCGCTTCCCGGCCAGGTCCGCGCCCTCGGCGAACTTGCACGTGCCATACTCCTTGGGTGCTTTGCGAATAAATGCCGCAGGAAGTTGAGTGAAGTGACTGAGCATTGTGACGACGGGGATTCCTCCCATTTCCAATCCACACAACACCTCCGTCTTTGCTGGTACCAGTGGTAACATCGCTTTGGCAACGTCAGCCAACAGAAGTGGATCGGACTCAAATCGATACTTATCAAAATACAGATTGCTTTTCTTGCCACTCCGCAGAGTGAAATCCCCATGAATTTCAGCGGCTTCCTTGATCCGTAAGGCGAGGTTCAAAATTTTCTCCCATATTTGTAGTCTTTAAAAGTGTTAGAGTTCTGTAGGATTACCAGCATCGTTGAAGTAGTAAATGTTTTCATGCTTGAATCCCCATCGACTGTCGATCTTCCGAATATGTGGTTCAAACGTAAAACCTGGCACAGTCCCAAGAGCGCGACGATTACCTTCCTCAACGAACTCACGATCGTCCAGTGTCTTTGCGATGCTATGTCCAACGTTACCAAGGAAGTCCAGATTTTCAAATCCCCCCGAAGTGATCTGCTGATTCGCAAATTCATATAAATCGCCAAACGTTGTTTGTGGCGTTACAAAACTTCGAACCTGAAGGTGTAGCTCCTTAACAAATGTAATCCCGCGCTGAAACTCAACGTCAACTGGAGTACAGACAACGCGGCCATTTTCGACGACAAAAGACCGCGCACAATCTCCCCAAAACGATTCTTTGCACGGGCTCAGATCAACTGTGACAAGGTTTATTTCACCTACTGGCTCCGTATCAGGTTTGTAGTCACGACCGGAGATGGATAAGCAACTTCGTGAGCCCAACAGAACAAGTGCGGGACAAGCATAATACCACGTCTGTAAAAATCTGAGCTGCGCAAGTCGTTCGGTCGCGAATGTCGCGATACTCCGTTCTGTGGATGTCGGTGAAATGAAGTCCGAAATCTCGGAGAGAACCTGTTTGGCGGCTTGCTGGACAGCCACATACTGAGAAGACGGAATCACGAGTTATGGTCTCCTACCGACACTGACTGATTATGTGGTTCAACAGACCCCACCGCTACAATGGTACTCATCACATAAGTACATGCTCCCATTCTAAAAAACAAGTCTGGTTGTCATTATGGGAGCGAAAAGGGGATTTTGTACTACCACGAAAAACACGAAAGGCACGAAACTTTTGTAAAACCAGTCTGAAGACTCTGTTTGTGTTCTGTTCGAATAAAAAAGGCTCCTTTGAAAAACAAAAAACACAATATCATCTATGTACTATGCTGTAGTGACACCTGCCGGATTTTCATCTGTGGTGAGTTGGGTGATATCGGGTAAACCCTTTCCTGCAGGTTTTTATTACCGGGTGCCATTGTCGGCTTGTTATTTAGTCCGGGCATATGATCATTAATCATTCTCTAATAATTTAAGTTTCATACTATGATCGCGTAGAACCTGATGCTTGGCGCGGCATTCCGGGCAAGCGACAATCGTTCCAATTGGTGGATTGCCCCAGTGAGGCATACCGTTCCAACCGCGGCCGTGCTTTGATCCTCCGCCTCTTAAGCCGCCTGAACAACGCGTTTTATAAACCCATCCCTGTTCTTGGCAAATCAAGCAACAATGTGACAGATAAGTTTTGATAAACCATTCAGCAGAGTCACGTTTTGAAAACGACTTTTTGAACTTCAGTCCTTTTTTCTTACTGACGAATAGTTTGAACGAGCCATTTTCTTCCCGAATTTCATAAAGCATGGCGGTCTCACTTTCACCAACGTTGAGAAGGTGCCTTCCCATTGACCTGTGCGGCTATGCCCCGCGACGTTTTTTTCACAGTTATTACAGCACAACACGTGGTTCTTATCAATGTCGGGTGGCAGATAGGGAATTCACTTCAACAAGATTTTGTACTACCACGAAAAACACGAAAGGCACGAAATTTTTGTAAAACATGTCTGAAGTCTCTGTTTGTGTTCTGTTTCAGTAACAGTGATTTCTGCTGAGAACCAAAACCTAGTAATCTTTATCTACTCTGCTCGTATGACACGTGCCAGATCTTCATCTGTGGTGTGTTGGGTGATATCGGGTAAACTCTTTCCGACGTGATTTTATTAGCGGGTGGCACTGTCGGCTCGTCCGACAGTGAAAAGCAGGGGCAATCAGTCTCAATGCCAAATGAGTTTGGCTGAGATGCTTAGAATTTAACAGAGATCAAATGTTTTGTTTCAGCAATGATTGTTTCCTTGATTGAACTGACCCTTGGTTCCAATGTCATTTTTAACAAAAGCGAAGTAGTACTATGTGTATGATTTTATGGTTTGTCTGTTCTATACCAGGCACTGTCGGGCCAGCCGACAGTGCCACGCAGAGGATAAATTATTACGAGCAGAAGCCTGTTGTTTCAATGTTGTCGATTATGGTGAAGGGCGTGTGATGGTCAAGCTGGAGTTATGCGCCTTAATGTCTCGGGATTGGTACAGAGCGAGAAGACTTATGCGCCTTAGTGTCTCGAATGTTGTCATTCTTGGTCGAAAATCAGGTGCACAGGCTGCACTCGTTTTGGGGACGCATTTCACAGACTCTACTATTGTAGCGTTTTTGATAGTGATCAACAGGAACTACGTTGCTTTATGCACTCACAGAATTTTCTCACTCGCGCGCGCGAGCCACTTAAGCAAGCAGTTTCGTCAGAGTCACGACGGTGTCAAGTTGAAAATCAATACTGAAAATCGGGAACCAGATTCCCCTCTTTTCAGGTTGTGATTTGACATTCTGTGCTAGGATTTTTGATGTCTCTCTGGTACTGTGAACGATGAGGGAGAGGCTTACTATTGTAAGCGTCATGACAGCAGAAGGAGCGTGCCAAATCGTTTCCATTTTGAGTTACTTGAAGAAGGGGGAGTACCATGTTTCGTTGCTGTACCATTCTTGCCGGTTTTGTGTTCGCGTTCGCTGCTCTGAATGAGAGCGAGACTGCTCAGGCCCAATCGATTCAAGTTCGTTTCTCGCCGAGTTCAAAAAATTCCAGCGTCAAGCTCCTTGAACTCGTGTACTACATTCGTACCGACAAAATCACCAGCACTGCCAGGAGCGAACAACTCGCTAAGGAAGCCAAACGATATGGCGGTATCCTGGATACGAACCAATGCAAACGCAAACAGGGGCCGGCAACCGAGCAGGACTGTGTCGGTTTTGTCACTGAACGTCTATTTTGGGGCGGCAACCTCTCTTCGCGAAATCGTGTTGCGGAATTGCGCGGTCCGGGAGCGAACAATTTTTATCTTAAATTTATGCCGCGATTTTGTGAGAAAATTAACGGTGAATCTGCACGAAAGAAAGGCGATATTGTCGCCTGCATACAGCACTACCCAAACGGCACACAGAAATGTATGCATGTGGCAATTGTGACCGACAACGGTAAAATCTTGACAAAGGATGGTGATGAAAGTGTGTTTCTTGTAACGGGCGGGAACAAATCTCTCAACGTGCCCTTCAAAGATCACAGCTTTGAGTACTGGCGATTGAAGGAAAAACTGCGTGCGGAAATGTTGTACGATTTCTCATTCGGAAAGAAGAAAGCAGAAAATACGACATCGTTTTTGGTCGGTTGGGAACCCGTCGACAGCCAAACTGTTCAGGGACGGTTTTATCTTCCAAAAGAGTTTATTCAGGTATTAGGCAAGAATGCTGATTTGGGCGTACTCTCATTCATCGCAAAACAAAAAAACGATACTTTTGTGGTCAACGACAATCATTTTACTAAGCAAATTCAACAGGTTGGCGATGCTCTCAACAAAGCAACCAATAATAAGAACTCAAAAGACAAAGTAGTCATTGATCATGTTTCATTTACACTCCGTGGATCGAGAATCAAATGGAATATTGAAGGTGTCTCCAAAACGACGACCACGACTTTCAAGGATGGTGAAAAAAAGTGCGTTCCAGCAAGAATCCTTTTACTGCTGTAGCCACCCCTCACGAGAAATGAGTCAAACAAGTGAAGCAACAAAAGGTGATCGAATGGCGGCAGAGGACTTAATTGGAATGGTTGACACAACGTACGAATATTTCGGAGCACTCGGCGACTGGCATCAGGATCCTGACGGCGTTGATGCGGTCCATGAAGTGCGAGACCGGATGGTGCGTGATTTAGAAATGTTCGAAGGCGATCCGTCAAAGTCTGAGGTAGCTGAGCTCTGTCGCGAATGGCGGGCATTGCGGATCGAGTTAAGAGGGGAAGCAACTTATCCGCCGGACATGTTTATCGAAAGTGTCTGCCAGGTGATCGAGATTTCGTAGTCGGTGTTGAAAAGAAAACCGATACTCAGAAACTTGATACTATTGTTTGCCTAATTGGAAAAGCGTCTGAATTTCGTCAGCGGACAAGGCTGTTGCATAAATGGAAAATTCATCAATACAGCCATTCAAGTTTCTCAAGACCCACTCCGGATTCTTCGGACGTTTTGGGCTCCAATTCCCTAGTTCTGCCTTTCCAATCCGCAGCTTGAACGGCTCGATGACTGGTTCTCTGACGCTGTCATTTCCCGTTGACAGTTTCTCATGATAGACGGGAATTCCATCAAGATAATGAGTCACCAGATTCCGTGGCCGGTCAATGACAGTGGCGAGATAAAACCAGCGTCCCAGGTCGTCGTAATGCAACATTCTGTGTGGTGTCAGAAACAATAATCGAAGATCATCTTTCGGTTTAATTCCGAGATCAATCGTCCCATCTGATTTGACTTGCCAATGCACGTCTCCATCCTCAAATTGATCGGTTAACATGATCGAGTTGAAATGACGATCAAAGCCATCCAGACGCATCCAGGTTGTCAGCGTCAGTGAATCGAATTCACCAGGAATATCGAGCCGCACCCTGTCATTAGGCCGCTTGAATTCCAAAGCTTTTTTGCCCGCCCAACGTCCTTCAGTCCATCGACATCCGATAATAGCACCATGGGTTTTCTTGTCTTGTAGATTGATTAAGGTCTGTGGTCTGTCGGCATCGAATTCAAATTCATAGTGTACGATCAGAGCAGGGTGAGATCGAACGAATTCACGGCTCCGCTTCCATCTATTGAACGAATCTGCTGCCGACTGTGCCACCATTTGCGACACCAGTTTACTATCAGTAAAGCGTCCCGGTTCTGATTTGATAGATTCCCAGAGACTCTCTGGATTGACAGAAAGCCCGGTTCCGGACTTAATCAGTCGTTTTGACAAATTATCCGCGCGAGGTCTTACCTCAACCTCTCCGTCAAAAACATGTAGTTCCTGGTTACCGTTGTCTTTCACTTCCACGGCGAATTCTGTCCCCAGATCAACATACTGGGCTTTCGAGGTTTCGATCACAAATCCCCTGGCCTGAGGAGGCACATGAATCCTTACTTTCCCGTTATGTAAAACCCCCTTGAAAGCCGTCTTCAGATCCAAAGTTGCCGGGCCCTCAATGATGACCGAAGCACCACTGAGAAATACAATTTCGACCACACCCGCATCAATTTTAATTTGACCCGCCCCGATCGAATCGCCCGGACGATGCGCTGTGGAATTGGTTCCCCAAACCACATTCACCAGACTTTGCAATATAGCCACAGGATTTTTGACCACATTAGGATTTGAAGGTATAGAAACCGCAGTAAATTTCTCGGAGACTATTGTCCGCTCATCTGGCTCAGGAGTAATGAGCGGTTTCTCGTGACTGACGGATGGCGCTTCGATTCCGTTTCTTTCAACGAGGTTTGCACTGTTTCTTCCTTGCCATAACCAGATCATCCCCACTCCAACAACGATGGACAGTACTGCAATTGCTGATAGCAGGAATTTGCGTTCACCTGCATAATTGATTTCTGGCTGAGAATAATTCTTAATCGATGATTGCAAGGGGGCAAACTCTTCATTGCTACTGGTAACCGAATCAGCGATTTCATAGAGAGAGGAATGGACGCGCATCTGACGCCGAAACTCAGCACGTGCGTCAGCGTCCGATTCCAGGATCGCTTCCAGAGCGGCAAACTCTTCCGCAGAGATAATACCACAGCAGTAACGATCGATTAATTCGTTTGTCGCTGCAGAGTCTTTTGAATGTCCAGAATTTGAATTCATCGTACTGATGCCTCAGTTTGCAGCCTGACACACTTTTCCAAGCGCCGTCTCAGCCGACTAATATTCTTGTAAACACTGTTGACGGTTCGGTCCAGTTGATCGGCCAACTGATTTACTTTCATCCCTCCACCATAGGCAACCATCAGCAACCGACGATCCTCTTCGGTAAGCTTATTCAGGCAACCATCCAGGGCTTTCCGTATTTCTCCGCGTTCGTGTTCATCTTCCTTTGAGTATTCTTCTGATAGTGTGGTCAATAAACCTTCACCGAAAACCAGACGATCTCTTGAAAGCCTGCGGCGGTACATCAGTATCTCGTACCGTGCAATCACATAGGTCCATGGCAGGAAACCGGAGTCGTCTTCAAGTTCTCCAAACTTCTTCCAGAGAACAGTACTGATTTCCTGCATGACTTCATCCACTTCATTCGTGCCCGGCAGAAAGTTATATAAATAGGAACGAATCCGCCGTTCATTCTCTGTGAACAGGCGCACGAACCGCTCCGCCTCCTCATCTCGAGAAGATGAGGAATGATTGGAATATCGCAGGATGTTTTCTGAATGTTCCATTACAAGTAAACTGCCGCAGACACTGTAAATGGCCATGAATAGTGAATGAATTCATTCATTTTTCATAAAAAACAGAAAAAGGGTGTCAAGATTTGAATTCTTCGGCAGTAAATGCCTGAAGAGTGCTCATATTGTAAAACACTTATACAGAACCACTCTCTCAATATTACAAAATACCTCTCTACATATTCCTGGAACAAGTCCGATTTTCAACAACGCTCACGAGTAATTAAGACCATTTTTCAGTATTTTTGGCATCGGGCCTTGCTGAACATTTTCATTTTTCTTTTATTCATTAGGACGCGCCGCTAATGCCTAGAACCACACTTAAGCACAACTCAAAAGGCTTTACTCTTATTGAACTGTTGGTCGTGATAGCTATCATTGCGATTCTGATCGCACTCTTGTTGCCAGCCGTGCAGCAGGCCCGCGAAGCAGCACGAAGAAGTTCCTGCAAGAACAATATGAAACAGATTTCGCTGGCATTGCATAACTATCACGACACTCACAATGTCATTCCATTCGGATCTGATGGGAGTTCACGTCGTACAACATGGTTTCACATGTTGCTTCCTTATGTAGAAGCAGCCAACGTATACAATTTAGCAAATTTTGAAATTAATGTCTCGATCTGTTGTTCTCCAGCTTTTCAAGAATTTCGTGAGGAGATTATTCCGAGCTATCGATGCCCGTCTGATATCGGTGTCGTTGCGGCTGGTGTTTCTGCTCAAGGTGCACGAGGTAACTATGCGGGGTCTTTTGGAAGCACAGACTTTCAAGAAGGAACTCAAATTCGCACAATGGGACGTGGTAATGGTCTCTTTTTTATGCAATCTCGTATCAGTTTTCGTGATATCACGGATGGCACTTCTAATACATTGGCATTTTCGGAAGTTCGGGTCCACCCAGAACCCGCAACAGGAGGTTTTGATGTTCGCGGGCTCTATCATAACGACGATGGTGGAGGCCCTTTCTTTTCGACACTCACGGGGCCTAATTCAAGCGTCGGTGACAGGGGCTGGTGTATTAGTGGTGAGTCGGGAATGCCTTGTGTTACAACGGGAGACAGATACATCGGCTCGCGAAGCCTCCACACGGGAGGCGTCCATGTAGGACTTGCTGATGGTTCGGCCCGGTTTGTCTCTGAAAACATTGACCTGTCTCTCTGGCAAGCATTGTCAACACGCCGTGGAAACGAAGTGATCGGAGAATTCTAACCGTTTACTTTGACTAATAAAAAGTCGGCCCACCAAACATTCTTGAATTACTCAGGTCTGTTCGGCGGGTTGACACCATTGTTTGAATCATGCCTAACTTAGATATCTGATAGCAAAGAACATAAACTCCGTATTTAGGCTTCTTCTCAATACAGATGATATAAGGGGCTGGTTCGTTACATTCTTTACCGAACTTGATACAAGGTGTGGATTAATGCTTACGTCAAATCAATTCTACTCCCGGATAGTTGCAGGAATGGCCTTCGTGTGTTCGTTGATGCTGTTCAGTGGTTGCGGTTCGAGCGAGGCAAAACCGGAGACGTTTAAAGTGAGTGGTACTGTCACATTCGATGGCAAACCGATTCAAGAAGGTGATATTCTTTTTTTTCCGTCTGATGGCAAGGGCCGCGAAGTGGCAGCAACCATAAAAGATGGAAAATACGAAGCACTCGTTCAACCGGGAGTAAAAGAAGTTCGCATTCTGGCAACCCGTCAACATCCAACAGAAACGGAGCCAGACATTAATGGCAATCCAATTCCCAAAATTGTTTCCTACATCCCCAAGAAGTATAACGAAGAGTCAGAGCTTACACTTCAAGTCACGGGAGATATAATACAGGATTACACCAACCTAGTTTCGAAATAGGTATTCTTATTGAATCTGATTGCCGATTTCGCTCATTCCCCAAAAATACAACGATTTCAAAAAATCTGGTCTCAACGCCCTGATCAAAAGCAATGAAGAAAACACGGTTAGCTTTGATTTGAAAAAATAATCAGTGAAAAGATTGAACTAGCACTCTAGCAGGCGCTAACAATAATTCATGAACATCAAATAAATAGACGTCTCCAGCTGATATATGGATGCGAAAAGTCAGCCTGCCAATTAGATCGAACCAGATCGGGCCTGTTTGGCGGGCTGACAATTTTCTATTCCTAACCGTCCACCATGAGGTTGGAACCTATCATATAACTGGATACGTCTAAAGTTAATAAAAGCAAAAGATTGATCACTCTGGTACATATAATGGTTTACAAACTTATTGGGAATCGTCACTCAAAGTGTAAATTTCCACTGCGAATTTTTTTGCAGTTCTTAAGACTAAACGATGTTGCACCTGGAATACCATCGGAGGTAATCTTAAATTCCAAAGGAGCCGAAGAGACAGGCACGGTGCATTCATAGATTGTGTACCCACCTTCGATCTCAGGTGTGTACTGAAACGTGAGCTTACTGTCTTTAACATGCAAGGTTTCAAGTGTGATGGAACCCTGTCCAATGTCGAATCGCTGAGACTGGGGGGGCGCAATTTGGGTATCGAGATAAATAACAAGATTCTGTTCGTCAAACCGAAAGGTGCTCGTTTTCGTTGATGAGTCGACAACGGCTTTGGTTACGTTTGGTTTTTGAGTCGATGCATTATCAGACGGCCCACAACCGCAGATGAATACCAAACCGAGTAATAATGAGAACTGCTTCATATTCTGAAGCTCTGATGTTGATAGAATTGAACAATACGAAAAAGCAACTAGTTTGCATCAAAATAGTAGTTACATTCAACGTGTATATTCTGTTGATGAATTCTCTGATGTATTGAGAGGCACAATATAGTAATCGAGGCCGTTAAATTGTTTACGTTTCCAATCTTTGTGCGGTAGGAGAGTCACCGATTGAGGAATCATTTTAGGAACGTGAGGTGTCAGCGTCACAGGAACTAGATTTTTGACTTGTTTTTTTTCCAAGTCGGCAACACGTTTTTCCAACTTTACAATCCGTTCGAGTAATTCAGTCATATCAAGATCTGATTTCGTTTGAGTTTTCTCAATTTCAGGAGCACTCTTTAACCCTTCACTGGCTATGCAAAACAGTAACGTCACTACCATCAGTGAAAGAGACCATTTTTTCATCGTCGGAACTCCTTACATTGGATTTTGAATTGTTTATGATTCGGCTTCATTTAGAACCAAAGGAACCGCTTATGGGATAGTCTACGAGCCTACAATATCTAACTGTCGACCATATTATGATCGTATCAAAAAACAAAATCGCCAGTCAACAGGTATCTTTATTCCACTGCTATTTAAGGATATAAGAGTGATGCCACCAATATTTCTACTCAACAGTTTTGCCCAGTTCCCTCAAAAGTTCGAAGGTAAAGAGTCCTGTATTGTGTCCATCACTGAAGGTGATCCGGTAAGCATAATTACCAGTGGGAACCATTTGAGTAATTTTGATAGGTTCAATCTCACTGGGTGAGAGCAGGGGAAGTTTCATTGGATCTGCAGGTTCCTCAGACTTGCTGTGCCGGCAAGCGGCACAAGGGCATGCATTACGTAACTGCGAAAATTCATAACGCCGCCGTAGACCATCATTCCATTCAATAAGTAAGGCACTGTCGTCAACAATCTTTAATTCTGTAAGGAAAAGCTCCATTTTATATTCTTCTTTTTTATAAACATCAACTTGATTTTTCAGGCATTAACTTAATAGCGGCTTCACCACATCACCATGCACATCGGTCAGGCGATAGTAGCGTCCTTGAAATTTGAAAGTCAATTTTTTGTGATCAATTCCGAGACAGTGCAAAATTGTCGCATTAAGATCATGGATGGGTAGGGGGTTTTCAGTGATGTTATAGCTGAAGTCATCGGTCTGCCCGTACGTCATCCCTGGCCTCATGCCACCACCGGCAATCCAGATGGAGAAACAACGTGGGTGATGATCGCGCCCGTAGTTGGTGGCAGTCAGCGTGCCTTGACAATAAACAGTTCGCCCAAATTCTCCGGCCCAGACGACAAGCGTATCATCCAACATACCTCGTTGTTTTAAATCGAGAATTAAAGCGGCTGTTGCCTGATCCGTTTCTTTAGCAAGTTGCTTGATTTTTGTTGGTAAGTTCAGATGATGATCCCAGCCACGATGATACAACTGGATAAACCGTACCCCTCGTTCCGCCAGACGTCGCGCCAACAAACAGTTGGCAGCGTATGTGCCCGGCTGCTTTGCTTGCTCGCCGTATAATTCAAATGTTGTTGCAGTTTCTTTAGAAAGATCAGCCAATTCTGGAACGGAAGCCTGCATACGAAAAGCAAGTTCATATTGTGCAATCCGCGTTGCGATCTCGGGGTCTCTCTTTTGCTCTAGGGACAAACGATTCAGCGCGTCTAAATCATCGAGCATTTCACGACGCGCCTGTTGATCAATGCCTGGTGGATTAGCAAGAAAGAGCACGGGATCGCTGGAACGACGAAATTTCACTCCCTGATGTTTTGTAGGTAGAAAGCCACTTCCCCAGAGTCGATCATACAACGGTTGGCCACCCGCGCCGGATGTCAAGGCAACAAAGGTAGGCAGATCTCGATTCTCGCTACCTAAACCATACGAAATCCAAGAACCCATACTGGGACGTCCCGCTTGAATACTACCTGTCTGCAAAAACGTGATTGCCGGATCATGATTGATTGCTTCGGTAAACATCGATTTCACGACGCAAATCTCATCAGCGATTTTTGCTGTATGCGGCAGGAGCTCACTCATCCAGATTCCACTTTTACCATGTTGCGCAAATCGAAACATAGACGCGGCAATTGGAAAACTTTTTTGACCGGAAGTCATACCCGTTAATCTCTGCCCACGACGTATTGAATCAGGCAGTTCGGTTTTATGATACTTTTTTAATTCCGGCTTATAATCAAACAAGTCCATCTGAGATGGTGCCCCTGACTGACTCAAATAAATCACCCGCTTGGCACGCGCGGGGAAGTGCAAACCGCTGATGCTGGCCTTTTGCTGATCTGTCGCTTCCGCTTCCTGCAGCAGAGTCGCCAAAGCAGCCATTCCTACACCGGCAGCATTTTTGCGAAGAAATGCACGCCGATTTACTACACTCTGAAATCCATATCGTGTATTTTGCATTTGTTATTCTCTGTTGATTGTTTCATCCAGATTAAGAATCAGGCTCGCGATAACGGTATATGCTGCATGTTGTGCAATATCATATTGTTTTTGGGAACGTGATTCCCCTACAGACAAGAATTTCTTCGCTGCTTCTGGCTCAGCCTGAAAGCGTTTTAAATACCGCTCATAACCTTTCAGTAAAATTGTCGATTCATGTCCGTCCGGCTCACGTGCCAGGACCAACTGCATCGCATATTGAATACGTTTTTCTGGCTGTTGAGCCTGTTTTTGCAGCATTCGTTCTGCCAACTTTCGTGCCGCTTCCACATAGGTCACATCATTCAACAATGCTAATGCCTGTAAGGGCGTGTTTGTGCGCGAACGTTTCACAATACAAGTTTCACGCGAAGGAGCATCGAATGTCGCCATCGCAGGAGGTGGTACCGTCCGCTTCCAATAGGTATACATACTGCGTCGAAACAGATCGTCGCCAGTTCCCTGTTGATATTCCTGACTGGCAATCTCTTTCCAAACCCCCGAGGGTTGATACGGTTTTACAGATGGACCGCCGATTTTTGTACGCAGCAAGCCCGCAGAGAATAATGCCTGATCACGAATCGTTTCTGCAGGTAAACGTAATCGACTGGCGCGGGCTAATAATCGGTTCTCGGGATCAGATTGTTTTAATGCAGAAGAAATATGAGAAGACTGCCGGTAGGTGGCAGAAGTCACAATCAGTCTCTGTAACTGTTTGACATCCCACCCGGAACGAATAAATTCAGTAGCCAGCCAATCCAGTAAACCAGGATGCGTCGGCCAGTCCCCCTGCGAGCCAAAATCTTCGGCCGTCTTCACGAGTCCATTACCAAAATACATCTGCCAGTACCGATTCACGATGACACGTGCTGTTAATGGATTGGAGGGATCAACCAACCAGCGGGCTAACCCCAAACGGTTGCGAGGCAATCCCTCTGGCATCGCCCCTAAACTATCAGGGATATCAGCTGTCACTTTTTCGCCCGGCTTATCATACTCACCACGCATTAGCACAAACGTTGATTTTGATTGCTTGCGTTCCTGCATTACCATGCTAGTCGGCAAACTTCGATAAAACAAATGGCGTTTGTCTTTGAGCGTACTCAACTCGGAGATGGCCACACGATGCTTCTCTGGAGCAAAAAAAGTCAAAAAGTAATTTTGCACTTTCAAGCGTTGGGAATTTGTTCGATTCGCATTGGGAATCTTAAGGATCTGGTTGACCGATTCAGTCACCGATAACACCGCGACTTGATCGCTCGATAAATTAGTACGGTAAATTTTCAAATCATCAATCAAACCACGAAAATAATCCTGTTTGTGATATGCTCCATATTGGAGTGGTGAAGGAAAAGTAAACCCTCCAGTGAGCATATTCAATTTAATTTTTAAATCCTGCTCCACTCCATTGAGATAAAGTTTCATGTCGCGCGCTTGTGAATTACCGGAATATGTCACAGCGAGATGCGACCAGTGATTGACTTTCAAAGCCTGCGTTGAGTGCAGTCGAATCGCATCATCCAACCACCGCGCCCCCATGAATATTTTAACTTTGCCATCATCGAGAAAAAGACGAAAACCGCTTTCATCCTGTGCGGGAGTTAACGAAGCCAGAATCGTACCATCCTTCTGTTGCGGTTTAACCCAGAAAGCAATTGTAAATGGATTCTTGTCGCTCAATGTTGGTTTTTTATCTGTGCTAAATTTCTGCTCACCCTGTAATTTCAATGCCTGATTTTCAATCCCCTCAGCAAATTGGGGTTTTGAAGAAACCTTTTCTTGCTTTACGACCGTGGTATCAGAGGCAGCGTTCGCTTTCTTCGCGTAAAAATCTTTGTTCTGCTCTCCAATCACCTGCATTCGCAAGTCACCTTCAAATTTAACGTGGTATGCTAATTGTTTTTCCGGAACTTTCTTAATCGTATCTTCTACTGACGCATTTTGCTCCCAGGCAACTTGCAATTGCCGTAGTTCGGGTTCCACGTCTCGTAAATACTCTTCAAGCTGCTTAATTTCGTTATCATAATGAGCCAGTTTTTGTTGCTGTCTTTGGGTCGGCGCTTTCACAAATGGCGCTGCATTCCCGTATTTAATCACCCGACCACGCTCAGGAATATTATTGAAAAAAGCGATTAATTGATAAAAGTCTTTTTGTGAAATGGGATCGTATTTGTGCTCATGGCAGCGAGCGCAACCAATCGTCAAACCGAGCCAGACAGTGCCCGTTGTCTCCACCCGGTCAACAGCATACTCCAGTAAATATTCATCGAAAATAATTCCCCCTTCAGAATTGGCTCGATGATTTCGATTAAAACCGGTTGCAATCCGCTGGTTGAGTGTCGGGTTGGGAAGCAGGTCACCGGCCAATTGTTCCACTGTAAATTGATCGAAGGGCAAATTACTGTTGAACGCCTCGATCACCCATTCGCGCCAGCGCCACATATGCCGTTCACCATCAGTCTGGTAGCCACTCGTGTCTGCATATCGAGCCGCATCCAGCCATTCCATTGCCATTCGCTCACCATAATGCGGTGATTTTAACAATCGATTGACTAAAGATTCATAAGCAGTTGATGATTGATCATTCAGAAATTTTTGCTGTTGAGCCAGGGTCGGAGGTAGCCCCGTGAGATCCAGGCTAAGCCGACGAATGAGCGTCGTTTTTTCTGCTTCAGCGGACGGAGTCAGTCCCTCCTTTTCGAGTCGGTCGAGAATAAACGCATCAATTGGATTCCGCACCCAATTTGACTGTTTTACCTGAGGAACCTCTGGACGCCGCGGTGGAATAAAAGCCCAATGGTTCTGCCATGGCGCGCCGGAAGTAATCCATTGTTTGATCGTTGCGATTTGCGCAGCCGTAATTTGTTTCTCAGACTGGGGAGGGGGCATTTGTAAGTCGGGATCTGAAGTAATCAGCCGGGAAAACAATTCACTCTCTTCAGGCTTGCCAGAGATAATCACGCCTGATTCAGCGTCAGTGCCAAATAAACCTGATTTTAAATCAAGTCTTAATTCCGCTTTGCGTTGCGACTTATCCGGTCCATGACACTGAAAACAGAGATCAGATAAGATTGGTCGTACATCACGGTTGAAATCAATTTCTGCTCCTGTTGTTGGACTCATTCCCATAGAGAAAGTCATCAACAGACTCATCAAAAAAATAATACTCCGCGATCTCAGTCTCATCAAATTTGTCCTCGAATCGACATACCCCATTGGGGTTGAACTGAAAAACGATGCAGGCTCATCAGAACAATGATTGTATCACGAGTCTAACTCAGGTGCATCATACTTTTGCTGGCAAGATTATAAATCGTATCACATTTCAAGTCTCCATTTTCGATTCCAGAGAACGATGCATTTCTTATCTGCTCATGAAGTCATCAGACTTATTGACAACATCTCAGATAAGGAATAGACTCAATCTCTGTCTTAAAATCTGTTCAACTTATCTGCATATCGTCTCTTGAGTTTTAAGCATGACACGCTTGTTTCGAATGATCCTCTTGTTACTGCTGATCGTTTCGATTCCAGGTCTTTTTTTCTTATGGCTGATGCCAACAGAATTTTTTCAGTCCTGGATGATCAAACGTGCCGCTCCTGACCAGTTTTCACAGTTTGCAGCCCATGAACAAGCGACTGCAATTCTAGTCTTCTTGCGAATTCTGATCTCGATTCTCTCTCTACTTACACTCATCTGTTTTTATTATTACTCAAGTCTGATTCAATTTACTTCACGTTGCTGGGGAATTGTTGCCGAACAAACTACGATCAGACAAGAAGGGCATTCTCAAACAAAACATACGATTCTGTTTCGATTTTTACTACTTGCCTGGTTCAGTCTCGGAATAGTACATTTTGCAGGTGGTGCCTGGAGAAGAATTGAAGACTGGCCCTGGTATCATTTTAATTCCGGTGCCACTATTTTGCCGAATATGAGCGATTCCAACCGAGACGTAATCCGTTTTCTGAAAGAAACAACAGATGGCGATGCACGAATCCTGGTATTGAGCGATCAAAAACTGTTCTTTCTTTCGTACTATCTTCTCCCACGAAAATTATTTCACCCGATCCATCCCGAGAGTGAATTTGTCATTCCCAAAGAGCATCAACAAAGACAACTGAAAGCGTATCGACTATCAGATCTTGATGCTGAATACATTTCCAAACTCAATCCCGATTATATTCTTGAATACTATGAGGGAGCAGATTATCTCGAGAAAGATCGATTTCGCGAAGATCCTCGCTGGTTACAATTTCTGCAGAAGAAATACGGATATGGCCATCAACCAACTTACAATGTAAGACTGCATCAAATCACTCCTTCGACAACATCCTCATCCCCCCCAAAACCAGAACAGGTGGTAGTGCCTTGATGGACATGGCCTTGACACTGTTGGGTGTAATTGGAGTATGGGGAATTGGTATTGCCTTTTCAGTCAACCTGCTTCCCAAACCAGCCAAGTCTTCAGAACCCTTTTCTCACATCGTAGAAGTTCTTGGCCTGGGAGTCATACTTGGATTTGGTGGAACCGCGCTATTCTATCTGTTGTGGGGAATGTCTGGTCTATCATATACATCTCCGCTCTCCTACATTTGGATGAGCATGGGAATAATTATCGGCATCAGCACTCTATTTGTGCAGAATCGATCTCTAAAACAAAAGACTCATTGTACTGAGTCCACCGCAGAAATTGATTTTAAACGTCTTTGTCTGGGAATCCTTTTATTTCTGTCAGTAAGTACAATATTACAATGCCTGATGACCCCTCAACGTTTCTGGGATGAACGCGCTATTTTCGGGCTCAAAGCGATTGTCATTTTTCAGGAAGCCACAATTCAAAGTGACTCCCTGTTACATCCTGATTTTGTGCAGTATCACCCCAAATACCCATTGTTGATTCCACTAAATGAAGCTCACTTCTACTTGCTGTTCGGAGAAGTCAATGACCGTTGGTCAAAAATCATATTCCCTATGCTTTATGTCGGAATGACTCTCACATTTCTAGGTACAATTCTACAACTCACGCGGCAAAAAGTTCGTACCTGGCTGTTCACATTAATGCTTGCAACCGTTCCTGTAATGGTGCCATTTGAATACGGCTTTCTTTCAGGTCAGGCTGATGGTCCTATTGCCTGCTTTCATACAGTGACTTTGCTCTATCTCTGGCGTTACCTCAGTGGTCTCAAAAATCCGGAGGACAAGCGATCTTCGTCTACACGTTATTTGATCATTGCAGGACTGACGGCAGGAATGACGATTTTTACAAAAGATGAAGGTATCGCTTTTTTCCTCATCGACCTCATCGCTTTATCCATCATTACGCTGATTTATTTTCGAAACCAGTTCGTATTGGCCGTAACATCAATATTCAAATTTGGGATCACGACAGTAATTGTTGTTGCCCCATGGTTTTATCATAGAGAGCAACTTCCATCGACAACCGAGATGGGGTATTTCAGCAGGATGCAAATTTCAACTTTTGCTGAAGGAATGGCCGCGCTTACCTGGGCAATCCAACATTTGCTCTGGCGCATGTTTCTTCAAGCTGGTAAATGGGGATTGCAATGGTGGATGCTGATTCTCTCTTTCGTCGCGTTCCCACTCAAAGCAATCAAACCTAATCAACTGTTTCTATTATTGAATATCCTGGGAGCATTGGCGGCGCTACTAATCGCTGGAATGATCGCTCCCACAGCGGTGGAAGAACATATTGGAGAATCAAGCCAACGATTTTTAATGCAAATCTCGGGTGCTGCCGTCCTGTTTATTGCGGGACAATGGATCTGCGACCAAGAATAACATCTGATTGGAAAAGGTGTAGCGTGAATAGTCTGTTAATTTAAGATTCACGATTTTCAACTGTGTTTGTTTCAGAGCAGGAGTTGCCATCGAATAGCAGTAATGATCACGAACCAAAATTCTCTCGATACCAGAAATAGAGCTGACGAAATGGGGGAGTGAACTGATCAGAAGATTCCTGCAACATTGCATCAATCGTTTGTAATTCAAAAAAATCTGCCCGCTCAATTTCTTTGGGATCGAAAGTGAAGGGGCCATCTGAAAATGTACGGAACAAGATCGTATGCTCGTATGCGCTCTGCGGTGTACCAGGAAATTTTTTCAACGGTTCGAGAGGCGTTGCTATACCAATCTCTTCCCACATCTCCCGTTGAGCCGATTCAGCATAATCTTCGCCTGCACTTAGATGTCCTGAAGCCGAAGAGGTATAACAATGGGGATATTCATCTTTGGTGGCAGAGCGAAACTGTAATAGCAACTCATTCTGTGAATTGAAGACAAATACATTCGCAGCACGATGTAATAGTTTGCGCGCGTGAACAATAGAGCGGGGCAGTTGTTCTAATACTCGATCTTGCTCGTCAACCACATCAAACAGTTCTTCTGATTCCATTGAGAGAACTTCACTTATGGTTGGATATGTAGAACATCAGAGCGCGGAATAGAATGAACCGATATCGAGTCAGTGAAAAAGAAAAAATTAAAAAGACAGGAAACTAAATAGAGTTCTCAGAGAAATAACTTTCTTCGAAATTTTCCTGGCCTTCGCCATCGTAATAACTAACAACATAATTCGCCATACCAATGGTTATGATATCACCTGGATAAAGCAATGTCTCGTTAACGATCTCAGAGTTAACTATCGTGCCATTTGTAGATTCCAAATCACGCACGCGAACTGCATTATTAACAAACATCAATTCACATTGCTGCCGACTCAACATAGGATCAAGAATTCGTAAATCGCAACTATTACTTCTTCCCAATACAACGGGCAATTCATCAATACTGACATCAATATCCGGTAAATCAGGATGGTCACTGATAAGATGAATTTTCATGGAAAGAACCTTTTCACTCTCTGGCAGAATGAGAATCAAGTTGTTGATTCTTTAATCATCTGCGATTGGGGTGGGTCAAATAAGGGGTAGGCAATAGCGAGGATAATAACGGAATTTAAGTACATCACATATGCAAACTCTTATGCGTAATTCTACTAATAAATTACTGGACCTGCAATGGGAAACCACAAAAAGATCGTAAAATCTGAATTTCCCTCAAAATGAGGTGAATCAGAGATTTCCGAATTAGTGTGGAATACCGGAATACATTGGCTTTTCTTTAGTGATGTCGGTCAATTCCTTAAAAATTCAGCCTTTTGTAACTCCTTTAGGAGTAAAATTTTAATGGGCTCACAAGTTAGAAATTCTGCAAATTCGATATTCAAAAAAGGCACACTTTTAAGATGAGCAACTTTGTTGGTTCGTTTATTCTATTCCAAAATTCCTTCGATCAGAAACTCCACTGGTTGGCTCACTGGAACTATGAACGCCAGGAATTCATGCTGCCGGGGGGCAGCAAAAGACCATTTGAAACGTTCCAGCATTGCCTGATTTCTGAACTTGAAAAATCATTTGAACTCGTCCCGTTTGATGATTTTATCCTTTTTCAGGAACCGTTGGCCCACCTGGCTTTCAGTGAAAAGATGCGCTCTTCGCAAGAGTCCGAACATTTTATCATTGAGTTGTTCGAATTTCAGTCTCTGAATGAACATGCACAAAAAGTCCTTGAATGTGACTTGCGAAATCGTTGGGTCAACGTGCAGGAAATTGAAGAAGGCTCAACTGCTGATGGTTTTCCCATTTCCAGTTTATTTCGTTCTCTGTTCCATAAAGCTAACCTCGCCAATCGTCTCTCCTAACCCATACCATAAATTTTGCCAAAGTCTTCAAGCATCTTGGGTATCTGGTTACTGTTTCATCAATGATTCACTAGAATTAATCGTAATAAGACTTGATTCCAGCATGATTGATCTAGTTTAATTTACAATACCCAATGAGGGACCGCTTCGTTCTCGCAAGATGCGATCTAAGAAACCATTCGTTTTATTCGTTCTGGATTATATACATCATCTGGACACAAACTTTGGAGAGATCTATGAGAAGTCTCAAAACAACAACAATTCTTGCGGGAATACTGGCAATCGCCTTTTCAAGTTCGTTCGCCGGTGAAACCAGTAAAAAATCAGTTCCACCTGTCCTGAAACACAAACTGAAATCACTTGATGGTAAGGATGTCGACCTGAGTAAGTACCAGGATAAAGTTTTATTAATTGTCAATACTGCCAGCAAATGCGGCGCAACACCACAATACAAAGACCTGCAAGCACTCCATGAAAAGTACAAAGACCAGGGGCTAGTCGTTCTTGGATTTCCCTGCAATCAGTTTGGTGCTCAGGAGCCTGGAACCGCATTACAGATTTCTGAGTTCTGTACCAAAAACTATGGGGTCACTTTTGACATGTTCAGCAAAATCGATGTCAATGGTGAAAACGCCGATGATCTCTATAAGTACCTGACATCCAAAAAAGCAAATCCTAAAACCGCTGGTCCAGTAAAATGGAACTTCGAAAAGTTTTTGATCAATCGTGATGGAGAAATTGCAGCACGGTTCCGAACACGCGTCAATCCGCAGTCTAAAGAGGTAACCAAAGCTGTTGAAGCGGAATTAAAGAAGAAATAATCATTTGCTTCTCACACATCAAAGGGATACATCTGGATTAGGTGTGTCCCTTTTTTTATGAAATATGTTCCATGAATTACGATTTTTTCTCCCCTCAACAAATCCACTTTGGCTGGGAACGATTCAATGAAGTAGGACAGCTTGCTGCTTCGCTCGGTACACGTGCTTTGATCATTTCTGGCTCACGTTCGCTGGAAGCAAACGGTGTGATTCATGATTTGCAAAGATTGCTATCCCGTGCAAATGTCACCAGCGAATTGATCCGAACGGTTTCAAATGAGCCACTGGTCTCCGACGTTGATCTGACCACAAATATCCTACATCACAGTGGAATTAGAGCAGGGGATTTTGTCATTGGAATTGGTGGAGGCTCTGGAATTGATCTGGCCAAAGCTTGTGCTGCAATGGTGACAAACCGTGAAAGCGACTCAGTTCTGGATTATCTGGAGGGCGTTGGTCGTGGCTTAAGTCTGACTCAAGCGCCACTCCCCATGCTGGCAATTCCCACCACTGCGGGTACAGGTAGTGAAGCCACGAAGAACGCCGTCATTTCCAATCATTCACCGGCATTTAAAAAAAGCTTGAGAGCCAATCAGATGATTCCTGATCTGGTGCTCTGTGATCCAAAACTCTCGTGTTCCGTACCTCCCCACATTACTGCACAAACCGGAATGGATACCATTACCCAACTGTTGGAAAGTTACATCTCCTCTCGTGCTAAACCCATTCCACAGGCACTCTGCCTGCAAGGACTCAAGTTAGCATTACCTGCACTCGCAGAGGCAGTTGAAGATGGAGACTCTAGAAGTAGTCGAGAAAACATGTCGCATGCGGCGTTACTTTCCGGAATCGCATTGGCCAACTCCGGATTGGGAATGGCACATGGAGTTGCTCCGGCCCTTGGAATTCACTGTAACATTCCACACGGATTAGCGTGTGCCGTCATGTTACCTGCAACCCTCAAAACAAATTTATCAGTTCGTCAAAAAGAGTATGCTGAAATCACTCGTTTTATCTCGCCCGAACTTTCATTTGATGAAACGGACGCGGCTCAGTATCTCATTGATCAGATACAAGCATTAAACAACCGTATTAAGATTCCCTGTACTCTCTCTGAACTTGGTGTAACTCACTCACAGATTCCGGACCTCGTCGCCAGTTCGCGAGGTAATAGTATGAGTGGAAATCCTCGAGAAATCTCAGATGAAGAGCTGACACATATCCTGGAAGATCTGTTGTAATGATGAAAATTCTACGATCAAACCTGATCGACGCTACGTAGGCCGCTGGCTGTCCGTAAAGTGTGCAAAGAATGTCGTACTCATTTTAATTCGTTCTCGCTTTCGTTAGAATGCTGTCGTAACGGTTTGGCACATTCTACTAAATAAAGTAGTACCACACTTTTTCGAACAATATATTTTTCCAAATCCATTCTTTCAGACAGGGCATTGACAGCATGATTATCGCAGCCGGCCTGAGCCCGGCCTGGCAGCAAATTCTGGAAGTTGATCAGTTACGAACAGGGGAGGTCAATCGCTGCCGAACTGCTCATTGGTGTGCCTCGGGAAAAGTGATTAACGTGGGAATCGCTTTACAACATCTAGAGGTTCCTAATAAGACGATATTTCCTGCCGGAGGTCCGATTCGAACTTTCATTGAGCAAGACCTTGATCTTTTAAAAGTTCGCTATCGTGTATTGGACCAACAAAACCCGACTCGTATTTGCACCACTGTTCTGGATCAATCTTCAGGTCAGACAACGGAGCTTGTCGAAAATGCGTCACCACTCTCTGAAAAAGAACTCAACGCATTTTCAAACGAATTTAACCGTTGGGTTTCAAAGGCAAATATCGTAGTCCTCTCTGGATCACTTCCAGCGGGAACACTAGCCACATTTTATCGTGACCTGATTGCTGTGGCAGATTGCCCTGTGATCCTGGATGCGCGTGGTCCTGAATTGGAGACGGCATTAAGTCAAAAACCTTTCCTGGTGAAACCGAATCTCGAAGAACTGGAACGCACACTTTCCTGTTCTCTTTCCAATACCAAAGAACTGATCGAAGGCATGCAGGAAATCAATCGGAGAGGCGCAGATTGGGTTGTGATCTCTCAAGGAAATGCATCATTATGGGCAACATCAGGAGACCAGGTTTTTCGATTCACGCCTCCTCCAGTCAAAGGTGTGAATCCCATTGGGTGTGGTGACAGTCTTGCTGCAGGAATTGCCGCCGGTCTGTATCGAGAGTGGACTATTCCCGATGCGATCCGCTGGGGTATGGCTGCCGCTGCTGATAATTTGACTCAACTACTGCCCGCGAGACTCTCGCTACCCAAAGTACAAGCGTTTTACGAAGAAGTCGAACTGGAACAAATAGCTTGATCAACGAACCAAATAATCAAAAACCTGCTCTGCTGGCAGCTCAGCAATTGGGACGGCAAACAGAAACCGGACAATGGCTCATCAGGAATTTGTCGCTCACAATCCACTCAGGTGACCGGATCGCCATCGTGGGGCCAACCGGTTCCGGAAAATCGCTCTTTTTACGTTCTCTAGCAATCCTGGATGAAATTCAGGAAGGCGAGATTCATTTTCATGGCAAGCTTATAAAGGATAAACAGATTCCGCATTTTCGCAGTCAGGTGGTTTATCTGCAACAACGACCTGTCTTAATTGAAGGAATCGTGCAAGCCAACTTGGAATTCGCATTGAAATTTCAAACGAATCAACATAAACCTCAAGACACCTCAGCTGTTTTAAATTTACTGAACTCGTTTGAGAGACCAGAAGAATTCCTACATCGTCATTCCAGTCTACTTTCAGGCGGAGAGGGACAAATTGTTGCTTTACTACGTGCCCTGGTGCTATCACCACAAGTACTGCTCCTTGATGAACCAACGTCGGCACTCGATCAGCAGACTGCAAAAATGTTCGAATCGATCATTTTAACCTGGATGGAAACTTCAGAATTGAACCCCGCATTTGTCTGGATTACACACGATCAGAGTCAAGCACAGCGAATCGCCAGCCAGATCATGACGTTTCCGTCAGGAAATATTTCTGAAAGTCAAAAAACCCCATGAGCATTTCGCAGGATGATCTCTTTTGTTAATAATGAAATGAATCCGATTGGAACGAAACCGGATTTTAAGTATGATTATGATGTTGAGCTTTCTCTCACCTCTTCTAAGGAGACAACAGATGCCCGTTAATATTCAGCAACATGAGGATCAGAATTACCTCGAAATTCAGATGTCAGGAAAACTGACCAAAGAAGACTATCATGAATTCATTCCAATCATTGAAACCATGATCGAGCAAAAAGGGCTGTTACACATTCTTTTAGAGCTGCATGATTTCCATGGCTGGACAGCCGGTGCTTTGTGGGAAGATATCAAATTTGACGTGAAGCACTTTAACGACATCGCACGCCTGGCTATGGTTGGCGAAAGTAAATGGCAAGAAGGCATGGCTACCTTCTGCAAGCCCTTTACTAAAGCAAAGATCAAGTACTTTGAAGCCTCTGAGTTGGAAGCAGCAAAAACGTGGATCACCGAATCTACATAAGAAATGGCGAAACCCAAAACCGTATTCACGGCCATGGATTCAATCACGCGTTTTGACAAGTTGAACCAGCATCTCAGTACTCCATTCCTGATCTGCAGGAATGGAGACTGCCGTTTTATTTTCCGCTTCTGAAAGTGGCTCAGCCACTTCTAACTGCCGCGCCAACACTTCTATTGTTGCATCTGATGGATCGTCGCTGAAGACTTGCCGGTCAATGATCCGTGATTCGAGAGTTTTTCGGTCTGCAGAGAAGTTCAGAAGTAAAAAGGGCATCTGTAAACATTCTGCTAATTCTTGAAATAAGGAACGTTGCCAGGCTTTTAAAGTGGTTGCATCTACAATGACAGTCCAACCTGCTTTCAAAATCATTTGAGCAAGTTGGGACAATTGCTGGTATGTTTTCTCTGTGACTGCCAATGAATAGAGTTCTACTTTCTCAAGCTGGTTTTCCCTTTGTATGCGTTTGCGTTCCACGTCAGAGCGGATACGAATCGCTTTCATTCCTTCCAGTAATAAAGCACTTCCATACGATTTCCCACTACCAGAAACACCATGAGTCAAAATCAACAATGGTTTTGTTCCGAGTACGTAATTTTTTGCGAGTTCTAAATACGAGTGAAATTCTTCATAAATCTGAGTCGTTCTTTGATGGGCAGACTGCTGTTGATTAATACGCAATGCTGCAACTTTTGCACGCACCATTGCCCGATACGACATATAAAACCATAACAAGGGGATACCTGCATAATCACCAGTTATTTCCAGATATCGATTCAGAAACCGCATCGCGTAATCAGGACGTCCACGATCTTCGAGATCCATGACGAGAAATGCGACTTCACTCATGACGTCAATCCAACGCAATTCCGCATTGAATTCGAGACAATCAAAAATCGTCACTCCTTTTTCGCTAAGAATCATATTTCCCAGGTGCATATCGCCATGACACTCACGAATAAATCCTTGAGATTTGCGTTGTGCAAGCAAAGTTTGATGTTCTTCATGCCATTTTTCGTTTTCCCTTTGAATCAACTCGACCGATTCCATAATCGCTTTATCAGATGCAAACTGTTTCCTCAATTGCCGAAAGTTTTCCTCCACCGGAGCCATAACCATTTTCGGCGTTCCCGCTTCGGTATCCGCGCCTGCAATTGCTATCGATGCATGAAATTCAGCGACTTCCTGAGCCAGCAAATCAATGTGCTTCGCTCTTAAGTGATCTTGTGTAATGGCTTGACTGAGGAGTTTTTCCTGAGGAAACTGCACCATTCGAACCGCGTAATCGAAAATTTCCCCCTCGCCGTTAAGTTGAGGTGCTGCTTCAGTTCCCGTAATTGGAACTACATCCAGATAAAGTTCTGGTGCCAGCCTGCGATTCAGGCGTAGTTCTTCTTGACAATATTTTTCTCGAAGTGCCAATGTTGAAAAGTTAACAAACCCCAGATTGACATGCTTTTTGAGTTTGTATGCATAGTGTCCCGTCAATAACACCCAGGAAATGTGTGTCTCTAAAACCTGAAACTCGTCAACCGGGTGATCATAGAGCGATTTATTTTGTAATGATTCGATCAACATGGTGCATCTTCCCTGCGCATTCTGTTATGTATATTTTTTTACTGAGTTCATATCATAACAGAAAATCAGTAAAGATTAGAGTCATACCTCTAAAGCAGGAAACACCATTGGAAAATAATTAGCTGTATCTCAGATTCCCTACTGCGTCTTAAAATCAGTTTTTTTGTGCAATCAGAATATAGTAGGGAGCTTTCAGTAGAGGAAGGAAAGGAAGGCTCCCCAGATTTTCAATGAGCGAGATGACTTCAAAACGATCATGCAGGTAGGGAAGGTGATCAGGATTTAAAAACACATTATCACTGGAAAACCAAACTGGCCAGAAGTTTCGCTGAAACCACGAATGAGAAGCATGATTTGACTGTGGATATTTTCGCGAGACATAAAAATCGACAATTCCGAGTATTCCACCAGGTCGTAGCAAATCCCAAGCGTGATTCACGGCCTGAAACCAATCTGGAATCATTGTTAACGAGTAGGAAAACGTGATGAGATCGATCTGCGTTTCAGGGGACCTAAAGGTAGTAGCATCCGCACAAATGGCTTTGACGTTAGACCAGTTCTGAGTCATGATGCGTTTCGAGCAGACATCAAGTAGTGGCTGACACAAATCAACGAGATAAGCCCGCTGAAACTGACAGAGCTTTTGCCCCCACAATTCTGCATTCTCACCTGTTCCGGCCCCCATATCTACCCATATTCCATTATCAGGAACAGGCAGACTTTCGAATAATTCACAGCGACCATGCAATAAACGTTTACGAAATTGATCGTAACCTGAGGCTTGTCCCTGATAAAAAGAATTCAGACGTTCGGAATGGGTTTTCCCGTCAATTCTGGAAACCAGCAAATGCCATAGCGTTTTTAAATCATTGAATCGGGCACTCAGATTGCTCATTGATTTCTGCTTTTTAGTCTAAATCATCCGACAAACGTTATTATAGAACTGTGTTAAACCATTAAGTCAGCAATATAGAAGCTTCCATATGTATTCACGCGATCTCGTTCATGCAATTCAGAGGCGAGTTGCGTTTGATACTTGAGTGATTCGCCGACTTCCTGCTCTTGTCCTCCACGTCGTACTTTTAAAGGATCAATAAAATCAACAGTCATGCCGGCACTACGCCAGATAATTCGGGCTTTTTGTGCAGCGCGATCAAAGATCGCCTGCCATTCACTCTGTAACATTTTTGGCTGTGCACCGGCCATCCAGTCCATATGATCGAGCAATACGTAGCGAGAAATATTTCCTTGATACCGTCTCAAAAATCCTTCTACAGTATTCGTATTCACAGTCATGCGGTCAATTAAACCTGACTTGAGTCTTTGAAAATTTTCCGGCTTGAGATACTCTGGGCAACAGTCATGCTCATAGCTTCCTGTCAAATAAACACGCCAAAAGTAATTGTCCTGTAATGAACGATTTGTAAACACTGTTTCAATCCGATCAATAACAAACTGCGCGATCCCGCCAGCGTAAGATTGATCAATCTGATTCCGTTGCTGGCGGGGTACTCCCAGCATCGATAGTGTTAAATCCCGGCGCATCCACCATTTGATCATACGTGTCCACAGTAATTCGTTTAAATTCCGAGACTGGTATATGGAACTTTGCTCGGTTACATCCTGGGCTGCCAGTAAGCTATTAATATCATCACGAATTTTCGCAACCCGATCGATGTAACAGTTCACGAGCCAGGCAAATAATCCCGAGGAACCGCGGAAGTAAAAACTGGAACGTCTCCCTCCACAGGAAAAAAAACTTCCATGACGGTCCCAGTATTTCTGAGCCGTCAATGACAAATCAGAACGTAATTTTTGAGAATACAAGCTCTCCCAATATTGAGATTTCCCTCGACCAAACAAGTCAAAAAATGATTCGTAATCCAGGTTACGAATAGCTGATCGTTTCAACTCAAGCAGTGCGTTTTGTTTTGGGTTTACATCGACTGCGTGAACAGACCTGGGTTCATCCAACAAGTAATCCAGCGCGTTACACCCCGCGGATGTGATCACCAAAACTTCATCCTCGGTACTAAGATTCAAAGCTTTCCGATCAAGACGTGGATCTTCCCAACAGGTGTTGTAAACCAGATTACTTTGATGAACCAGCTGAAAACTCTTACGGCTAATCCCTTCAGAAATCATTTATTCTGTTCCTGCTAAAGTATTGAAAACAGGGTTGATTAACGACGAATCAACCTCAAAGGGTGTAATCTTTTCAGAAAACGGCTCAGCACACCTGGAACTTGCAGTTCATCAAACTCTCGCTGCAATCCCAGCTTCTTGACTGGTTGCTCCTGATTCATGGGCTGATGCGAAGAAGCCTTCTCCTGATCAAAAAATACAATCTCCATTTTGCCATCGCCATATTCAATCAACGCACTACAATGCTCGACCCAATCACCCGTGTTACAGTAATTGACTCCCTCAATATCTAAAATGTTAGGTGCATGGATATGACCACAGATGATTCCTTCACAACGATTCTCGCGAGCGTGCCCGGCCAGCTTTTGTTCATAATGACTGATAAACCGCATCAATTGTTTAACGCGTGACTTTACAGCCGAAGACAATGCATATTTCTTTTGGCCTTTTCGTTTCAATAGTCGATTGAATAACGTATTCGATGTCAGCAAAACATCGTAAGCAAAAGAAGCCAGAATAGATAACCATTGCGCTCCGGTTTCGAACTTGTCAAATTGGTCACCATGAATAATCAAAAACCGACGGCCATCCGCTGTAATATGCACGAACTCATCGGAAAGAGTGACAAATCCAAAGCGTTTCCCAAAATCACGGAGAAAATTATCGTGATTTCCAGGGGTATAAAAGATTTCAGTTCCTTTTGAACTCAATTCTTCGACCCGGTCGAAGATCGCGTTATAGGTTTGTGGCCAACGCCACTTCTTACGCAATTTCCAACCATCAATCAGGTCTCCTACCAGATACAAAGATTCGGGCTCATGTAAATTCAGGAATTCCAAAAACTCACTGGCTCTGGAGTGCATGCATCCTAAATGCACATCGCTGACAAAAATTGTACGAACTTCCCTACTGACTGAGTCAGCGCCTTGTTTCTCGGACGAGATCATATCATTCTCCTTAATGACATAGCTCCGCGAAAACATTTACCCGCTGTTTTACATTCTCCACACAGATCAATCTTTGACTGTTTCGTTATTTGTTCTGTTTTCATTCTGGCGAGGATGATAACACTCCATTATTCGCTGTTGATGAATGCAAAGTTAAGGTCTCAAGAATTCATAGAATCAAAAATCCGTCTTAAATAAAGATTTTGTTAAGGGTACATTGCTTTGAAATGAAGCATATCCCATTAATGAACTGATGTAGATAAAGACTTCACATAGTCCAATGAAGACTTTATGATCCAAATCACAGAGTTACTTCGCTGTATTACTTCTCGAAATTCAGGAATCCACAAGCAGGTGATCTCCATGTATGACTTAACTCCAATCAATATTGGTCTAGCTGTCATGTTGGTCTTGATCAATGGAATCATTTCCATCTGGATGAAACTAAAGTTGGAGAAACAACTGTTGCTTGCCTCAATTCGTGCGATTGTGCAATTGTTACTGATTGGCTTAATCCTGGAATGGATTTTCGAACTTTCGTGGTGGCCTATCATCGGTCTGTTAATGTTCACGATGACGTTGATTGCGAGTCTCACCGCAGTCCAACGTTCTCAACGTCGTTTTCCGGGAATCTGGTTAAACAGCACCGTAGCGGTTTTTGCCAGTTCCTGGCTGGTCACCGGATTCGCATTAGCGGCTATTATCCCACCACATAGCTGGTCAGAAAATCCTGCTCAATACCTCATTCCCCTGTTGGGAATGATCCTGGGTAATACGCTCAATGGTATCTCATTGGGTCTTGATCGATTGAGTGAAGAATT
This sequence comes from Gimesia aquarii, assembly GCF_007748175.1. Classification (NCBI taxonomy): domain Bacteria; kingdom Pseudomonadati; phylum Planctomycetota; class Planctomycetia; order Planctomycetales; family Planctomycetaceae; genus Gimesia; species Gimesia aquarii. The sequence continues at coordinate 6,110,838 of NZ_CP037422.1, forward strand.
GGTGATGCGCAGGGCAGAAGTGGAATTGAAACTCACTTTGGGTGCCACTCGAAACGAAGCGGCTCGACAGGCGCTTCAAAATGCGGTCCGTTCCGGGATGACACCCATTATCAATTCGATGATGGTAGTAGGCCTGGTTTCACTTCCGGGTTTGATGACGGGGCAAATTCTAGCCGGTGCGAGCCCACTGGATTCTGTGAAATATCAGATTGTCATCATGTTTCTGATCGCGTCGGGAACCGCATTGGGAACCGTTATTTCTGTGCTGCTGGGCTTTCGATGTTTGTTTAATTCCAAACATCAATTCCTGTTCGATCAGATCAGACGAGTAGGGTAGGGTACAAAATCAACTGAAAATTATTCATATTTGAGATTATCAAAGAGTTGCTTGAGAACCTGTTCCGGATAGAGTGCAAATGAAATCTCACGACTTTGAATGACTTCATTTGCTTTGATTTGCTGTCGCACAGAAACCAAATCCTCGTTAATCTGATCCCGCAAATTCGAAGTCAACAGAGCGAGTTCAGCATCGATTTGTTTGAATTCTCGAAAGCGTTGTCTGTTGTGGCGTCTACGTTCTGCCTGATTCATAGCTTTAGCCCGGTCTTCTCTTACCTTTTGTTGCTCGTGTATCAGAACCTGTTTTCTTTTGACTAAAGAGGCAGCTTTCGGCAATTGATTCGCATTCAAGTGTCGATCTGAATTATAGTCCAGATCGCGCAACACCTGCAAAAGGCAAGTTTCATCACATTGCTGAATATCAAACGGTTGGCAAAAAGGTAAATATTTTGTTGCAGACAGGGTCATGTAACGAGGGGGAGTCAGATGAAAAAAACGTGTAAAAATCCGATCGGTCATTTCATCGTATTTTGCACCACCAATTCCGTGAACAAACAGGTCCCCCAGAAACAATCGAGCAAATAATGTTGTCGTCAAAGCCCGTGTTCGCAATCGAATTCCCTGTGCGGATAATTGTTTCAAAACCTTGATGCCGGCAGATAAATCGCAATTTTCCTGCATCGGCAGTGTGGTGATCACATTCTTCCCGTCCGAAAGAAGAATACGATTCTGATCCCGCTTAATGAATAATTGATGCCGGTGGGTTTCTCCGACGCGCCAGATCCAAAAGGGAGACTCGATCCAGCCATCTTGCTCTGTTAGTTCCGGGACAGGGTGTGTTTTACTTCGCACACGATTCACTCGACGATACTCACCCAGTACTTCATTATGCGTATTTCGAAATTGTTCAGCAAATTTAAACAAATAACAAGCAAACCACAAAAATGGACTGGTTTGACAAAGACGACTGATTGGGATTTCAAGATTTTCGATCCCCCAGCGTTGCTCTTGTGCATGGCGTGCTGCCACCAGACAATCAGCCAATCGGTCTGACACTTTCATATGAGCGATTGCAGCAGGCCAGATTTCACTCAATAAAGGTGAGGAAAGCTCTGGCCATTGTTCGAGCGCCTGTTCTGTTCGCTCTGCAAACGAACAGAATAAGTCCTTATTTTGAATTGTTGTTTCTTCCCAGGGCTTTTTCTCGATGGATTCATCAAAAGAAATGTCTGAGAAAAAAGGTGCTGAACGAGTGCCTTGAGGTACTCGGATGGATGTAGAACTGACGAGATCGTTATCAACAATCAGATTCAGACTCAGAGTTTGTGTTTTTTGGGCGACTTTACCAATCAGTAAGTTCTTTACCCACACACCAGGATGATATAAAGCAGGCTGATGTCCAGTAATCAACAGCAAGCGCTCGTTGAAATCTTCTGGAAGCTCGATATCCTTCCCTGTCAATTCCGATGTATAGCGTACTGCTTCCTCTAAAACAGCACGACGAGCCCATTCTCTAAGACCGGATATGATTTTGCCGCTTCGGTCCCGTGAACAGGCTTTGAACACTCTACGATTTTCTTCGGCATCACTGAGCATCTGACTCAGCTCAGGACGGGAAAAAATCGCGTCGTCATATCGCGGAACCAATAAATCCTGTTTCTCCCATAATAGTTCTGGGACCGTACCAGGACCAGAATCAAATCGGGAATCGGGATTCTTACAAGGAAAAGTAGTCACTGAAGACATTTCAATGCTTTAAGGTGTGCTGAAATCGATTATATGAGTAGTGAAAACAGTCATTCATGAGACATGAAAACTATATCTGAGCACTCTAGTTTGACCAATTTATTACTGAATGTCGAGCCCGTTTGAATTCAATTCAAATAGAAATGATCCTATGCGTACTATGATAAACAACTATTTTGAGTTGCTGGTAATTTATTCATTGTAAGAATCGGCATGATCGTTACAACTCTCAGTCGTACAGCAGGTTAATCCAGAAGCCTGAATTTCACGATCTAGTACTTCATCGTAATACGCTTTGCGTTTGATCGCATCATCCAATGAGCCTCCAAAACTACGTTCCTCTTCGAGATAAACGAGTGGGACAGGAAATTCAAGAAGCTTCATTCCATGTGCGGCTGCCTGGACCCAAAGCTGCAATGGCATCGCGTATCCCATGTCGGTTATCTTGAATTTTGAGAGGGACTCAATCCGATACGCTTTCAATCCACAAAAAGCATCGCTGATTTGAAATCCCAGCTGGTCATTGATTCGCTGAGTTACTGCTACATTGATTTGTCGGCGCTCTTCAGGAGGGATACTATCGCTGGAAAAGCTTTTTAAATAACGACTCCCGGAAAGAATATCCAGTGGTTCACTTTCAAAACTTTTACGCATTTGCATGACTAAATCAGGTAATAACGCTGGTTCGTGCTGACCATCGCAGTCAATCGTTACCAGTACATCATATTTATCCAGATGATCTATTGCATAATCAAATGCACTTTTCAGGGCAGCACCGTAACCTCGATTCTGTGGATGAGAAATCACTTTGATTCCTGTCATTGCTTTGAGCCGTTCTGGAGTTTGGTCTGAGGAGCCATCGTCAACGACCAGGATATCCTCTGCATACTTGCTCACTTCGGTCAAAACTTCGACCACATGGCTCTCTTCATTGAATACGGGTAAAGCAATCAATGCTTTCCTGCTCATATACAGCTCCTTCAAGATTCTGGAGTTCTCTATCAGATTTGTCAGGCACAGTTTCATTGTAGGACAGATCATCACAGGGTCAACTATTCTAGTTCCGCAATGCGAACTAACGCCTGAACATTGCAAAAACTTAGAACCCGGTTGGTTGTGAGAATGGTTTAATCTTCTACAATAGAACCAGAAGATGTATTTGCAGAAGCATGAGTTTCGTTTTCAAACAAACGAGTTCGACACATCAGGCAATATACGTAAAATCACTAACAACTAAGACAATTTACATGGAACTACGAAGGAGTTAATCGAATGTCTTATTCGCTTCCCGATCTGCCCTATGCCTACGATGCACTTGAGCCGCATATTGACGCGAAAACAATGGAAATTCACCATACTAAGCATCATCAGGCTTATATTTCCAAAGCAAATGCCGCTCTGGAAGGACACAGCGACCTTGCAGCCAAATCCATTGAAGATCTCGTATCTGACTTGAGTGCTGTACCAGAAGCGATTCGTGGTGCGATTCGAAATAATGGTGGTGGTCATGCTAATCACAGCTTATTCTGGACCGTGATGTCTCCGGATGGAGGGGGAACCCCCAGTGGTGATCTTGCAGAGGCTATTGACTCCACTTTTGGTAGCTTGGATGCGTTCAAAGAACAGTTCTCCAACGCCGCTGCAACACGGTTTGGAAGCGGTTGGGCCTGGCTGTCTGTTGATGGCGGAAAATTAGTTGTTGAAAGCACCCCAAACCAAGACACTCCGCTCTCTGAAGGCCGAACTCCCATCTTGGGACTGGATGTCTGGGAACACGCATACTACCTAAACTACCAAAACAGACGCCCTGATTACATTTCAGCATTTTTCAATGTAGTTAACTGGGATGAAGTAGCGAAGCGGTATGCTGCAGCCAGTTGAACAGCCATTTGGTCGTGCTTTTGATTGATTTGAAACGTCTACCAGTTCAGACTAGAAATCTTCGACGTTTCAAGATTTTAAGTATCGATCAAAAACAGCTTTTGCATCGACAATCAACCCCTAAATTGCCGATGAAATGAAAGCGGCCTTCAAAAATGAAGGCCGCTTTTGATATTAGGGGATTTGTGAATGTCCAAACATAGCAACTACTTAGCCATTATACTCAGCATGCTTTTTTTGCAAGTAGGCTGTAAAACCATTCCCGACTATCATCAGCCTGCTGGATTTAGTAGTACCTACCATCAGAAAATCTATCCAGAAACGGCCATCGCTTCTTTACCCGAAAGTTCGGCAGTGCGGGAGAAAGCTGATCAAGGAGTCTTTTTCCCCAACGACGTCAAAGTTAAACAACCCAAATATCATGCACCACTGGCTGAAATCAGAGGCCCCATCACTGATGAAGAGTTGAAGAATACACGACGACGTTTGCAACTGGATAGCCTGCGAAGAGCCGATGAATTCATCAATCAAGAGCCAATCTACAACCAGAATTTCCCGGCTCCCGCCGCCTGGTAGTCCAAGTCTAGATTTCGTTTGAATGCCTGCCTTTGTAAAGATTACATATTTCAGAAAACTGGAATTCCGCCTGATATTCTGCTTTTGACAGAATTCTTAATAAGAGTTATCTTCCTGGCCTTGCTTGCTGAAAATTTAACTGTGAAATGATCTTCACAGTATATTGCCGAAACGGGAAGGACCCCAAACGTGGTAACTGGTCAACATATTGTTGTCTTTGATGGTTTAAATGAAACAGAAGAAGTTCTGAAAGCAGTATTAGAGCCACAGGGTTGTCGGGTTAATCGAGTACGAATGCAGAACAGAGTTGAAGTTTCCGGTCATCAAGAAACTCCCAGTATTATTATCGTGCATGATGATGATTCGACTGAATCCACAACAAATCAGCTCGGTTGGAACGAAGTCCCCAAAGTTATCATTGGTTCAGTAAAGGCACCAAAACCAGAGAATACTACTGCTTCCACTCGCTTTCTCGTTCAACCATTTCAATACGCCGAATTGATTGATTCGATTGAAAGTCTCTTGCAACAACCTCAGTCAACGCATTGACGACACGTAATTTCTCCCCACACATCTCAGTTCGGGCTGAAGCTAGTATTTGAACATGGCTTCCCATTGGGATATGATGCTAATTAGGGTGAAAATTACACAAAATGAGCAATGGCAACAATGAAGCGATACAATGTCCCCCCCATGGTGGATGCACGTTTGCAAAGCTTATATAAGAGCTGACTAGCGGGAATCCTGATACTCAACTTATTCAAGAATAATCTAAATGAATCAATCCAGATATTTGCTCACTTTGAATAGATAGCAGACAATATCTCAACGTGCTGCAGGTCCAGTCGTTGGCTGGGAACAACAAACAATGAAAAGGTTTATTGAGAAAGAGGTATCCAAAGCAACGCTACTGGTAATCCAGGGTGTTGATTTGGGAACTCGGTTTAAGCTCGGCACTGAACCAGCGGGAGTAGGGCGAGGTGTTCGAAACGAAATTCGGATCCTGGATACCGAAGCATCCAGACGACATGCCCTGATTTCATTCAAAAATGGTTCCTACATCATCACCGACCAGAATAGCTCTAACGGCACCCTGGTAAATGGAACACAAATTCAATCGATTAAATTAAACAATGGAGACCACATCTTAATCGGTCGCAGCCTGCTTCTTTTTTCGAATCAATCAATCGATGAAGATTCCCGCTATATGGCTGAGAAGGTCGATTTAATCAGCAATGAGGAATCTCACCACTCCAGTATTACACACGAAGTAAATCACCACTTCGATTCTGTGATTCTTGATACAGCCGACGTTTCTGGAATTATTCCACAACATGAAGTTCAAAATGACCTCCAAGCGCTTTATCGTGTTGCTGAGGCTTCTGTCAGCCCGACCATCTCCCAGGAAGAACTGCTCAAACGAATTCTCGACCTCACAATAAATACCGTAGGCGCGGACAGGGGCTGTATGTTGATCACTGACCCGCAATCGGGTGAAATCCTTCCGCAGATCTATAGTAGTAGAGAAAAGATAAAAGCTGGATCGCGTATGCCGGTCTCTCATAGCATCGTTGATTATGTCCTCAATAAAAAACAGGGAGTCCGTACTTCGGACGCACAGCGAGACCAGCGTTTTGATGGAGGAGGCAGTATTCTCCAGGCAGGAATCCGTGAAGCCATGTGTGTTCCCATGCAGGGAAGACACGAATTAATGGGGGTCATTTATGTCGATACGACAACATCACATCCTGAAAGCCTGCTAAAAAATGGTGCCGTTGAAAAATTCAGCGAAGAACATCTGAGATTACTGGTAGCGATCGGGCGTCAGTCGGCACTGGCAATTGAGAACTATCGATTCCAAAACGCCATGTTAAAGGCGGAACGCTTTGCCGCCATGGGACAAACCATTGCCACATTGAGCCACCACATAAAAAATATTTTACAGGGAGTTCGTGGCGGTAGTTATCTGATCGACATGGGCCTGAATAAATCCGAAGAGGATTTAGTACGTAAAGGCTGGAACATTGTTGAAAAAAATCAGAATAAAATCTATCACCTGGTTATGGACATGCTCACTTTCAGCACAGAGCGAAAGCCCGCACTGGAACCAGGATCGATCAACACTCCCGTCAAAGACGTTTATGAATTGATGCAAGCACGGGCTGAAGAATGTGGTGTTAAACTAAAGTGTGAACTGGCAGAAGATCTCCCAGACTCTGTTTTTGATCATGAGGGAATTCATCGAGCTGTTTTGAATATTGTGATCAACGCCATTGATGCCGTAGAAGGTTCTGAGAGCGAAGGGATTGTCCTGATCGAAACCACGTTTTTAGCCAAATCTGATCAGATTTTAGTTATGATTTCTGATAATGGTGCAGGCATTCCAGAAGAGCAAATCAGCAAAATCTTCAACCTGTTTGAATCGACAAAGGGTGCAAGAGGCACTGGAATCGGACTTGCTGTGAGTCAGAAGATTATTCGAGAACATGGTGGCGAAATCAAAATCGAAAGTGAACCAGAGAAAGGCTCGCGTTTCACGCTCTCCATCCCCTGTCTGGATGAAGATCATCCACCAGTTGCTACCTTGTAGAACCATCGCTTTTTAAAAGGCGAGCTTATTTCGTCCAGGTTTAGAACGGCTGTTACTGCTTCCTTTCAAGTTCTGTTCTAATTCAGATAGATTTGCCCCAATGGGCTGTTTTAATTCCGACCAGGTTGCAGCCTTACAAGTTGACAAAAGTTGAAAATCACTTGACATAATTTTAACTAAAGGCGGAAGCTTCTGTTCTTGTAAGATGATCCCTCCTGGTGAAACTAACGGACGTTGAGTCACCTCCTCGCCGAATAGACTTTTCATAGCCTCCAAAAATGTGGTGCTCGTTGATTGAGAAGCATTCCCACTCTCAGCCAGTAAATTCAACCGCTCAATCATAAAGCCATTCGAACTACCCCACCACTGGATTAACTTTTTCTTCTGGAGAGAGGGGGGAATAGCAAATAAAGATACAGTCCTTGATAAATCTGCACGAACAGCGGAAGTTGAGGGTGCTGGCATAAATATCGAATCGTCGGCAAAAATTTGTAAAGAACCTGTGCCTGCTGAAGTTCCGAGAGACTCTTGAAATGTAAAAACAGATCCTCCTGGAGCAAACGTGCTTTGTTTCAAAGACACTTGAATTGACGGCGAACCCGATCTTGGTGCATCAAATGTAAAAAGATTTTGCAATCCTAATAAGAGGCCATTTTGAATCTCTAGACTAAGTCGTAATGCGCGTGACTCAACAATCGTTCCAGAAGCAGTCAGAAAAGAACGATCGATCATAACCTGGCTCGTTTGCTTCGCAGCAGCAGGCTCCACATACACAACAGATTGAAAGCGTTTCTCGTTGAACAACATCGCTTTCAAAACACATTGGTCCAATGCCACTCGACTATTCTGGCAAATCAGAAAATGCTTAGGAATGACACCTCTTCGTTCAGCTGCAATTTGGAAGTTACCACCGACCATCTCCAAAGTCGAGTTTCTTGATGTGAAGAATGAAGAAATCGCAGTCGACTTTTTATCTCGAGAACGTTTTGGAGTAGCAGAAGGTGACAGTTTTAATTGTACGATAAGTGGGCTACCACCTGCTTTTTGCTGAAATTGCAAACGTACCTGTTTATTCTCTAATATGATGGGAGAGGTGTAGCAAATTCCTTCGCCATTTACGAGAACATTCGTAGGGCCTGATATTGCCGAACTTTTGAGAAACTCACTTAGATCACCTTTTGTCATGTCGAAGGTAACCGTTTTCGCTTTTGTGAACACTTTACGAAGTTGATCATAATTTTGAGGTCTATCCTGATACGCGCTGATTCGTTTCAGTTGGCCTTGGGAAAGAGATGTTAATTTGGCAGGGTCACAGCCTGCAATCAGTCCTCCTTCGGAAATCGCATAAACACTCTTCTGTTTGGAAAAATCCAGTAGAGACTTCACAAAAGCTGGAGTACGTAATTCACTCATTTTAGGAGGAATTTGATTATTAAATGCGTCTTCTGATACAACTTCTCCCCAGCTTTGCTGCCAGATACGGTGAGAATCAATTTGAAACATGTTATGAGTGTTATCGGAATCTATAGATTTTAAATAGAGAGGCCACCCCCACAGCAAACTGCTTTCCAATTGAAATTTGAGCCCACTGAAACGACTTTTATTTTGTGCGCGTAATTTATCCTGAGGCCAATTGATCAAAGAAACCATGGATGATTGCTTTTCCTTTGGATTGCCTATCAAAACAGAATTCACGACGATTATATCGGTCTGTAAGGGTGAGATTTTTGCTGTAGCATCCTGTCCAGGTTGATTTAATTTTTTTGTTTCTATTGGACCATTCAACTCAAATATGGAACGGTCAGAGAGCAGGGTACTGGAAAAGATTCTGAAAATACACGGAACATTACGTGCTTCCAAATCGCTATTGGATTTGGGTTTTATCTCCTGAGATGCCAGCTCCAGACAAGGACTTCCCTTCGTAGAAATAAAGCAATTCGAAACCAATACGTCAGCATAAGGCTGGTCGACATGAATTGCTTTCAGCTCGTCACCTGTAATCACAGAATTTTCCAGGAGAATACGTGTTTCTCCTTGAGGCCTTGCTGTTGTTGCACGAATCTTACCGATTGAATTTACCAACCGAAAGGTCCTTTTTTGATTCGCTCCAATCAACCCAAAAGAACAGTTCTGAAATGTGATGTCACTCTGATTGATCTTAAAAATATCGCATGTGCCAGAATCTGGAAATTGAGAAACATCACACAAAAAATGAATGCCTTGTAAACGAAGTACTCCACCAGAAAACGAGATCACATTTAGTTCTGTTTGCTTCTGTGTGACTTCATCCGCCTGAATCACTACAACCGGGTTCTGTTCCGAATCCGCCATAAGAATGAGTTCTGAGATATTTTGGAGACGATGTGGTTTCAGTAGAAAAGGTCCTTGGCCAAGCAGACGAATCACTGCTCCTTTTGAAGTGACAGCTTTCATCGCACTATTCAAACTTTGATAGATCCCGGCTTCTGACTTCCCTTTAGCTACTTTCAAAAGCGGTAAATTGGGATATGCTTTGCTGCCATTGCCTCCCCTGAGCGACATGAATCCAGTACCCCATCGAGGCAGATGCTTTTTTTCCTGACCTCGCACTGCCACATTTTGCCACTTCTCATTCGGTTTTTGATTCTGATCAGCCGCCTGACTCTTTTCCGCGTTGCTGTTGTCATCAGAATCACCAACCGGTTTCTGGCTCGAATCATCATCAATCGACTTTGCTTGATCGGTGTTTTCATCAGGATTCTGAGCTTCAGAGTCGTCTAGATTTGCCTGCTGCTGTTGCTGCTGATCTGCTGATGCAAAGGGATTGTTCCCTTTTCCCTGTGGAGTAGGAGCGGATGAACTAAAAGTTTTGATGCCCCACCAGATCAGTAGAATCAACAGGATCATTCCACCAATTAGCTTGGCAATCTGTATGTAATCTACGGCGACACCAGTTTCGGAAGTAGATGTATCGCTCGGAGTAACTGGAACCTTTTTCCGAGAAGACTTCTGAGGACGGCTTGCCGCTACAGATTCTCTCCGAGACTTTTTAGGCTTCTGAGAAGTTGGCTTTGTTCGCTTTTGTTGCTTGACAGGGGCTTCTTGTTTTTTCGAACGTGCAGTCTCCCTCGCTTTCATCGCAGAATCAGAAATCACCGAACCTTCTTCAATTGGAGAAGCGGGATCTTGTGTTCTCGAAAACTCGGTTGTTTCATCGGCAGCTGGTTCTGGCTCAACAGTTTTTTTTACACGTTTGTGCGAACGTTTCACCTCGGGCACAAGAGTTTCCGATTCAATCTCTACTTCCGCAGCCAACTTCTCTAAATCGAAGCTGGTACTGAGACGGCTTGATGTTTCTTCTTCGGTTGTCTCAGTTGGGCTACTGTAATCGGGCATAAATTGATTGATTTGAAAATCACTACTATCTGACGATTCATTTGCAATAGTTTCAAGTGTTGCCTGCTCACTATCCGATTCATCACTGGCCAGTGCTTCCAGAACGTTGTTGTCGACATTCGATCGTTTTAGGTTTGAATTTTTTAAGTCTTCCAGTAACTCTTCGGGGTTTTGGTATCGATCATTTTGCGATTTTGCCATCATCCGCTGAATAATGGCCACAATTCCCTCAGGTACTCGGTCATTTAACTGCCGTGGATCGGGTGGGGGAGTGGAAGCATGCGCAGCCAACTTATTGGTCAGACTTCCTTCGGAAAAGGGAGCACGCCCAGTTAACATGTGATACCAGGTACATCCCAAAGAGTAGATATCACTCCGAATATCTGCAGCCTTGCTGTCTCGCGCCTGTTCTGGCGCCATATAATCCACTGTCCCCACAGTGGTACCGGCCCGCGTAATACTTGTCTCTGTATTATCATCAATTGACCGCGCCAGCCCTAAATCTGTCAGTTTAACGACGCTATCCTGCCGAATGAGAATATTCGCAGGCTTGATGTCTCGATGCACAATGCCCTGCTGATAGGCATGAGCCAATGCTTTTGTGACCTGCGTGATAATTTCCAGTGAACGGCGAACTGGAACGCGATTCCGTTTACTGATCAGATTATGTAAGTCCGTACCCTCTACATATTCTAATGCAATATAAAGATAACCATCTTCTTCGCCCGCATCATAAACAGAAACAATATTCTCATGACGCAGATGTGCGGCTGCTTGACCTTCCGCCTTAAAGCGTTTAACAAGTACGGGATTCTCTGCTTTGTCGCGGGGTAAAACTTTCAAAGCAGCCAGCCGATTCAATGTCGTATCCCGGGCAAGAAAGACTGCTCCCATGCCTCCGGCACCGATTTCTTTTTGAATCTGATACTTACCGAGTGATTCCAGTTTGGGGACGCGCGCGGACTGGCGTTTTTTCCTTTCAGGAGTCTCCTTATTCCGCTTGGCCATCGCCTACCTCAGAACTGTCTGAATCGACAAATTCAAAAAACGCTTCACTTGCAGCATTCGTTTTTTGAATAATCAAGAATTGATTTCATGCTATTAGTTACATGAAGCTGGAAGACTATATATCATAAGGGGTTGGAAGGGGAGAGTCAAAATAGACTCTCTTTCTTTTCGATATTTCTGAGACAATGAATTCAGAAACTTTCTGCCCTGTAGCATCTTTTGTCGTCGGAATGTTCGTTAAGTCGGTTTATATTGCATCTGCCCAGTCCAGGCACTGAACAAGCCCCGATTTCATGCCACAAATGCACCATTGACCAAAGGGGTCGCAGGCAACTTCAATCGCGTCGTCTGGAATAGCGCCCCCCCAGAGAAGTTTTCCTTCCTCGTTTAACCAATACAATTCCTGCTCAACGGTCGCAGCGACAATTCGACTTGCCGTATAATCACAGGCAATCACTTTTGGTGTTCCTTCGAAAACAAGTGTACCTGCCGTCTCTCCTTCGTGATCAAAGATTAAGATCCCGTAGTTGAATCCTGCGAGATAAATCCGACGTGCATCACCGGCGAGAGCAATCCCGCCACAATTGGACCAATGTTTTTCACTCCAGATGCAATTACCTTCCAAGTCGTAACAACAGAGCAAACCATTCTCTGCAGCACCGATTAAATGTGGCTCTGTGACTTGAAATTGCAAATAACTGAGAGGGCGAATGGTTTCAAAGCTAGAGACCTTTTTCTTCTGTGAGTCTATGAGAATCGTTTTTCCACTGGCAATGCTCACGGCGATGTAGTCACCATAAGAGTCCATCGTAATTGCTAAACATTCAACAGAAAAAGAAATCGCCCATAACACATTCAGATCGCGATCAAAACAACAAATATTATTATCGGCGTAAATTGCGGCTCCCAATTTACCACGGTCACTCCAGTGAACGAGCTGTACGTCTTTAATACCGCGATTTAGATGCAGGAACTGTCCCTGTCGATCTAATAAATAAAGGCCGCCTGAAATATCGGCGGCCAGAAGTTCTCCTGTTTCCCGTGCCAAGTCCAACGCAAGTAAAGGAGCTTCTGTCGAGAATGACCACCGTAAATCGGGAGTCGGTCCTTTTCCTTGTCTGAGCCAGGTGGCACGTTCATCCATCATGGTGTTACTGCATATTGCCTTTGCAGGATTTGTAATCCACGTTTGATGTCAGAGTCTGCCGCCAGTCGTTGCTCACGTGTCGCACCATACATGGCCGTTTGCAGTTCATCTTTCTCAACCGTGATCTTGGGTTCGATCCCGATCTTACCATAAGTATTTCCTTGAGGCGAATAGAACTTAGCTGTTGTCAAACGTAAACCAGTCGAACCTCGAATAGGAAAGATACTTTGTACCGACCATTTACCATAAGTCTTACGACCAATCACAGTCGCTCGACGATGATCGGTAAGAGCCCCCGCCACGATTTCACTAGCACTGGCACTGTTCTCATCCACTAATAATACTAATGGAATCTTCCAAGTTCCAGGACGATGAGCCGTATAACTCCAGTTCTGATCTGAAACACGTCCACGAGTCGAAACTAATGTGCCTTCTTCCAGAAATCGGTCAAGAACCTCGACCGCCGCTGAAAGCAAACCACCGGGATTTCCACGGACATCCCAAATCAAGGATCGCATTCCCTGGCCATGCAATTTTTTTAACGCAGCATCCAGTTCAGAAGCAGACGTTTTCTGGAAACCTGACATTTTAATGTAAGCAATGCCGTTGTCTTGATCAAGCATCTTCACAATCGGAAAACTTTTCACCTGAACCGCTTTTCTCGTGACTCTGGCAACACGCGTCGCACCACCATCCGGACTTTCCAGCTCTAAAACAACCTGACTTCCAGAAGGACCACGTAAGAGATTGGCAGCCTGATCAGTTGTCATGTTTCGACAATCTGTTTGATCAATGCTAACAATATGATCTCCCGGCAACACGCCTCCCCGTTCAGCGGGACTGTCTGGCAGAACATTGATGAGCAACATCCCTTCGCCAATTTCCGCCTTCATCTCGATGCCAACACCGACAAACTCTCCTTCAATATTATCGTAAAGATCACCCAGACGTTCAGGAGTCAGAAAACTACTGTAATCATCGAGTGCATTACAACCACCAAACATGTATTCAGAGACCACTGCCGTGTCACGTAGTTGAAGATATTGGTAAGACAAATCACAAACTTCATTAATCAGTTGGTGTGCCCCGTGATGACTTGAAACTTGTTTGTTCCAATACTTTTCTCTTAAGATACGACGAACTGCACGAATTTTTGCAGGTGGTACATTACTCAAGTGTGTTTTGGTGAACTCGTCATTCGCAAGCGCCAGATAAAGACTCTCAGTACCATGCGCTACATACGATGTTGTGCTAAGCGGATCGACAAAATGTGACTGAATTTTTGATAAAATTTCGTCGAAAAGAATGAATGCTTCACGTCGAGACTGAGACAAGAGAACTTTAGAGAAGCTGTCATCCGTGTAACGTCGATCGATACCAAAATGAATTTTGGCACGACGCAGACCATATTTAATATTGTTGTTCTCAGGCCACTTTTTCAAAGCCGATTCATAATGCTCAATTGCCTTAATCCATTGTCGTGTCTGCTCAAACTCTTCGCCCTTAGCAATGGCCTGGCTTTGTGTCACAGGAATGACAATGGGTAATTCACCGGGGTCTGCATAGGCAAAAGTTGAAGCCAATGCTAACGAACATCCCAATAAATAAACACATATATTACTTGATTGCAGACTCTTCAGAAGCCGCGTCTTAGTAGTTGAAAACATAGTTCCCCCTCTATTCCAGCGATTCATCCTGTTACTGATGGCCGCCACAAGCAGGGCTCATCAATAGCAAGCAGGAAAGTAAGCGCCGGATCGCGCTGCACAAAAATGTACAACGTATATTAAACAATTATCTTGCCGATATGTTTAACATAAGCCACAAAAAATCGATGGTCAAACAATCGTTTTCATGAAGATGTTGCATGATCTGCATAATCGTTTTATTTTTAAATGTCGATTCAAAAGCAGAGAATCGAACAGCTCACTTGAGAGCCGTTGTTTTGCCTTAACCCGTTACGGCTATAGACAGAGGAGGGTCAGTTACCTTTCACCAGGCTTCCTAATCCGTACGATTGGCATAACCGAACCTTAAGCGATTCCTTCAGGAATTATTAAAACAAACAGACAAAATCGACTCAACTCTACATTTAGTATGTTCCACGTTTCGAAATTTCAACATTCTTGCCCCCAGAGAATGGCAAGTTGTTTCAGTACGGCAACCGCCTGTTGCATCTCTTCAAGTGTTGTCCATTCCAAAGGAGAATGAGGATTGTGTTGACCACTGGAAAGATTGGGAGTCGGCAATCCCTTTTCGGTTAATAAAGAACCATCTGTTCCTCCACGAATCACGTCCAACTTAGGTTCCAACCCAGCAGCGCGTGTGGCCTCAATCGCTTTGTGCAACACACGAGGCTCCTTCTGCAAGCCATCGCGCATATTTCGATACTGTTTGTGAATGGTTATCGTAATTTCTGCTTTCGGGTGCTGGGCTCGCAAAGGAGCTGCCAACGATTCCAGGAGCTGTGCATATTCCACTAGTTTTTCCGTCTCAAAATCTCGCAAGATCAAGCGAGCAGATGCCTCAGAGACACTTCCTTCCAGATGATAAGGATGGATAAAGCCCTCTCGGCCCTCTGTCGTTTCAGGACTGAGCGTTTCCGTCGGTAATTTTGAAATCAAATCGCACAAGATACGATTCGCGTTGACCATCACGCCTTTCCCGACAGAAGGATGAGTATTTACCCCACGCACGACAATCACTGCCTGATCTGCCGAAAACGTTTCAGAATCGATGCGTCCACTCCCGTCACTATCCAGTGTGTATGCACAACAGACACCAAACGCATTCAAATCCAACTTTTCGATCCCCCGACCAATCTCTTCATCACAGGTAAAACAGAGACGGATGGGACCATGTTGAATTGAACGGTCTGACATCAATTCCGCAGCAGCAGACATCATGACCGCCACACCTGATTTATCATCAGCTCCCAACAAAGTCGTTCCGTCTGTCGTAATGACCGTCTTGCCTTGCATCGCTTTCAAGCGAGGCTCATCACTGACTCGTAACACTCGCGAAGAGTCTCCCGGGAGCACCAGATCTTCACCTCCATAGTTTTCATGCACAATTGGTTTGACATTTGTGCCTGAGAATTCAGGTGAGGTATCCACATGCGCTACCCAACCAATCGCAGGGACATCTCTCTCAACGGTTCCTGGAACGGTTGCCATCACAATGCCAAATTCGTTGATTGTCACCTCTTCAAGCCCCAATTGTTGACACTCTTCAAACAACATGCGGCTTAATACCAATTGCTTTTCCGTACTGGGAAATGTCGGGCTTGTTTCATCAGACTGGGTATCAATTTTTACATAACGCAGAAAACGATCGAGTAATGTATCCATATAAGCCAACTTTTCTTTTCATGTTTAAAATAAATGAGCGAAATACACGCTGATTAACGTGCGGTTTGGAATTGATCCAAGTCAAAGGCAACAAATTCAATTTTCTGATAGCCGTCGCGTTCGTAAAGCAGACCAATATTCCCATTAGCTAATACCGCCAGGCTGGAATAGGCGGCTGAACCTGGTGTTACCAGTCGCGAGGAAGCCCAGTTTTTTCCTTCGTCTTCACTTAATCGAACCGTCATTTTCGCGCGTTGTTTACTGGCAGGATTACTAAACAGAATTTGCCCTCGCTTTCCCGGTTCAGGAAAACGCACCCGTATCAGACTGGCCTGACATACCGGTTCAATTAACGCAGAGTCGAGTGATTCTTTGGACCATGAAGCTCCACCATCTTCTGAAATCGCAATTGCCCGCCGATTCTTACCATGATAACTTCGCATATTCATCAACAGACGACCATCGTCTAATTCAACAACAGCACATTCATTCGTTTTTTCACCGATTGGTTGGCTAAGCTGCCAAGACTTGCCATGATCATCTGAATAAATCGCATGCGACCGACGCACAACTTTGCCATCCAACGTCACATTATGATCGCAGGGAATCACAAGTCGGCCTTTGTGTGCTCCACGCGTTAGTTGAATTCCATTACCGGGTCCAGTGGCATACCAGGTCCATTCCCGATTTTTCGTAGACTTGGTGATTTCATAAGGAGTCTTCCAAGTCAAACCATCATCGTCTGAAAAACTCATATAAACACGTCGCGTATCCCGCGAGGTTTTGTTTTTGATTTGTTTTTCGTGGTCCTTACCATGATTCCAAGTCAAAGGCAACCAGATACGCGCCGTTGATTGATCAACGACCGGGCAGGGATTGCCACAAGTATTCTCGCCATCGTTCCAGAGAACAGACAATTCTGACCATGTTTTACCATGATCTGTACTTCGCTTGAGAACCAGATCAATGTTTCCACTGTCACGTAAGTTGTTTTTCCGTCCTTCCGCAAATGCCAGCAAGGTTCCTTTGGTCGAAACAACCAAAGCCGGAATACGGAATGAGTGATAACCACCATCACCTCGCTGAAAGACAACGTTTTTGGTGATTGTTTTCAGAGCAGGGGACTTTGTTTCCTGAGCATTGACTTCAGACCGCTCAGCACTCAGAAACAGGAAACTAAGTACAACAAAGAAAGGAAACCATTTTCTCATATTGAGGTGCTCCACTAGCTATTCAAATGCGGTTGATCTGTCGCAGACGAGTATAACGCCACGCGAAATGCCTCACAATCAACCAATTTCGGCTACATTTCTAGTTGAAAACGCTGATTGACTTGCGGTCCGCAAAGAATTTGTTAAGCTGTCGATTCTTCATCGGTATTTTGCCGATAAAGTGAGATAACTAAGGAAGTTAGCACTGGAGAATCGCTTTTCTCTTCGTGCAACATTCATTAGAATAGGGACTATATTCAAGAGTCTGTCCCAACCCATTTTGGCGGTGTAGCTCAGTCGGTTAGAGCAGCGGAATCATAATCCGCGTGTCGGGGGTTCGAATCCCTCCACCGCTACTTGGCCATTTTCAAGAATGGCCACAACTTTCGAAAAACTCGTATTTTCTAGCACTTTATGAACGGCTCGTCTTTTCTTTTGCGAGTCGCCGCGAGTCATAACGGGTGTTTGCGTCCCCAGTTTTGCCGGCAGCGTCATCGAAGTGATTGTCTGTTACAGTCAGGTAGTGCTTGCGGGCGACTGTTGGTGTGTTTCCAAGCCAGGCACAAACCACGTAGGTGGGAAACTGCTGTTCGAGTTCTGTTTGTCGGCTTGACCGGCAGTTTTGAAAAGGTTTTGGCCATTCCTCGACACCAGCACGCCGCACAATCTTCTGAAATGTAGTTCCCAGGTTCTTACCACCATGTCCACCAAGCATTGGAACAACCCACTGTTCGCCTTCATACGCCATTAAGAATGCCTCATTTAGAAATGGCCGCAACTCAGGGAATAAAGGTACAACTCGCGTTCCCTTGCCGTACCGCTTTGTCTTTGGGGCGATCACAGTGAATCGGTCAGCATCCCAGTGGATGTCGGTATTTTGATTTCGCGGAAGAGTTTATGGGAATCAAGTTGCGAACTGCACTGCTGAAATGGGAGAAAATTCAGTATTCCGCGAAAACGAATGTTAAAACAGACATTCTACCCTTGCGGAAAACTCACACCTTTTCGCGTAATCAAGATCTTCCAGACGTACCAAACGTAATTGAGAAAATTTCACTCGATGAAGTTCAAGTAAATTCACACATCGGTTTTTTAGTAAAATCGTTTGAGCGGAAAGCAGCTTGATGAGGCGTGGCGATGATTTGTGCAACTTCGTTTGGTTCGCTACACTCACTTTCACTTCGTTGCACAGATCCATTCTTAACCACTAACAGAAAGGAATGTCAGATTAAGTCTTAACTAATGCAGTTTATTCAATCCAAAGGTTAGAATAATTCACCTTTAACCCTCGATTCGAAAAATCAGTGCGGCTGTGCGGGATGGGCGTGATTCCTTTCACACACTCTCTAGGCTTACCAGAAATGACCATGTCAACACCACCAATATCGATACTCTTTCGCCCAAGTTCTACCGCAAAATTTCCTACCGCAATCGATGTTGCTCCACATGACGAAAGCGCTATATCCCACTCATACTCAGCCATCAGCCGCTTCATCTGTTGCCAATGTGGAATCTTCGACTCAAACGTGCTTGGACACTGTATGCCACCAATTACTTCAAAGTCCCATGTACAACCTTGTGCTTTCAGCCATTCTTTGTCTCTCAATCTTTCAACAACAATCGGAGCCAATCCAGAAATAATTAACACTTTTCGATCTCTTAACGCCTTCCAGAATAACCCATATTCAGCCAACCTATAACAGGCTGCCAAATCGACCTTCTTTTTTTCTCCAGTTGAATGGGTAAATCTGTTAGAGTCCCAAGAAATACCGTATTGTTGGAATGCGACCATTGTAACAGACACATAAACTTGCCATAGCATATTAACTATCAGGATATCGGTATCGCAGATGGCTTTTCCCATATCTGCCCTGAAGTAGTTGCGGTCTTCTATTGTCCAGCCTCCTGCTGCAGTCAATTTCTGTAGAGCTTCTGGATTGACTCCAGGCGTTTTGCTTAACGACTCCTCTCCCAGAAGAGCGACTTCTGAGTCTCCCCAGGGATGTAAATTCACAGGTTGACTGCCTTGCAGTTTATCATATAGCAATTGGGCAGCCTCCTCTCCATGAATAAAACCAAGGCACCATTGTTCCATCTTCATTTCATTAATATCACACCAGCCATCTGGCCAGTTTTCAGGTCCCTGTAGTAGCATAAATTTCTCCAATACCTATGTATTATTCTTGGACTTCGGTGTACCAGATTGATCCCGCACCGTTTTTGTAATCAGGAAGTAATGATTGCAGGGCTGTTTGCACTCCAACATAGTCTCGGTCGTGTCCGGAAAGTATACCGCCACGGCGAATCAGTTTTCTGTACTGTTCAATATCATAACTCACTGCGTCTGTCGTGTGATCCCCATCGATGAACACCATGTCCGCTTTACGTGACCATAGCAGCTTCTCCATGAGAGGCAACGCCTGCTTCGATGTTGCTTCGATTAAAAAGCATTTGCCCTGCTTAATTGGTTGCTGCAAGTTATTTTGAGCAGCAATAATGATATCTGACCGTTGGTCCGAAACTGCTGTTATATAAGGATCAATTCCATAAACAATACCATGGCAATGTTCAGACAGAGCAAGTGTAGAGCGCCCTTTCCAGACACCAATTTCTATGATTACATGGCATTTATCTGCCCGTTGTTGCAACCATCTCAGTTCAGTTGTAGTCATCCAGCC
The DNA here is from genome assembly GCF_007748175.1 of Gimesia aquarii. Lineage (NCBI taxonomy): Bacteria > Pseudomonadati > Planctomycetota > Planctomycetia > Planctomycetales > Planctomycetaceae > Gimesia > Gimesia aquarii. Next base: position 6,130,739 of record NZ_CP037422.1, read on the forward strand.
TTGTATGTCTTCAGGAATTATTGTCATTAGTTTATCTTAAATACCTTGCTCTCTTCGTAATGTTCACAGCGACACGACCAGTCGCATATCCTTCGCCACTCATCACCCATTCTGCTAAAAAAATAGGGATCAAGATCGCTCTCGCTGGAAGGTAAAGCCATGACATGTTTCTTTAATAACTCCGATCTAACAACCAGGCAGCCAAAACCGGAACCCCGTATTTCAGTCACTGGACTCTCATCACCACTCGGGGCTTCCGCTCTTAAAACCTTGACCTTGTTTTTAATACCGTCTTTCAACCAGACGATTGCCCCGGAGTGATACCTCGAAGCATAAGGTGCCGAGACACTCCCTACATCAGCATTAAAATGTTTCAATAACCTTTCTAGAACATCATCGGGAGGAACGATATCATCCTCGAGTATCCAACAAAACTGAGTTTCTAACTGCGCTCGCAACTTATTGTAGATACGACAAACAGCCTGCCGGACTTGTGTGATGACTTCCCGATTGCGTCTATTAGCATCCGCTAGTCCCGGAACACCTACGTTCAGCTGGTAGTATCTCACGTCGGTATAATCACAATCGGCTACCCACTGTTTTACCTCTCTTGAAAAAACTTTGTTGCTACTGGTATCACACAGGATAAGATTTATTTGATCGTGGGGCCATTGTTGTCGGTTCAGATACTTTTTCATCCTTTTCCATGCCCATGCCCTGCCAGCCAAAGGTACAAATAAGGTTATGTTTTGGTGATTGATTCCGTGCGAATGAAAATACACATGATTTGTCAGTAGTTTTCGTTGGGTTTTGCTTCGCTGCTCACTATGCATTCGATAGTAAAATATTGAAATTTGTTTTTTAAAGTCCCAGCCGTCAAGTGCCAGCCTTTGAAACATCCAGTAGTCCTCGGCAAGAGCGGCATCATCGATCTGTCTGTCCCAGGCATCACAAAGCAGCAGTGCCTCTCTTCTTATAATCGAGCAACAACTCACGAAATTGTTTCCGGTGAGCAACAGGTCTTTCGAGTACTCGGGAAAGTTAGTTTTTTTATTTGATATTCCAAAATGCTGGCAGTCTGCATAGACAACACCGACATCTCTTTCTGAAAACTCTTTCAGACCGTTTTCAACGTAATCTTCTGAAAGAATGTCATCAGCATCCAGAAAGATAATGAAGTCAGAGTTTGTATTCAAAAAGCCATCGTGTCTTGATTGATGCACGTTCTTGTTTTCAACTCTCAAATACGTTACACCATACTTATTAGAAATTTTCTTTGAAATATCATCATTACTACTGGCATCGTCAACAACAATAATTTCTATATTAGAATGTGTTTGCCCAATCACACTATCCAGGCACTCACTCAGATAATGTCCGTAATTATGGCTTGTGATAATGATCGCTACAGATTCTTGTAAGTTATTATTACCTTTGCTTATTTGATTCGGAATTTTATTAATGCGTTGATTCAATCTGTCATCTGACGAAGCGAACGGATTGATGCTCTCATTAACAATATTTCCTTCCCGCATATTCGTGTTTTCGTGATAGGGAATAAAGACGTCAATGTCATAATTATATGAATTTACTTCGCCACTGCGCTCAATTTTCTTTGGCAAATCCCAGAGTGACTTTTGCTGACTCAGATTAATTAATTGTCCATCATGTAGCTGAAGTTGAATTGTTTTTGTATCTTTTTTACTGACAGGATTTCCATTCATTTTCGGAATTAATTTTATTGAAACCGTGTTTTTAAAATCTTGAAGCGACGAATCGGTTGAGAATGTTTTGATGGTTGTATTTAAGTAATAACTTCTTTCCCAACGTTCGATTCGTTTTTTAACTTGTTGATGCTTCAGCTCGTAATCTGGTCGTGAATTCTGAAAGTAGATTTCAAGACGACATCTTATTTGTTCAATTAATTCTGCGAAGCTCTCATGTTGTGGGAATGAATGTCCGTCTAATTTCAAAAGAAGTTCGCTTTGATTCCACAGAATTTGGTTTTGTGAAATGATATTCATTAGATCGGACGCGATCGCTCTTTGATTATTATGAGAAATTCGATTTTTATTTAGTTCTTCTTTTAAGAATAAAATCGAATAGAGTATTTCTTCTATCGATTTAGTCAAGTCACAATTTGAACTATTACCATTAGTACTACCTTTCTCGGCTTTACTTTCTGAATTTGATAATAAAATCTCTAATTCGAGACATTCCGCTTTCATCAATGTAAGTCCCTTTTTACCAGTTTATTCAATCGTACTCATGATTTGCTTCAATGCTTCAAAAGCAAGGAGCCCACATCGTGTTCTTTGTGGAGACAAGGGGATCCGGATGAATTTGAGCATCATATTGACATCAAAATTCTTTAGGTCCGAAAGTAACTCCCCTTCTATTGACTCGCACAAAATAGACGCCGCTGATTGACTAATAACACATCCTTGTGAAACAACTCTTGCCTGTTCAATTCGGTTATTCACGATATTTAAATCAAGAGTGACACTATCACCGCAAGTACGATTCAAAAGATGTTGACTGACCGTTGGTGATTCCAGCCGTCCTCGATATTTTGTTGATTCAAAATGCTCCTTGAGAAAGTCTTCGTTTTCCTCATCTGAATATTGTTTTTCCATGGCACTCTCTGATTAATTGAAAATTAAAACAACCATACAAATTTAAGGGTCATCTAATTTTCTTGAGAAACTGGTCTGCTTTCCGATGCCCTCTCACTGAGGCAGTAGGATAAATTGTTGATGTGTCACCAATATGCTGTGCCAAACTAGGTGAGTGGACAAAGTATGGTAATTGATTTCGTTCACACCAAAGGCCCACAACGGCATCAATATGTTTCAAGCCATCCGCAGGGCCAAAATCACGATGATTCAAAACAGCAGAATCACTTAACAGTGATCGAGCCGACGGATTTGAAAAGATATAGGCTAGCGCACCCCAGCTTCTCCATCCTCGATCTTCTCGAATAAACTCTGGTGTTATCTTTTGCTGATAATGACTGGGACAATAAATCGAAACAACACCTACTTCTGGAGCGGGCCATAGTTTAAATTCAAGATATTCACGTGTGTTTTCAGAGAAAAGGACATCATCCTGGCATAACAAATATGCTTCTGCTTTAGGATCTCGCAGTACCATTTCTGTCAATGAAAGATACCAATTGGGAAACGCACCTAGCCTCTCATAGCGTTGTACAAAAATAAGGTCATTGAAATCTTCTGGAATCTCGACACCAGGTTCTGCGAATACTTGCAGTCGTTCCCATCCCGCTTTTTTGATGCTGGCAATTGTCTGGCACAACGTAGGCTGCTTACGAGGAGCCGTTGTGATGCCGACTGACCAGTTTGAAATATTTCGAAATTTACAAGCATCCATGCCATATTACCTTATTGAACGATCAACATTTTAAAGGAATTGGGTTTCCGTATTAAGTAATACGAGTCCACCATACTTGTCCCGTAGGAGTGCTTTGAACTTCATTAAATTTTTCATGAACAGCAACTTTTACCGAGTCCCAGTCATAATCGTCACCGGCAATGATTCCTCCTGGTTTGATCTTTTGCATCCAGACACCAATATCGCATAAAACCGCTTGTGATTCGTGACAGGCATCTACAAACACAAAATCCAAACTTGCATTATCAAATAAATTTACCGCGTATCGTGAATCACCGGGTATTAATTTGACACGAACAGAAGGAAAACGAGACAACGTCTCCAAGTAACGAGACCGTGATGGAAGTTGGTGGCCGTCCATAGTCCCATCCAGATTGCCCATAAACGATTCAACGGAATAAAAATCCAAATCACGATTAGCAAAGCGGACACCCAAAGTCATGATGGAGCCCCCCTCATAACTGCCGACTTCTGCATACCGTTTAATTCCAGGGTTGTTTTTCACCAATTCAATCACTTCAGACATACTACCTCCCCCCAGACTTAGTATGCGATGGACGCCGTTCACAATGCGTTCCAAGATTGGCTCTTCCAACTCTTCCCAGAGGATCCGTGATTCTGGATACAATTGAATTATTTGCGGCAGAAAGTCTATTAAGTCTTGTACTAAATGGTGGCTTGCTTCGGGAAGATATTGAAAAGGATCCATTTTCCAATGGCTGCACTTTCCAAACCAAAACATCGTCAGGAACCATACATAGGGATAGGTTTGCAAAGCATATCCATTAAAGATCCGTTCTCGATGACTCTTTGACCAATATTTTTCTGCCCCTCCACAATGAAAAGATCTTTGAGGAGCATCTTCCTGCGAACAATTGATAAACTGATTACCCAGGAAGCTGATAATGGAATTCCAATAAACCCAATGCTGACTCCACAAGTGATTGGGTAACAGCTCAATATCCTGAGTGCGTCCTTCAGCAAAAAGGATCGCGTTGAGGACACCTTGGTCTCCATGACCAGGATGAGATCCCTGACCATTAAATTCAGCAGCATTACAACATTCACTCCACTGTTTCAGAATTCGTTGATTTTCATCAGTCACCGCACAGAAGAATAGAGACGTGCTCATGTACTTCGGATTGTGTACCGGTGCATCAATTCCATAGATCTGATATTTAATGCCATAATCAGTGCCGGTTCCATCTGCACCTCCCAGGAAACCGCCGCTCTGATGACAGCGCTCGATGACATCGTCGACATTACTGCACAAGAGACAGTCCGAGTCAATTCCGATAACGACGTCATACCCTTCACAAAGGTCCTCGCAAGCGTACGCCTTTAATTCCCAGGCATTAATAAATCGAGAGTTCTTTTCCAATTCCTGGGAACTAATCAGCTTAACATGATCATCAGTTTTTAAACATTCCATTTGTGGAGCCGTCAATGGATTATTTTCATTGACAATGACATGAATGCTTGAGTCTGGATGATAGTGTAATACACTGTTCACAGTAGCAAGTGTGCCAGGAAAAAAAGCGTAATCGGTTACTGTAATAAAGGAATAACTTGGCATACTTCTTCGCACATCTCTCTTTAAAGTACTGAATAGGGATGAGGGATGGTTTCCGCTTTAAGCAACGAGTGCTTCTGGAACTTCAACTGAGTTTGTATTGACATCCTTATCATTATATTGAAGGGCACCACCTTCGTAATACATTTCTATGCGTCGAATGACATCCTCTGGTGTGATCATGTTCATGCATTTGGGGATTTGCAGATCTTTGTTGATTTGAACTGGATACAAACAAAGGTCCTGATCTTTGGGATCATTATCGCCCACTGGTTGACAGCGTGATTTCCAGCAGCCTCCCTGATCACAACACCTCAACGCACCATTGGTATTAATGAACTGATGATGTGGGTATGCTTCCCATTGTGCAGGTTCTCGCCCTCCGGCCAAAACGACGGCGGCTCGATTTTTTGGTTTTCCTCGTTTGGTTTCGACGGCGGCTGCCAGGTGCATGGCAAACGTTACCGGACAAACAACGCCATCGGCGTGATACATTAATCTGATGAACTGTCGGGTATCGGTTTTACCAATCAGATTGATGACGCCCTTTAAAGGGGGATGAAAATGTTTTGCTTCACCGCATTGCACAAATTGAATCCGACCACGAAAATGGTCGACCACTTGCTGATAAAAAGCGGGGTTCCACCACTTGGCGGTAAAGTCATATTTCCCCCCGGCCATCATGATCCAGAAATTCCCTTTAAATCCGGTTTCTGCAACTTGCGACATCCAGCGTTTTTCTTGATCTGCTAAATGGATGTCGCCACAGAAATGCGTGACGGGAATTTTGAGCTGGAGTTGCTTTTCCAGATACTGGGTAAACCCGTGGATGAAGTGAAAGGAGTTGGTATTTGCTTGATGCACAAGGGGGTAATGCATCTTAATCGTCGTAACACCTGGTTCCTGAGGATCAAGGGGAGTAATGTAGGGGTTGTTCTCCCAGATCTGCATCGCTGTTGTCTGCACATCGGTTATAAATCGACCAGGATACGCCCGATGCAAATCTCTGACTGCCGCGGTCAGCATGACGATATCACCGGGACTCAATGTGTTTTTAAAGATGAACTTCCGTGGTTCCATATTCAGGCCAATCCTTTGGCTGGATAATGTCTTTTGTAAAATTATGAGTCACTTAACAATTGCTAGATTAAATAAGGGGCAGGTCTATTGGAAATGAGTCCTGCGCCCTTAATCGCCTTTCTTATGCTACATGGTTAGCGTCTTCGTTTTTCAAAAAAAATGACCAATGCTCCACCGATTAAAGGAATAATACTAAATAAGATTAGTGGTATTAGTAAGATTGAAGACCATCGAATAAACTGTTCATTACCTGAAAGGCATCCCAATAGTAAAAGACTCCAACAAATCAGAGCTAGTAAGGTTACTGTCCACTTCCAAACCTTTACCGGATTAATTTGTTTTTTGATTTTCATCTAGTCATTCCCTCTTGCGGAAATGTAAGGGATCAGGTCGATTAAAAATGAGTCCTGACCCTTTTTTGATCTGTCATCATCAATCGTATTCGGCCAGGTGACAAAGTCATCATCTTCTGATGGCTATTTATTTAGTGTATCAACAGTCCAAGTCCGAGTATCGCTAAAAAAAATATTATTACATTAATTCCAACTGAAGCTAAGAAAAAATCAGTTGAGATACGTTTCATAAATAATCTTGCTACCAATACCGTATTATCAATCATGATAACAACTATATTAAATATAGTTATAACAATGCTAAATATAGAACCCCCCCAACCTCCACTTCCAGGATATTCTAAACTGATCTTTACGTAGGAGACAAAAAAGACTGAGAAAAAAACAGCCATTAACCAGAGGGTGATTCGCCATTTTGACCACTTTGAATAAAGCATGGTATTTATGAAGATATAGGCTAGGGGAGGTTCAGTAAAAAACGAGTCCCGACCCTTCTGCCCCTTTTTTGTCCTTTATTATTTTTAATATAGTGAATTATAATCGCCTATGCATTATATCGATTAGATAAAGCAACATTATCAGCACATACATACCAAAATTGCATGCTAATTGAATAATGAAAATGAATAGGCCATAGATAATGCTCATTTTTTTGTGTCGAATATTTTTATAATGAAATGACGAAAAAAATAAGATCATGATCGCAGAAAAAAACAAAAGATTTGTGATAATAAAATGAATCAATTTAGGTGTAGTTAAAGACCCCGACAGCAGATTATAGTTGAACAATTTTTTTAGAGAGAAATCCAAGAGGATGTTAACGGCTACAGTTATCCAGAAGATGAAATATGCGACCTTCGTATTGTTCTGGTATAGTTTCATAAGGGTATCCAATAAGAGCCAATAATGGGTCAGGTCGATTAAAAATAAGTCCTGACCCATTAATCGTTTGATACCTTTGGCTTCATTATTCATTTGGCCTATTCTATTGGTAGAGAACTCCGTCTAAAGATCTTCCTAAAATGTACCGGAAGTAAATGATAATAAAAAAAATGTATATAACATAATTAGAGATTACTTGAATTAAGAAAAACACTACAGCAAGAAATGCGTTGATAACTTTATTCTTCGTTAATTTTATGTAAAAAGAAGAGACTAGTAGTAGCAGAGTAGAAGAAAATGCTAGAGCCCAAAAAAGAGGTCCTAAAACTTTATCTGGATATAGATATACTTCTCCAGGTGCTACTTCCAAGTCCATTCCAATTACTCTAATTAATAAATAATCAAGGACAGTAAGTAGCAAGAAACTAGACCAGAAGATGGAATATGCGACCTTTGTATTGTTCTGGAACAGTTTTTTCATGTTGGTTAAATAAGGGGCTATTAAAATAGAGTCCTGCCTTCTTTTATGTACGTCTCCTGATAACTATTGATCGTCTCGTTTTTTAAATAAAATATCCAACATCGCTAAAATTGATGGAGCAAAGGCAACGCAAACAAAAGGTACCAGAAAAATTAAGGACCATTGAAAGAACCATTCGTCTGCTAATAGGAAGCCTAGTAGTGTAAACCCTCCACAAATTAAAAGTAATAAATTTACTGTCCACTTCCAAACCTTTACCGGATTAATTTGTTTTTTGATTTTCATCTAGTCATTCCCTCTTACGGAAATGTAAGGGTCAGGTCGATTTAAAATGATTCCTGACCCCTTAATACCCTTCTAAGTTCAATTAATCAAAAAATATAAATAAGGCAGCGATCACAGAAAACGGAAAACCGATCCACCCAGCTTGTCGTAACCAAAAAGAAGATGGTGGTGAAAACTTATGTCTCCTAGAGAGAAGCCAAGCCAAGAAAACACATATAATGTTCCAAGCTATTCCACCAGCAACGAGAAGCAATGGAAATGAAAAAGGATTATTCATCTGATTGTGCCTCATAATAAATCCAACATCCACTTCCAGTGTTTTCTAAACTGAGTCTTACTTAGGGAATAAAAAACTGAGAAAAAAACAGCTTACAATAATGGGGATCTTTACTTGATATCTGATTGTTCTTTAAGCAGTTTTTGGATCTCAGGAAAATCCATTCGTTTTGCGATATCCAGGGGTGTTTCATTATTATTATCAAGAAGCGAATTATTTGCTCCACTATCCAATAAGAGTTCAACAAGCATCTCATTGTTATCCTCAACTGCAAAGTGTAATGGTGTTTTTCCCTGTTTATCTTGAGCATCAATTTCTATACCACGCTCAACAAGACCTTTCGTTGTTATAAAGTCCTTATAATCAACGGACATGTGAAGGGGAGACCGCCCTGTATCGGGAGATTTCAGATTTATATTGGCACCTTTTTCTACTAATAATTCGAAACACTCAATGCTTCTTTTATTTGTAAGACCGCTTCCGGCAACAAGCCACATTATGGGGGTCTTGGATTCAGCTTCATCTAGACGGTTTGGATCTTCTCCTTTATTCAGCAAAAGTTTCAGAATGTGCTGATTTGCTTTTTCTGAAGCAGCGTGGATTGGAAATATTCCACCACATGGTTTATCAAACATACCTTGAGAAATTAATTTTTCTGCGTGTGGTGTATTTTCTAGTATGATAGATTTATACAATCCACAAGGATTCTCAGTCGCAGACCAAATAATTATCATCATGCACGCTTGTGCTGATAAGAGTAAAATTACAAGTACTCCTGTCAGGATAAACAATATTTTAATCAACCGTGATTGTTTCACCTGTGAGCCTCAAATACGTCTCGTTAGTCAGTCTGATTTGAGATCATTTCTAAATCAAAGGGGATATTTATAGGGTCAGGTCTATTAAAAATGAGTCCTGACCCTTTTTTCCCTTTTAAGACAACCATGTATATCACCAATTGCGAGTAAGCGTCCCATATAATTGAGTTAACCCCCTCTTGGCTTGATCATATAGTTAAAAAATATTGCTCGTTTAGCGACAAGTAACTTTTTAAAAAACTAATTATTCTGGGCTAGGGGGGGATATTTAAGGTGTCAGGTTTATTAAAAATGAGCCCTGACACCTTAACTCCTTCCCCTAAAATGAGGCGTCCTGTTTTATAGATTTTACCCTTTCTTATCGTCTCCTGAGCGTCTCCAAAAGTACAACATCCAACACCAAGCTGTATGAACGAAGCCGAAGAAACAACCATAATCTACAAGAAAACCAATCCACCACAAACGGGACAGAGATTCATAAGGCAGGAGCCACAGTCCGAAGGAAACCAAAGCACCGCCAACAATGGGTACCCATGATGGTGCCTCATCCTTTACAACCCAGATTCTCCATGCCACTAACCAGTTCATTGCTACTATCCAGCATCCTGCGAAAATCATAATAACACCGATAATATTCATTCGTGGTCTCTCAACTTGGGGATATTTAAGGGGTCAGGTCTTTTAAAATGAGCCCTTTTTTTCCCGCGGTCAGCATGACGATATCACCGGGACTCAATGTGTTTTTAAAGATGAACTTCCGTGGTTCCATATACAGGCCAATCCTTTGGCTGAAAAATTTTTTTTGTAAAATTATGAGTCACTTAACAATTGCTAGATTAAATTAGGTGGCAGGTCTATTGGAAATGAGTCCTGACTCTTTTGTGTGTAAGTTATTCCGTGGAACTTATATCAAGAATTCGATAATCACCTGCTTCATTTGTCTGATGTGCGAGTTCAGCTTTTACGTCTAAACAGGTGAGCCATCCATTCTCGCAGGTGTTTGTGTCGATACAAATAGAATGTTTAAGATTTGAGGGAACCCCAGATTCTTGTAAAGTGTGACCACAAATCACTCGCTTTCCAGATATGTGAGGGCTTGCTTTTGAAAATGTGAGCCAACGAAATGAAGTGGAATCCTGCCCATGAACTGGTTTGTCAGGTTCTATCATTCCATGAACGAAAATTTCCTCGTCTGTCTCAAAATAATCCTGAAAGCTTTCAATAAATTTCCAATGATTTTCAGGTACATTTTTAATATCTACAGTTTGATGGAGAGGATCGTATGAACGAAGTACTTCTTCGCCACCAAAATAAATCCAGCTACCACATGCGATAGAGGATGTTTTTGCTTCAAGCATAAATTCTTCGTGATTCCCCATCAAAAATACCATTTTGAGTTCTTCATTTAATTCAATAAGAAAATCAAGACATCCTTTACTCTCTGGTCCTCTGGCAATGATGTCGCCTAATACGATAACGAGATCTTCATGAGTTGGTCGTACTTTTTCGATCAATAGTTTGAGTGAAATAAGACAACCATGTATATCACCAATTGCGAGTAAACGTCCCATATTTAGTTAGAGATGTAATAAAGGCGGTTCGAAAGATTTGAGCCTTGACCCTTTTTATGTCCCCTTTAGCTTTCTTGTTTCTCATCTTCTACCAAACTTGTTTGTAGTGTTTGGCATAAAGCAGGAGCTAAAACATCAAAACCAAGATTCACATAGCTGTAGTCGTCAATAAATTTATAGAGTTGGACAGTATCCATATATTTTGCCTCTCTCCCTTTTGTGTCAATTTCTAGTATATTTTTTGAGAATGGTGCCCTGATGATTGTCACTTGGCTTTTGGGAAAAGAATCTAATTCAAATTCGCCTAACTGTTCTGAAATTATATAAAACCATTCATTTTCTTGGGTTCTTATCAAATAGCCATATATGGGCTCGTCTTCTTCAATTGTCCAATACTGGATAATGTTGGTGATCGTATTTTTTTCTGCATAAGATTTTGCAAATTCCTTTTCATACAATTCTTTTTCTTTCAACCAACTCCTGTGCTTATCGCTACGATTTTTAAGTATCTTCTTAAGTCCAAATACCATTGCTACACTGATACTAACGATCGCTATTGCTCTATTAATCATAACATTGTTATTAACTTCCAGTAGGCGAAAAAGTATTGCCACGGGCATGATCAGTACTAGACCAACAATAGGTAATCCTATGAGCCAAATAACGAGATCCATAAAAAAGTTGTCATTGCGAAACTTTCCGTATGGCCATTCCCTAAAATGATAATTAATATTTGAAGTTTCAATCATGATACTTGTATTTGCCTTTCGAGATTATCTTTTGCAATCATAACTTCCATTTTCTCTTTGACGATCATTTGATAATTCATCAAACAAATCTTGAATTTCATCTTGTTCAGAATCTGTAAATTGGTGCCGTAATTCTCTTGCTAAAATTCGAGACGGTATTGTAGCACCACTTTGTAGCCACAATTTGTTAATGATTGATTTTTCTAATGTATTAAGCCATTTATGTTTTGCTAAATGATCTTTTACACTTAATTGCTTGAAATTTTTTAGATTATTTTTTAAGTAATCAGGAAGGCCTCCTGTTGGGAATCGTGTGCTATGATCTCCTTTAGAACCCTTGCCCTTTTTATGACCAAATAAAGGATTTTGATGATGAGTTTCGCCGCCCGATACTCCTTTTTTCTCTCTAAACTTCTTCTTAAATTTTGCTGATTTTTGATGGATTATATCTTTTCCTAAAGATTCAACGGCCTGACTAGTACCTTTTGCTTGAGCTTTCTTGGCTGCCTTAGTTGTTCCTTTTTGAATTGCTTCACTGCCAATTTTTTGAGCGGATTTTTTAGCTGCTACTTTTAAGCTAGCTCCACCTAATGTAACTCCAATTTCAAAAGAAGTTTCTACCCACTCTCCTGCTAGGTATGCTGTGCTAGAAGTTTTTATTCCATCATTCCCTGAATAAGTCCATCTAATACCATATGTTAATCCAAAGGTCAGTGAATCACCTACTCCGGCTGCAAAATTTGCGGATGTATCAAGCCAGTCGCTTCCCTGTGAATCAATAAATCTGATTGGATTATTTCCAGAATATAAATAGAGGTCCATACTGTCAAAGTATCCAAGCGGATCTCTTTGAATCCAAACTCCGAGGACAGAATGGTACACACGGTTACGAACGTGAAGCAGCTCTGTTGCTGTTTCCCACCGATAGCCTGAAGAAAGAGTTTCCCAGTCGAAACTGGAGCTACTGCGAGAACCAAAGCTGGGAGTCAAAAACGTGGGACTGCCGTAACTGTCGTATGCATAGCGTTCCTGAATATCACCGTTCTCATCACAGATCGCCGTCACATTCCAGTTGCCATCTTGTAATGCGTAGAGGCGTTCATCTAAAGTACCATTACCGGTTGTGTCTCTGTCTCGAAGTACCAGATCATCAATATAGCGCAGTCCCCAGACGAGCTGACGTTCGGGGCTGGTTTCGCTGTCGACCCGTTCTTCAACGACCTGCCAGGAATCAGTGTAATAGAGATGTCGGGTTTCACTCAAACTACCACTGGTATACGATTTTTGAATGATCCGATAATTGCGTCCGTCGTATTCATATTCTGAAACGGTATTGCTACCCTCTGTGATTTTCACCAGGCGATTCCAGGCATCATAGGTCGCGCTGAAACTGGTTGTCGGGTCAACGGGTTGAGGGATCGTCGTCATATTGCCCGCTTTACTGTAAGCGGGAGTAAGCCAACTGGAGCCAGCCGTCTCAGTAATGTCTGTGATTTCGTTGACTTTATTACTGGTGCGGGCTTGTTGCAGATCCCAGGTTCCGTTGCCAGTATCGTCCTGTTGGAAACCTTTCCAGTTTCCGGTTTCGTCGAGTGACCAGGATTGGGCAAATTTCAACGTATCGATTCCCGTTTTTTGCGCATTCAGCGCACCGCGTTCTGTTTCTTTTAAACGCTGGAGGCCATCATAGGTATAAGCTTCATCAAAGCTATTGGTGGTGTCCAGGGGATTGTCACGATAGGTACGATTGGATGCGCGATTGTAGCCATACTGGATGTTGGCTTTATCTGCGGTTGCACCATAATCATACCAGAGCGAGTCTTTAATCCGTCCGAAGCGATCCAGACCACGATAAATATCTCCGGTATCCGGATCATTGCCTCCCGCTGTGCCAACCAGCGTAAATCTGACCTCCGGTTCAGAATCGTCGGCAATGACTGGGCTCCCCAAACCAAGGTAGGAATATTCAGCCAGATGCGTGGCGCTGAGATCATCATCCACGATAGCTGCCACACGGCTGGCGGCATCATTCATGCTGCTGGCAGAACCGTAGTTGAACGTTAAAACGCGTCCGTCAGGATAGGTGAGGCTATTGGGACGAATTGTGTTGGCACTGCCATTTGCAAAACCGTATTGAACTTTGGGGCTGGTGCTCACATTCACCCCTCCTGTATGTGACTGATAACCGGTAATAGCCTGCTCAAAGTTATTATAGGCAAATTGAACCTCGTTGACTATCGTTCCCTGGCCGACATTTGCGTTATCATAGCTGGTGATTTCCGTGTTGAGCCCACGTGAGTCATAAGCCAGTCCAATACGACGTACTGCGCCATCCACGCTAGTCCCTAAAGTGGTGACTCGATCCTGAGCAGTTCTCCCCAGTTTGTCATAGTCGATTTCATGAATCGTACCTAGCTGATCGGTCTGTTTGATTTGCTGCCCCTGTCTGTTGTAGGAGTAGGTGACGACATCGGTACCGTCAACTGAATCAGGATAGGTTTCTTTTTGCAACAACGTACTACTGGCGATTTCTGAATCAATTAATGTCGTTCCATAGGTATAAGTAGTGACCTGATTCCCCGTCACCGAGTTTTCAGCAGTTAGAGTGGCGATGGAGCCATCGGGTGTATATGTCGTGAGAGTGGTACGATTGGTGTCATCTGAAGGGTTGGTTCCCGACGAACTACTAGAGCTGGAAGAAACAGTTGCCTGATAATTTTCAATCACTTTGACAGTACGTCCGGCAGCATCATATTCATTGCGTGTTTCCATTCCATCAGGGCCAATGAGTTGATTAACGCGTCCTGCCGAATCAAAGGCCGTTGTTGTGATCAGCACTGTATCACTGCGAGTGGGGATCGTAGCGGAGCGTGACAGGGCTGTTCCCCCATTGGTGCCATAATCAGCGGTGGCTACAAGTCGTCCGATGGCGTCCGGATAATTTGCCAAATAGCTCACGCGTGCTTTGGGTGCGATACTGGGGTTTTGTAGCGCTCCCGTCTGGCTGGCAGGGGCATCGTGATATCGCATTCGCGTGGTGCTCTCGATCACATTATTTGCATCATCATAATCCGTTTCCGTTTGTTCCAGGATTGTATCACCCATGACTGTTCCTGCTTCGGCATAGCTGGTTTCATCCAGGTCGTAACCCGTATAAGTGGCAGTTTGTCGTCCAAGGCCATCATATTCAAATTTGGTAAACAGATCAGAGCCGGCAGGAAGTTGTTTCAGTACCTTGCCTGTTGCATCATACCAGGTATTGTCGACCAGACTGTTTCCCACTGTTCCCGTTGTTGGGTCGACGGCATATGTAATGGACTGATAGATGCGTCCCAGGTCATCAAATTTATTTTCGGAGCGTGCCAGCAAATTAGACAGGGCCGATGCATTGTACCGCTCGACTTTAATTTCACGGTCTAGATTGTCATAGTACTGTCTTTGATAAAAGCCTATCTCGCCTTTGGTATCAAAGAGACGATCACGCCAGTCATAATAGAATAAGGTAACTCGCGTGTCTGACGAGGCGGCGTATAAGGTCTGTTTCGTGAGATTGTTGTCTCCTCCATCAGCACCGTCGTCATATTCATTCTGGGAAATAATGACCATATTATTGCCAACAGCGCCACCACCTGTAGGATCTTGTTGCGTGGCTCCCGTATCATCGGTGCCCACAAAAACCTGTTCGGGATTATTCCGGACATCAAATACGGTAAAGGAAATCGTGCCTCCTGGTGATGTGGACCGATTTTGACGTTGCATATTGTCATAACCGTAGTTGGACTGGTCATAGTTTGTTCCTGAGGAGCCTGTACCTGAAGTAGGAATGGAATGATAGACACGATCGGACTCAAGTAAGCAGCAACCCGTGTATTGGCGAGTGATCCAGCTTACATAAGAAGATTGTGAGAAGGAATCGGTGGGCAGTAGTTTTCCACTTGTCGAACTGCGAGTCGCTTGAATTCTCTCGAGTGGGTTGCCGTATTTATCAACCTTCGTAATCGTAACTGGATTAATCAAAGTGTATTGATAGTTGTTTGAGGGGCCTGACTGATAGCCGTTTGCCTGCCAGACCTCGTCTTCGCTCGCATTGGTCTTGTAAACATACCAGGTTGCCGTACGAATGGTGGTTGCCTGACCATTGAGGTCGATTGTGTGTTCGGGCTGCAATGTCTGAGTTACTCGTCCTTCGTCGTCGATTTCGTAATCGGTGATCAGGTTTTTTCCGCCTCCCGAGGGGGTTACCCAGCCAGCAGGCTCGTCAGACTGTTGAGTGGTATCGACATCTTCGATCAGCTGAATTAATCCACCCGTTCTATTGTCATAAGTCAACTTGTTGATGAAGCCGAGTTCATCTTTGACCCAGGTCAGATTGCCCTCTGTATCATAGACTTCCACTCTGGTATTAGCTGTGCCGGACCCATTTTGTGAGACTGAAATAATCGGCAGAGTGATTGTCTTCTGGGCAATTTGCAAGGTTCCCGTATGAAACGTGTAGGAATAGCTGGTCGTGATTGTCGTGGATTGATTTGAGTCATCAGGATACGTGATTTCTTTTAAGGGTAGATAGATCGTATTTCCACCTGCTGAGTGAGATACATATTCAATTTTGGTAAGGTTAATAGGAGTTCCGTTTTGACCATGTTGAATTTTGGTAAAAGACGGATAACCATTCGCTGCACCAGTTCCCGTAGTGGAGTAGTATTCGAAAAGATGAATGAGTCCCGAGTTATCATACAGGTACTGATATTTACCACCGGAATAGTTTAGTAAATCAGGATACTGTTCGCTATATCCCACGATTGCCGAGGGTTCTGCTTCCAGAATCACCCGCCCATTAGCATCATATTTTTTAAAGCGACACCACTCATCATTACCAGATTTCATAACTTCGAGCATCGTTTGGCCCACACCATTGAAATACAGAATATTCTGGCTGGAATCGGGCAGAGTCTGCACGGTTTTATTCACCCAGTAATTGGGATTAAAAGTAGAAACTCCCCCACTGGATGATGAGCTTATCGCAGAGTTTTCGCTGTAGCTGAACGTAAAGGTTAATGCGCCCCCTTTGTTCCGCTCCAGGACGACTCTCTGGGAGCTATCAAATTCGAAATAATTGTCGGCATATTGCGCGATCGTCGTATTTGGCGTTGTAAGCGGATCGATACTATCACTTACCATTTGCGCATAAGAACCGGGTAGAACGACATACTTGAGGCCGTGCTCAAAACCATTCGTTTCATTTAGCTTGTAATATCGATAGTATGTGGTTCCCTGATCAACCCAATTGATGTTAGCAGTGTCCCATTGACTAATCGTAACCGTCTTTAGGTCATTCAGAGATCCGTCATCAGAAGTGGAGTCGTAGTAGGTGTAATCAGCTTTTGAGATTGTCGTTAGATTTTCAGCTTCATCTTTAACTTGCAAAGTACACGTTTTGATGAGCCCCTTATGTGCACTTCCATTCTCTGTATCATATAGCAGATAATTAAAATATTGGGTGTAGGTTTCACTTCCGACTGCAATGGATCGTTCGACACTAAAGTTTGATCCCGCTCTGACGACTGTGGTCTGATTTCCTCCTGGGCTAATTGAATATTCAAGTTTTCCATAGTTGCCGGGATCACTAAGTCCGTGGAATCTACTGCGAGTGCCATCAGTGGATAGGAGGAAAAATGTTTCCGTTGCATCATTATAAGAGAGAAACTCGAGGTTTCCGTTCAAAGTTGTAAACTGTCCCGTTTCGGGGTCTTCTTCAAAATAGACCACATTATTCATATTGCCCACCAGCGCATATTTGGTGGCAGTGACTTTGATGATTTGGGGTAGATAAGTCAGGCACCAGTTATAGCCATTTCCCAGATTGACACTACGCTCTAACTGGTTGGAGTAATTTCTTTCATGCGCCCAATACTGTCCAAAACCACGACTGGCTACATCAACGGCTTGCAGCTGAATTTGACCATCGACGTAGCGGATGGGGTCTTCGGAAACATCACCACAGCCGGCGACTTCTATTCTTGGTTCCGGCACATCTGGTTCAGCACTGCTGGAACTGCTGTCACCATCTCCGCTGCCGCCACTACCACCGCTGCCGCCACTACCTCCACTGCCACCACTTGCATCAGACTCAGATGATTCAGAACTGGATGAATCAGAACCAGCTGATTCAGAAGAGTCTCCTGAGCTCTGCGATGAGTCGGAGGTCGTGGATGCCATGGATGTTGTAGAGGTTGATGATTCCGAGTTAGAAGACCCTGAATCGGTAGAAGCAGAGGAATCTCCCGGTCCGTCGGAGCTGGAAGAGTCAGATGAATCTGAAGTTGATGAGGCGGAAGAGTTTCCAGGTTCAGAAGAGGTAGAGGTGGAGCTTTCCGAACCAGAACCAGAACCAGAACCAACGGCTTCCATGCCAGCCATCATGGCAAATTGGTCTGCGCTCAGCTCTGGTGCGATATAGAATCCGCTCTTCTCTAGAGTCAAAGGAGGAAACGTTACTTGGATTTCATCCGGCCAGCCTTCGATAATCGAGGGGTCTGCCGGAAAATCAGGACTTAGGTGTAATTTGATCGTATTGTATAATCCTTGTATTCCTAATGCGGTCCACTCAGGTCCTTGAATATCCCCTTCAAGACTGAACCAAACTTCAAAGGAACCATCTTTGTTTTGCGTGACAACGAAGACTGCCTTAGCCAGCCCATTCATGACAGGAAACGCGGATTCCCAAGTACAACTTTTGGATCGGCAATGAAGAAGCTCCAAATCGTAGTCGTCGTTGAACGGTAATAGGTTTCCTGTTGCGCCGTTTAGAGATACCTGAACAAAATCAGAAATATTCTTCTGCCATTCATTATTTGTAGGTTTAGAACTCATATTCTTCCTTGAATTTGAAATATGTTCTTATGTTTATTTTTATTTTGATTTTTGTTTAGTTTTAAATGAATATTAGAATCAATGAGCAATAAATATACTTATCTAAAGCATTTAATTAAATGGTTTTATGAATTTTATATATGTCTTTTTGAACATATTTTACATTGTATACTCTACTTTTATTAATCTATTATGATCTATATTTTTGATCAATACCATTATTTGATATTTAACCCATTGGATTTACTCATATGATCACTGTGTACTGAGTTGATGGTAAATAACGACTTTTATCTCCAAGGTTTCGAAGACCAAATTAGATTAGACCAAACTTCGACGACGGTTCATCAAATCCTGTTTTCAAAGCCATTCACTTTCACTACGCTTTGATTTTGCTTTTGTACAATGATCATGCATTAGTGGGGGGGGAACGTCGGACCAACTAACTAAAGGTTCGAGCTTCCAATGCCTTTTACAAATATGTTATTTGATTGCGTTACTTGGAATTGGTCTTCGTATATAGAAGTCTTGTTAATCACAACTTTTTTATTTCTCACAATCAACTAACGAACTACGACTCGACCCAGCCGGAGTTGAACTGGTAGTCTCTGGTCATGTTATTATCTAAATGCGCCCAGGCGATTACAGTCATCAATCTCAAAGGAGGCGTGGATAAAACGCATATTACTTGGCTGTTAGCAGGAAACTGTGAAGAGCCCTCGGTTCCGAAGACCGTAGTTACTTTCACAATGTTTTGCTTTTACTTTGATAACGCGCATCTGTGGGGAGATAAATGGGGGCAATCCTTGAGCAAACCGACTAAAGGTTCGAGAGTTCGAATGCTTCTCCAAAGTTCTAACCAGACAATCTATGGTATTTGAATAGGTCATTTGGAGGTAGTTTGAAATTTCATGTTCGCATATCGAATTTTTGTTTTTTAATCAGCCGCCCAGCGGGGTAAAACGAACGTATAACCGTTTTCACGTTGACCACGTACCGGCAATACACTCATAAGCAGAATTTTCCACCCACTACTGGCTTTAATTGCTTCCGCTACCGATAATGAATTGGCTAAATATATCAAATATCTAAAACACGAGAATGCGATTTTGCGTTCAAGACGACCGAGGCAAATCCATACAACTTACGAAGAACGCCAAACCTTGTTGAAGTATGGAAAGGTTCTTGGTCGAGCGATTGAGGAGCTGAATTCGATTGTCAGCCCAGCAACATTTTCACGGTGGGTCCGCGAGATGGAAGGAAGGGCAGACCTAAACCAAAGAATCCTAAAAGCGGTAAACGGAAGCCTCAAGAGAGTCGTGAGTTAGTAATCAAGATCACCGGATTTATGCGAAATTGTTGAATCATCAAGGTCAGGATTATTTGAGCTATGCCTTGAGTCGCCTTCGGTGAATCAGAGCCATAATACCACAAAGTATACATGTGAATGCTAAGCCGATCAGACTGATTCTAATAAGAGATGAACGAAAGTCTCCCGTAGTTTCATTTCTGTTTGAATGTGATTCAAAGCGAGTTAACATTTCTACCATTGAATCAAGATGTTCGACTCCCCCATTTTTGATTTGTATTGGTTCTTCTTTCTGTGGAAGATATAAAGTTCCCGGAGGTAGAGAAAGTTCCAACTGGTCATCAAAGGATTTATTAACTTCCACTTTCAAAATATCGACATTGCTTTGCCGTACAATTCGGTTTCTGCCCTCAGTTGTGCTCGCGGTAATATCGAAATGAATCTCTTCAATTGATTTAGGGATCCAGACTCTTGGGATCACTTCAACTTGATTGCGGAGTCGTATTTCTTGCATGACTTGTCCGGTATCCGGAGAGATGAATTTTCTGCGGATTAATCTGCAGTCATGTAAAACATCAAACCAAAGTTGATCCCGTTGGGGAAGCTCTAAAACATGACATTCCATTCCCTCGAAATCTTCAACTCGCAGAGTGTACTTATCACTCATTGCAACTTCACGAAGAGTGAATGGAAAAGTTCCTTCAGGCCGGAACGAAGTCCAGCGTTTAATTGGCCAAATACCCGTTGCGTAATAGAAGAAACTTTCTTCCATTCGTCCCGGCAAGCGTTGCTGGTTTCTTAATGATGTCACTTCAATTGTTCGGTTGACACCATTAAATCGGTGAAATAAATCATCCTTCACAAAAGCTTGTTGCTGAAAAGGATCATCAGCCCAATGCAGTCTATCGTGACCGTGTGCGACAAACTGATACATACGGTCAGGATATCGGGCTACACTCTCTTGGTAAACATAATAACCGGCTGGATAATTATTCGAATAATTTGAATCTTTGTAAGACACAGAAATACTTTTAATAAGATTTTGAGATTCGAGGATCTGTTGTTTTAGTTCTGAGATTGTTAGCGCTGAATTTGGCTGTGATTCGGATTCATTGCTAGCCTCAATAGAATTCAATAAACAACAAGTAATCAAAAACGATCTGAATAATATTGAAATGCAGTTAATTACGTTCATAGTTTTCGTCTGTTTAGAAAAAAAACAATTGCCAAAACGATAATCAGCAAAATATTGCCTCCGATCAAAATTTGACTGAATGGTCTCTTTTTATGGACATTGAAAAATGATTGTTGGCGCCAAGAGTCATTATCTTTTTTGGCTTTTTCAATTACACGTTTTAAGTCAGCTGGGTTTGACGGAATACGATATTGAACTTGCCCTTCTGGAAATGTACTAGATTCTGGAAGAGTACGATCAGCTATCATATCACCTGGTGTGTTATAATTCAGTGTAAAATATTCGTCGGGATAAGGGCCATAAGAAATGTCTTTAAGTTCATAAGTGATTTCTACAATGGGAGTGAATGAAACATATTCAGAATTTGTTTCCCAATTAAAATACTCGACGCGTATTTTTTCAGGTAAATAAAATGTTGTACCTTCGATATTAACACTTCCTTGATAGTGATACCTTCGAATGATCCTATCGGATGCATCGAACAATTCCCTCGACTCGACTGCATACTTGGAAGTATTGGAAAAATGTAATTTCTCCGTTAAAGATGAGTTCGAATCGTGAAAAACCAATTCTGTTTTTCCGTCCTGATTGTTCAAAAGAGTCAGCTTGTTGCTCTCTTGTGCATTTTGGGACCAACGGACTGGCAAAGGAACTGGCTTTAAACCGACTTCCATAGGGGTTTCGGGAAAAAAATAACCGGCAAGTTTCAGGTAATCAGGCCAGATGAATTTGGCATGAGGGCTCTCGGTTTTGAGTTCATCCAATGTAGAAATCATTAGCATACAGATTGAATCTGGGACAATAGAATCTGGGACTTCTAATGTCCCTTCAAAGACCTTTTCCAGTTGGATGGCCACTTCTTGCTTAGTGACTGTTTGGATGAACTGTGTTTTATTTTGCGAGGGCGCTTTCCGAGACAGCACAGTTGGCTTTGTGGGAGTCATGGACGTTTTTGAGAGATCGTTAGTCATACCTGCGACGTTCTGCAAAGATTCAATTTGTCGAAAGCCACGCGCATAAGGGTGCTGATAACTATAGCGAGTGAATTGATAGAATCCAAATTCTTCTGAGTAAGCGGGAAATTTTACTTTCTCTTTAAATTCATCGGGAGGTATCAATAACTTTCGTTTTGTGCTCCATTCAACCGTAAGAGATGGTAATGAGGCGGAATCCGTTTCCAGACGCTGTAGAACGATATCCAATTCTGAAGAAAAAGCAACATTACCCCATACGTTAGAAAATAAAAACAGCATTAACACGGTATAGGTACGCCTCAATTTCATAGTGATACCTTCCTTTAATTCGCTATCTTTCGATGAACAACCGAAGAAATGGAAAAGAACAGAACAATTCCAGCAACAAGACCTGCAAATGAATCATACAAAAGTCGCTGATTGTGATAGGCTGAACTCGATTCGACAACAGCGATTCCAGTCCATATCTGACGAAATTCATCTTCAGTAAATTGTCTCATCGTCGCACTATTTCCATTTAGTGCCCATATGAAACCATCGCCGTGAGAAAACGTAATCACAAAGCTGCCTTCTGATTTTGCCCCTCCTTCTAGATAGCAAATCGTCGGCCCTCGATGAAATAGTTCTGATGGCGAGATGCGTTTCCCTTTTAGGGGATGCCCCAGAAGGCTGGAAATACGCATGATCGCAAGAAGTGAAGCTCCTTCCTTAGGTGAAGTAAGATCGTATATGTTTCTCCAGGTGACATCAGAGCCGGAATATTTAAGGTAAATATAAAGGCAATTGACAGCCCCCATACGAGAAGTACGAACGAGTTCATGATCTGGAATATCGTCAGAAACAGATTCAATATACGATGCGACACTTGTGTCGTCTGCATACGTGGGAATCGCAAAGATTGGATTCAAAAAAAACAGAAACGATGCGACAATCAACGGCTTTTTTCGGTATCGAGTGATGAGCGTATAAAGAATGATAAAGTTCAATACTAAACACAATGTCAATATTCCTGTCAGTAAGCTGTTTCGCTCAGATCGAATCATGGCATAACCTGACCAGTAGTGCTTAAAATTTTCTATGGGAATCGTGATCTCTGTTCCTGTTGTTCCATCAATATATGTTACCATGTCATTGTTTACTTCAGAAACAAACACGTAATGCCCACTTGGAGAACTGACATTCCCATACGCAAAGTGAGCAATAAAGGGCGTTTCTAATTCTCCGACCAGCATTTTATCGGTCTTAATGATCCTTGATGGAATCCCATGCCTTTCTGAGATCAGAGCTAGATCATATAGACTGATGCCGTTCTTATTGATACGGACTTCAGAAGAGATCATTTCATGCGTAATGTCGCATGAGTAATATGTGAGGTAAAGATAGAGTACATTGGGCCCGCAGGAATTGATCTTCTTCCAGATAGGGGCTGGTTGTTCCTGCGGTGTCTCCTCTTGTAATCCACAGAACACAAGTATTATATAAAATAAATAAATACTCTGCGGAGTCATCATAAAAGAAATTCTCTAGAATACGGTAGCTTAAGTAGAAAGGCATGCCCCGAGAGTATCGATTCGAGACATGCCGGACGTCCTGGAAAGGCTTCTATCAGCTACCATTACATGTATTTCGTAAAGTACTGACAGCGTCGCAGGGAGTTGAGGAGTTTAAACAACACCATATTCCGTTAACATGATAGTCTCCATGTGGATTTTCCGTTGACCATCGCCAACACAAACGTCGATTACACGTGGTCTGGTTTGGCCTCTCGCATCTTTTAGACACCCAGTCATAGCAAGTGGCACCTCCAAGGATTGTCGCTGCTTCTGCCGCACTGACATCCTCACCGGTTATAGAACTCGATGAGACTTCGGTGAGTAAAACACCACTTCCGATCACAAATAACAACAGCAACAAAAATCTTTTGTAAAACATGTCATCATACTCCTTTAGAAAAGAGGGAATGTGAAACCTCATTCAGTGTTTGGTGAGGAACGAGGTCTTGAAACGCTAAGGACTACGGCAGATGCATGCGAACAAGGGCAAAAGGTAGCCTGGATTTGTTCTGATGTCAGGTCTTTTAACTGTGGAACCAACCAATTAGCAGCACGTTCGACAGAATTACGTTTTTCGTGTTGATTTACTAGATCACTGGGGAGTCTCATTAGTAACTCAGCCAAATGACTGGTAGCGAGTAGGCGCCCTGTATCGCTATTGGCAAATGCTGTACTCTGAGGTGGTGCAGGAGAATTGTCATTTCGCCACCAGTGAATCGTCCAGTATCCTGATGGTGACTGAGATTTTATCGCTTGTGTCATTTTGCCGACAATCATGTTTTTCACACGGGAGCGCATGTTTTTTGATAATAGAAAGTGGCGTTTGTCGGCGAAATAGATGGATATGAGCGCTTCAAGACGATGGACTCCGCCGCAACTTGCCTCGCTGAAATCTCGCGAGAGAAGCTCTTTTGCCAGATCGTCAAAACACCAACTCTCTCCGTATTTGTTTTTATATGGGCCTGACTTCTTGAGGTAACATGAAAAGCCAATAGCAGACCATTCGAGCTCTTTCTGCTTCAAATGAAATCGCGCCACAGATTGCTTTAGGACATCCTTGACTGATCCCATCGAATTCTGCAGTTGAATATTAGTTGATTCTGGGATCTCCAGTTGACCAAGAGAAGCAAGAACTTGATCATGATGATATTCCGATGGCCTGGATTTTGCGATGATTGATGAGAACCCGATTCCATCTCGCGTTTTTACCATCGCGGGGGACCCAAATAAGCGGATACCAACCCTTACATCAAGTAGTGAATCAACGAGAAGTCTGTCTTGGACGGCAGGACTACTGTAACCTGATCCATGAACCCTCAGTACATGAAGAACTTCCGAGATACGGCTATTTGACGGGTTATGTAAACGGATATTGTTCGAGATATATGTTAAGGTGCTTTCATCAAGATTAATTAATGGTTCGTGTTTTGAGTGAGAGCTTGCATCTATATTATAAGAAGTACCCAACTCAAGATGAGTAGAATTGGACGTTTCTTTCTCACAGGAGGCCTGAATTAAGGGCGACAATAGTATTAGCGTGAATACAGCATGTGTGAGTTTGTTCGTCATCAGTAACTCATGTGTTAAAATGTCTGCAAACAAACATATTAACACAATGTACATTTTTTTGTTTTTAGTTCAAGAAAATTATATGAAGAATACAATTGTTCTAGGAATGTCACCAAATAAATGTACTTTAGAATCCTATCGCTCTCGAACATGACTTTTATGGGGGCACCCGGATCCTGCCCTTATAAAACTGCCTAAAAGTTGAAGAAAAGGCTTATTATGGCTATCAATTCAAAGACAAATCGTTTCTGGGAGATCTTCACAATCCTGGTGATCATTGGAATTCTGTGTCTGCTCTTGATTCCAGACGTACAGCAGGCTGTAAACAGTGGCCCTAGAGAACGTTTTCGGAACCAGATGAAAGCTGTTGGACTGGCTCTGCATCAATATCAAGACGCGTATGGCTGTTTACCTCCCGCAGCACTAAAAGGTGAAGAGGGAACACCTATGCATAGCTGGCGAGCCTTGCTACTACCACTGCTCGAGCCTTATTTCAAGACTAAGAGTCGACCGTATGGCTATCAGTTTGACGAACCCTCGGATAGTGAAACAAATCAGAAAATTGCATCACAGAATCCTCATTTTTATCGTTTCATTATTACGAGAGATGACAATACAAAACGAACATCAAAATTAGTCGCAATCATTGACAAGTCTACGTACTGGAACCCAGCAATAGACTGTCACCGACTAGTTTCGGGTAACAAAGCAGAAAAACGAATCATCTTGATGGAAGTCCCTGGCCTCAAAAGTTTGTGGAATGAACCAACCGATTTCACACTTGATGAATTACAAACGTTGATAGAGGAAAATGCGTTTGCCACTTATGGATCGCATGTACTGTTCGACAACGGCGAAGTCACCTGGTTGTCTCCAGATGACATCACCGTGCAGAAAATGCACAAGTTACTGAACATCGAAAGTAAAAGTCAGTTAGCAGATTAATTTGACTTCCCAATTATTCTATTCGTGATAATCGCGTTTCTTCGAAATCACATGGCCACTTTTTGTGATTACCAGATCATAGGGAAGACCATCGACTAAGACATCAACCTCATAATTTCCATTTCGCGTACCGCTACCGTAAATTACTCCATTAGGAAAGGCTGCTTGGGCAGCATCGCTGACAACCTGTGGAAGTCGTGCCAGACGTTCTGTCTGGTTATCGAGTGTGTCCTTAAGGACTTTACCAGTAGCGGTGAGGCCCACATTATAAACTTCGTTATTCTTGACAATGTTTACATAGTAAGCTGAACGCCCATAACGAGGTCCATACAGGTCTTGATAAACATGGACAATCACACCTTGTGGATGTGCTTTTTCGACCGCGGCAAGTACGGCATAAGGCAACTTTCGTACGCTTTCAATGTGCCGCGCCTGTGAGGATGGCGAAATGCTCAGATCTTCATCCTTGTCTGTCGCGTCGCGATCATTGCTTAAGATCCTTCCTGATCTCGTTGACTCAACATTGCTTATTCCTTGTGGTCTCTTAATTTGAATTTGGTAAACACCATCTTCATCAGCTGACGCAGAAATAACCTTACCGTTGGGATAAAGCTTCTTGACTGCCGCCCGCACTCTGGCAGGAAGGTTTACAGATTTTGGTGTACTCTTTAGAACCTTTCCCTGACTTTTATTGCTTACCACGCGGCCTGATCGTGTCAGTTCCATGAGAAAATGTTCATTGTCAGCATTCAAATCGATCTGATAGAGACCATCTTCATCGACGTTCGCTGTCAATACACGTGAGTTTGGGTGTAATGTTTCGATGTTCTTCTTAACTGCACTCGGTAACTTGTCATATGTAAGAGCTTCATAAGCAAACGATGCGGAAGCAAGCAGGCCACATACGACAATTGCCAAACCAATATTTCTCATGAATTTTGAATTGTTCGTCATTTTTATTCCCTAAAGAGATGTAGGTAGATTCGAAAAACAAAGTCTAATACATAACTTTGTCTATATTTTTCCAAAGATTAAAAGCGTCTAATGAGTTTGTAGTAGTCGCTTGATAGACACGAAGCCCATTGCTAACACGGTCTTGATAAGGGGTAGCTAGTTCCTGATAGAGATCGAGATCTGAAAAATCGACTCCCGGTTCGGCCGCATCAAAACGTGTGGCAGAAAAGACAATCGTGTCAATACGCGCCCAACGAATCGCGGCATAGCACATTGGGCAAGGCTCACAGCTACTATAGATCTCACAATGCGATGTTTCGTCAGGTTGAGCTAACTTCAAACGAGGATCATCACGTCGAATATTCCCAAGGTCAAATACTCCTAACTCGCTGGCAACAGTTCGAATGGCGCTCACTTCAGCATGTGCTGTAGGGTCAATATTTTTGGTCACCTGATTACGACACCGCCAGAAACGAATGACTTGATTTGATGCATCATCGATTTGAACAACGACGGCACCAAACGGACCGCCACCTTCCTTGACTGACTGGTGTGCTTCTTCACAGGCCATCTTGATCCATCGGTTCTCACCGACTTCGATACCGCGGTATTTATTACCTCGCTTTATATTGTGCTGCTGGCATTGGTATTTGTGATGTAATCCAGAATCGGAATGAGAACATTCGGTACACGGGGGTCTTGTCGATGTAAAAATATAAGACAACTCAACTGATTGTGGCACTCCCTCATAATCAGTTCCTGAATTTACATACTTAACCGACTTTTGATTAGGAGAAACGACTGTTTGGGATTGAGATTCGTCTACTACCCAATAGATAGATGCAATCGCAATAACTGCCCCGAGTGAGATTGTTGAAATCCATTGCTTCATTATTGTTCTTTTCTTGTTAGCTATAAGGTCTATTCGAAATTAATGATCCATATAGGTAGCCAGTTCAAAAAAATACCTTGTAATCTGAGAACGAGAGGCTGTTTTCAACTAGAAGAATAGACATTTTTGACAACTGGTATGATTATGTTGATTATCACAGATGTACTAGCACTGTTTTGAGTGAAGCAAAGACTTCCATCAGATTTTCAATTCAAAGACTTAACTCGTCCAAATCTAAGAGAGAGTGTCGAGTATTTCTGGGAGATCTTGCTGACATAGATTCCAAGAGAGAACAGGGAATATCAAAGCCTGAAAGTAGAAATTCCTCTCCCTTGAAGGCGCTTGCTCAGATTCACCACGATGCCAGTTGAGATTCGAATTCCACCTTAGTAGCATGAGAGATTAGTAAAAATAAAAAGTTTACAACGCCATAAGGCGTTGATACATTTGAGCAAGCCGATTATCCTCAACATACTGATACTCTGAACACAAATCCGCTCATTTTCATTCCTTTATTTGAATTTATTCGCCTGGAGTTACCTACACGATGAGATTTTTGACTCGTCTGTCATTTCTGATTCTATTTTTGTCTCATGTCATGCTGATTTCTGGTTGCGGGAAGAGTTCGCAAGAGGTTGCGAACACGGAAACCGCACCCGCAAAAAATGAACAGCAGGTCGAATCTGGCGAAGCGCTTTTGAAGAAAGTAGAACAGGCCATTGAAATTGCCCAGCAACATTATCTGGAGTCTGACAAACACTCGCCCTGGGAAATTTACCACGGCATTCTGGCATTTCGACAGGATTATCAAATCAGGCAAAACAATAAAACGGTAAATGCTTTGGATTGGATCTCTTCCGGAGCTTACTACGATAACGAACCCTGGTTTCAAAAAACAGAATTTGGTGGCCGCGCGCATCGTTATACCAAGGAGAATGCGTTTGAAGGTCACAAAAATCAGTCACTGGCCATTCTTGCCATGGCGAATGTTCCATTGGATCATCAATTCCAAACACCTGATGGCCCGATTACTGTAGCTGATATTGTGCGTGACGCGCAAAAAGAAATTCAGGAAAATGAAGAGGTAACCTGGTCTCTCTGGGCTCTCGTGCATTACCTGGGCCCCGATGCCACCTGGTTGGATAAAAAGGGAGAAGAGTGGCGCATGGATGATCTAGTCTATATGCAAAACGAAACTCTATCGAATGACTCCGCCTGTGGGGGCACACACGCATTGTTCGCTTTGTCGTATGCCAGAAATACATATAAAAATGCGGGACATCGTCTACGCGGTTACTGGCTGGAAGCCGATCAAAAAATTAAACGCTACATTGAAGAAGCCAAAGCGATGCAAAATCTTGATGGTTCTTTTTCGTACGATTACTTCTTTCAAAAAAGTGAAAGCGAGAATTTTCAGGAACGACTGGAAACGACAGGGCATACGCTAGAATTCTTAATGATGGCGTTACCTGATGATCGTCTCAATGAAGAATGGGTTCGCAAAGCCATCTCATTGATGGCAAATGACATCATTGAAAACAAAGACGAACCTGTTGATTATTCTGCTCTCTATCACGCAATTGATGGTTTGGTCATTTATCGAAACCGTATGTCTCCCGATCATACCGCGCAACTGGGAAATAAAAGTTTCTTGAAAAAAAGCAGTTCGAAAACTGATGTCAAAGTTCTCAAACCCGTAGTACCTGCGACTCCTGAAGCTTCAACACCGCCTCCCGCCCCCTGATTCTCTACAGGCAAGCCTAAAAAGCAGACTTCAACGCAATTAGTGAATTGAAGGCTATTTACTCTTTGGTGGTAGCTGTAGTCTCAATGGTGTCTGATGAACCGGTATTGAGAGGCCCACTCAGATTGATCAGAAAAAATCCGGTCAGTAAAAAATCAACGCCCATCAGAGTACCAACGGCCCATAAACCTGAGAGTGGCCATTGGCTCCAGATCAGGCCACCAAGCAGCAAAGAAATCGCTCCACTGAATAGAATTCCGTTGCGCCCATTGGCTGGTGGAACGTTGAAAGCCATTACAATTTTCCAGACACCCTCAAAGATGAAAAACATTGCCATCAGCAATGTCAGAAAAGTCAATCCGAAGACCGGATGACTAATAATTCCGATTCCCCCCAGAACCATAAGAATCCCGAGAATTAAGTGCTGTGTTTTTCCTGGGACATCATCAACTCGCGCACCTTGAATCGCATAGAGAATCCCTCCCAGTAGTAATAGAAAGCCGATTACAAAGACAACGGCAGTACCCGCAACAAAGGGTGCAATTAAACAAATGACACCGATCACACAAAGTATGATGCCAGTTAATTTGAAGTCTTTTGAGGGAGGGAGTAGGGCATCATTCATTAAATTATCCCGTTTCTTGGACAAGAACTAACTAGTAACATAAACTCAAGCAGTTTTTTGTAGTAACAAAGAAGAGAAAAGAGGCAGGAAATCAAATCCTATTTCACATTTTGATTTCTCGATGACGAGAACATTTATGCTGAGATATACATAACAATCGTTTCAAATTGTTGCTAACCACTGCTTCAAATAAAAACCACTTCCATCCTGTACTGCTTAAAAAAAATGCAAGGATGTCTGGTCCATTACCAACTCTCTCTTCTCTCTCTTTTTCGGAATTCTAAATCTGAGCGCTTCAGAAAAAATGATCAGTTACTTTTTGAACTGAGATTTCACAAAACCCGGGCGTAATGGATTACTCGACTCTCATAACTGGCACACTGCTTGCTTATTTAATCTTGTTATTAAATTTGCCATCTCTTTACACGGCCTATTCCGGATGACCGTTAAACTTGCGACTTGAACAAATGGTTTCATCCGTCACTGCGAGTGTATTTGTTTGTATTTGTCTTAATATGATGAAGGAGTATTTCGGTGTTTAATTTGAGTCATCAGAAAAAAGGATTCACACTTATTGAGTTGTTAGTCGTGATCGCAATCATTGCGATTTTAATAGCACTCTTGTTACCTGCTGTACAACAAGCAAGAGAAGCAGCTCGGCGTAGTACTTGCAAAAACAACATGAAGCAACTTGGCTTAGCGTTGCACAATTATAATGAAACTTTCAAAGTGCTGCCTTATTCGGTGTCACACTCCGGTTCATGCAGTACCGGTTCTGCTTCCACAGCGAGTACTGTGACACTCAATCACCGTGGGTTCCTGCTCCTGTTGCCCTATTTGGAACAAGCTAACTTATATAACCAATTTAATCCCAGTGTCGCAACAGGTTCGTTTAATCCATCAGGTGGAACCATCGTTCCGCCGGGCACTGCTGGAAACCCCAATGATGAAGTTGTCTCTACGATTGTTCCTTTATTTCACTGTCCGTCAGATTCGACACCTGAAGTCTATACCACTACTTCCAGTACATATTATTCAATCTCACCAGGAAATTCGACATTACTCGGTGTTTTTACGAATTACGAATTCAGTACGAACAGCCAGTATAATTCGTGTACGAATTGGGGAGCGCTCGGTTTGACTACACGTCCCATGTTTGGATTTAACGGTTGCGCCAAATTTCGCGATGTGACAGATGGTATGAGCAACACAGTGGCGCTTGTAGAAACAACTCGACTGGTTGCAAACGGCGAAGGAACTGCCTGGGGATTTTCCAAGTGGGTTGGAAACGGAACTAATTTCGCTGGAGCCAACATCAACACCTGGTATTCAACCGGCCCAATTGGAAACCTTGCTTCCTGGTCATATTCCGGGAGTTTACACACTGGTGGCTGTCACGTTCTGATGGGTGACGGAGCAGTCCGTTTTGTAAGCGAAAACATTCACGCACCCACTCGTGCCCACCTGGCATATATCGCTGATGGCAATGTTGTTGACTTCCCCTGATTCTCATAGAGTAAAACGAAACTCACTTAACCCAACCGGTAACGCGTTTGTTACCGGCTGGATTCTCTATCGACTTTTACTTACTTTAATTGGAAACGTACAAGATGTCTGCGCGTGTCTTATGTGTCTTGTGTGTGACACTGTTAACTGCCTGTGGATCTGATATCAGACGCGATAACCTGGAAGTCTTCCCCACATGGGGTACAGTAAAAATCAAAGGAAAAACGCTACCGGGAGTCGCTGTTGTTTTCTTCCCCGAAGAGGAAACCGGCGGGCAGGGAGGACGTGGAATCACTGATGAATCCGGCCAATTTATTTTGAAATATCAGGATGGGAGAGACGGAGTTCCCGCAGGAAAATATAAAGTGCTGTTCGAATATTTCACAATGCCAGATGGTTCAAAAGTTCCCGAAAATGAATTTCCCGCAGACGTTGGAGCGATCAATCAACTACCGCACAAGTTCAGTGACTTTGGAAGCTCTCCGTTTTCGACAACCGTGCCCATTGGTGGAACAGCAGATTTAGAATTTGATCTTAAGTAGATCGAAGGAATGCATTTTATATAAAAACCGCGATCCAATTTTAAAACGGGATCGCGGTGACATTGAAGCTCACTTAGGGAGTCGTTTTTAAATCGAACTTAAATGAGTTCTCTTCGTTTGCTTTTACTTCTGCAGACAGTCCACTTTTATTTGAATCAGTGTAACGCATTGGAATCACTGATTTAGGTTTTGGGTTCGTCGGGTTATTCGGATCAAACTCTGTCGATTCATAACATTCAATCGCTACGAGATGATGGCCAATTTGAGCCCCATCTCCAGCCTTGATTGTCATGAGCTCAAAAGTTCCATCGGGTTGAATGCCCCCCAACGCCATTCGTCCTGTTGTACCCCGGTCTTTGTTCGGGGTGAATTGAACAGTTCCACTTGTGAGTGGTTTTCCATCAAGGGTAACAGTGCCCTTGACTCTGGCGAGCGGTGGTGTGTCCGTAGGGCCTCCACTACAGCCTACTAAAATCAGGCATGTAGATAGAAGCAGGAGCGTATTCCACCACTGGATTCGCACTA
This sequence comes from Gimesia aquarii, assembly GCF_007748175.1. Lineage (NCBI taxonomy): Bacteria > Pseudomonadati > Planctomycetota > Planctomycetia > Planctomycetales > Planctomycetaceae > Gimesia > Gimesia aquarii. The sequence goes on from NZ_CP037422.1 coordinate 6,163,422, forward strand.
CTTTGATTCCAAAGCAATCTGTAAATAGTCGGTTTGATGATTTCAGCATGACGTTAATCTCCAATCACTTGACCATCGGCCATGCTCCCGCGATAACGCCAGATATTGATATCAATATTTTCGCTGACAAAAACCACAGTCCCATCGGTATTTAGCATATGAGCTCCTCCCACGTGTTGTGAGCTAAAGGGGAGCACAGTCCAGTCACTGGTATATGTCGATGTCTTCGGAAACACCTGATTCGGCCCATAACGCATCACCTTAATCGCGCCGCTACCTTCAAGCGTAATACCACGCACCCAGGGGCTGCAGCGATTATCGTAACACGAACCATTGGATCCCCAACCTACGTCTGACATGATGGACGGACGAAATTCACCATAAATGAAGGTATTGGATGAACCATCAGTAATATCCCGCATGCGGGTACTACTGTTTGGCCAGAAGATTCCCCTCTGATTTGCGGGCAAGCTCGTTCCAGATGTAACACCAACCCGGGAACCCGTAGTTGCATAACCCCCGACTCCTAAATAATTTGTAATCGCCTTCCTGGTGTTGGAATTCCAGCCACGATAGCCATGCTCGGAAACAGTGGTATCGCCGGAATAAGAAGGGCAGAGATAAGTGGGAATAATGTTTTCCGATAAGGCGACATTCGCAGGATTGGCGTAGCTGAGACTGAAATCAAACTGATTATAAATCGTAGACATATCCATGTACGGCAGGATCATGACTAACGGTCCCATGCTGTTCAACTGGGGATTGGCAGAAGAACTTGCTGTAAATGACCATCCGATACTACCTGGAGGAAACCGGGTAAATGTTTCGTGATAATTGTGTAAAGCCAGACCAATTTGCTTGAGGTTATTTTTACACGTCGAACGTCGTGCCGCTTCACGTGCCTGTTGTACGGCAGGTAGTAAAAGAGCAATCAAAATCGCGATAATCGCAATTACAACTAATAATTCAATGAGCGTAAAACCACGTTTACCTCTTGGATGAGGTTTGTTGTCCATCTAGGATTCTCCAGTGATCATGGATATAAATAAAAGGGAGGATTAACAAGATGCAAGTCTAGTGTCAGCTTACAGCTTTAGACGAATTCATTATGGGGAAGGCTTCAAGGAAGGAATCATTACTTCTAAATAATATTCAGCAGAAGGACCAAGAGCAATCATTGTTGTGAAGATTTTTTGGCACACTCAATGACAGTCCAACGACTTAAAGCCAACTAAGATATTGACGTCGTTCCAGAGATAAAAATGTGTGAAATTCTCTACAATTTTTTACAGAATCGAGAATTTTCCGAATACGCACGCATCAAAATAAGTATCAATACCAATTACACTAGTATAAAAATAGCCTCAATTTCCATACTTCTCATCCGATCGCTCTAATTCGCACTCAACTGATTTTTCTTCAGCCAGTATTCGAAGAATTGGTACATTTGCTCATTTGATTTAGGGTTGGGAGCGTGCTTTTCGCGGTTGGTCATCGCGACCCGATTTTTGTAGCCCAGGAATCGATTCACGGCAACAGTATGATTTAAAGCCCGCCATTGTTTAGGTTGATCTTCCGAACCACCAGAAACCAGAAAGGGGCGAGGGGCCATCAAGGCATGCAACTCATGCAAATCATAGCCTTCTTTAATCAGTTTTTTGTAAAGGCCAGTTCTTGGATTCTCTTTGGTTGGCAAACCTCGTTTACGAAAGTTAGGACCCGCATATCCCAGATACCAGGGCTCCCAATAATTCACACTGGGTCTGTTTTCATCGAAGACAATCCCGCCATCAGACCAGGCAGCACAAGCGAATTTATCATATAGGCAGGAAGCAAACATTGCCCATTTGCCACCATAGGAATGACCAACAATTCCAATTCGTTTGGGATCGACTTCTTTACGATTTGCCAATACATGAAATGCATTCGCAGCCCCATAGGCCAATGCAGACAAAGGCTGAATTTGCGCATTCTCTCTGTTAGGGTAATAGAGAGAGTAATCATGACCGACTGAAAATGTCACGAAGCCGCGTTTTGCCAGTTGATAAGCAAAATCACGATTCTCTCCCTTCAAACCAACGCCTGTCTCGGGATCATAAAAAACGACGAGAACTGCCGGTGTACTCCGATTCTGTTTTGCCCGATCAGGAATTAGCAGATAGCCAGTATTGGGATGTCCTGGTGCAATGTTAAACCTAACTGTGTACTGTGAGAAATTGTCACGGTGTTCCTCTTTCAGGTATTCCACTTGAGGATTCTCATTCACAGCTGGCCACTCACCCATCATCGTGTGCCACGTTTTCAGAATTTCCTGACGACGCATTTGCCAGTCTGCAGGAGTTTTGACTGGCCGCCCATCATAAAATTTCAATGGTGATTTGTATTTCCCCAGATTCCCTTTAAACTCATCGGGTGGTTCAAAATAAGGGGCAATCTGTTTCCAAAATCCCTTTTTCTTATCTGCTGAAGTTGAGTCCCCTTGTTCACCAGCGAATACAGATTGAATCGAGACGATTAATATTAGAAAGTGCAGCATTCCATAAAATCTCAACATGTTCATGCATCCCATCTCCGGTGAAAACTCTTTCCTTGCCTGTCGGTTCTGATCACAATTTCAATTATCATATAATAATCTGTTGATTCGTGAAAAGAAACCACTCAAAATAGATCATCAGAGATAAGTGTGTAGATCGATTCTCTTTCAGTAGTTCGCGCTATTTATTCAACGGCTTATTGTTTTTCACCATGTAAAAAGGATCTGATGATATGTTGCGTGTTCTGTTTTCCATAATGTTGACATGTAGTTTAGTGACTTCGACAGCGATCGCAGCAGACAAAAAAGGAGCTCCCAAACCAACGTATGCGGATGTTTCATATGGTCCTTATAAGATGAACAAACTGGACTTCTGGGAAGCCAAAGGAAAAGGACCACGTCCATTGTTGGTTTATATTCATGGTGGCGGCTGGATTGGAGGAGACAAAAGCCGTCTTCCTGGTAAGATTCAGACATATCTTGACAAAGGCATTTCTTATGCAGCGGTCAACTATCGCTTGACAGGTGAAGCCCCGTTGCCGGCTCCCGTACACGATGCCGCTCGCGCAATTCAATTCTTACGTTCCAAAGCAAAAGAGTGGAATATTAATAAACAAAAAATTGCTCTGACTGGTGGCAGTGCAGGGGCTTGCACATCAATGTGGTTACTATTGCATGATGATTTGGCTGACCCCAAGGCTAAAGATCCTGTCTTACGTGAATCCACGCGTGTGATTGCGGCTGCCGTTGGAGGCGGGCAGACATCCATTGATCCCAAAGTCATCGAACCCTGGCTCGGCCCCAACGTGCTCAAGCATGCCATGATTCACAAAGCAGTTGGTGGTAAGAGCATGCAGGATGTCATGGATAACTATAAAAAACACGAGGCCCTCTACAAAGAGTTTTCGCCTTATAACCACCTCACAGCAGATGATCCGCCCCTCTTAATGACCTATGGCAATAATATGAAACTCCCTTCTGAAAATGCGGGGCATGGAATTCATCATCCCGTATATGGAGTGAAAATGAAAGAAAAGGCCGATAAGGCCGGCACGGAATGTCATCTTTTAATTCCGGGGGTCTCAAAATCAGAACAGTATAAAAACGCGAATGAATTTTTGCTGGACAAACTTTTGAACAACGACTCTTAATTCAACGATGTTTCTTACTAATCTCAGTTGGTGAATATGTTGTTCCAAGCGCTCATTATCTGGAAATACAGAGCTAGGAACCGACGAATTCTTATTTCATTTTTAACTTGAGTCATTTTTCAATAATGCGAAATTGGAATCTCATCCTCACTCTTTCTTGAATTCACGGCACATGAAACGACGACATTTTTTATCTCAGTGTGGACTCATTGGTTCCAGTATATTTAGTCCCGCTTTCTTGCAAGCTTTACAATCTCAAAATTGCTATGCTACCAGCCCATTAGAACTCAAAGCCGATGTCGTGATCATCGGTGGTGGCTTGGGAGGTTGTGCAGCCGCTCTCGCAGCCTGTCGTAATGGAGCGACTGTAATTTTGACCGAACCAACAGACTGGATCGGAGGCCAGATTTCACAACAGGCTGTGCCTCCCGATGAGCACAGGTGGATTGAATCATTTGGTCGCACAAAATCGTATGCGCAACTGCGAACTCTTATCCGCAGTTATTACAAGCAGCATTATCCATTAACGAGCAAGGCACAACAGATTCCCAATTTGAACCCGGGTAATGGTTCCGTCTCGCGCATCTGTCACGAACCCAAGGTGGGACTTGCGGCATTGCAATCGATGTTAGCACCTGAAATCAGTCGAGGGCAATTGACATTGCTTTTGAATACATCTCCAGTCAGTGCCAATTATACTGGTGATCAGGTTGAGGCAGTGAAGTGCCACACTTCAGGGTTGAACAAATCAGTTACATTACAAGGAAAATATTTTGTCGACGCCAGCGAAGAAGGGGACTTACTTCCTTTAACGGGAACAGAGTACGTGTTAGGTGCAGAGTCACAAAAAGAGACCAATGAACCACACGCACCTGCACATGCCAATCCGGCAAACATTCAATCGTTTACACATTGTTTTGCCATAGACCACCTGGAAGGGGAAGACCACACCATCGAGCGGCCCCCAATGTACGAATTCTGGAAGAATCATGTTCCACCATTAACACCAGCCTGGTCAGGTAAAATTCTTTCGCTTGATTACTCTTACCCCCGTACCTTAAAACCCAAAACACTCTCATTTGTTCCCAGCGGTAAAGAAGCAGTTCTGCCAAGAACCAAAACGCTGAATCTCTGGCGTTATCGCAGAATGATTGATCGCAACAATTTTATTCCGGGTACTTATGCCAGCGACATTACGGTTGTCAATTGGCCACAGAATGATTACATGCTGGGCAACATAACAGATGTGACTCCCGCCGAACGAGAGAAGCACTTGGACGCTGCGAAACAACTCAGCCTCTCGTTACTCTATTGGCTTCAAACAGAAGCTCCCAGACCCGATGGTCAGCAAGGCTGGAAAGGACTGCGTCTGCGAAAAGATATTGTGGGTACAGATGACGGACTGGCCAAGTATCCCTACATTCGTGAGTCTCGCCGCATTAAAGCAGAGCTGACAATCAAAGAACAAGACTTGACTCTTACAGAACGAACCAAAGTCATGGGTAAAGACCATAAACCACTCCTGGCAAAGCCATTCTCAGACTCGGTTGGCATTGGATATTATCATCTGGATCTTCATCCCAGTTCCGGGGGGGACAACTATATCGACATGGCGAGTGTCCCTTTTCAAATTCCACTCGGTGCAATGATTCCTCAACGAATTGAAAACGTAATTCCAGCGTGCAAAAACATTGGTACGACCCACATCTCGAATGGCTGCTACCGTTTGCATCCGGTGGAATGGTCGATTGGTGAAGCAGCAGGAGCACTCTGTGCCCGGGCGATCTCTAAAGGTACCACACCGCGGATGATTCGAAACAACCCACAACAACTTGAGGATTTTCAGAATCTACTGACAAAGCAGGGAATCGAACTCGAATGGTCTCAATTAAGCTAGCATGTATCCAGTTTATTGTCGCGTCTTCAAGACTGTTTGGACTTGGTATCATTGCTTTGAGACTACTATGATTAAATCAGGCGCAATATAGAATTGATACTAAATCTCTCGTACAGCCAAATGTTTTTATGGATTTGCAAACTTGCTTTTTAGATTTAGTTGCGGATCAATGGTGGTAAATGTCTTTGCAGAAACCAGCGATCCAGCAGGACTTTCCGAGTGAACCATTGGGAAGTCATTAATTGTCTGCCGATAAACTGCCGAAGTGCCGCCGGCACAACACTCTTTGCAGGAGCGTCAGGCCACTTCCCAAATCGATTGATAAGTTTCTCCTGATAGGTAACCAAACAATCTCTGGAATATTGTTGCTGACAATTTTGAATCACATCCGCTGCGATGAGCCCTGATTCCACTGCAGGTCGAATTCCTTCCCCACTTTGCGGGACTGCCAGGCCAGCAGCATCACCGATCAATAACATTCCATCGTCTATAATTTTACGCTTTTGCAAACCATACAGGCGATAGGCATGTCCACGAAATTTTCCAAGAATCTCCCTGGGAACACGTCCCTGTCGATCCAGAAAATGCGTAAACTCATCTCGTACTGCCGAAAGTTGTTTTTCACCTTCGCGTCCCAGGCCGACATTTAAATAGCCGTCTTTCAGAAAACACCAGCCATAACCTTTTAAATCGCGACAGAAATAAAGTTCTGGTGTGTCTGGTTTTACACGACAAAGCTCTTGTTGTTCCTGATTGAGTGGGAATTCCGCTTCTTGCGCTAAGACGACTGATTTTTCAGAGTGGCTTTCTTGATTCAGCCATCGGGCTACCGGACAGAAATGACCGCCTGCACCAACGACAAATTTTGCGTGCAGACAACCATTGACGATCCATGCATCATCCAGACGCTCAATCGACTTTAACGCTTCTCCTAATCTGGTTCGAGCACGACAACGTTTGAGCAAATAATCGTCAAACTCACAACGACGGATTCCATAACTGACGATATCCGAGTATTCCGTCTCAACAGTCGCACCATCGATAATCCCTGTCCGAAAATGGGTGATAGGCTGGAGAATATGATCTCGGTCATACGATAGCAAATCGATATCGAGCAATTCAGCAACAGCGGGAGTAATCCATCCTGCGCAAATTTTATCGCGTGGAAATGTTGCTTTATCAAGAATAAGTACGTCCAGCCCCGAATCGCGTAAGCCCCATGCACAAGAGGAACCTCCTGGTCCTCCACCAACAATCAGAACATCACAGGACTCCTCAATCACGGTCGCTTTATCCTCTCATTGGTCCAGATGCATTATCCTGATACAAACCGGCTCGCGTCCAGGGAATTTCATTATTAGCCCCATTCGTAAACACGACCTGAAATAGCTGAAGTGACCCTGCTCGAAAAGCGGCAACAGAAGCTGATAAATAAAGTCGCCAGGCACGAATAAAATTATCATCGAACATTTCTGTGACACGGTCTAGGTGCTGCTCATATCTTTGTAACCAATGTTGCAAGGTGAGGGCATAATGCAAACGAATATTTTCGACATCGAGAACGGAAAATTTCTGCGGTTCAAAAATTTGCATCATCTCACTCAGACTGGGAACATGAGCGCCAGGAAAAATGCGTTTGGTGGTCCAGCTGTCCAGCACGCGTGGCGAGTTGCAACCAATCGAGTGAATTAAGCCTCGACCATGGACGCTTTGACAACGGGCAATGACTTCGCCCAGTTTTTCATAATTTTTCAAACCAACATGCTCTAGCATCCCGACAGAAACAAAAGAGTCATAGCTTCCGGTAATGTTGCGCCAGTCATCTTCAACGAATTCAACCCGATCACTCAAGCCTTCCACTTTCGCACGCTCACGTGCGTAAACAATTTGTTCGTGAGAAATATTAAACGCTTTCACTTTGGCTCCATAATATTTTGCCATATGCAAAGCCAGGGCCCCCCATCCACAGCCCGCTTCGACAACAGTATCTCCTGGTTTCAGTCCTACTTTTCGACAAACATGATCCATCTTTGCAATTTGTGCCGATTCCAGAGACATCGCCGTGTCAGAAAAATATGCGCAGGTATAAGCCAGTTGCTCGTCAAGCCAGAGTTGATAGAATTCATTTCCGATATCGTAATGGTGATGAATATTCGTTCGAGCAGCATCAATCGTATTGCGTTTGAGCCAGTTAAAACAGCTGCGCATTCTATCTCGATAAAACCGCTTCGTATTAATCGAATTTGTCCCGCGATTCATTTCTTCATTAAACAAAATCAAATCGCCTTCGACTTCGATCGTGCCCTGTGAATACCCATCACCAAAATAAAGACTGGGATCGAGCATCAATTTATAGAGGGTACTCCGATTATGAATATGCACGCGAACAGAAGGAGTAGAAGTTCTATTAGAGATAATGGACTTGTCCCATAAAACCACTTCAATGTCGGGATTTCCTGCCTTCTGCAACATGGTTCGCATGAGCCATTTGTCAAAGGTGGTGGCTTTACTCAAAGTATGTTGAGGATCAGGTGATCCAGGCGGATCGCTCGAAAGAACCGTTTTACTTTCAGAATTGACAATTTCTCTTGGTTGAGCTTCTTTTGATGCAGAGTCAATTTTTGCTGGATTCACTGTGGGCCTCCCAAGTTAAGATGACCAAATTCTCACTTCTATTAATAACGACTTTCGTTTTTCGCAAATCGTGATTTCATGGTGAATTCAATTCTACTCTTCAAACTTGATTGTCTCTTTTATTTTCTCGTTCCTAATTCAAATTTCAAATCATTTTTGACTTTATGATCACTTATCATCAAATTTATAAAAAGTGCTGAAAGGAACGAGACTCTGATACAGGACACTACTTCGCTCAACAAGTTCTGATTGATGATTAACAAAATGAAGTTTAAGTAGTCGTATTTATCTTTATGATCTGTAAAAGAAACTCGATATTCACTCTATTTCTCCAGATCTAACTTGATCCCCTAAAATCAATACATTTTGTTTTTTTGAACTTAGGGAAGACTTTGGTAATTTGGGCTTGGATTTACACGAAATGAAGTCTACAATTATACATATCAATGATTTCTTATCATTGATTTCATACCTGAATGCTCACCTACCGATAACAACACTGTAATCCCGCCAATCCTTGAAAAGGAACATCTATGCTTTCCATATTGGGTCCAGAAACTCAACTTTGTGATCGTGTTTCTCGTCGAGAAATCCTGAAAATCGGCGCACTCGGTTTAGGTGGTCTCACTCTGCCTCAACTTCTTCAAGCAGAGTCCAATTCAGGACAAAGCAAACGGCAAAAAGCAGTCATCATGATTTACATGTGTGGTGCTCCTTCGCATCAGGACATGTATGATCTGAAAATGGACGCTCCTTCTGAAATCCGTGGTGAATTCAGACCAGTCAACACACAAGTTCCCGGGTTCCAGATTTGTGAGCATCTTCCCAAACTGGGAAAGATCGCTGACAAAATTATTCCACTACGTTCCGTGCATGGATCACCCAACGGGGCACATGATTCGTTCATCTGTTATACAGGTCGAACCACTCGGAATCAGCCAGCCGGTGGCTGGCCCGCCATCGGTTCTGTTGTTTCTAAATTGCAAGGTCCAGCGAATCCTGCGGTGCCACCTTTTGTTGGGCTCTCTCCTGATGCCCGCCATCCCCCTTATGGATCTCCCGGACTCCCTGGTTTTCTGGGTGTAAGTCACGCGGCTTTTCGTCCTTCCGGTCCCGCGCGAAAAAATATGGTTTTGAATGGCATCGATGCGACACGCTTAGATGACCGTAAACAACTACTGGCCTCTTTTGACCAATTCAAACGCGAAGCAGACTCAAGTGGTTCCATGGTGGGCATGGATGATATGAACGAACAGGTTTTTAATATCCTGACTTCCAACCGTCTGGTCAATGCGCTTGATCTTTCTCAGGAAGACCCAGCTACCAGAGCACGCTATGGAAAAGGAGATCCCAAGAACTTTGGTGATGGTGCGCCTCGTAATCTTGAGCATTTTCTCATGGCGCGACGTCTGGTCGAAGCGGGGGCAAGGATCGTTACATTGAATTTTGGTCGTTGGGATTTTCACAGCAACAATTTCAGTGGATTAAAAAATACACATCTCCCACTTTTTGACCAGGGGTTAGCCACACTGATAGAAGATTTACACGAACGAGGAATGGCAGACGATGTGGCCGTTGTCGCGTGGGGCGAATTCGGGCGGACTCCCAAAATCAATAAAGATGCGGGACGTGATCACTGGCCAGCCGTCGGTGGCGGATTACTGGCAGGAGGTGGTTTCAAAACCGGACAGGTGATTGGTAGTACGGATCGATTGGGAGCGCAAATCGCTGATCGCCCGATCCACTTTGGGGAAGTGTTTGCCACTCTCTATCACCATTTGGGCATCGATTATACTGCCGCCTCAATCCAAGATCTCTCTGGTCGTCCACATTATCTGGTCGATAACTATTCTCCCATGCCAGAAGTCATTTGATTTCTAGTACATCTCTGAAAACCATCCTTTAGCTTTTCATAGCGAACCGCTAGGATATGTGTCAGTTCTTGAAGGTAACTTTACAGACGGCATAGATTCAGCAGGATTAGTGATGGCTAAAACAGGGATGGAAGACGCATTACTGGATATCATACACGAGTTTTGGGGTTACACAGAATTTCGTCCTCTCCAGCAAGAAGCGATGACGGCGGTCCTGGAAGGCCGCGATTCTCTGGTCGTACTTCCCACTGGTGGAGGAAAATCACTTTGTTATCAGGCACCTGCACTGTGTGTGGATGGAATGGCAGTCGTTGTCAGCCCGTTAATCTCACTTATGAAAGACCAGGTCGACGCGCTCCGCGTCTGCGGTATTTCCGCCGCATATCTTAATAGTTCGCTGGAGCAAGAAGAATCCCGACATGTTTTAAGAGAAGTGCGTGCAGGCAACATTAAACTCCTCTATGTTGCTCCCGAGCGGCTCATGCTGGAAGGCATGCTCAGCATGCTGGCCGAAATCAAATTGGCATTTATCGTGATCGATGAAGCCCATTGTGTGAGTATGTGGGGGCACGACTTTCGCCCCCACTATCGTGAGCTGCAGGAACTGAAAAATATCTTTCCAAAATGCGGCATTCATGCCTATACCGCCACGGCAACCGAACAAGTACGATCCGATATCGCAGTGCAACTGGGATTAAATTCTCCCGAACTACTCGTCGGTTCATTTGACCGTCCGAATTTAACTTATTCTGTCGCGCGACGAGCAGACCGATTAGCACAGGTTTGCGAAGTACTCGACAGACACCCGAATGAGCCGGGAGTCATCTATTGTATTTCTCGCGCCGATGTGGAATCGCTTAGTGAGTCCTTAAATAATGCCGGCTATGAGTCAAGACCCTACCATGCGGGACTGCCAGATGAAGAACGCGCCGCCAATCAGGAAGATTTTATTCAGGATCGTGTGGACATTATTGTTGCGACAATCGCATTTGGCATGGGCATTGATAAACCCAATGTACGCTATGTGATTCATGCTGGTTTACCAAAGTCATTGGAAAATTATCAACAGGAAAGTGGCCGGGCAGGGAGGGACGGTCTGGAGGCAGAATGTGTCTTATTCTATTCCGAACAGGATACTGTGATTTGGAAATTGATTCTGGAAGACCAGCCGGACGAATCGAAGGCCACCGCGTTCCAATCACTGCAAGCCATGCAAAATTACTGCCATGCCTTTGACTGTCGTCACCGGTATCTGATGCAGCACTTCGGACAGGATCTCGAGCAAGATTGTGAAACTGGCTGTGATCTCTGTCGCGGTGATTTCCAAAAAGTAGATGATTCAGTAGAAATCGGTCAGAAAATCCTCTCATCTATTTTTCGACAAGATCAAAATTATGGTGCAGCCTACACAGCCGCTGTCCTGAAAGGGTCGAAAGACAAAAAAGTACTCGCCAACAATCACGATCAGCTAAGCACTTATGGTCTACTGAAAAATGAAAGCCTCTCAACCATTCGTAACTGGTTAAGTCAGTTGGTTTCTCAAAATTTTGTCACCAAAACGGCCGAATATCAACAGTTGCGAATTACTAACTCGGGCTGGCAGTTGTTGCGTGGGGAAGCAACTCTGCAATTGATGCGTCCCGCACAGGCAAGCAAGTCAGAGAAAACAAAACGTGCTAAAAGTCAACTAGCAGATGCGAACTGGGAAGGCGTCGATAAAGGTCTCTTTGAAGAATTGCGTCAACTTCGCAAACAAATCGCCGGTGAAAAAGGCGTGCAGCCCTATATGGTCTTTGGCGATACCACATTGCGAGAACTGGCGCGCGACAAACCCAAAACGATCGCGGAATTCCTGGAAATCTGGGGAGTAGGGCAGAAGAAATGTGATGACTTTGGCCAACAGTTCCTGGAATGTATCGCCAAATAACTCGCTTGAATTGCCGATCCACTTTATAAGATCAGAAAGATTCCATCCTGCTATAATGAGTGAAAACCCTTAAAATAAATGTGCTTTCGCTCGAAATGATGGATTTCGCTTTTTTTCTCAAAATTTGAACGAGAAATCTTGCAGAGAAGACGATCTATTTATACGATCCATTTATTGAGATTGAGTTTCAATTTCAATCAGCCAGCCAGCAAAAAGTGGCTTTTCTCCATTTGTAGCCAGCCAGCCAGATCTAATTGGACTGTGAATTGGACCATTTCCAATTCATTTTGATCATTCTGGAAACTATTACAAATCAGGAGAAACCATGTCACCTCTCAAGCATACTAGACGCGCATTCACCCTCATTGAACTGCTGGTGGTCATCGCCATTATCGCAATTCTCATCGCATTACTGCTTCCTGCCGTACAACAGGCCCGTGAAGCGGCTCGCCGTTCTTCCTGTAAAAACAACATGAAACAAATTGGCTTGGCAATGCACAATTATCATGATGTGCATACCTCGCTTCCCATGGGTGGAAATAATCAATTATTTAGCCCTTTTACAGCAATCCTACCCTACCTGGATCAGACCAATTTACAAAACCTGTATGATTTCGATCTCTTCTATACGGATCCAGCAAACTTAGATGCACTGAACCGGACAATTACAATTTACCTCTGCCCAACAATGGTGCTTCCTCGGGCAGTGCCTAACTTATCTTGTGCAGAGCGAGGGGGACCAACCAGTTATGGTGCTTCGACTGGAATTCATGATGGACGATCTGGTAACCCAGATGGAATGTTCCCTGGACAAAATCATGCGTCTGTAAAGCCCACGCTTTTTCGAGATGTCACTGATGGATTATCAAATACGATCATGTGCGGTGAATTTAATTACCGACTTGAAGACTACTTATGGTCAGGCCATTCCTCGTCATGCCCCGGTGACCCTGCAGTTCAAGGCACACCACGTTGGGGAAGTCATCGATGGGGGGGAAGTTATCCTGGAGTTGCCTTAGGACACACAGGTGGTGACTTTAATGTCAATCTTAGTGCGAATCGTTCCACCTGGAGGAGTGACCATATCGGTGGTGCTCACTTCCTGTTAGGAGATGGCGCAGTTCGCTTTGTGAGTGAAAATATTGATGCCGGAGCCCTGGATGCGCTTGCTACTAAATCTGGAGGTGAAGTCATCGGCGAATTTTAATGATCTTTCCACAATACTAGTAAACTCTATTATCTAGAATGGTCTGCGGAAGTACTTATATTCTTGCTGAAAGATAAAAAGTATTTCTTCGAAAGCCATGTGAGGATTTTTAAAATGTCCCTTATTTTCAAGCTATCAATGAAACAAATATTCGTAAACTATATCACCAGACATAATTTTGTAATCGGTTTGCTTCTATTGAATTGTCTCGGTTGCAGCGGAACAAAAGAAGATCCTCGCGGCGAACGTGTCAGTGTTTCAGGACTTGTCTATTACGATGAAGACCCCTTAACGAGTGCTCGAATTCTCTTTATTTCGGAAACACCTGAAGGAAAAATCAAATCTGCCGGGATCGTGAGTGAAGGCATTTTTCAAATTCCCCAAAAAGGTGGACCCGTAGTCGGTAAAGCTCGAGTGGAAATCTATCCAACCATTCCCGAGATGGAGGAATTTATTGAAATTCAGGAAAAAGCAAAAAAACAAGGCAAGCCATTTAGAGACCCGACAAGCATAGAAATTCCTGCGACTTATAACAAAAACTCAAAACTGACGGCCATGATCACAAAAGACGGGAAAAACACATTCGAATTTAAGATCGAATCCAAATAGATGCAACATAACTTGTTCATTCACCGCGCGGAGATTTTTCATGAGATTAAATTCATTTTTGCATAGAGAACTGAAACAGTGGGGCTTAGCCGGGCTCATCGTCTTACTGACCTTGTCAGTGACACTACAATGGACTCCCGCTGAAGTTGAATCGCAACTGGTTTCAAATCCGAATAAAGCAGAGGCGACAAAACTCTATCAAAAAGCCAGAGAAGCTCGCGCCGTCTGGCGTGATTTCCCAGGATTCAGTGCCGATGTGACTGTGCTTTATAACGGTAAAAAGACACAGGGAAAACTGACAGCCGATCAAGATTTCCAAGTCAAACTCACTCTGGAGGATGATCAACTACTGGAATGGAGCCTGCCGAAACTGAAATCCGTCATCGGCCATCGCAAGTACCGCCTGCAAAAACCGATCCCCGCCACTTTTGCGGATGCTCAATTAGATCATCCACTCGGCCGCTTAGTGAATATCGATGGTAAGCACGTTTCCTTTCGCTTAAAGGACGATGTCATGACCGAAGTCCATCGGCGTTCCCAAAAATCATGGTTCACAATTTCGACACTCGACGTCTGGCGCACTAAAGAGGGCTCTGTTCTGCCTCGCGACACTTCAGTGACCTATCGTAACCCCAAAACGGGAGCGATTACGTCCAATCGCAGTAATACCTTTTCTTTTAAAAGAGTAGGTCATTTTGATTTGCCGGAAACGATGTTGACTGTGGAATGCAGTGAAAACTTTGATAGAAACGTCGGTTCGATCAAGCTGTCAAACCATCGTTTACTCACTCCCACGTCAATTTCACAAACAAAGTAAACTCAGTTCAACCGTAAACCTTAAAACAAGAGTATGATTATGAGACCATTTCAATGGATGACTACAGTCGCCTGTCTTTTGGCATTATTCGTATCCAATCAGGCCCAGGCACACTTCCTCTGGCTCTTGCCACAAGCGGAAGGCAAAAATAACGCTGCCAAAGTACAGCTCTATTTCGGTGAGGCCGCCGAGCCTGATGATCCCGACTTACTAAAACGGCTCACCAAAATCAAAGTCTGGGAAAAGAGTCCCAATGGGAAACTACAACCTTATTCCCTAACCGAAGGTGATGATTCACTCTTCGTTACTCCTAATCCCAAAGGAGCGGGGAAAGCAGCCTATGGTCTGGACCATACCTATGGGGTCATTTCTCGTGGCGATAGTCAATTTCTCTTGAAGTACTACGCCAAAGCTTTTCCACAAAAAAGCCAGGGAGTCTGGAATAAAATTTCCTGCTCAAAGGAATTACCATTGGAAATTGTACCGGTCTTAAAAGGAGAAGAAGTCACACTTCAAGTCAACTGGAACGGCAAACCACTGGCAGATGCCGAACTCAAAATCATTGGTCCCAAAACAAGTAGTGAATCTGTTACAGCAACCACTAATGCTGAGGGGCAATTTCAGACCAAACTCTCAAACGGTATCTACTCGATCAGAGCAAAACATACGGAACAGAAAAAAGGTGAGCATAACGGTGACAAGTACGATAGTGTCAGACACTACTCCACACTGACACTACCATATGTCTCGCTGTCAAAGAGCAACAAAACGGTTGCCACAAAATCGACTCCCGCTGTGAAGAGTAAGTACCCTCAGCTTCCCGATGCCATTTCAAGTTTCGGAGCAGCCGTCAGTGGTGACTATCTTTATGTCTATAGTGGCCACATCGGACGCGCCCATCAACATAGCGCAGAAAATCTTTCACAGAAATTCCAACGTCTGAACCTCAAACACCCCAAAGGATGGGAATCACTGCCTTTGAAAACCCCTCTGCAAGGTTTAGCAATGGCGCCACATGGCGACAGTGTTTATCGCGTGGGAGGCCTCTCTGTCACCAACAAGAAAAAAGAAGAGTCCAAGATGAACTCGATTCCTACTGTCGAACGCTATTCACCAGAAAAGAAAACCTGGGAATCAATTCCATCAATGCCTACAGGCCGATCTTCTCATGATTCTGTATTTTTAGGAGATCATTTGTACGTCGTTGGTGGCTGGACAATGCAGAACGGCATCGATTCGATCTGGCAGGAAGACATGGTAGTGCTTGATGCTTCAGCAGAGAATCCACAGTGGAAAGCCATCAAACAACCATTCCAGAGACGCGCCCTGTCTGCAGCCGCACATCAGGGAAAGATTTACGTCATGGGGGGAATCGACTCTGGTGGAGATATCAGTCATGAAGTCGACATTTACTGTCCTGAAACCGGTAAATGGTCCAAAGGACCGGAAATTCCGGGGAGTACGATGAATGGATTCGGAACGACTGCCTGGAGTATCGATGGAAACCTCTATGTCAGTGTTATGGATGGTGGAGTCTATCAGCTCGATCAGAAAAATCAGAAGTGGAAAAAAGTAAGTTCTCTTACCACACCCCGGTTTTTCCACCGTTTGCTCCCAGATGGCAATGGCGGTTTAATCGCCATCGGTGGTGCTTCTCGTAAAGGACATCTCAAATCGATTGAGCAAGTCAAATTGAATTAAATGTGAATTTCCGCTTGAAGAGACAAGAGTTCTACTCAGGAGACGCCCCATTTCCAGGAGCTCTTGTCTCTCCTCGTTTTAGGATCAACAATGAAACTCTTTTCTCTGAGTGAATAGGACATGGACGCACAAAAATCATTGCAAAAAGCAATCTCTCTGTTTAAACAAAGTTTGCACTATCAATCACGGGAAGAGCTGACTCAACTGCTAAAAGTCAATCCCGAAAATGGCAAAGCCTGGGAATTGAAGGGTTTGATTGAGGACGCAATACACTGGCATAAATCATCAATCAACTCGCTTGAAACCGCCACAACATTAATTCCGATTTCCGCTTCGGGCCAGTATGTGCTGGCCAAAAATTATCGAGAAACAGGAAAACATTCGCTGGCAAGGTCGGTTTTTTCAATCTTATTACAAAGAAAAGATATTCCAGAAACTTTATTACCGGCAATCTCTTCATATCTGGGACAATATCCTGATCTGACTCATCTGGCATTGGAAGCATGCAGAAAAGCTGTTGAGCTCGATCCGGAATGTGCAGAGTCGTGGTTTGGGGTTGCTTATTTTATGGGGAAAATGGGCTATCCCAGAGAACATGTCGCTAACGTGCTCCGTAAGGTCGTCACTATAGATCCGGAGCAGCGACACTATCGGATTGCTCTGGGTAACTTATTGGAACAAATAGGACAAAGTGAAGAAGCTTATCTCGTCGTCAAAGCAATTCAGAAATCGGAGCTTAACGAAATTCATTGTGCTGATTGTCTGCAAAAGTTAATTCGCATATTTTCCTTGGCAGGAGATGACTCTCGACATGAAATATGTCTTAAAAAACTCAATTCTCTTCAGCCCGTCCAAGAACACTCGTCGTCCAAACTAAAGGTCGACCGTTTTTCGAGCTTCTTGAAAAAATAATGAATCGTTTATCATCGTTTTTGAAATCATTGTCTCGTACACAATCTGACTTAGAATTGCATATCTTATTTATAGGCCATTCGCATTCAACTCGAATGAAGGAATTGAATCGTGTTTAACACTAATCTGAAGCTGGTACTGACTCTTTTTTTTGGTCTGCTTAGTTCACAATTAGAGGGTGCTGAAAACTGGTCTGGTTTCCGTGGTAACGGATCCAATATCTCGAAAGCAAGCAAGCTACCATTAAAATGGTCACCCCAAAAAGGCATACGCTGGAAACAGACAATACCCGGTTACGGACAATCTTCACCTGTCATTTGGAAAAACCAAGTTTATGTGACTTCGATCGAAGGGCCCCAGCAGGAAACATGCCTGGTGCATGCTTTCGATCTTTCTAACGGAAGCCATATTTGGTCGAAAGAGTTCAACGCCAGCCAAACTAAAAAATCGTCTTCAATGGTCTCTCGTGCTGCCCCGACCCCCGTCATAGATGAAAAGGGAGTTTATACCTTCTTTGAAAGTGGAGATGTTGTGGCTTACTCACATTCGGGTTCGAAACTTTGGCGTCGTTCTTTGGTGAAAGACTACGGCAAATTTATCAGTAATCATGGCATTGGCAATTCTCTCGCACAGACAAAGAACCATGTCATCGTACTGACTGCACACGATGGACCTTCTTATTTACTGGCGCTGGACAAGAAGACGGGCGAAACGGTTTGGAAAATAGATCGAGAATCGGGAGTCGCCTGGACTTCACCAGTAATTGCAAATCGAGCAGGAACCCCGGAAGTAATCGTCAGTTCCCGCGGAACCGTAAAAGGATATCACGGAGAAACAGGGAAATTACTGTGGACTCATACTGGTCTCAGTGGAAACACTATTCCTTCTGCATCAGTCTTTGGCAATTATATTTTAATTGGCGCTGCAATGAGTCGCAGGAATCCGAATGCAGAAAAAGCGAGTGCTTCGAACTGCTGTTTGAAACTTGTCACGATCGATGGAAAGCCAGGGTACAAAGTTCTCTGGAAAGCTAAAAAAGCGGTCTCTTATTATTGCACTCCTTTGGCGTATGAAGGCTGTGCTTATTTCGTCAATAAAGTGGGTGTCGTATATTGTCTCGATCTGGAAACAGGTAAACAACACTATGCACAACGACTCGCTGGTCCCTGCTGGAGTTCACCTCTCGGAGCAGGGGATTACATCTATTTTTTCACGAAAAAAGGACTAACTGATGTGATCCAGAAAGGTCCCGAATTTGACATTCTTGCATCAAACGCGATTTTCTCTAATCCCGATGAAAAATCGTCTCCTGCCAAAGAGAAAACAAATTCAGAAAAACCTCAATCAGGGGGCTATCCCCAATTAGGCCCCACTGTTTATGGAACTGCAGCTGTTGACCAAACCATTCTTATTCGGACTGGAACTGAATTGTATTGCATTGGTAAGTAGTGATTAAAAGTCAAAAAGGGTGTAAATGAACCTGTTCTTTTATGTCAATTCATAAACTGATTGCTCACATTGGATCAACAAAACTGGTTAATACATTCTGTCAGTACATGGACAATTACGAAAACAGAGACTATTTTGCATTCAAAGATGTTACAAAATAATCTGTTAACTGACTCCTATGTGTGCCATGAACAAGATTACTGTCAGACAAGCCGTTCTCACCGATATTGATGTACTTGTACCTTTATTTGACAGTTACCGCCAGTTTTATGGACGCTCCAGTGATCTTGGTGCGGTAAGTGAATTTCTCTCTGCACGTTTCAATCATGGAGAATCCGTATTATTCATTGCCTTTGATGCTGATACACCGGTTGGTTTCACTCAGCTCTACCCAAGTTTTTCTTCAGTTTCGCTGTCCAGAATATTTATTCTCAACGATCTCTTCGTCACAGCTGAGGGACGTCGAAAAAGAGTTGGTACCCGGCTTCTATCAGCCGCCGTTGATTATGCCAAATCCTTAAATGCAGTTCGTCTCACATTGTCTACTGAAATAACCAACAAGTCAGCACAAGCCCTGTACGAGTCAGCTGGTTGGAAACAAGATGATCAGTTCGATGTCTACCACTTTACTTTGTAGACAGAACGGCCAGTGATAATTACGTTCGTAGAGAGACCTCACTTGGCAGCAGTTACAGGAAAGTATTACCAATATTCTTCAATCAAAGTCGTTTTCTCTTCAAGAATTCACCTCTTCAACAAGAATTCACCTCTTCAATACGAATAGCGAAAGAGGCTGTTGCCTCGTTCACTTGATCGATTGAGGAGAGGCGAATGAAGAATTATTTACAATTCCTTCTAACGGGGCTTATTTTAGGGCTATTCACTGAAGTCGAACTGAAACTAATCGCAGGTATTAATCCCTCAATGTTTATTACAGTGCTTTTCGCCTATCGCGTGATTCTCACGATGTCCTATGCAGGTAGTAAACTGCTTGGTCGCTTTATATCTTCACAGTGGAAAGGCGACCTTCTGCATTATAGTGCCGCTGGCTTTTTCGGATTGGCGATCGAGTGGATTCTGCTGGGAAACGGACCAGGAAGTAATTCGTTACAACTTGGCATGTTCGCAATGTGGACCACATTCTGCTTTGGTCCACGGATATTAACAAGAGACTCTCCGGCAATCAAAAAAGACCGTCGAAAATTCTGGATCGCGTTCGCCGTAGCCGCCATGCTTATAACAACGGTTGTCTTATTGGCTCCTCACCTTAAAGCAAAGATCGTAATTACTGCCTTGGCTCTGAGCGGGACTTATCTTATCTGGTCTATTTGGTTACTGATACTTGTCTGGCAAAGTAATCGAAATATACAACTTGCAACCACAATACACGATGCCTGACCTGCGACTTTAAATCGATTTCTCCTATCATGAGATATTGAACACAAGGCTTAAACTTTCATTTTATTCCTTGTTATCTTTGTCATTTTCTATCATTATCGCCATGACGAGTGCAGGGCAGACCATTATTTTGTATGAACTCCAAATCAAATCTATCTTATTTTGCTAAGGTAACAGAACAAGCAAAGGGATCTCAGCATGACCATGCCACAAAATCGACCGCTCACTGATCTAAAAAATATAGGAAAGAAAATTGCTGAACGTCTTAATAAAATCGGAATTTCTTCTGAGGCGGAGCTACGAAAAGTAGGCGCAATACAAGCACACAAAAAGCTCAAAGCAAAGTACCCTAATGAAACTCTGCCTGTCTGTTATTATTTGTACTCATTTGAGGGAGCACTTCATGATCAACACTGGAATGATTTGAGTGTAGAACGAAAACAGAAACTGAAAGAAAGTATCAGCTGAAATCATATTATCAGAGCTATCATATCTGCCACTTTACTTGCATTCTTTCCATATCTGTAGCTATTTCCAATCCACAAAAAAAGCCCCCTCAAACCAAAGTTCGAGGGGGCTGAAGTTTTTCGCAGTCAGACGACTAGTTCAACAGCGGATTGTCGCCATCGACAATCGAACTGAAGAAGTCATCCACGTCGGACGTTTCTGCCGCTTCTTCGATCACGGGCAGGCATCTGAGCGACTCACCCAGGGATTCACTCATCAGATCGTGTCCCGCTTCGTCCGCATCCAGGTCGGCATAACCCAGGGTGTGACCGAATTCGTGTAATACCACGGTCAACAGGTCCATGCGACCAAAGGCATCACTCTCTTCGTTCGCAGTCAGGCCGCCATCGGCGTCCTCTGTGAACTCACTGTGATCAAAGGGCGTGTCATCCACAAACCAGCCATGACCGGCGGCATTAATGTCGATCATGATCGTCGTACTCGTGGCACCACCCAGCATCGTATCCGGCAGATCGGCCAGTACAAAGCTGATCGACTGCAGTCGCTCCAGCTCAGCGGCGGAAATCCCCGCAGCCGTCCAGTAGCTCAACGCCGCATCACGGACCGAATTCAAATCGGCCTGCGTCAGCACAGGGGCTCCCGAGTTGGCCACGCTACTAGTGGCCTGAAGCGGTCCCGTACGTTCAATGCGGATTGCATCAGCCAGAATCGAACCATCCACGGCCGTATCGTTCAGAGTCACCGTAATCGAACCACCGGCTCCGATGGTCACGGTTCCCAGGATCTCCCAGTTCGAACCCTCAGCGTTAAAGTCATTCGGATCCAGTCGCTGATTGATGGCAATCGCTCCGCCACCGATTCCCGAACTGGTCACGTTATAGTCCACACCCGTGTCACGCAGTGGATGACCGTCCCAGGTCGCTGCGACCTGATATGTGCCGGCCACCAGACCGGTGAAGTTCCAACTTGCCGTACCGGTCTGCCCGATATTCATTTTCTGAGAATCGAAGCCACGGTATGCCACAGCCCCCGATGCGAAGTAGTCGCCCCCACTCGTGAAGCCGGCATCACCATCGTCAATGATCAGTGAATTGACCGCCGTCGCTGAGACAGTAAAGCTGAAGGGATTCTCATCCGCATCATCGTTGGCGATGGTCAAGACACCCGCTGTCGAAGTCGCTCCATTGAACTCCAGTTCAAACGTCGTCGACTGACCGGCGGCCAGAGCCGTTGTTCCCAAAGGCGTCGAAACCACAAAACCGGCAGGCGGTGTGATGGCTCCTAAATTCAACGTATCGGTTCCCGTATTCGTAATCGTAAATGTCTGGAACAACGAACCACCGAAGTTGGAGGTGCCCAGATCCACACTGCTGGCACCACTGGTCAGATTGGTGGCACCGGCCCGGACTTCAATTTCCGGATCAATGGAACCGATGGGAAGCAATTCCAGTCGCATGGCGTCGGCCGCCAAGTGACCCGTGGCACCATCATCGCTCATCGTGACCGTCAGGGTCCCACCGGCGGCAACCTGGAAGTTGCCCAGTTCTTCCCAGTTCGTGCCATCGGCACTAAAGTCATTCGGAGCAAACCGCTGATCCAGGCTGACCGTAATCGGACCACCAACAATGCCCGAGATCGTAATCTGAGCATTCGAAGCCAGGTTACTGTGCTGGAACCAGTGGCTGGCAACCTGATAGGTGCCCGCGCCCAGATTGGTGAACTGCCAGGTCGCTGTATTGACACCCGGCAAATCGCCGCCAATCAGTAAATCCTGGTCGTCCTGGAAGTAGTCAATGTAGGCCACGCCTGCGGTTCTGGTCTCCCAGGGATCACCCGTGTTGGTGTAATCCAGGTCGCCGTTGTCCACAATCATCGAAGCCGAAGCCGATCCGGAAACGGTAAAGTTGAATGGATTCGCATCGGTGGAATCCACGCCAAAGGAGACCATGCCCCCAAAGCTACCCGCCGTGGCGGCGTTCATCTGCAGACTGAAGGTCGTGGAAGCGCCCGGAGGCAGGTTGTTATTACCCGGAGGGGCCACCATGCTGAAGCCTGCTGGGATACTGATGGGGCCCAGAGCCATGTTGCGTTCACCAAAGTTCGTAATCGTAAACGTGCGGATGACTGGAGCCCCCACGATGGTCTCTTCAAAATCAACGGCGCCCCCGTCTGCGACTTCTTGTGTGTCCAGGCCACTGCCGACTTCCACAACGATCACCGGATCCACAACACGGTAAATCCGGATTTGATCCGCATACACGATGCCGTCCGCATTATCGCTCAGTTGCACACTCAGGGTGTTACTGGTGATCTGCACCGGATCGCCGATGAACTCCCAGAGGATTCCGTCATCCAGGAAGTCATCGCTGCTCGTCCGCTGGTCCACAGCAACCGTGGTCACAGTCGCACCGTTATCAAAGATCGTATAGGGAGCATTTGAAGCAGCCCCCACTCCATTGGTGGTAATGTTGGGATTCACGTACCAGTTCGCGACCACCTGATAACGGCCCGGTTCCACATCGAAGGTCCAGGTCGCCGCATTGGCGCCTGTGCCCCCCTGGAAGAAGTCGCCCGCATACAGAAACTCCGGATCGAGCTGACTACCTGTTTCCAGCTCATTCCAGGTTCCCACGGTGGAGAAGTCCGCATCGTTGACACCCACGGTGGAAGGACCCGCTTCCCCCATCACGGTGAAGTTATAAGGATTTTCGTCTTCATCACCGGTTGTGAAGGAGATCTGACCGAAGGTCGAACCTGTGGTGCCCCCGTCAAACTGGATGGTAAAGGTCACCGAAGACCCGCCATTGATCGTCACCGGTGTGGTGTCGGTCCCGAAGGGAGAGGTTGGATCAATGCTGAAACCGGGCGGAAACTCGATCAGGCCGGTGACATCCACGGAATCGGCTGACAAATTCGTCACGGTAAAGGTCTTGATGATCGGAATGCCCGGCAGCGTACTGCCGAAGTCGACCACGCCGGTGTCGTCTTCCACGACGTCGCCGTCCACGGTCACCTGAATATCAGGTTCCGGCAGATATTCAATGCGGACCGCATCGGCAATCACACCGTTGGAGAGCGTGAAGTGGTCGCGGGGGAAACTGTTGGCATCGTTGGTCAGTTCCACAGTCAGTGTCCCGCCGATCACGGAGAAGGAGACATCCAGATCGAACCATTGCACCCCGTTGGCGTCGACAAAGCTCGACGGGGCAACGGTCTGATCCACATCGATAGGACCCCCTCCGTTCAGAGTGAAAGGTGCATCATCCACACGGTTGGTCGCCGTCGGTGTGGTCGACCAGGTGGTGGAGACCCGGTAGTTTCCATCGGCCAGACCGGTAAAGGTCCAGGTTGCGGTTTCCGCCCCCGGTTGCGGTGTACTACCCGGTTGATTGGGAACCGCACCGGAAACATCGCCTTCAAACCCACCGGCCCCGTTATTGACCGCATCCGGGAAGCTCACAAAGCCGGCTGTGGCGGAGAAATCGGTATCCCCGTCATCAATGATGATCACATTCGAAACCGAACCCTGTAACAGGATGTTGAAGGTCTCTTCATCCACATCATTGGTGGTAAAGGAGAAGATCCCCGAACGGTCGCCGAAGGTATTGGAATCCATGGTCAGTGTGAACTGAATCGTATTGCCGGGAGCAATCGACTGATTGACCAGGTTGGTCGTGAAGCCGGCTGGCACGACAATGTTGCTGATATCCAGCGGTGCACTACCCTGGTTCGTGATTTCAAAGGTGCGAACTGCGTCGGTCAACAGTTCGGTAGCACCGAAGTTGATGCCCCCCTGATGACCGTCCATGATGATCGTCGGCGGGACCGGTGCATCGGTGATATCGCGTAGTTCGATTTCGGGTCCGGCAGAGACGCGTTCGATGCGGATCGCATCGGCGGTGATGCGGCCATTGGCCAGATTGGTCAGCATCACGGTCAACGTCCGGCTGTTGATTGTAAACACACCCAGGTTTTCCCAGACCGTGCCATCGGCGGTAAAGTCATCCGGCTCGAGTTGCTGGTTGAGATCGATGGTTCCCAGATCGACGGCGGCGGTGCCGATGTCGGTGCGGGCGCCATCGAAGATTGTATACGGGGCATCCGTGGCCGCCTGTCCGATGACCGTGGGATTAGTAGAAACGGGCCAGGTGACCGAAATTCGGTAGTCACCCGGTGTCAAACCATAGAATTCCCAGAAGGCCTGGGCGGGTCCGTTACCAATCGGCGATTCCTCACGTACCGAATGCACGTCGTTTTCAAAACCGATGCCATTCGTAATGGCGGCCGTACCACCCGGATGGAAGGGCCAGTCGCCGCCGAGTGAGAAGCCGAGGTCACCGTCATCGACGATGAAGGCGGGGGTGTCTTCGAAGGGCCGTACGTTTTCAAAGTTCAGGTATTGCACGGTGCCCACCCCGTCGGCGGTCAGGGAGAAACCGGTGTCGATCACTTCCTGGCCTTTGGCGTCGAAGTCGAGTACATCAATGCCCCCGCGGCCGTCAGCCGAACGCAGCACCGGAGGTCCGTCGATCGGGAAGTTGCCGTCCTGGGAGAGCGGATCAATGAAGATGATATCGTTGAACTCACTGCCCACGATGTTTTCCATGAAGCTGGGGTTCGTGTCGGGCTGCTGAGGTTGAATCTGTCTGAGTTCGATGGTGTTGCCACCGAAGACATCCTGTGGGGTGTTGATGATGTCGACATCAAAGATAATGCCCTGGCTGGCGAAGCGGAAGTCGATCGTGTCGTTACCGTGGATGTCGGTAATCACATCCTGGCTACCGCCAGCCCCCGGTTCCATCAGGAAGACATCGTTGCCCCCGTTTTCACTGCCGACGCCGTTACCGCCGCCGTCCAGGTTGTCGTTGCCGAAGCCATCACCGAGGATGTTGTTGTCGTTGTCGCCAGTGATATTGTCGTTGCCATCACCACCGAACACGTTTTCGATGCTGTTGTCGTCATCGCCACCACCGGTGCCGGCCACCAGGCCACCACCAATGTTGGTGGCAGTACCGGCAAACAGGTCGACGGTGACGCCGGTTGTAAAGTCGCGGTAGTCCAGGCTGTCGTTACCGAGGGCCCCGTCGAGCGTACCGGTCAGACCAGCGCCATCACTTACATCGAAGCGATCCTGCTGGTTGCCACCGATCAGGTTTTCGAACAGGATGAAGTCGATTCGCTGTTCGGGTGGTGTGGCAATTGTATCACCGGCAGTCGTCGGACGGCCAATCATCAAATCAGGTCGGTCGGCGATCAGGAAACCTGCGTCAGTACCGGTAATCCCCCAGTAGTTGTTCAGGTCGGGACCTTCCAGAATATCATTGCCCAGGCTGCCGATCAGATCGTCGATATTGTCAAAGCCGA
Organism: Gimesia aquarii; assembly: GCF_007748175.1. Classification (NCBI taxonomy): domain Bacteria; kingdom Pseudomonadati; phylum Planctomycetota; class Planctomycetia; order Planctomycetales; family Planctomycetaceae; genus Gimesia; species Gimesia aquarii. The sequence continues at coordinate 6,189,363 of NZ_CP037422.1, forward strand.
GGCTGGCAACACCGGTACCCAGGATGCTGCCGTTGTTTTCGCGGCCCTGGAAGCCATCAATCGTACCCAGACCGGACAGGGCGATATGCACGGCGTTGCTGTAAGCATTGTAGTTGAGGGTGTCTGCATCGCCGCCCCCGTCGATGAACCCGTTGAGTACATTGCTGCCCAGGAAGATAAAGAAATCTTCCCCGGCATCCCCGTTCAGGCGGGTGTCAACGCCGGCAGGCGTGGTGTTGAATAAAAAGAAATCATCATCGCCGTTAAAGCCGTTGAGGACGACGTTATTCAGGTCTTCCTGTGTGCTCAGATTGACGTCGATCACATCATTGCCACCGGTCCCGGTCACGATCAAGTCATCGATGTTCGCAAACGTGACATCAGGCCCTGCGACACTAGAGAGACCATTGACAGTGGTCGAAGTGACTTCAAAGATATCCCCCGTGGCATCACCGGAATCAACGATCGTCAGTGTATCGTTGCCGCCTTCACCATCCACGGTAATATTGGCAAAGATGTTGTTGACCGTGTTGCTGGCGTCGAACAGTTGAATCTCGTCATCACCCAGACCAGCCAGGATGTTAATGTCGGTCACGCCTGCGGGTGTGGAACGGACGCGGATCGTGTCGTTGGCCGTATCCGGGGCGGCAAACACATCATCGGCATCCAGTTCAATCTGGGTGACAGTTGTTGCAGAGTCCAATGCGATCAGGTCGATCAGTTCTTCACCCGTACCGGAGACGACCTGCAGTCCCTGGAAGCCGCTGAAGACCAGATTCGTGAAACCGCCGTTGGCCGTGATCTGGGAAACACCGTCTCCCACGGCACCGTCATCGTCGATCAGTACTTCCGTGGTAAATTCTGTGGATGAAGCATCGACCCGCAAGCCACCACCGGCGCCATTGATACCCACACCTTCCACAGCACCAAAGGAGAGACCCAGATCAATGTCGAGCCCTGCCGGTGTTGCTGCGACGATGTTACCACTGCCCAGACTGTCAATATTGTCTGAGAAGTAAGCCGCATTGTGCACGGTCGTGAAGTTGACGTTAATGGCATCAGTACCATCACCCCCATCGTAGTGAATCGTGATGTCGTCGGCATCGTAGGTGGTCGGATTGAACTGATCTTCCAGCAACGTATCGGCAGCATTGTTCAGATGCGAACCGTTTGAGCCAGGAATCGCAGGTGCGGCCACATCGAACAGAGGCAGACCACCCGGTGATTCGTTGATGTTGAGTGTTTCGTTGTCGGTCGAACCAATGACGGTAAAGGACAGAATGTCGGCGGCCGCTCCAGAGAAGATATTGCTGGCGTTGACGTCGATCAACAGGTTGGTGCCTGCGGCATCCAGTTGCACGTCAATCGTATCATCGGCCGCATTCTGGAAACCGGCGGCAAACATGTCCAATACCAGGTGGAAGGGAGTCCCACCGCTGTTGACATTTTCGATGCTGGTGAAATCCACAGTCTGTTCGAGGTCCGGAGCAATAAATCCAAAGGAACCCGAGCCGGGTGCCCCACCCAGTGTGAGGAATGGTGCAGCAGCCAGACCACTGAAGTCCATGTTGAGCACATCACCGGGTCCGGGCAATGTGGGATCGCCACCGTTCACCGTAATCGGGGAACCCGCGGTCGGCAGAATGTTGAAGGTATCCGCGTCGTCACCCCCGTTGATCGTCGTCTGTGTGGCGCTCACGTTGCCCAGCAGGTCGACTGTCGCACCCGTACCGTCAGTAATCGGATCAATGTTAATCTCAATCGTGCCGAATAAAGCCAGAACGAATCCCCCCAGCGAGAGCAGGAAGTCATCGCCTGAGTTGAGGATCACATTCGCCCCAGTGGATGTCACGGTGACACCACCATTGATGGTGAGGTCATCCCCGGGTCCGGCTGCATCAGTCGCAGTCAGCGTCACATCGCCGGCTCCTGTTACATTCGCGGCCACGGTCAGTGGGCTGGCAGTGGACACGTTCACCATTCCCAGACCAGCACTGACGCCTACCAGACCATCGACGGTATCAATTTCCAAAGCACCCGTATTGCTGATTTCAATATTGCCGTTAGGTGTTGTGGCGGCCAGTGTGCTGACTGCCGTATCGATATTGGCCGGGCCCCCCGCACCAATGTCAGCGAATGCCTCTAATGCAGCTTCGTTACCGGTAATCAACGCGGCTTCGCCAGCGGTATTGTCGATGATTGCTCCGCTGAGGGACTCCACGAGAACGGTACCACCGCCACTGCGCAGATCGGCAATCCGGGCATCGCCAGTGGAAATCACATCCATAACACCGCCCCAGGCATTGACGACTCCGCCTTCTGCCTGCGTGAAGGAACCACCACCAAAACCATCATTGTCAGCGACCAGCGTCACTGCGGCTGCGGAGAAGGTATCAATGACCGAAGTCGCTCCCAAAATCAAATCACGATCCGCCAGCAGATCAATGGTTCCGCCGTTGGATTGAATGGTCGCATTGACAGTGATATCAAATCCGGAAGTGAAGCTGATTGGTGAAGCGGCACCAGTGGACTCGATGTTTTCGTCGACTGTGGCAATTCCCCCCACAAACAGAGTAATCGCGTCCGCACCCAAAATCCCAGAGAGGCCATCAACAGTTCCAATCGAAATCCCATCGGATTCTGCAATATTAATGACGCCTGCAGTCGAATCAGCGGCCAGAGTATTCACGTCCACTTCGATTTCGTCGCCTGTGCCAATCCCCGTTGCTGCTCGCAGAGCCACACGGTCTGCAAAAATCAGAACCTGTTCCAGACCGGTGTTATCGAGAATGGCACCATTGTTACTGGTGAGCCGCACCTCATCACCCACAATGATCGAGAGATCAATATCACCATCGGCTATCAGATTGGTATCATCAGTGCCTGAGTTCACAACGACCCCATCCAACATGGTGATCCCACCTGTGGTAGATTCAAGATGAATCAGGCTATCTGTCGTAGTAATATTCTCATCGATCTGTAAATCGGCATCCGTGATTAGAGTAAGTGTTGATGCTGACTGGAGCCCTACCAGACCACTGATCCCTCCGATGGTTAAGGTCGCTCCACTGACGCCGTTGAGATTAATGGCACCTCCCGCATCAGCTTCGAGATTCGCAACATCAATATCCACCGCATCCACTGCGCCCCCTACGTCAACGGTGGCCGTTAAGATCGCTGTGGTTGCGGTTAAGGCGTCGGCAGCACTGGATCCGCCATCGGTAATTGAACCACCGGAGGCATTGAGGTCTGCGTTACCAGTCGTGGTCACATCTTGATCGAGTACCACGTTGCCGATGTCTACAGTCAGGTCGCCTGAACCGAGGTCTGTCGCGTTGGTCTGGAAGGTCGCCGTGTCATCGGTGCCTCCGTTCACGTTCAGGTCTGCATCGAAGGTACTGTCCAGCCCTTCGATATTGACCGCATCCACACCACTGCCACCAGCGACTTCGGTGTTGATCGTCAACGTCCCAGTGGGATGCACAAACGCAACCGATTCACCCAGATCGGAATCAATCAGTGAGATACCATCACCTGCACCGGCATCATCAGACAGGGTAATCGTCTCTGCTCCACCGAGGAAACTGAAAGTACGATTGGTGGCGACAATGGTATCGAGTACCGGTTCCAGACCGGTGTAAGTAATCGTCGCTACGCCTTCACCATTATAGAATACGCTGCCGTCGTTATTATTCAAAAAGCGGTGTTCGACTGTGGTTGCGGATCCACCGAGAATCTCCAGTTCATCGCCGTTCGTTTCTCCACCGGAGCCACCATTGAAGAAGATACCGCCAGAAGGATCAAACAGGCCCCCTCCCGGGTTGTTAATTACTAGACGGTCATCTCCGGCCAAACCGTTGAAAGTGAAATCAGTAGCCGCGTTGAAATTGATGACCGGACCGCCGTTAATTTGATAGGTACCAGAATCAACACTGGTCGCCGTAATTACGAGCACATCGTCGCCGGCGGTACCATTGACGGCCACACTGCCCCCAAAGGTCAGGCCTTCGATTTCATCAAATACCACATCTCCAAACCCGCCTCCATTGATACCGATGGTACCACCATCTGGACCATCGGGAGTGAATGTGGAAGTTTGTAACGGAGGAGTCAAGTAAGTCAATGTATCAGCGGGAAAAGTCGGTGCTGAAGGATCACCACCAAAGATATCGATGGCTGTCAGAACATTTGGAGAGACAGTAATGTCATCGGCATCCGTCCCGGCAAACAGTGTCAGGTTTTCCAACGATTCAAAGCTCAAGGCAATCGCGCCAGCACCAGCGACTGCGCCACTTCCGGGAAGCGTGCTGATGATGTCAATGGTATCGCCGGTGACATCACCGGAGTCGTCCACGACCAACTCGTCTGTACCCCCACCCCCTACGAATGTGAAGAGCGACTGAATTCCGTCTACGGTCCCACCATCATTGGTGGCCCCGCCATTGCCATCGATGATCACCTGATCGTCATCGGTGTTTCCAGTCACAGTAATCTGTGTTCCTGCAATCAGATCCCCGTTCAGGTTAGCAATGCCCCCGACAGCATCGAAATCCAAGAAATCAATATTGATATTCAATGCAGATGCGGCATCCAATGTGACACCGGTTGCCAGATTAAGATTATCACCGGTCTCCAGTAAAATGTCGCCACTCGTACTGGTGATGTCAGCGTTGACGTTAATATCTTGTCCCGCACTAGCAGAATCAAGAGTTCTCAAAACATTGGTTCCAGCAGAAACAGCATCATTCACTGTGAGCGATCCGGTTGTGGTAAGGAAAACGGTACTTGCGTTCGCAGTGATTCCGCTTAAGCCATCGACGGTGCCAATTTCCAGATCACCTGGATTGTCGATGATAAATCCTCCACCGGCTGAACTGGCCGCCAAGGTATTGACATCAGTCTCGAGACCGGTAATCCCCCCTGGACCACCAACACGCAGGGCCACGCGATCAGCAGTGATCAGGGCATTTCCAGTCAGGTCATTAATACCCCCACCGGTGGCAGTCACGCGTACTTCACTGGTTGTTGTCACATTCACCGATTCCACATTGAAGAACGCCGTTAAATCGATATCACTGGCACCAGCGTCGATCGAACCAGCGGCGCCAAATGTAATGTCTTGAGCCGTAGATTCAATGTCTACAGTGCCCGTTGTGGTAAAGGCACCATTAACGTTGACCTGATCGGCAGTCAGATCCAGCATACCGGAGTTGATGTTAAGTGTATCCAAATTGATCGTATCATCGGTGCCCGCCAGGACAATCAAGTCTTGATCAAATGTTGAGTCAATACCATCGATGTTGATGGTGTCTGCCCCACTACCCCCCAGGGCTTCGGTTCTAATCGTCAACGAGTTAGTAGGATGTACAAACACAACTGATTCGGACAGGTTAGAATCAATGAAGGATTGACCATCGCCCACATCGCCATCATCAGACAGTGTAATCGTTTCTGTTGCCCCGACGAATGTAAAGATACGGTTCGCAACGACGAGATTATCTGTTACTGGCTCCAAACCCGTGTAAGTAATAATTGGAGAGAGCTGACCATTGATAAAAATCAAACCATCGTTGGGAGTCTGAAAAATATGATCCAGTGATGTCAGGGTGTCCGTTGAGATGAGAGTCATTTCGTCGTTACCGCCGACTCCCCCGTTGAACACAATTTCCAAACCAGTATTTTCATCGATGCCGGACAGGTCGAATGTCAGGGTATCGTCCTGGTTGTCTTCGCCGTTAATGACAAGCGGTCCACCGAGTGCTGCTAACGGCGTATTCGAAATGACGTCTCCGGTGGCATCGTCAGTGATGACCACATTTCCACCTACCAGAGCGATGGTGTAATTATCGGGATTTCCATCGACGGGCAGATCTACCACAGGTGTTGAGTTTTCGACAACAATCGCAACATCGTTACCATCACCACCTGCATAAGTCAGAAATGCGCTCTGTCCAATGACGCCGAGGAAGTCTGTAAATTCATGACCTTCGGGCAGACCGTTGAATGTACCTGTGACAGGGTCAGTACTATCATTGTCGATGATTACAAACTGATTCCCTTCCGCGGGATCAAAACCATCGATCAGATTCAAAGTAGCACCACCTAAGTCGACGGTTCCGTTGACGACCAATTGATCGAAGTCGGTTCCTGCAAGTATACCATTGATTTCGATGTCCAGGGTATCGTCGGCATCCAATATCAGGTTTCCATTCATGGTGACCTGACCGGGGCTGTTACCGGGCGCGAGAGTGACATCGTTTCCAGTAGCGTCTACATCTCCCGCATAGACACCGGCTAAAATGTTGACAGTTCCACCAGAGGATACGCTATCAATTGCTTCTTGAATACGACCTGTCGGTCCGGTCTGACTACCTAACGTGGTAACATTGAGTACAGAGAAATCTCCCTGAAAACCGGCTGTGCCCCCATCGGTGTCTGTTCCTACATCCAAAAATGAAGTGAAGTCAACGGGTCCTGTCATCAGGGCAGCTATGGTTGCTGCGTCACTACTGCCCCACCAGTTGTTGGAGGCATTGACAGTTTCTCCAGCACCGCTGACAACTCCCAGCGTATTACCGGCTAGTGTGTTGCCATTCACGTTGAGTTGGGCTCCTGCAGTGAGCCCACCGAAGCCAGCTGCTACAGAATCATAAACACTGACGGCGTTATCAAAGCCGGTGACCGTGTTGTTTGCCACATTGATCACGGCGCTTGACGCGATTTGCCCCATCGTGGCATCATCGGTTTGTACAAAGACACCTGAACTCGTAGGAGTACCACCAATATTCCCGACGTTGCCGCCATCAAGCGTGTTACGTTCGATATTAATATTGTCAGATGCACCCCGAACTTTGATTCCATGCACGGCTGTCGCACCGGCACCAAACGTACCCGAGAGTGTGACTGAGTTCTCGTTAATATTAATCGGAGCGTGGGTGAAGTTGGAATCCAGACGAATATCAATCTTCGCCCAGTCAGCAGTAACAACGCCGACATCACTGTTAATCGTGTTACCGTTAATATCGATTGCACCAGCCAAGCCGCTACCGAAACTCCAGATGAGAATGGATGAGTTTTCAGAGTCTGTCATATCATTATTCGTGATCTGCAGATTCTCAACGTCCGTTCCGGCACCGGTGTAATTTTTGAAAAGCGTGAAATCACGGCGGTTGTCTTCAAAAGTATTGTTGTCGATGGCGGAATCACGAATTTCCTCCGCGAAGACAGCGGTATTTGTAAAGTTTCTGAAGGTAGATCCAGTAATTTGTACATCGCGCACATTACCAGTGCTGCCATCGTTTGCCTGATAAAAGCCTAATGAACCCCCATCAAAGACAGAATCTGTGATATAGACTCCATCGCCTACAGCAGAAGAGGCAAACCGGATGCCTGAACCATTATTCTGGAAAAGACTGTTAGACACAGTCATGTTTGTCATCAGAGTGTCATTGTGAATTTCAATCCCACGCGAACTGTTACCAATGAATTCCACATCGTCGACCAGCAGGTTATCGATTGTGCCTGCTGGTAAATGAGCACGAATCCCCTGCGAGGCATTTTGCAAGGTCATGTTCTGGAATGTCACATCATCTGCACTTACAATAAATAGATTGCCGGCGTTATCAATAATCGTGCTGCCAGTGCCGGCTCCATTCAAAGTGACGGACTTATTGACATTCGTATTTTCATTGTAAGTTCCAGCAAGGATGTTGACGGTTCCCCCGGACGTGACATTATCAATCGCTTCCTGAATACGCCCAGCAAGACCTGTTTGACTACCCAGTGTCGTGACATTGAGTGTGGAGAAGTCACCTTGGAAACCGGCTGTCCCGCTATCCGTGTCTGTTCCGACATTCAAAAATGAAGTGAAGTCAACCATCGAAGCGTCGCCCGCAACACCGCCGCTCTTCATGGAATTAGCGATTGTTGTTTCGTCCGTGCTGCCCCACCAGTTGCCGGAAGCGTCAATAGCATCTCCACCGTGGTGACCGATGAGTTCGGAGAGCGTTGAGGAGTCGAAAAAGTTGTTATGAACGGCTACATCGGATACGCCATTGGAAGTGTTATTGAAGACGCCGACACCTCCCGATGCGTTGCTGAAGGCGTTGCCTTCGATACTGACATCAGCAACGAAGTCATTGGCGATGCCTACGACCACGTCATGGATGTTGTTGCCGAAAATGTCTACATTCGTGTTGCCCTGGTTAAAAATACCGCTGACCCAATTATAAATTTCGTTGTTCTGGATCGTGATGTTGTCGTTATTTCCATTAAATGTAGAGAGCACACCACGACTACTGACTCCCGATCCCGGGCCTTCCAGAATACTGTTCTCGATCGTATGCCCCGAAGTGCCGGCGGTCATGAAGACAGCAGTTATATCACCAATGCCGGCCGGACCGGTCCCATCGACGATCTTGAGTCCGTCAATCACGACATCGTTCGCAAAGAGACGAAACCCGCCGGTCAGTTCAGTTTCCGGGCCGCGGACACCAGGGTCAACCCCCGCAGCAATCCCGGCATTGGCTCCCTGAAGAATCACGGAGGTATCTACGATCACATCTTCGGTATAAGTACCGGCGGCAATATTGATGGTATCGCCTGCGACTGCTGCGGTCACCGCTGCCTGAATCGTATCAAAGGCTGTCGTTCCAAAAATGGCATTCTGATCTCCAGGTGCGATGGGATCGGTATCAGTGCCGACGATGTTGTCACCGTTTGACAGACCAGAGAAATCGTCATCCACAAAGAAGGTCGTCAACAACGTCCGATCTTCCAGAACTTCTGTTGTGGAGATTTGATTGTTGACAACCGACTGCCAACGTTGTCGTATGTTGCGTCGATCTCGCGATCGGAAAACACGACGTTTTTGAATTCGAGATGTGAGAGTACCGAGCCAGTTAGTAAGCAGCATCCTGTCAACTCCTCAGTTAGTAGGTCAAATAGTTGTAGAAAGGACAACCAAATGTAAGAACTGTAATAATCTTTATTCGCTACTGACTGAATTGAATGACTCTATGTATTATGGAAAAATTTCCGCCCACTCATCATTCCATTCAGCACCATGTTTTATGATTTTAAGATGTCAAAATGCTCAGAGTCAGAATCTGCGCAAAGAATCCACCTTGAATTATCTAACCATCAATATCGAAATATCCCAAATATTTCCACAAAAAAAGCACCTCTTCTCCCAATTTTAACAAATTTACCAAGATGTTTGCATTTCACTCAAACCACTCACACCTACACAAAATATTCATCGCGAACAGTATTTTCATCACGTCTTCTCCCTAAAGATCACCTTTTAACAAATGACAGCGTGCCCCTTCGCGCCTTTTATCCCTCAAAAATTGTGCGAATATCTGAAAACTTCTATTCAATGCAGACTATTTTTCTTTACATTTGGTCTGTTCTCAACACACAATATTGTGAAACGGGGCAGTCTTCTTAGTAGAACTGCGCGAATCGGTATCGGAAATGGCTTAAAACTAGAGGATTGTGATGCGTTTGAAGCATTTGGGGATGGGTTTACTGTTGGTTGTGGTCTGCATTACCAGTTCGTGCCAAAAATCGGAACGAGCCAATCTGATTGGCCGTTGGACGAGTCGAGGTGGGCCAAATATGATCTTTCAAGAAGACGGAATCGTTTACACGATCAATAAAGGAGATCGACGTCAAAAAGGAATTTACTATCTCAACACCGAAACCAAGCCGCAAACCATCATCATGGATATGAGAAAAAGTGATTTGAAGTCTATTTTGTACTTTGATTATGCAGCTTTCTCTTCCAAACATATCGAACTCACACCAACCCATCTCAAAAGGGTAGGTGAAAATAAAAAAGAGAGTGAACGCAAACGAAAACTCCTTTTCCAGAAAGTGGACCCCAATGATCCCCTGCGTGGTGAAAACAATATAGCTAATACTGCCAGTACCAGACCAAACACACGCTAGTCAGTGAAAAGAATCGACTAGAACGCATAAAGAGAAGGAGCAGAAGTCGTCAGACCTCTGCTCCTTTTGTCTTGAATGATCACTTCAGATAGCAGATATGATTATTCTTCAGCATACACGTTGGTCATCGACTCTGTGCTCTGAACCGTTTCAAAGAATTCATTACTCTCTGACGGAATATAATCATCATTGCTAACATGCAGGGGAGGCTCAAATCCTTGAATCGAAATTTCTTGAACACCCGAGATTTGAGCAACTGGCACTTCGTCCACTTCGATCATTTCAGGATTGATGACTTCAGCTTCAGAAATAATCCGGAACTGTGGTTCTTCAGATACAACAGCTTCTTCTGCAGGAGCAGGCTCGATCACAGGAGTCTGAGCAATTTCCACTTCGGATTGCTGCTCATTGAACTGCATCTGTTTTTTCTGCAGTTCCGCAACCTGCACGATGGCTTCCTTGACAGAATCCAGATCGGGATTGAGTTCTAAAGCCCGATTATAATGCTGGGCTGCATCATCCAACATTCCTCGTTGCAGACAAATATAGCCAATATTGGCATGTGCTTCTTCTGCACTCAGGACAGAACGAGCAATTTGATATGCTTCGTCCATTCGTCCCTGATGCCCTAAAACCAGGCTCAAGTTATTGAATGAACGTTTAGAACTGGGGTCACGCTTGATCGATTCTTCCAGAGCAATTTCGGCTGCTGGCAGATCGTTCTGGAGATAGAGAGCATATCCCAGGTCTGTTAGAAACTTGGGATTTTCCGGTTGAGCCTTAACAGCTTCCATCAAATATTTAGCTGCCTGATCCTGCTTCCCCATTTTGGAGTAGACAATTCCCATACGATTTAAAACGGTCGCATTTTTGGGATTTCTTTGAAGCACGACACGATAGGTTCGTTCTGCTGTTGCGAACTGACCTTTCTCCTCTGCTGTTCGAGCCATTACCATTTGAGGTGACTCTTGAGCAGGCAGCATCAGATTCGTGCCTACCATATTATGCGTATGTGAACACCCTGTTGAATACAGAGTGGCCACTCCCGCAATCATAATTAAATACCATTTATTAGTTGAGTTTCGCATTCCTTTACCTCACAAAATAAAATTGTGATGTTTCACTATCCATTGTGAGAAACACTCAGACCATCCTGGGCCAAAACTAAATGTATCAAAAAGTTTAAATTCGACCTGAAAGTTACTCGGAAGTAATTTAATAAATGCCGTGTGGAGTTTTGCTTGAGAGAAAACTAGCACAAAACAACGGGACTTATTATCAGATATCGTCTTTCCCCCCTCTCGAAGATGAAAGAAGTCAAAGAATCGATAGAGTCTTCTTGAATTCCCAGCTGGAGTAAAACCTATAGTTTCACAAATGTCATCCGTTCGGCAATTTCTGCCGATTGAGACAGCCTTTCTCACACACGGTTGCTGCCATGACCTGAAAAAAGAACTTCACACACCGCTTGACAAAAATGATCATTCGTATAGACTTCCTGCAGTTTTCCGAGACTCTACCAAAATGAGTGTGAGGTGTTTCATCAATTCGTCACAGCCACCACAGGCCAAAGGCCGGGGATCACAGATCAACCCTCCGAACCGATTTCTACCCGTACTTTATGAGCAAGACTTCGAGCAGCTCGAATATGATACGGAGTACCTGGAGGGTCTGCGTCATCTGCCCACGAAGTATTATCCTGATCACAGCCTGTCTCTTGTCATGGAAAATCAGAGTCCGGATATCGGTTTCCGCTACAGTGTGAATCCTTATCGCGGCTGCGCTCACGGTTGCGCGTATTGCTATGCACGACCGACTCATGAATATCATGGCTTAAGCGCAGGAACAGATTTCGAAACAAAAATTTTTGTGAAAGAACGCGCGCCCGAGTTATTTCGCGACTGGCTGGCGCGCGATCAATGGTCACCCGAAGTCATCGTATTCTCTGGTGTGACAGACTGTTATCAGCCCGCGGAAAAACAGTTTGAACTCACACGAAGCTGTCTGAAAATTGCAGCCGAGGCACGACAACCGATCTCGATTATCACCAAGAACGCACTCATTCTACGTGATCTGGATCTTCTCAGCCGTATGGCGGAAGACCGTACCATCGCAGTGAATGTCAGTATCACGACACTCCAACAGGAATTGACGCGCACACTGGAACCGCGAACGAGTGCTCCTGCGGCACGGCTCCGTACGGTTCGAGAGCTGTCACAGGCTGGTGTGCCCGTGAATGTGATGGTTGCGCCGGTCATCCCCGGACTCAACGACTCAGAAATTCCACAGATCCTGGAAGCAGCGGCGGACGCAGGTGCACAAACAGCGCACTACATTTTGTTACGATTACCGTATACCGTCAAACCGGTTTTTCTGGAATGGCTTGAGCGGACGCGCCCTGATGAAAAGACACGTATCGAATCACGGATTCGAGCTTGTCGTGACGGTAATCTTTATACTGCTCAGTTCGGCAAACGGATGAAAGGAACTGGAACTATTGCAGAGCAGATCGGAAAACTATTCCGGGTCTTCGCGAAAAAACATGGGTTAGACCAATCTTTACCTGCGCTGGAAACGAAACACTTTCGTCCCCCCCTGCCTACTTCAGGGCAATTGCGGCTCTTCTAATTTAAACTGCCTGAGCGGGATCTTGCTGATAGAACAGTTTCATCGTCTCGTAGAGATCGACAGAGTACTCTCGCATCTGGCGAGGCTGTTCAAAAAAATGTTCCGTACAGACGGCGAAGAACTCAGCTGGATTGGTTGCACCATAGGGATCGATGAATGTTTTTCTGCCATGCTGTAACTGTGAAACCAATGATTCATATTCCGCAGTCATGACTCGTGTCCATTGCTCGTACTGTTCCGAATCATGTAAGGGAGGGGTTCCGCTAAACTGCCGATCTAGGGCATCGTAGTAGTGCGCGAATTCGTGTATGACGACATTGCGACCATCATCGGGAACCTGCCCCCCTTCGTAAATGCTTTCCCAGGACAATACGATCGGCCCTGAACCCCAGGATTCTCCCAAACGAAATGAGGTGCCTTCTGTCATGACGCCAATGGAATCGATCAGAGTCTCTTTTGCAACATATGCATCGGGATAAACAAGAATCGTTTTCAGACGATCAAAACAATCGTTGGCAAACCCTAGTGTGATCAGACAGGCCTGACCGGCAATGGTCAGCTTGACCTCTTCCGTAATTTCAAAGCCGTTACAGCCTTCCCAGTATTTTTCTTTGACGAAAATCTGAACGCGTTGAAACAGGAGCGTTTTCTGCTGTGCCGTTAAGTGAACGAGTTGCGCTACGTTATGCTCAAGAATGGTTTTCCAATGATTGGGAATGGGTGAAGCGAGGATTTTCCTGCGTCGGCGGTTTCGCAACCAGGTAAAAATCATGAATAACATTCCTCGACAGTAATTTGGAAAATAATTGCGTGACCTAAATCTTAATATTCACAAGAATTATAGTACTATTTCTAGTGAAGAACAGAGCCCCTGAAAGCCACAGGAGTTGACGAACCTAGGTGAGCAATGTAGATCAACACGGAAAACGCGTTACAGTTCTTATCGAATGAAACCCGATTCAGCTTCAAGTGAAGAGTGATGGTAATCTTAAAAAAACTTTAAAAACTCAATTTGACAGCACCAGAATGATAAGTTCCCTGCCCATTCATTGAACGAAGACACAAAACTTGGCAAAATTGAGAGATCGTTAGATGTCTCAACATAATTCCTTATCCATTCACTTTCTATTCCTGAAAGTCATCATGATTCAAACTGCTCGACTTACGCTTTTGACTATTGCCGTCTGTTTCCTGTTTCCTGTTCAAACACAACTCAAAGCAGCCCCACCAAAGAAACCAAATATCATCTTTATCATGGCCGATGACCTCGGGTATGGTGACCTGGGATGTTACGGTCAAAAAATCATTAAAACACCTCGCCTCGATCAGATGGCGGCAGAAGGCATGAAATTCACTCAAATGTATGCAGGCTGTACCGTGTGTGCTCCCTCACGTTGTGTGTTGATGACCGGTCTGCACATGGGACACGCCCGGGTACGTGGCAACACATCGGTCCAGGAAAACCAGTCTCTCAAAGAGGATGACGTAACCGTTGCTCAAGTTCTGAAAAAAGCGGGTTATCAAACAGGGCTCACAGGCAAGTGGGGCATTGGTGAAGCAGGAACCGCCGGTGTCCCGAATCTGAAAGGATTCGATTTTTTCTATGGCTATTTGAACCAGCACAACGCACACAATTATTACCCTCCCTTCCTTTGGAGAAATAACCAAAAAGAGCCACTCCGCAACGTGATTGATCCCAAGTCGGTAAACCCTGCCGGCATCGGAGGTGTCGCGACCAAGAAGGTCGATTACTCGCATGACTTGATCATGAATGAAGCGCTCGACTTCATAGACCAGAATGCAAAGAACCCATTTTTTCTATATGTCGCCTTAACGATTCCCCATGCCAATAACGAAGCCGGCAGAATGGTTGGCGACGGACAGGAAGTTCCCGACTATGGAATCTATCAAAATAAAGACTGGTCGAACCCCAATAAAGGGCAAGCCGCGATGATTACCCGCATGGATGCCGGCGTGGGCCAGATTCTGGATCGACTTAAAAAGTTAGGCATTGATGACAACACAGTCGTCATGTTTACCTCAGATAACGGACATCATCAGGAAGGCAGAAACGATGCGAAGTTTTTTGATGCGAACGGCCCACTTCGTGGTATGAAACGCGACCTCTACGAAGGAGGCATTCGTGTGCCGTTCATCGTGCGTTGGCCGGGAACAACACCTGCGGGAACCGTCTCTGATCACATTGGCTATTTTGGAGATTTGATGGCAACCGCCTGCGAATTGGCACATGTCCCCTGTCCGCCCGATCTTGACAGTGTCAGTTTTGCGCCCACCATTGAAGGACACCCCAGGAAACAAAAGCAGCATGGCTTCCTCTTCTGGGAGTTCTACGAACGAGGTGGCAAACAGGCAGTGAGATTTGGAAAATGGAAAGCTGTCCGCATGCCGATGTTTACCGGAAAAACAGAACTTTACGACCTGTCAAAAGACCTGGGTGAAGGGAATAACGTCGCCAGCCAGCATCCTGATCTCGTCTCCAAAATAGAAGAGATGATGGACCAATCACATACTCCAGACCCTCTCTGGAAACCGAGGGGAAAGTTGAACAAGAATCAACCTACTCCCGGCGATGGAAAACCGCGCTTCTAAAGGTTTCCCAGGATACTCTGGTTCAACCGAAAAAGCAGACTGGATTCAGTCTGCTTTTTTTATTGTTCTGAGAAGATCACTCTGCGATTCACTTACCAATATCTTGTTTTTTCTTCCATTTTTTTTGAGTCAAAGAGAAGGGAATTACGTATTACTAGACAGAAACGAGAATGTCTGCTGTTTGATTCCAATTTCAGCCAAGGAGACGGAATGATGTGTTTTACGATAGACCAGGTAGAAGAAACGGAAAATGATCTGAGACAAAAATAGTCTTTGGATCAGGGGCAGACGAATGTTGTGATTCTGACAAGAGCAACTCGTCCGGTAGCTGTGTTAAAGTAAGCGGTAGAAGATGCAGAGACGTTAAGAAAACTGAAACCAAATAACGTACTACAAAACCCTTGTACGGGGACAGTTGCTTGTGCTCGGACGGCGGGAATTCCACCCGGCAAAGTCACATCTGCTGAGGCATCAAATGTAATCGGAGAAACCAGGGTATTTAATCCACCAAAAATTAAATTCCCATTACAGCTATTATTTTCATTGGGTAAGTTGGCACCATTGAAATTGGAAGTAATTGTAGTAGGAACTCCGAGTACAGGATTGCCTGCAGTATAAGCGATTCCGACATCACGGGGAACTTGAGTTGCACCAAGCCCGCTCGCACCCCACTCTTTGACTGCTGATAGTGCTGCAGAATCGAGCGCGTTATTAATTTCGACCTGTGCTTGCCACAGCGTAGTAATTTCCAATACGACACAGAAAAAAGTCAGAAACAAAGATCCCCAAAGCACCAGCCAAAGGACGGCAATTCCGCGACGGTTCTGATGAGATTCTTTATTAAAATGAATTCGTTTCATGGGATATGTGTCTGTCTAAACTAATGATGTCGAAAGTTCTTCAGCGGGCAGCTTATTTCGATTAGATTTCATGCAAATATGTTGTAGACTCTTCAACAACAAATGTCTGAATCGAAAAACCAAAACTCGATAAAAAATCGGGAACATTTCCAGCCAGAGGTACACATACTGTGGTACGAACTGACTCATCTCGAACAGCTCCTGCCACAACTGGCAAAGGAGTGACTGGTGGATCGCAGTCACAATTCGGAACGGCCACAACGGGATCAGCAATCGTTGTAGTAGGTCCACCAATATCATGTTCTAAAATGACGCGACAACTTCCTGTGGGTAACCCCCCGACAATAAGGACATTATCAACTCGATTTTTTAGTAATCCCGTATTTAAAGCATTGATACCCACTGCGGGTGTTTCGGACGCGATCTTGGCAGCAAATCGACTCGCATAAGCCGTCTGTTCGATGGCGACATAGATCAATGAAATCTGTACCGTCGCCAGCATGATAATCAGGAACGCGGGCATCACCAGAATTAATTCTAACACCACAACGCCTGATCGTGATGGGAATCGTTTTACAGTTTGTCGTCTGTTTTTTAGCACAGTCTGGCACCACTTTATGTATTTGGTTTAAAAATGGGACGATTTATCTTAATCTATTCGCTACAATACTAGTTTGGCAAGCAATTTGCGTTCCCTAGTCAAGAGAGGCCTCAGATCTCTAGTGATTCATTCGAGAAAAGAGGTAAGCTGAGTAATTCGTCTCAATTCAAGGTCTCTTGAGTCGAGTTTCAAATCTTGTCGATTTGAAATATGATAACTGACCTTAGCAAGTGTCAATCAAGTGTCTCCATTTGTTAACACTTGTGTATTTAGAAGTACGTAAGATGGAAGTCACCAGGGAGCCATCATTGTCTCATAATCAGTCCAAACTGCAACCTGCTAGAAACAAACAGCGAAGAGGCTCCGTAATACTGGAGTTCATTCTGGCGTTTCCTTTGATCCTGATCATTTCTCTGGCGATTATTGAGTTTGGATTCTTTTCCCTACTGCAACAAACGATCACTTTATCAGCGATCGAGGGCTCACGGGAAGCGGCTCATGTGGGAGCAACGACCACATCAGTCGGAAACTTGATTGACCAATATGTGTCAATCAATTCGTTAAATTTAGATGTCGGCGCACAACCAGCTGCTCCTGGACAAGGAGATGTGCTGGTTGTCATTGAAACTGGTGGTGGAGTCCCCACACAGACCATTGGAAATTCAGATATCCCCTGCACTCCCGTTGGTCCTGCCCCTAGTCCCCTTGAGGTCAAGGTAACAGTTTGCCTCAACCTGACTGATATGAATGGTACGACCCCGATTCCTGATCTTTTATCAACATTTGGCTTTACGCTTTCAGGAAAACAACTTGAAATCAGCGCTATGACCGGATTAGAGTAATAGCAACTCAATTTTCTAATCCGCCGCTCCTTTGCTGGCCACAACTTCAGCCAGAATAGCAAGTTTTCCTCTCTCATGAATGAAATTGCCACCGGAATTTTTTTCTGGATGCTTAAGATCCTGGGAGCCTATCTTGGCGTGATGATTGTCTTGACCATCATTCTCTCCCGATGGAAAAAGAAAGCGAAGCAGGAAACCGAGGAGATTTCTCAAAGCGCGAAAAAACGATCCAGCGATAAATTGAAATAAGCCAATTCCATCAGATCGCCCCAAACCAAAGCCGTCGTTACTGAGCAAACCGTAGTGGAAATCGTCTGGTCGGTTGCGTGCCAGATTGACCAGGTCGAGACCAACGTCCTGTCGGACTATTCGCAGGTCTGTTGGGCATCACGTTATTCAGAAACTTCTTTAAAGAGCCATCTAGCAAGGGAATCGACTTGATATTCACAATGGGGCTTGAAGTTGTCCCTCGCAATTCCACTCGAATCCATCCACTGGTGGCATGACCAATAAGCTGTGTAATTGCGGATAATGGAAGTTGCCGGCGTGTTAATTTAGAAAACAGGTCAACTTTTAAGCGCCCGTCAAAGTGAGCTTCACCCGCTTGTCCATACAGACTGATGGCGTTGCCCTTTAACTCAATATACTTCAGATAAAATGTCTGGTTGGAAACGGTAAAATCACAGAACGCGGAATCAAAGGCGGTTTTGTCGGGTTGGGCCAGTCGAACCACTTTGAAAATTTGAGCAATCGGAGGCAGTTCGTAAATCGCAGCTGGACTGATCTGCAATTGCCCTTGTCCTTTGATATCTGATTTGCTCGATCCACGTCCCCAGAGCTGAATCCACCCGTTCATCACGCCTCGTAATTGAGACTCCCCAGGCATGTAACGCGCGGCATACTCTTCCAACAGTCCTCGGTTCAGCTCAAGCTGTATATTATAGGTTGGCACTTCAGTCAACGCGATGTCTCCCATGCAGGTCAAGACACCACGAATTGCCTTGGCTGTGATAGGCTGCTTCGCTTTAATTTGCGGCAGACTGACAGACCGGAATTGATCTCTACGGATTTGTTTGGAACCGACGGTCAACTGGTCATCATGAATTTCGAATGGCCCTTTAATCTCAGTGAGATGGTAATCGAGAATCACCGCGGAATCCAAATCGACTTCACCTGTCAAATTCAAATGGGTTCCATCCCAGGTTCCCTCCGAATGGACTTTACCATAAACCTTCATGATATCGACGCCAGCTGTAATGGTATTTTCCGCGAGAAACGTGTCAAAGTTCCAGGCAGTTGTCACAGCTGTTCCCGGTTGCTGCGAACCTCGAAATTCAATCTTCCCCGTGACAGAGACCGGTCTCTGAATATTCAATGTATTCAAAGCCGTCGCTACCGCTTCAGGATGCGCCTCTTGAAAGGCACGATCAGTTGTTAGATCATCGACGCTCATCTTTTCTAACAGAATCCGCCAGTCCCCTTGTGGTGTGACTTCTGCAAACGCTTCCTCAACACGAATTTGAGTCTCATCATGTTTTCCAGAAACAGAGGTCAACCGAACTTCACTGTTCTGTGTTTGAGGATTCACGGAATAGTTCCAACTTGCATTTAAAATCTCCAGCGGATAGGGAAAGGATTTCACCATCAGACTTCCTGATCGCCATCTCCCATTCGGAATGCTAATCTTCAATGCTTTGCCGCGCTCCCATTGCAGGTCTGTCTTGAGATCGATTTTTCCGGTAGGTGACAGTTCCCCCCAAAGCTCCTGTAATGATTCGGGAAGTGCTAATCGCAAATTGGAATCACAGGTTGCATTTTCTGCAATGATACTTAATGCTAACTTTCCATCATTTTCAAATCGGGCATATGAACCTCGTCCAGAGAGACGGGCGCTACCGTGCGCCCCTTTCAATTCATCAAACGAAGTCTTTCCGGTTTTACTGGAATAAAAGACCCTGCCTGAAAGATCACTGATTCGATAGGGAAAATCTCGATACTGTAAAGCGCCATGGTCCATCTTGGCCAGAAAATCGAGGTGTATTGGCTGGTTCAGTAGTGGTTCACGTGTCAAGCGAGTGACGGCATCCGCTTTTCCCTGAAGATCAAGTTGATTGAGAACGGTTCTAATTCCCTCCGGACAAGCAGCTCTTACGGCAGCATCGATGGGAATCTGTTCAACCTCTACAGTAATATCGATTTTGGAAGCAGGTCCAGGATGTTGAATATAACCCTTGGCACTCACAGGCCTGTTGCCCGCCAACCCACTAAATTTCAATTCGAGAGTGTCAGCCTCCCTTTGCGTGAGCTTACCTTTGATGTGGTCTACGCGGTAGGGAAAATGAATTGGCATGATCTCACCATCATTGGCAGAAACAACCAGATTTTGAATTCGCCATTTCCCCACACCCGGATGGCTCATATTGACTTTCAGATCAATATTCCCGCTCGGACGCAGCGTGTCAAAAGTTCTCGCAAGACCTCCCGTCAATCGACTTCTGAGTCGCGCGTCAACAAGAAGTTTACGAACCTGGATTGAAAAGTCGCTTTGCACTGCTGGCGGGTTTTGGTCCAGAGAATGACTGGAGAAGCGGTAGTAACCATCTACATTAAAACTGGTTTCGCCATTATGCGCCTGCAGATCCTCAATCAATAACCTTTGATTGTTGACATACACTTTGCCTGCGATATTTCGCAGCGGAAATGGAAGCAATGCATGTTTGAGTTTCCCTTCACGCAAATGTGCCAATAACTGAAATTGTAGGGTTTGATCTTGTTTCTCTTTTGAGAGATTGAATTGAATATCCATCTGCGCACTCACTCCCGGATCATACATGCCTGTGGACTGATCTGGTGTGAGTTTCATTGAGGGAAAGGCTGATTTTAACTTCGCCGCTAATTCCGGCGAGATTCCCGTTGCCATTCGGACTAGATTCGGCCCGATTTCCAACTGGCTCCATGTTCCTTCCATTGAGCCAATTCTCGAAGCAATATCCCAATAGCCGGTAACTTCCAGTTTTCCCGCTTGAGGAATTGAAGTATGCCCTTCGATTTCAAAGCGAGTCGTTCCCGATGGAATCAGTCGTAAGTCCAGGTTTTGAAAAGTCACAACAGTAGGAACACTTTCGGCGCCCTGTTCAAATTTCAAAGAAAGACTTCCACGTTCAATGACCAGTTCTGGAAGAGGGTTATCGCTCTTAATAAACTCAGGTAGCCCTTCCCAGTTCCAGGTACCATCTGGCATGCGAACTAAAACCAACTGTGGTCTGTTGAGAACGACTTTCTGAATTTCGATTACCTGATGCCGTGCCAGTTTTTCCTGGTCTAAAGTGATTATGATTTCCGGTAAATCAATGATCGTATCTTGATGACTGGGAACGCGTACGCGACATCCCTCAATCCGAACCCGCCGCCGAAAATCAAATTGGGCACGATCGATATCGATCATCAGATCGGGAATTTGTTCCAGTACCTTCTTCAGAATGCCGGTTCGCACAATTTCGTCGCTGCGCATCCACATATAATACCCATAACTTCCGCCGGAGATCACCAGCGAAATCAGGATCAGCAGACACCATTGAAATGTTTTGCGAACAACCATATCAACAAAAAATCTTTAAAACCCGGTCAGTTAACCGGACTGACTTCTTTCTGTTTGACTGAAGAAAAAATGATAAATACCAACCGCTGACAAGATATATAAACTGTATTCCGCAGGCAGACGGTAACGTAACGAACTGACAAATATCAAATGCAGCATGGAAAAGTAAACAATCGGCCCTAATGTGATCAGCAACAATAAATACTGATCGCGTGAAACCCACGCCCCATAAATGGCAAAGCAGACAACCGGTATAAAAATGATCGAAACGGCAGCCATCATCCACCACGACTGAAACTGCGATGCATTCGGCCAAGGCTTCCAGTAGCGTAACAGTTTGGCTCCCATCAATTGGAAGACATGACCAGGGTGCTGTCTGGCATAGTCGATCGCCCGTTGTGTATAGTGCTGATTCATTTCGTATTCACTCATTGTATCCAATACATTCTCTTGATCAAAAAAAGTCATATCGCTATCACCGGTTGCCTGTGCATTCAATCCATCATACAGACTCGGACCTAACCACAGTGTCGTTGGCACAAAGTGACCTGTGACTCGATAATTGCGATATGTCCAGGGAGCCAGCATGACTGCAAATCCCAGTATCATAAATAGACATCGCTTGATGGCCTCTGTTCGATTCCTTTTTGCGTTCCAGATCAAAGCAACGACAACCAAGGGAAGAACCAACAACCAGCTAGGTCTGACATAACAGGCTATCGCCAGTGAAATGCCTGCCAGCAGTGACAGCATAATCCCACGAACTCTCTGCTCTTCTCCAAATTCGATTTTTGATAACTTGGCAAAGACCCATAATGAAAACAGCATTGCTAATGCAAACAGGGTCTCGCTTAAAAACAACACACTAAACCCAGCCATCACTGGTGAGACAGCAACTAATGCCGCCACAATCACGCCAGTAACCTCATTGACTAATTCTTTTCCCAGTAAATAAACAACAAAACATGCTACGACACCCGTCAGTGAGAGAACCAGTCGAACACGAAAATGCTCTTCTCCCAAGACCGACATGGCTCCCGCCAGGAATACAGGAAATCCAGGCATCCGTAGTACACGTCTTGGTGGTGTATAAATTGTATAGTCTTCGCCATGAAGGATCGTTTGAGCGAGTTTCCAATACCCGTCTGCATCACCTTCAATCACATAGGTACGTCCAGGTTGCCGATCAAGCTGGCGCTGTACATAAACCGCAATTCCACATCGAATCATTGCGGAGATCAATAAAATGAATAATAATAAGTATTTAAGCCGTTTTTTTTGCGGCATTATTTCCCCAGCCACTTTTGAAATGTGGGAATAGTACGACGTCTCGTCTATCAGGGTCAATTCCAATATAACTGCGCACAAATTCAAGGTGCGAATCATCTCAGATTGACGACCGCTTATTCAAAGATTCTGGAACATCGAACTGAACAAATTACGTAATACATGGAACAAGCATAAAGGGTTTCCCCTCATCCAAATGTCCCATATTGACAGAAAAAAGGGATTCTCATAAGGTGCTCACATCTCCTCTCTCAGATCATTATCCCTTCACAAATTAATTCATTTCACGAAGCCCTATTTTAACGGCTAAGGGAAACTATGCGCTACTTTAAATTCTCAATCCTGACAGGAATCGGTCTGTTTGCGCTGGCCATGTTTTTTCTGTCTCAATCGATTCAAGGTTTTCTCGAAGGTAAATCAGACTCTACTGAAACTACGCTGGATGTCGCCCTTTCTGAACCGTCGGACTTTCCCGACCTTAGTCTGGATTTCCCTGCGGGTACGAATCAAAGTCAAATTGATATAACTGACTCTGAAAAAATTGACCTTCCTTCACAGACATCACTGACACCTTCCGCGATGGTAGCTCATTCGAACAACAATCAAACACGTGATCAATTTTTACCAGAAAATTCCCCTCCTCAAATCAATCTTGTTACAGCCTCAAATCAATTAGCTACTGCACCACCTGCTTTAAATATTCTATTGCTCTCACAAACAACCAGGGAACAACGAACGTCCTTGATTGAAGAATTGCTCCGTGTTGACGCGGAACTGGTTCGACAAATCGCATTTAAACCTGCCATTCAACCAACCATATCTGCAACAGATGTCAAAACAGTCCAGCAGATTTCGATGTCGACTCCTGTGCAACAACAGACTGTTTCAGCCGGCTATACGGTGACTCAACAGCCGAGACCAGATTTTTCCACTCAAGCCCCCTTGGTTCGACAAAAAAATCCCATTCATCTTATAGCCTCTTATCGGGGAGTCACGATCAAAACCGTCGGTATCCCAATTCAAAGTGGCACTCTGCACCAGACGATCCAGGTCACTCCTGTATTCGGCGATTCAATTTTTCAAGCCTCCATACTCGGAAAAAACAGGGCGGAATTGAAAATCCACTCTGAACTTTCTCTACCAAAAGAAATTCGAATGTCTCCGGAAATGAAGTTATCCCAATTGGGAGAATTTCAACCAGCTGAAATCATTAAAATCTCTGGAGCCGGTCTGGTCATTGGATTGAACGGAACGGGAGACCATAGCTATTCAGCAGAAGCCATTAAAGCATTGAATTCTTCAGTGAAGACTATGAATATTGATCTCAAAAAGATCAAAAATCCAATTCGTGCTGGCAATCTTGCCAATGTGTCCATCATCGCTTATGTCCCTAATACGGGCGTTAAGAAAGGGCAGTACCTTGAATGTTACATCACTGCTGTTAACAAAAATGTAGACCTCAGTGGTGGTTATCTCCTGCCAACTGCATTACTCGCTGTCGGCTCTCGAAAAATACATGCCGACGCCATGGCAATGGGACCTGTGCTCACAAATCAAAGCCGTATGAAATCACAGGGTATCATCCCCAAAGGCTCACAGTTCTTAACAAATCTCAAACCAAAATTAATTTCTGACAATGGGATACCTCATCTCAATTTTTTTCTGAGCACCTCTAATAGTCAGCCTCAAATCAGTCAATTGATCACTCAAAGAATCAATCAATTTTTACAATCACAACCATCAATCCATTCCAAAGCGATCCTGCGTTCATCCAGCATGATCTCGATATCCGTTCCCAATTCTAATCAACAACTGGCTCATCAATTAGTATCGCAACTACAGTCACTGCCAATTCCCATACAACCAGTGTCTCCTGCAAATCAGTCCCCCGAAGTGGTCATCGATTTTGCAAAATCTAAAATTCAAACCAGAGGAAATGTGCTTCTCGATCCAGCGAAACTGGAATACAGCGACTTCGTTTTGGAAATTACTCCCTTGCCCTCTTCGACAACGTGTCGCCTGAATGATCTTTTGGCTTTAATGCATCATTTGCAAATCCCCAAGCCCAAACAAATGACTTTTGTACGAGAACTTCAACAACAGGGAAAAATTAAAGCCACTTATCGCGCGCGATAATCTATCACTTGTTTCCGTTTCTTGCATCTGATTCTTGCATCTGACAAAATGAATCTGTGACTCACAATTCTTATCTCATCCCATATTGGAATGAGTTTAAATTACAGACAAATTGACTGACTGTTATTTTTCTTAATCAATCAGATGCGCCCATGTTCTCTGAACTTTCAGAATTACAGATCCTGTCGATCATCTACCGCATCTTACCCATTGGACTGTTAGCACTGTTTTGGGTCTGGGAAAGTTGGGCTGCCTTTAAACCAGTCAAAACCAAAACAAGATATCAACACGCGTTTCATAATATCGTTTTAGCAATTCTGAATCCCTTGCTTCTGGGGTTATTGTTTGGTACTTCCATCGAAGTCGTCTCACAATGGTCTCTGGATCACCATTGGGGGCTGCTTAATCAATCCTCTCTCGGAATCATCTGGAAGACGATCATAGCGGTGCTCCTTTTGGATGTCTGGACATTCTGTTGGCATTGGATGAACCACCGCATCCCCTTCTTCTGGCGGTTCCATCGTATGCATCACAGTGACCCTTATATGGATGTTTCAACGGCGACCCGCTTTCATTGGGGAGAGTTATTTTTTTCGACTCTGTTTCGTCTTTTACTCATTCCACTTCTCGGCTTACAAGCCTGGCAATTCATTTTCTATGGCTTGCTGGTGTTCTTATCCACTCAATTTCATCACGCCAACATTTCGATTGGCAAAGTAGATCGTATTTTGAGGTGGATTTTCGTGACTCCTGATATGCATAAAATACATCACTCTCAATTGCCCGAAGAAACCAACTCCAATTATTCAACCGTCTTTTCGATCTGGGATCGCCTCGCTGGTACATTTCGCATGCGTCATGATCTTGAAAACATTCGCTTCGGCTTGAGTGACTATGAACAGTGGCACTGGCAAACTCTATTCGGAATGTGGAAAACTCCATTCTTGAGCAAGAAACCAAAAACACAAGACCAAGATCATAAAAAATAAATCGCCATGGTTAGCGCTGTTCATCTTACTTCGCTAATCAATCCAGAAAACAAACAAACTTGACCGTATCTTGCCAATTAAAACACGAATTTTATCGCTGAAAACAAAGCACTTTTTCAGATCTTGACTCAGCCGTTTCCTTTCCTAAACTAACTCACTTGCGTCGCGCGCGCGTGGGAAATTTTTTCTGATAGGAAACACTTCAGCAGGTGCCAAAGAAAGCAGTATAAAACCCGCTATGTTTACGGCATTTTGAGTCTCTTCAGCTAAAGTAGTTCCAGATGAGTACTATTCATCACGCACCTCAAATCATCAAAATACTGCGAATTAATGCCTCGATTGTCACAAACTCAGACATTAACGCGCATAAACATCTTCACGATGATCACTATTGCTTTCTCCCCAGCAACAAATCAAAGCGATGAAATAATTGCTACCAGTGTGTAACCTACCTGAGCGGAATGGCGCCAGCCACCGGTCCAATAGATCTAAGTAACAATACACTCATAGCAGAACCAATTTGTGCTCCCAGATTGTATCGGGTATGATCGTATCAACCTAAGATAAACATTAAGAAGCAATGTGTCTTTTTCATACACAAACGATGTTCCTGCCTTATCGTGCCAATTTCTATCGACCATTTTGAACGTCTGTATTGAATGGTTGTGTTTCTGTTACCTTGTCTCGAAAAATCGAATACCTATAATTCAATATCAGACATTGATTAAACGAGAGAAGTCGATGATCTCTATCAATCCTCTGTGTTCCCCATTTGTGATAGGCTAAGATTCTCCCATAAAATCTAAAATCAGACTTTCAAAATACTCACCCCCAAGTAACGTTAAAAACATCTATTTGTACTATCAGCTTTGAAAATGATCCAACATTAAGGAGTCCAACAAATGGACATTTGCCGTATTGGGGCACTCATTCTGCTAGCTGCCTGTGGAATTACTAATATCACAGGCACTTTAGAAGCTGCAGAGAAGTCGATCGTCATCGATCGTGAATCACACGAGATAAAAGGCAAACTCTCGTATCAAAAAACGTTTTCTGCCAGGAACAATCCGACCGAGTTCACACTCCTCTTGGAGCAAGATCTAGAGAAACAAAGCTCGGGTGGGTATTGGATCGTCAACCTCAATGGTAACACGCTTGGACGACTTGAAGCACACACTCCCCAGATCGGTTCGAACAAAAAACACGATGGATTTCATCGAATCGGTTTCGCTGTCCCTCCCAATGTTCTCAAAGAGGGTGAGAACACACTGGCAGTGACTGGTCGAGGACAGCCAGCAGTGTTACGCAATTTCGAATTGCATCCCCAACCCTTAAAACAGACGCTTCAGCTGGAAACGATTTCCGTGAAAGTAAACACGGAAGAGGGACAGGCTGTCCCCGCGCGCATTACCATCGTGAATCATCTGGGACAACTCGCAAAACTCTATAACGTACGCAGGCCAACAAACGCAGTGCGGCCCGGTATTCTCTACACACTGGGAACCGGTGAGTCATTTGATTTGCCGCCGGGAAAGTACACGCTCTATGCAACGCGCGGGATGGAATGGGGAGTGGCCAAGCAGCCAATTGTAGTCGAAAGCCTAAAGCCTCAGAGTCACACATTAGTGATTTCACGCGAAGTCGACACAACAGGTTTTGTTGCCTGTGATAGCCATATTCATACTTTACCTGGTAGTGGCCATGGAAATGCCACATACGCCGAACGCATGATTACAATTGCCGGCGAAGGAATTGAAGTCGCTATTGCCACCGATCACAATCACATATCCGATTACACGCCATATCAAAAACAATCGGGCACTAACGCTCATTTCCACGCAATCTCCGGCGATGAAGTCACAACTCATAATGGTCATTTTACCGCGTTTCCACTCGACCCCTCAAAAGCAGTTCCCGGAGGTGTGAAAGGCCGCAATCCACTCTTTCTGAAAAAAGAAGACTGGTCTGAGCTGATCGCCGATATGCGAAACAAAGGGGCCGAAGTCGTAATTCTGAATCATCCCTATTGGCCCACGATACCGAAAGGCCCCTTCGGTCGATTTCGCTTTAGCCGTAGCACAGGTAGTCGGATTGATGGACCTGCATTTAACTTCGACGGCTTTGAAGTCGCACAGCCTGCAAATGAAACCCCTGATTTTTTCTACGCCCTCGAAGATTGGATGACATTACTGAATCGGGGATTGCGACTCACGGCTGTAGGCGCCACTGATTCTCACACAGTCAATGACCCGGTCGGACAAGCACGAACGTATCTCAAGAGTCACATGGATGACGTTTCTCAAATCGATCGCAAAGAGGTTTATCGCGCATTCACAGAAGGGCGCGCGTCAGTGGCAGCGGGCATTTTTGCAAATTTGACTCTAGCCAAACAGTACAACATGGGAGACCTTGTTCCAGCCACAACAGTGACTGAGCATCGTGATAACCAGAAATTCACTGCCAGTTTACGAGTCGCCGCACCTTCTTGGGTCCGTCCTCGTGAAGCCATGATCTACGTGAATGGGAAACAAGTTGCACACAAAAATATTGATTCGAAAATGAATCAGCCCACCAATCAAACGCTCACATTCTTACTTGATTTACCTGCTCATGACGCACACATCATAGCATTTGTCTTGGGAGACGGCATCACATTACCCGGTTGGACAACCTACGGCAAAGCGACACAAGCAATCACAAACCCAATTTACCTGGACGTCAATGGAGACAAAAAATATAGCGCACCTCGCGATACTGCCAAGAGACTGATCACAAAATTTGCAAGCCAGGATACAAAACTCACACCGGCTCAGCAAAAAACGTTGCTTGACTCAGAAACGGTTAAGGCAGATTCAACCGTACTCCTGCATGTCAAAGATCTACTCAAGCAGACTTCTGATCGGAAATAATTCCAGATATGAATGTATGCCTTTAGTGAAACAAGTGATCAAAGCAAAGCCCCCTGATTTGATTAATCGAACCAGGGGGTCTTGTTCTCAATTGAAATCCCAATCAAATTACAAACGGCTGAGCTGTTTGCCACTTGTTCTCGGCAAGCCATTTCTTGGCCGTCGGCATTGATGCATAAACGATTCGGTTACCGTCTCGGATGACCTGTCCGGAAAACCGCCCCGGTTGGATCGTTTCAATCGTCAGGCCTTCAGTTGATTCGTCATATGTTAGATTCAACTGTTCGTCGAGTAATTCACGTACGGTCGACTTAGCCCGCTCGTCTTCCTGATTTGCGATCTCAGCGATCAACGACTCCAGTTCATCCAGTGAACTGATTTCATCCGGTAGCATCGTCTTTGATGTCGGCACTACTGGATAGGGTCCCTTTTGCTGAGCAACGCGAATCGCCAATGAACCATAGCACTCTCGGATTAAGCATGGCCAAACACTCTGCCAGTACGCATGCGAAGGAGCTCGCTCGATTCCGACCACTTGATCATCGACTAAAATGATC